>JAKPKV010000082.1 GCA_029553475.1 Armatimonadota bacterium
TCGGTCAGCACCTCCGGGTGCTCGCGCGCCTGGCGGCGCAAGCGACAAACCTGCCGGGGGGTGATCCGCAACTCGGCGGCAATCTGCGCCGCCGACCGTCCCGCCTCCGTCAAACGCACCACCGCCAGCAGCGTTTCCGGTGGTCCCTGTCGATCTTTCACCGCCGGCACATAGAGCAGCATACCCTGTCCGTCCAGCTTCTGCTGGATCAGTTTCACCAGGCTGGGCGGCAACACATCACCGGCGTTCACGATCTTGGTGACCGGCATCTGATCATCTCCACATCAACATTGCTGCTGACCAATATACCATACCTTTTCCGCCACCGAAAAATGGCCCAACACGCGGAACAGTGGTAAGCACGCGTTCACTAGGTGCGCCGAGGTATGGGCGAAAATCTCCGGACCCACAGAAACAGAGAAAAATCGCCCTATCCGAGGCATTTTACGCTCAAATCGAGGGGGCGGCAGTCAACAGATAAGGGCGCGAAACGGGGCGTTTCTACGCGTGAAACGGGCGAGATTGGGGTGGGCGGAGATTTGTTGGTGTAAAATGTGGTACGCCGGGAGGGACTCGAACCCCCGACCCTCAGATCCGAAGTCTGATGCTCTATCCAACTGAGCTACCGGCGCGTGTCGTTCATTGTACCAGATTCACCCTGCCGGGACAATGATGGGTCACGCCTCCTCCAGCAGGTAGCATTTCGTCTCCGGGGCGTCCAGCGCGCAGCGGATCTCCGCCGTCCGATCCGCGACGAGGGCGCCGGTGATGAGGTCGGTGACGCGGCGCGGGCCGGGGAGGGCGAGGCGGCGCGGGCCGCTCTTCAGCGAGTGCAGCGCGAGCAGGCTGCTGTCGGCGAGGAGCACGTCATTTTCCTCGCAGTAGATGTGCGCGCCGGCGAAGCGGGCGATGCCGCGCCAGAGCGCCGCCGGCAGCGGGGCGGCGGTGGTGAAGAGGGCGTGGTAGCCCGCGAACGATTTCAGCGCCAGCCCCACGTCGTCGCCGCCGAATTTCGACCAGGCCCAACCGAGCGGCGCGCCGTCCGTCGGGTAGAGCACCGGGCCGTAGCTGGCGGCGCCGCCGTAGATGGTGTCGGCGGGGAGGCCGGCGGTGATGGGGTGGGTGAAGTCGCAGAGCTGCACCCGCCGTGGGTAGTTCACCCGCTGACAGCTGAACTGGAAGCCCGTCAGCCGCGCCGCGTGGTCGGCGCTGATGGTGCGGCCGTCGCTGATGCCGGACCCCGGTCCCCACACGATCACCCGGCCATCGCGGCAGACTTTCTCGTGCAGCAGCGCCAGCCGGGCGTCATCCACCCGGTAGAGATTCGGGAAGTAGAGCACGCGGTGCGCGGGAAAATCGTCGCGCGCCAGATCATCCCACAGGTAGATGCGGTACGGCACGCCGCAGCGGCTGATACCCTGCTTCTGCTCCCACATGATCGCCTCGTTCATCACGTGGCCGCTGCCGTTCGTTTCCAGGCTGGCCCGCTCGTCGAGGATCATGGCGATGCCGGGCACGGCCGCGTGCGGCCAGTGTACCGAGGCTTTCAGCACCGCCAGCTGCCGCGCCACCACGTCGTGCATGGGCGGGTCGCTATAATAGTCGGCGTTATGATCGGTCAGGTAGTTCATGAAGCCGCGGGTGAGCGCGGTGGCGAGGTCGCGCCAGGTGACGGCGGCGAACTCCCGCAGGTCGCGCGTCATGCCGCAGTTCCGCACGCCGCCGGCGTAGGTGCGGATGTCCTGCTCCACGAAGAAGAGCTTGTCCCCGCGTAAGGCGGTGCTGTCGGCGATGCCTTCCGGCTCAAAGATGCCGCCGGCGCCGCGGGCCTGGTAGTCATACGGCGTGCAGAGGCCGTCAATGGCGGGCAGCGCCAGCAGTGCCGTCACGTCCATATTGCCGGAGCCGGCGGCGGTTTCCGGGTAGACGATGGGCCAGGAGTCCGCCATGCTGAAGAAACCGTGATTGGACCACCCCTGCATGGGCAGTTTCAGCGTGTCGTGCAACTGCAGGCAGTGCGGCCCGCCGGCCTCGCGCGAGGCGTTCGCCTGCCGGGTGAGCAGGTCGGCGTAGAGCGTCTGTTGCAGCAGGAACCAGTCGCGCAGCGGGCGGTTCTCCCGCTCGTCCTGCCAGTAAAGCAGCGCCGCCACGTCACGGCGCGGGCCGTTGAGCCGATCGGTCGGCACGCCGATCGTCGCCAGCGACAGGTTGTCGTCGCCATACGCCCGGCGCAGCGCCGCATCGTCGCCGTAGCGCTCCGTCAAAAAACGCCGCCAGCGCGCCACCATGATCTCGCTGTGGTCGTACAGCCAGCCGCCGCAGAGCGGGCCGTGCGAGCCCTCGCACAGGTGGTAGTTGATGAAGCCCAGGCAGCGGCCCCCCCACGGGCGCGACAGGCAGAAGCGGATGTAGGCGGCGCAATAGTCGGCGGCCAGGTGCTGATGCAGGTCGGAGGCGAGCGACGGGTGGCGCTGGCGTTCGCCGGTCTCCAGCACGGCGCACTGCTCCGGATGCAGATCATACCAGCTCTGCGGCGGGCGCGCCTGGAAGCGGATGATGAGGTAGGCATCGGGCCGCTGCGCCAGCACGAAGGCCGGCCCCTCGTCCAGCTTCTCCAGCGAGAGGTGCTGCGGCGCGGCGAAGATGGTGTCGCCCTCCCAGAAATTGTCCTGCGTGAACTTGTGCTCCCAGCGCTGCGGCACGCTCATCAGGTAGATGTCCAAATCGTGCCGGGCGAAGCGGCGCACGCACGCGCGCCACACCGGGTCAAAGTCCGGCCGGCCCATCGCCGGCGGCGAATACATCGCCAGGTTGCGCGGCACGCCGTCAATGCTGACGAGGGTGCGGCCGTTCACGCAGGTGAGCTGGAGGGTGCTGCGCATGGGAGCCTCCGGTGTGCGAGTGAGCCGTGGTCATCTGTAATGACCAGGGAAACCTTCGCCGAAAGGGAGCGGGTTCCTGCCGGGGGCGTCGTGGAGCGGTGGGGACGGGCTGGTTGGGTTCGAGTACGATGGGCGACTACCCCTGTTACTCCCCGATGGCTTTTATGCGTTTTCGCGAAACGGGTGGCATGCGCATACAGGCCAGGTGACCAAACCATCCCGTTCGTAGTGAGGCACGCAGCGGAGCGGAGTGCCGTGCGAGTATGGGAAAACGTACCGATTGCATAACTGAACGGCACTCCGCTCCGCTGCGTGCCTCACTACGAACGAGTTCTAGTGTTACCGGGGACGGAGGGGGATCCGCGCCGGCTCGCCCCCTACGCCTCGTCCTCCTCCTCCGTCCCCTTCTCCGGCTTCAATTGCGGAAAGAGGATGACGTCGCGGATGCTGGGGCTGTCGGTGAGGAGCATGACCAGGCGGTCAATGCCGATGCCGAGGCCGCCGGTGGGGGGGAGGCCGTATTCGAGGGCGCGGAGGTAGTCCTCATCCATCGGGTGGGCTTCTTCGTCGCCGGCGGCGCGCTCGCGCACCTGCTCTTCAAACCGCACGCGCTGGTCAAGGGGGTCGTTCAGCTCGCTGAAGGCGTTCGCCAGCTCGCGCCCGGCGGCGTAGACCTCAAAACGCTCGGCCATCTCCGGGTCGTCGCGCCGGCGTTTGGCCAATGGCGAGATGGCGGTGGGAAAATCGGTGATGAAGGTGGGCTGCACGATCTGCTCCTCGACGAATGCTTCGAAGAGGTTGTTGATGAGGGTGGACAGGGTGGCGCGCTCGTCCACGTGCACCCCCAGCGCGCGGCAGAGCGCCTGCGCCGACGCGAAATCGCGCAGCTTGGACGTGTCAATGCCGCCGAATTCGCGCAGCGAATCGAAGAGCGAGATGCGCCGCCAGGGCGGGGTGAGGTCAAGGGTCTGCCCCTGGTACGCGAAGACCAGCGTGCCCCGCGTCGCCAGCGCGGCGGCGGCGAAGAGCTCCTCGCACAGGCGCATCATGTCCTCGAAATTCGCGTAGGCCTCGTAGACCTCCAGCATGGTGAATTCGGGGTTGTGCTTGGTGCTGATGCCCTCGTTGCGAAAATTGCGGTTGATCTCGTAGACCTTCTCCAGCCCGCCGACGATGAGGCGCTTCAGGTACAGCTCCGGGGCGATACGCAGGTACAGGTCAATGTCCAGCGCGTTGTGGTGGGTGATGAAGGGCCGCGCGGCGGCGCCGCCGGGAATGGCCTGCATCATCGGCGTCTCCACCTCCAGGAAGCCACGGCCGTCGAGCAGCGCGCGGAGGGCCTGCACGGCGCGGCTGCGCGCGATAAAGGTCTCGCGCACCTCCGGGTTGACGATCAGGTCCACGTAGCGCCGGCGGTAGCGCGTCTCCACGTCCTTCAGCCCGTGCCATTCTTCCGGCAGCGGGCGCAGCGCTTTGGTGAGAATGTCGAAGCTGCTGACATGCACGGAGATTTCCCCCGTGCGCGTGCGAAAGACGTAGCCCTCGATGCCCAGGATGTCGCCGATATCCACCAGCTTCAGGCGTTCGTAGGCGTCCGCGCCCAGGTCGTCGAAGCGGAAAAACCCCTGGATTTGCCCGGAGGCGTCCTGCAGGTGCATGAAGGTGACCTTGCCCTGGCCGCGGCGGCTCATCACCCGCCCGGCCACGCGCACCGTCTGGTGCTCCATCGCCTCGAAATTCTCGAGGATCTCCTTCGCCAGGTGCGTGCGCCGATACTCCGTCACTAGGAAGGGATTGCGCCCCTCCGCCTCCAGCGCCCGCAGCTTTGCCAGCCGCTGCGCCATGATCTCGTGCAATACGCCGTCCGCCACGTTCGTTCCCCTTACAGCAGGAAGGCGGCGCCGGGGCGCCGCACTGGCGATACTATAGCATAAAATGCGGAAATCTGTCGCCGCTGCCGCTGTTCGCTATTGACATGGATACAGACGTTTGCTATAGTGCCGATACTACCGCTCAGCGAAGGGAGGGCAAGCCCGACGCCTGACGGAGGCGTGACGCACCTGATCGTTTGCGCCTGTGGATGACGAGGGCGGCGCCGTCCAGACGCGCGCGAGGCATTGTGTGACGTGAGGAGGTACCCCATGCAGCGAGTGATGATGGAAGTCCATCCCATCGAGGCCAATTTTTTGCGGCAGGTGCGCCGCTGGCGCTTCGGCATCGTGAAGGAGATCAAAATCGAAGACGGGCTGCCCATGCTGGCGGAGTTCGTGCACGAGCGGGTGCGCTTTGACAAGGCCGCCGAGGAGCGGTGAGCGCGGGGGCGGCGTTCTCCGCCGCCCAACCTCTCCCCAACCCCCATTTGCGTCAGCGCCCGTGCTCGTACTCGCATACGGGCTGCGCTTCTTCACCTCGCGTCTGATCGCCAGGGGTAGCGGGTCGTCACCTTGTCCCGTGTCGTGTAGTCCGCGCCCTCCGCGGCGCGTGTGGCCAACATGCGACACCGTGTCCGACACCACCATCGGCGGGCACGGTGTAGAAATGCGGAAACACGCGCCGCGGAGGGCGCGGACTACAGGGCAAGTAACACCGCGCTCGGCTTCAGCACACCGTTTCGAGCACGAGTACGAGTTACGAGCACGAGTACGAAGGAGACGCGAACGGTATGGGCAGTCTCCCCACGTTAGACCCGTTCCGCGCTGAACGCTTCGTAGTCGTCGAGCATGGCGCGCAGCAGCGCCGGGGTATCGAGGCCGTAGGGGCAGTGATCGCGACAGTGGCCGCAGTCTACGCACGCGCGGATGCGGCCCATGTTGGCGCGCCAGTCGTCGGTGAGGAACTGCGCGAAGGGCATGCGGCGCAGCAGCAGCTTCATGCGGGCGGCCATGGGGATGGGGATGCCCGCCGGGCAGGGCAGGCAATAGCCGCAGGCGCGGCAGAAGGCGCCGGCCAGGTCGTCGCGGTCGCGGGCGATGGCGGCTAGCGCCGCAGCGTCGAGGGCGGGCGGGTTCGCGTCGAGGGCGAGGAGCTCCTCCAGCTCATGCATGTGCTGGATGCCCCAGATCGGCACCACGGTGTCATACTGCCGCAGGAAGGCGAAAGCGGTGCGGGCGTGGGTGAGCAGGCCGCCGCAGAGCGGCTTCATGGCGATGAGGCCGACGTCATGCGCCGCGCAGTGGGCGATGATCGCCAGATCGTCGTCAGTGGAGAGGTGGCTCACCGGGAACTGCAGCGTGGCGTACAGGCCGGACGCCACCGCCGCCCGCGCGCGCTCCAGGCTGTGGTTGGAGATGCCGGGGAAGCGGATTTTCCCCTGGGCGCGCGCGTCCAGCAGCCCCGCGTAGGCCGAGTCGGGGTCATCCGGGTCGGGCAGCGGGCCGGGGTTGTGCAGCTGCAGGATATCCACGTAGTCGGTGCGCAGGCCGCGCAGGCTCGTCTCCAGGTCGGCGAGCACGCCGGCCTTCGTCGTCGCGCCGCTTTTCGTGGCGATGACGATGCGGTCGCGCACGTCGCCCAGCGCGCGGCCGATCTTCTCCTCGCTGTCGGTATAGGCGCGCGCGGTATCGTAGAAGGTGATGCCGGCGTCATACGCGCGCCGCAGGATATGCGTCGCTTCCGCGGCGTCGGTGCGCTGCAGCGGCAGCACGCCGAAGGCGGTGCGGGTGACGGTGAGGCCCGTTTTCCCGAGTCGGGTGGTGTGCATTACCCGTCCGTTTCGTCGTCAACGCGAAAGCCGATGCGCCGTCGTGATGCTGTCGGAGGCGCCATCAGCGCGCGCACCGCTTCCAGCAACGCCTCAATGTGCGTTTCCACCGTATCCAGGCGGTCATCGTGTTCATGGATGAGCTGCAGGCTCGCGAGCAGCTTCCGCTCCAGCCGCTCCAGCTTCAGTGCCATTTCCCCATGCGCGGCCAGCATCGCCCGCTGCTGCACGAAGGCGCGCACGACGTAGACGCTCACCTCGACAGCCGTAGGGGTATTCAAAATAGATGCGGCCATCACCGCGCCGTGCTCGGTGAAGGCATAGGGTAGTGATGGCGAGAACTTGAGCCGGCTGAGGTTATCGCAAATTGCGATAACCTCAGCCTTTTCAGCCTCTGTGAGCTGAAACATGAAGTCTTCAGGGAATCGCTCACGATTACGCTTTACCTGCTCGTTAAGACGCATCGTGGATATCCCATACAGACGTGCTAAATCTCTGTCCAAGATCACCCGCTGTCCACGGATGGTCAGGATCGTGGCCGAAATGGCATCAACCGGGACGAGTACGTGCTCCGTCATGGTGGCCCCCGCTCATCATGGCGCCGTTATGCAGCGTTGATGTCAGGTTCTCTCTCGTCAGGAATAATTCCTTGTCGCATGCACGATGCCCGTGCGTGGTCACCGCGCCGTATAATCCGCCGCCAGCGGGCAGGCCTCGCGGTCCTCGGCGAGCAAGGCGGTGCGCGCCAGCCCGTGCAGCAGGAAGCCGGGGCCCATTTGCGACTCGTACCAGCCGATGCCCGCCGCGCCGCGGGGGAGCCGGGCCTCGCAGTAGATGGGCAGCAGCACGCCGGCGAGGGCGCGGGCGGCGTCGAGCCAGCGGCCGTCGCCGGTGACGGCGTAGAGGTCGGCGAGCAGGCCGAGCCCGAGGCCGGTGTCCATGGCGGGGACGGCCACGTCCGCCGGGAAGGGCTGCGCCGCGTAGCCGCGGCCGGCGGCGGCGGCCCAGCGGAGGAGGCGGTCATCACCGGTGAGGCGGTACGCGCAGAGGCAGGTGAGGGCGACGTAGGCGGCGGGCCAGAGGCCATAGCGGCTGCCCCAGATGGGCATGGTCTGTTTGGGCTCGTTGGCGCCGCAACTGCTCAGGATGACGAAGACGCCGTTGTCCGGGTCGTGCGGGGCGGCGAAGAAGCCGTCAAGGTAGACGCCGGCGCGCTCGCGCATGGCGGCCGCCAGCGCGGGCTGCGTCGCCTCCAGCAGCGCGGCGCCTTCCAGCAGGCTGGTCGCCAGGGAGAGCGTCTGGCCGGGGGCGTTGGTCTCGTGGAAATGCGCGTCCGCCTCCGGGGAGCGGCTCTCGATCCGCAGCAGGCCGCGGCTGTCGCGCTTCGTCCACCAGTAATCGAGGTAGGCCCACATCTGCGCGGCGAACTCGGCGCGCCCCGTCCGGCACAGGGCGAACGTGAGATCGCCGAGATAGAAGCCGCTGTGGCGGGGGAAATCGCAGGAACGGTCGGCGCGGGTGGGATGCACGCGTTCCTCGATGGGCGCGTGGCGGATATATTCGCGCGGCTCGCCCTCGACCCAGTGATACGCCAACCCCTCGGCGAAGCGCTCCACGCCGCGCGGGTTCAGCGCCCACAGCTTCTCCCACAGCCACCGCGGCGCGGCGCGCAGGTGGTCGTGAATGGCCGTGCCGCGGCGTGGGGCGCCGTAGTAGACGTAACTATCCCCTACCCGGTCCTCGATCAGGTGCCAGAAGCTGTGCTCGCCCCAGGGGAAGAGGCCGGTGGCGGTCTCCGTACAGTGCGCCGCGAAGCGCTGCAGGTAGCGGTCGGCGGCGGCGGCGTAGCGCGGCTCCCCGCTGGCGGCGCTGACGGCGTAGAGGGTGAAAAGCGCCGGCTCATCGTGCATCAGGTTGCTGCCCAGGTGGGCGCGGTCGCCGTTGCGCTGGCCGGGGATGGGCTCCGGCAGCTCGGCGAGCATGGCGCCCGTCTCGCGGTCGAGCAGCGAGGGGAAAAGCCCGTCATAGGGCTCCCCGGCGGCGATGAGGGCATCGAGCATGGCGCGGACGCGCGCGAGCAGATCAGGCATCGGCGGTTTCCTCCAGGTAGTTGTGCGCCGGGTCGCCCGGCCAGGCTTCGGCGGGGTCGTCGGCGAAATCAAGACGGTTGAATTGGCCGATGAGATCGGTATGCTGGCGGGAGCGGGCAATGGCGCGCGCCATCGCCTCGCCGTCCCAGCGCTCGCCCAGCTCGGCCAGCAGCGCCGCGCGGCGCGCGGCATGGGCGGGGTCGCGGCCCAGGTCATGCTCCTCGCGCGGGTCGGCCCGCAGGTCAAAAAGCTGCGGCGGATGGCCGTGATAGGCCACCAGCTTCCAGCGCCCGCGGCGCAGCATGGCGAAGGGCACGTCCATGCGCACCATCGCGATAACCGGACGCTCCGGATTCTCCGGCGTTTCCCCCGTCAGCAGGCCCCGGAGATCCTCGCCGTGGTAGGCGGGCAGCGGCGGCGCGTCCGTCAGCCCGATGAGCGTGGGCGCGAGGTCGAGCAGCGACACCGGCTGGGTGACGCGCCGGCCGGCGGACACGGCGGCGGGCCAGCGCACGAGCGCCGGCACGCGCGCAGATTCCTCATACATGGTGTGCTTGGCGAAGATGCCGTGCTCGCCGAGCATGTCGCCGTGGTCCGAGGTGTAGATGACCAGCGTGTCGTCGAGCTGCCCCCGCGTCGCCAGCGCCGCCAGCAGGCGGCCCAGGTGGCGGTCAATCAGCTCCACCATCCCGTAGTAGGCGGCGCGGGCACGGCGGATGGCCTCCGGCGGGGTGTCGGCCATCGCCCGCTGCTCATACATCTGCGCGGTCACCGGATGCTCCAGGTCGGGGTCGGGCACGGCAGGCATGGATATGCGGGGATAATAGTCGTCGAACAGGTCGCGGGGGCAGACGTACGGGCAGTGCGGGCCGTAGGTGCCCACCGTCAAAAAGAAGGGCGCGTCGGCATCATACTCGGCGAGGAACCGGCAGGCCTGCGCGATGACGGCGTCATCATAGGCCAGCACGTTGGTGTGCCCGGCGCCGGCGCGGTCCACGGAAAAGCGCGTGCCGCCGGTGGCGCCCAGCCAGCCCGGCCCGAAGGAGGGCGCATGATAACCTACCTGCGTGCCGGTGATGTCGGGAAAGATGCGGCGCCGGTAACCGTGCCGCTGATCCGGCCCCACGAAGTGCATGCGCCCGCAGAGCACGGTGTCATAGCCGGCCAGCGCCAGCGCGTGGGGGAAGGTGGCCATGTCGCTGGGCAGGCACTCGGCGTTGCCGTAGACGCGCGTCTCGCTCGGCAGCAGCCCCGCCAGCGTGGACGCGCGGCTCGGCACGCACACCGTCGAGGGGCAGTAACAGGTCTCCAGCGTCGCGCCCTCCGCGCTCACGCGGTCCAGATGCGGCGTGCGCGCGACGGCATCGCCCATGTACCCGGCGACGAAGGGGTTGTGCTGGTCGGAGTGCATCCAGAGGATATTGGGTGTCGGCATAGGGGAGTAGTTCGGAGGGGGAGGGCGGGGTTCCTCCTCCGAAAATAGCATCCGCGTGTTGGTAGTGCGCCACGCAACGGAGTGGAGTGGCGCTGCTCCGGCCGTAATCATCGTGCCTGCGCCGGGGGACAGTCAACGCCTGGCCCGGTGAGGCTGACCGCGCGTCGCGGCGCGGGTCGGCAGGACGCGCCAGGTGGCGGCCAGGCGTCAACAGTCCCCCGTACCGGGGCGGTGAGCGCGGGGTATGGTATAATGCCGGCGGGGGGCGCGCGTGGCGCCCCGGCACAAACATTTTGACGATGTTGCAATGCGGCACACCGGCGCCGCGCCCGCGCGCCGGCAGCAGTTGCCCACACAGCGAAAGGCGGCCTGACCACCATGCCGAGCGATGCGACGATCTCTGCCGCCCGCGCGCTCATCGCCACCTTCACCGCCCGCGATACGGAGAGCGTGGTGAACGCCATCCCGAACGCGGAGGCGTGGGCGTGGCTGGAGGCGCACATCCCCTTCTTTGAGTGCCCCGATCCGGTGATTCAGACCGCGTATTACTTCCGCTGGTGGACGTTTCGGAAGCATATCCGACGGACGCCGGCGGGATACGTCATCACCGAGTTCCTCCCCGAGGTGAGCTGGGCGGGGGCGCATAATACCATCGCCTGTGCGGCCGGGCATCACCTGTACGAGGGGCGGTGGCTGCGCGAGCCGGGATTCGCGCGCGACTACCTGCGCTTCTGGTTCACCCCGGAGGCGGCGCCGCGCTTCTGCGCGTGGTGGGCGTCGGACGCCGCGCTGGCGCTGCACCGGGTGCATCCCGACCTCGGCTACCTGCGCGCGGTCCTGCCCGATCTGCTGGCGCACGACGCCGCGTGGGAGCGGCACTATCGCGATGCGAACGGCCTCTTCTGGCACCTGGACACCCCGAACGAAGACGGCTGCAGCGGCGAGGGGATGGAGTACTCGCTGGGCGGCTCCGGCTGCCGGCCCTCCTTCAACAGCTACATGTACGGCGACGCGCGGGCGCTGGCCGAGCTGGCGGAATTGGCCGGCGACGCGGCCACCGCCCGCGCCTATCGCGGAAAAGCCGCCGCGCTGAAGGCGCGCGTGCAGGCGCTGCTGTGGGACGACGACGCGCACTTTTTCAAAACGCTGCCCACCGAGACGGCGCTGGAACAGCACTGGCGCTGCGACGGCGCGGGGTATACCATTCGCCGGGACATCCTGCCGCGGCACGCGCCCGGCGCGCTGGTGGACGTGCGCGAGCTCATCGGCTACGTGCCGTGGTATTTCAATCTGCCCGACGCCGGCTATGAGGCGGCGTGGGCGCAGCTGCTCGATCCGCGGGGCTTCCTCGCCCCCTACGGCCCAACCACCTGCGAGCGGCGGCACCCGCTGTTCATGACCGACTACCTCCACGACTGCCTGTGGGACGGCCCGAGCTGGCCCTACGCCACCGCGCAGACGCTCACCGCGCTGGCGAATCTGCTGAACCATTACGCACAGGCGGTCATCAGCGCGGAGGATTACCTGCGCCTGCTGCACGGCTACGCCCGCTCGCACCAGCTTGCCCGTCCCGACGGCCGCGTGGACTGGTGGATTGACGAGAACCTGCACCCGGACACCGGCGTGTGGCTCGCCCGCCACGTGCACGAGACGCAGTGGGGCGATTGTTCCGAGCGCGGCAAGGACTACAACCACTCCACCTTCTGCGACCTGGTCATCACCGGCGCCGCCGGCCTGCGCCCGCGCACCGATGGCGCGCTGGAGGTGAACCCCCTCGCCCGCGCCTGGGACTGGTTCCGCCTGGACGACGTCCCCTACCGCGGCCACGCCGTCACCATCACCTACGACCGCACGGGCGACCGCTACGGCGCCGGCCCCGGTCTGCGCGTGCTGGTGGACGGGGAGGTGGCGGCGGCGCGGGAGGCGATGGGCAAGATTATCGTGACGCTGTAACGTCAACTCCCCGATGTTCATTGCTCAAACGCCATAAACATACCAAAATAGGCATTCGCATTGCCACCTGGCGGCCCGAAATGCAGGGTCAGTGGCGTGTCGGGCACCAGTGGCAGTGTCAGTAGATAGATGTTATGGTAATCGCCAGTAGCGGTGAGCGTTGCGCCGTTTGTCACGGTCGCGGTTTTCGGGCCGTCGGCGGTGTCGTAGGTGACCGAGGCGCAGGGGAATGTGAATGCCGCGCCTCCGGACGATTTCGGCGCGTCACGTCGAAGTATGATCGCGACTGTGCGCGCGGTGTTGGCATGCACCTGCGGCACAATGCGGATGCTGCCCGCAACCAGCCAGCTATAGGAGGTGCTGCCGTTGCCGGCCAGTGCGGCCTTTGCAGCCGTGACTCCGGGCGTATACGGGGCATTGGTGCCAGCCAGCAGCGTTGGCGGGGTAGTGCCGTCGTACCACCAGCCGAGCACCGCATTGGCATAATACTGGTCGTTATAGTCTACCAGTGACGGGGGGGCACGCATCCAGTCGGGCTGAGTGCCATACAGGATGACGGTTCCTGCGGTTTGCGCCGCCAGCAGGTTCGGCATCTTCAGCAAAGTCAAGAGATCTTTGACGGCGAAATTGACCGTCGGCCAGTTGCCGGAGGCGACATTCTCGGCTGCCACTTTGACTGCCAGTGTTTGCGGCACGCCAAAGATCACGACGTCATCGGCGTTGACGTGTTCGGCATGCCCGTCCGCATAGCTGACCACGACTTTGCCGAGGTGCCGTGCATCCAGGTGACTGCTGTCACCCACCGTGTAGGGCGTGCCACGCGTATTGGCCTGCATATCCGCGGTGATGACGGTGCTGGTGGGCCGTTCAATGTCGCCGAGTGCCATGCCGAACAGCCCGGCGTGAAAGCCATACTCCGGCGCGTCATTCGAGCCGCGCCCGGTTTTCGTCGGGCAGTCATAGATGCTGGGTTCGTTATAGATGTTCAGATAGCCACCCCAGGAGGTGGTCTTCGGATCAGGGAAGAGCGCTTCGCCATGATCCTGAATATACATCATCACCGCGAGGGCGATCTGCCGTTGGTTGTTGAGGCAGGTATTCGTGCGCGCCTTCTCGCGTGCCTTTGCAAAGACGGGGAAGAGCATGGCCGCCAGCATCGCGATGATCGCGATGACGACGAGGAGCTCAATCAGCGTAAAGCCGCCCGGGCGGCGTGGCGTCGTCCACATCGGTCTCTCCTTTCAGATGCCGGCGCAGGGCAAA
This sequence comes from Armatimonadota bacterium, assembly GCA_029553475.1. Taxonomy (GTDB): domain Bacteria; phylum Armatimonadota; class Hebobacteria; order CAIYQO01; family CAIYQO01; genus JAKIYB01. The sequence goes on from JAKPKV010000082.1 coordinate 13,324, forward strand.
GATATGCTGCGATAATACCATGCGCGATTTGACGGACAGCCGCGCGCGGCGCAATAATGACGCAACATTGTTGCGTAACCGGAGAAAGCCATTGACAACCATTCGTTTTCTCGCCAAAATCGCCAACGTCGCGCCCTCTACGGTCAGCCGCGCCCTGCGCGACGACCCCTCGATCGGGCTCGCCATGCGGCAGCGAATCCGGGAACTGGCGCGGGAATACCATTACCATCCCAACCAGCTCATGCACGGCCTGCTGACCGGCCAGAGCGGGGTGATCGGCATTGTGCTGCCGCAGCTCACCGTCTCCTTTAACGCCCGCATGCTCTCCGCCATGCTCGACTCGGTGATGGATGCCGAGTACCGCAGCCTCATTTTCGAAACGTACGGGAATCCGGAGAAAGTCCAGTATGCGGTTCACGCCATGATCGAGCAGCGTGTAGACGGCGCGATTCTCTATACCGGTCGTGCCGCACCGCTGCCGCGTGAGCTGTTGTTTGGTTTGCGCAGCCACGGCATTCCCGCCATCAGCATTGACGCAACCGGGGAGACGGTGGAACTGGATACCGTACGAACGGATGAGCGGGAACTGGTGGGGATCGCGGTAGATTACCTGATCTCACTGGGGCATCGGCACATTGCCTGGTTCAATACCGCGCCGAGTCTCCGCGGAGAGGCCGTGCGGCACCATCTGGCGCAGCGGCTGCTCTCAACGCGGTGGTGCTTCGATACGCCAGGCACGCCCGGTACCCCGGTGCAGGCGTCGGCCCTGCTCGATCTGCTATTGGTGGCGCGCCCGGGCCCCACCGCCGTCATTGCCGGGGACGATCATCTCGCGGCGACGATGCTGGCCGCTTGCCATGAGCGGGGAATCACGGTGCCCGGCGAGATGAGTATCATGGGTTGCGGCAATCTGACGGTCGGCGAATTTACCGCGCCCCGGTTGACGACCATTGACCAGCATCCTGAACAGATCAGCCGCACCGCCATGCGCCTGTTGCAGTCCCGCATGCGGGACCCGGATGACCCGCGTCCGCCGGCCACCTACTTTATCCCCTGCCAGCTTACGCCGCGAGCATCATGTGGGCCCCCGGAGCAGGATCATGCGGGAGCGGGTGACGGCGGAGACAAATAGTGCACTCCTCCGTTCTGTCGTGAACCGTGCGCGTGAGCGGCGGGGAGGGGAGGACGGGTGCGATGCGCGCGCCCTGGGGGGGTACGCCCGGTGTTGGCGATGTTCGGAGGAGCACACCCGTAACGGAGGAGTAATAGGAAAGAGGAGAAATGGGAAACAGCCTCCGCTGGCCCCGGGGTGTCCGCGCCGGTCTGCTCCTTGTCACGCCGCCCACTCGATCACGAGATACGGCGTCGCCACGGCCATGATCCACCAGGTATGCGTACGATTGATGGCGTTGCTGGTGAAGGCGGGATCCCCGCGGAAGTGCAGCGCGTCACGGGCATCGGGCGGACGCCAAAGATTCCAGCGATAGGGCGCGCCGGAGAGCCAGCGGATGTCGCCGCGCTCCCGGTCAATGTCCAGGCCCAAATGGTGGTACACCAGCGTATTGGCCAGCACCACGGTTGACAGGTAATGCCGCAGTTGCGCATACGTCTCCTCGGTGGCTGGACACACCAGGCAGCCGCCCTGCCATCGGCAGAACGCGATGGCCTCCTCGCGTGGAAGGTCGAGCGGCAGCGCCAGCACCTGCCGCTCCTCGATGCTGACCGCGAACGCGCGCAAGGCCTGGCGCGCCGCGGGGGCGCCGTGGGGATCGGCGCGCCAGGCCCGTACCGCCGCCAGCGCGGCGGGCGCCACCGCGCAGACATGGCCGCGCTCATGTCCGTTGATGGATTTGAGCGTCGCGTGCGCCTGTGCCAGCGCGAGCATCTCATCATCGAGCGTGCAGTATAACTCGCGCAGCGGCAGCGCCGTTAACGTCTCGGCATTGGCGGCATGCAGCGAGATGCGACCGATATGCAGCTCCGCCAGCGGCACGGTGGCGAGCGGCGTGAGATCGGTGATCGGGGTCTCCGCACAGTTCAACGCCGTCAACGGCATGGCCGCCACCGGGCCGAGATCGGTGACCGCGGTCCGGCTGCAGTTCAACGCGGTCAGCGCCAGCCCGGCGATGCCGCGCAGCGCGGTCACGCGCGTGGCCGCGCATTCCAGCACCGTGAGCGGGCACGACGCCAGCGGGGACAGGTCATGGAGAGGGTTGCCGGAGCAGATGAGGGTGCGCAGCGGCACGGATGCCAGCGGGGTGAGATCGGCAATCCGATTGTCGTCACACAGCAACATGGTCAGCGGCAGCGTTGCCAACGGCGTCACATCGGTAATCAGGTTGTGGTCGCACAGTAAGGTGCGCAACGGCATCCCGGCGAGCGGGGTCACGTCCTGAATGCGGTTGTGTCCGCAATGGAGGGTGCGCAACGGCATCCCGGCGAGCGGAGCAAGATCCGTGATCGCGTTCTCCTGCACGTGACAGTCATACAGCGGCATCCCGGCCAGTGGCGTCAGGTCGCGCAGCCGATTGCGCCCGCAGTACAACCGCGTCAGCGCCATGCCGGCCAGCGGAGCGAGGTCAGCGATGTCGCCGGCGTGCGCCTGCAGCAGGGAGAGGCGCGCGCCGCGCACCGCCGTCAGGCGCGCGAGCGGGACGGGAATCGTGAGTTCGGTGATCGGCAGCCGCGCCAGGTGCGCCAGGATGGTCTCATGCTGCGCCGGGTCAGCGGTCCGCAGGTATTCGAGGAGCTGCTGCGCCAGGTAGGGGTAGATGCCGTCATCCGGCGAGAGCCGATCCAATTGTTCGGCCACGTCGGCGGTGCCGGCGGCATCATGGCGCGCCGCGCGGTGCAAGGCTAACTCACATAACGCGCGCACGCGGAAGGGGTGGTTAGCTTCCGTGATGATCCGCTGCAGCGCCGTTTCTTTCGCCGTGTCCGCGGCGGCCGGGATCGCCAGGGCCGCCAGGTACTGCGCTTCGTGCTGGGTGCTGATCTCGTGATGCTCGTCAGCGACACGGCGAAACCAGTCCAACGCCTCGTCATGATGCCCGAGGCGCAAGAGCAGCCGGCCCGGTTCCAGAATATCAACATACCGCGGCGTGCGCCGTTTCCAGATGTGGATACGGTCAATCGCGGCGTCACCGTAATCGCCGAAGCGCCCGATACCCAGGGAACGGTGATCGGGACCATACGCCGCAAAGGGTTCGTGATACGTCATGATGCGCTGGCCGTCAACCTCGGCGTAAAAGACATTATTCGAGCGCCACAGCGTGAACGTGTAGGCGTCCGCCGCCGGGTCAAGGGTGGTCTGGCAACGGTACAGCGGCTCCCAATACTGGCGGCGCACGGTCTCAAAGACGAGATGGTGGTACCAACTGATGCGCAATCGGTACCCGGTGAAGACGTCTCCGGAGATGGCGATGGCCAGATTGAGGCCATCGGGCGCGCTATTCAAGACGCGCACGGCGATCTTCACTTCCTCACCGAGGTCCTGGGTGTAGCGCAATGCCGTCCACACCGCGCTGGAGGGGGCGGTGATCCGCACATGGTCGCGCGCATAATTGACCGGGGCGATCTCCCCATGGGGGACGGGGGCATCCGCCCCGAAATTCATCCGCTGCGACACCGCCCATTCCCGGGCAAAGGTCGTCGCGTCGGCAACGCTGTGGTCGGAGACCAGCATCCAGCCTTCACGCGTCCACCGGGCGAGTTCCATGCCCCGGCGCTCTTCGGCAATGCGCGCCCGCGCGGCTTCCCCGCTCATGCCCTTCCGCATGTCGGTGGGCCGCATGCCGAAGTGCCGGAGAAACAGCGTCGAAAAATGCCGATAATCGGCATAGCCCACCCGGTGCGCCACGTCCGCGATGGACAGGTTGTGGTCGCGCAGCAAGAAGCGCGCGTGCTCACAGCGCACCCGCTTCAGGTATTCCATCGCCGAGAGCTCAAAGTAATGTTTGAACATGCGGCAGAAATATTGCGGCACCAGACAGGCGCGCTCGGCCAGCATCTCCAGGGTGATGGGGTCGGCGTAATGCTCATCCAGATACCGCTTAATCGCCAGCCAGGGCGCGGGGATCGCGCGCGACGCTGCCGGGGCCTGCAGGAGACGCCGCACCTGGGTGAACCACAACGCCAGGACCTGGCGCGCCACCTCCGGATCCGGGGCGGGGCGGTAAAAACACTCCTGCCGCAGCGATTGGAAGAGCTGGTCGCATTCGCGGTCGCCATCGAGCGGCACAATGCGCTGGGTGGGCACCGACGATTTGGCGAGGAGATCGAGCACAGCCGCCCCGGTGCAGTGCAGCCAGGAATACTCCCACTCGCCGCCGGCGTGGCCGTAATACTGCCGCTGGCCGGGCTCCCAGATCAGCAGGCTCGACGGCGGCACATGGTGCTCGACACCCTGGAGCCGCGCCATCGCCGCGGAGTGAAAATAGGTGATCAGGAATCCTTCAACGCCGAGCGGACGATGGATGATGCGCGCGGTCGTGATGTCATGGCTGCCCATGCCGAGCACGCGCAAATCCGGCGCGCTCAACAGGGGACTGTCGCGATCGGGGTCATGCGTCTTCACATCCGCCACACCTCCACATGACTAGCATGCGGCAAGAGCGCACCGAAAGTCAAGATCATACACATCTTCATGAAGATCGCATACATGTGGCGGACCGCTGCCGCGTACAATGAGATCGGTTCGCGCCGCCGGGGGACAGCGACGGTCTGCGCTCTTGACGGCAAATCTTTTCCTGGGAGGTCGCCATGCATGCATCCACACGAGGCTTCACCCTCATCGAACTCCTGGTCGTGATCGCCATTATCGCGATTCTGGCCGCCATCCTCTTCCCGGTATTCGCCAAAGCGCGGGAGAAAGCGCGCACGAATACCTGCCTGAACAACCAGCGCCAGATCGCGCTGGCGGTCATGATGTATGTTCAGGATTACGAGGAAACCTTCTTCCCCGATCCGGGCAGCGCGTCCTGGGCGGGCTACCTGCGGGCGTATAACGAGCCCACCCTCTATGACTGCCCCACCAAGACCGGCAAAGGCAGCAGCGCCAGGCCGGAGTATGGCGTCAACTACACGCTGTTCGGCAAAGCGCTCGGCGACATTGCCACCCCCTCCAGCGCGCTCTTGACCACCGACCTGGCGATGGCCGGGGCGCAGCCCAACTACGCGCTGAAAGACTATACGCAGGACCTGGACGCCCGGCATAACAAGGGCCTCGTGCTCTCCTGTATTGACGGGCACGTCGCGGTGGAGTCCCTCGACAAGAGCACGCCCCCCATCTTCATCACGCTGATGAACCGCGGGTATGAGTTTTTCCCGGCGGCGGAGCTCGTCGCGACCTATCCGGGGCCCTACACCGCGGCCAATAGCGCCGCCAACATGTCGGCCCGCAAGGTCGGCCCGGATATCCCCGCCCAATTATTGAAAGCCGCGGACGGCACCGTCCCGGATATTCGCATCGAGCTGGAGATGTATGCCAACCGGTATACGAATGATAATCAGCGTCACGGCTTCACCGTCTTTGACCCCAGCACCACCTCCACCACGGTCACCAGCGACGCCAGCATGGCGTCCATCCTCCCCTGGGCCAATTGCGTGTTCGTCGGGCAAAACCTCTGGTCAACGGATCTGGTGCTGTGCGTGCGCGCATCCGGCATCACCAACTATAGCGCGCATACCGGCGCGCTGACGTCAGCCGCGGGAGGGACCGCCGCCGGATTGCCCGGCTATACCACGGCATCCGGGGTGTACTTCCGCTGGACCTACACCCTGCTGGGCGGCAAGACCCACATCGCGGCCATTGGCCCCCTGGGGGGCGCCAATGTCTATTCGCTCGTCGCCACGGCCGATGTCAGCGCCATCATGGCCGCCCCCAACAACCACATTTGCTCCTACGTGGCCTCGAACACGGCCGGCAGCGTGCACTGTGCGCTCCGCAATCTCAAGTTCAGCGTGCTGTAACCCCCGCGGCGGATGCCCGTGATGGCCGGACAACGCGGGGACAGCGGACGCTGTCCCCGCGTGCGTGGCTCCCGGCGTTATCCGGCGTTGCCTGGCGTTGCGGCGGGAGGGGGAGCTAAGAGGCCGTGTGGACAAGCCCGCAGCCCGATTCAGCGCCATCGTGTTCCGCCTGTCTTTGTCGTGAATTATTGCGCTATCGTCCGCTGATAGGGCTGCGAATTCACTTCGCGACAGACGAAACAATCTGCCGCTGACTCGGACTCCGTGCTTGTCCACACGGCCTCTCAGAACGGTTTGGGGGGCATGGCGGCAAAGTGGGCCTGCAACCGCCGGCGGGCCTCTGCCAGTTCGGCCGGGCTATAGCGCGGCATCGTGACCGTTACGCTCCGCGCCGCCACCTCCACGCCGACATCAATGCCGGCCTTTGCCGCCAATTGCTCAAGCGCCACATCGCAGATCCGCAGGGAGCACCCGCCGGCGTCCGGACCCCCGCGATGGCTCGGGTAGACCAAAATGACGGCCGTCCTGGTATCGTTGAGGCGATCAACTAACGCCAGCAGGAGAGCCGGGTCATCAAGAACCCGCGCGTTGGCGGCAATGAACGCCACGTCAACCCGCGATGTCCCACCGATGATGCGATCGCGCGTACGCTGCGTGGCCTCGCGATTCCCCAGTCGCGCGAGCACCAGATCCATGGCGGCGGGCACGTTCACGGCTTCGCCGATCGGGCCGCGCGTCTTCTCCAATGATCGGCTTGCCGCTAATTTGCCGAACTGCTCCTGCTCGCCGTCCCTGGGGGGCAACGTGGCGAGCAGGAGCAGTGCCTCGGCCGCCATCGTGGAGCGCTCGATCAAGCGGAGCAGGTTGTCACGGAGCTGCGCGCCTCCCCACCGCCGAACGTCGTGCTCGCTGTACCGCCCATACAGTGCCTGAACGGCCGCTGTGCCGATTTCGTCACGTCCTCATCAACGACTAATGCCGTTAAGATGCTCACCGCCCCCGGCGATGTACTCCGGCGAGCGAGCGGAATGAGCATCCCGCGCACAGACGGGTCCGCATCGGTAATATATTTGGGCAGATACGGCAATGATGCGTGAATATCCAACTCGGCGAGAGCGCCGTTATCGCCTGTTTTCAGACGGGCAAACGCCTCGTCAACCCGTTGAGCAACCTGTTGATCCGGATCGCCGCCCGCCGCGTTCACCGGCGGACACATCATGCCGATGCCGAGGAGCGCTATGAGCGCCGTCACCTCGCACCTTGCTCTGTAGTCCGCACCCGTGTCCGACACCACCATCATCGGGCACGGGGGAGCAATGCGTCAAGTGTTTCCCTGGGAGCGCGGCCATTCGCCTGCGCGAGCTGACCAGTCGGACCGCCGGCATCCTGCCGGCACGCGGCCGGGACGGTCGCGAGGACCCGTGGCCGGCTGGAAGCCGGCGGTCCCAGGGAGGGCAGCGACTGCTGAGCGCGTCCGCCCGACGCGGCATCGCGCAGCGTCGCGCGCTGATGTACCGGGCCATCCCTGGCCAGTGCGGCGCTCCCAGCGCCTGGTAAGGGGAAAAGGCGCTATGGGATAAGGGGAAATTACGGTCCTGGCGAGAGCGCAACGCAACGGAACCCGAGGACCTCGACCCAGTAGTACGGGCTGTAGCCGCTGCTGAACGCGCAGCGGCAGCTGTACCCGATGCCGCTGTACCACGAGCCGCCCCGCAGCACGCGGCGCTCTCCCGTCGCCGGGCCGGACGGGTTCGTCACCGGCATGAAGGAATACGATCCCCGCCAGTCCGCGCACCACTCCCACACATTCCCCGCCAGGTCGTGCGCCTCGCACCAACTCGCCCCCGCCGGGAAGCTGCCGGCCGGCCAGGTGCTGATGCCCTGATCGTGCGAGTTGTACCTGTTCGCGCACTTCGTCGGGTCCCACCCGTGTAACTCGTTACTCGCCGTCGCGACGCCGCCCCACGGGTAGTTGCGCCCTTCCGGCCCGCGCGCGGCGTATTCCCACTGCGCCTCGGTGGGGAGTGCCACGCCCGCCCAATCCGTATACGCTTTGGCGCCGTGCCAGGTGATGTTCACGATGGGGTGGTTTTGCAGCGCCGGGTCGGCCCAGCCGGATTTGCCCGTCCAGCTATACCCTGACGGGAACTCCGGCAGCGCCCGCCCCGTCGCCGTACAGAAGGCGCGGTATTGCGCCACCGTCACCGCGTACTGGTAGATCCAGTAGCCGGAGAGCGTCACCGGGTGGGCGGGGCGTTCATCGTCACCCCCTACGCCGTCAATGCTGCCCATGGTGAATGTGCCCCCCGGCACCCACACCAGGGCCGCGCCATCACTGGCGTTCGTCTTCGCGCCGTAGATGGTGGCGCCGCCGCTGTCTGTCCGCATCCGCGTACTCCTTAACAGGGTGTATCGGATAAGTGTAGCCGGTTGTCACGTCGCCATGTGCGTATCAGCGCGCGCTACGGTTTGCCTGGCACGCGACAACGTTGACGACTCACTACAGGTAAACTACAGGGGGCATTCGCCGCCGGCCGGCGTCTCTCTGCTGAGTGAGCGATCATTTTGAAAAACGCGGGGCCTCTCCGGCGCCCCCGCGTCATCACCACCGCCATCTCACCGCGCTGATTGCCGGGCGCGCGGTATCTCACTCCCGTCGTTCCGTCACGCCCGCCGCGCGGAAGAGCGCCTGCACTTCCGCCGGGGAGAGGTCGCGCCATTTGCCCGCTTTGAGGTGGCCGAGGACGAGGGGGCCAAGGCTGACGCGGGTGAGGGAGATGACGGGGTGGCCGATGGCGGCGCACATGAGGCGCAGCTGGCGCTTGCGGCCTTCGTGGATGGTGATGGCGAGCAGGGTGCGGTGTTTGTCCACGCGCAGCACCTCCACCTGCGCCGGGGCGGTCTTCTTGCCCTCGATCTCCACGCCGGTCATCAGCACGCGCGCGGCGCGCTCGGTGGGCACCTCTTGCACCCAGACGTGGTAAGTCTTCTTCACCCGGTGGCGCGGGTGGGTGAGGGCGTTGGTCAGCGCGCCGTCATTGGTGAGGAGCAGCAGCCCGGTGGTGTCTTTGTCCAGCCGGCCGATGGGATGCAGGCCGGGGATCTCCGGCACCAGGCTCATCACCGTGTCGCGGGCGTGCGGGTCGCTGCGGGTGGTGAGGTAGCCGGCAGGCTTGTTGAGCATGAGGGTGCGCGGCGCGGGGGGCTGGATGGGGGTGCCATCCACCGCCACCACGTCCCGCGCCGGGTCCACCTTCGTGCCGAGCTGCGCGATGACCTCGCCGTTAACGGTCACCCGGCCGTCCAGGATGAGCTGCTCGGCGGCCCGCCGCGAGCTGACGCCGGCGGCGGCGAGCACTTTTTGCACGCGTTCCATAGATTTTCCCCACAATCACGATCAGCGCCAGCGCCCCCAGCGCATACCCGCCGGCGCGCAGCGCGCGCAGCCAGCCGGCCACCGGCACCGCCCGCAGCGCCACCGCCGGCGCCGAAATCAGCGCGCGGCCGTCGCGATACACCCACAACGTGCCGATCTCCTCGCCCCGCGCGATCGGCGCGCGCAGCGGGCGCGCCGGGATGAAGCGGAGCTCGTCGTCGGCGCCGCCGTCGCGAAATGACAGCTTCATCGCCGGCGCGCCCAGCGCGCCCTTCACGCCCACCGGCACGGCGCGCCGGGCGGCGCCGAAGGCCACCGGCGCCTCATACGCCGCCCCGGCTTCGTCGGCGTACGTGCGCCACTCGTACCGCGTGAAGCCGTAATGCAGCAGCGCCTTCGAATCCAGCCACATCGCCGGGCTGTTCAGCACCACGCCGATGAGCTGCCAGCCCTGGCAGGTGGCGGAGGAGACCAGGCACGGCCCGGACAGCCGCACGTACCCCGTCTTCACCCCGTCGAACGCGGAGCCGGGCACTCCCGGCACCGTCTGGCCGAGCAGCTTGTTCCGGTTTTCCAGATTCACCGGACCGCGCGGCAGCGCCGGCACCTGCGTGAAGCGGATCTGCGCGATTTCGCGAATGAGCGGATAGTTGGTCAACGCGTGCCGCGTCATCACCGCCAGGTCGCGCGCGCTGCTGTAATGGCCCTCCGCGTACAGCCCGTGCGTGTTGACGAAGCGCGTATGCGTGAGCCCGAGCGCGTCGGCCTTATCGTTCATCCATCCGACGAACTCCGCCACCGTGTGCGACGGCGTCAGGTATTCGGCGGCGGCGATGGTCGCTTCGTTGGAGGAGCGAATGAGCGCGCCCTTCAGCAGGTCGCGCAGCGTCACCGTCTCTCCGGCGGCGAAGAGGCTGCTCCCCTCCACGGCGTCCGCCTGCTGGCTCAGCGTCACCGTCTCGTCCAGCCGGTCGCCGCCGTGGTCGAGGATCACCATCGCCGTCATGATCTTCGTCGTGCTCGCCATCGGCAGCCGCCAGTCGGCGTGCTTCTCCCACAGCACCAGCCCGGTTTGCCGGTCCATGAGGATGGCGGCCTTCGCCGAGACCAGCGGCGCCACGGGCTCCTCGGCAAGAAGCAGGACGGGGAGCAGCGCCAGCAGTACTAGCGCCAGCAGCACTACAGGGACGAGACGATTCATGGCGCTCTATTGTACCGGGTTCGGGGGGAGATGTGAAGACGGGATCGCGCGTGGTCCAGGCTTTCCACCGCGCCGGCTTGGAACGTGCGCGCCGGCCTGGAACTTGACAACAATTCCCACAATCTGTGTTATACTGGTGATGGAGGTATGGCCACGCCCGCATGCGCGGGCAGCGAACAGCTATGGACGACGGCAGTAGTATAGCCCACTTATGGTTGGCGCAGGTGGGCGCCACCCCTCCTGTGCCCGGTCACTCCGACGACGGTCTGCAGACCGCGCTCCTCGTGCTGCTCACGATTTTCCTCGTGCTGCTGAACGGTTTTTTCGTCGCGACGGAATTCGCCATCGTGAAAGTGCGCAGCACGCGCATCAAGGAGCTGGCCGACGGCGGCAACGCCACCGCGAAAGTCGCGCTGCGCGCCATCCGCCAGCTCGACGCCTACCTTTCCGCCACCCAGCTCGGCATCACCATGGCCAGCTTGGCGCTGGGCTGGGTGGGCGAGCCCGTGGTGTCGCACCGGCTGGTGGAGCCGCTGCTGACGCTGCTCGGCCAGCAGCTCGACCCGGGAACGATCCAGCTCATTTCGTTCGCGATTGCCTTCCTGCTCATCACCTTCGCGCACATCGTCTACGGCGAGCTGGCGCCGAAATCGCTGGCGATCCAACAGGCGGAGGCGGTCACGCTGTGGGTGGCGCGGCCCATCACCGCCTTTTACTGGCTCTTCCGCCCCTTCATCATCGCCCTCACCTGGGTGGCGAACGCCACGCTATGCCTTTTTGGCCTCCAGCCCGCCAGCGAGCACGAGCTGGCGCACTCCGAAGAGGAGCTGCGCATGATCATCACCGCCAGCGGCTCGGAAAACGGCGGCACGCTGCGCGAGACGCAGGCGGAGCTGCTCGACAACGTCTTCGCATTCGGCCATCGGCTGGCGCGCCAGGTGATGACCCACCGCACGGAAATCATCGCGCTCGATATCGACGATACGCTGGAGGAGAACCTGCGCATCGCCGGCGAAGGCGAGCACTCGCGCTATCCGGTCATCCAGGGCGATATTGATACCGTCATCGGCTTCGTGCACACGAAAGATCTCTACGCGTTGGCGCACGACAACCCGGAAGGCGACCTGCGGAGCATCATGCGCGACATGCTGCTGGTGCCGGAGACGATCCGCGTGGACCTGCTGCTGAAACAGATGCAGCGCCGCCGCCAGCACGTGGCCGTGCTGGTGGACGAATACGGCGGCACGCTGGGGCTGGTGACGCTGTATGACCTGCTGGAAGAGCTGGTGGGCGAGCTGCCCGACGAATTCGAGCCGGCGGAGGCCGCGTGGATCATCCCGGCGGGCGAGCGCGTCTGGCAGGTGGACGGCCGCCTGCCGATGAGCGACCTGGAAGAAGCCGCCGGCCGCGAGATCCCCTGTGAGGAAGCCTGCGACACCGTGGGCGGCTACGCTTTCTGGGCCTTCGGCCGCATCCCCGCCGTCGGCGACGTCACCGCCCGCGACGGCGTCACCCTGAAAGTGCTGGAAATGGACGGCCGCCGCGTCAGCCGCCTGGAAATCACCGCCGCCCGCCCGCCGGAATCCGAGGAGGAAGACGCCGATGATGGGGTGCTCCTCCGCGGAAGCCGCTGAGCTTCCGCGGAGGCGGCAAGGCCAGCGAGCCGGGGGGCATCGTGCGCGTCAGCGCCGCTCCACCAGCGGGCGGGCGGGCGCGGGGGGCGTCGCCGGTGCCGGCTCCCCGGCATCCAGCAGCGTGAGCGTGCGTTCCACTTCAGCGGCGGGGCGTTGGTAGACGCGGAAGATGCGGCGCACCTGGTCTTTCAGCGCCGCCCGCCGCTCCGGCTCCAGCCGCGCCCCGGTCCGGATCGCGTCGCTCACCTGCCCGGCGAGGAAGAGGTTGGTGGCATACACGAGCAGGTCTTCCTGGCTTAGTGCCAGCCCCAGTTGCTCCGCCCGCGCGTAATTGCGGCAGATCGCCAGCACCAGGTTGGGGGTGTCCGCGCTGCCGCGCGCCACCTGCTCGTTCTGGTAGGCCGCCAGCACGGCGAAGGCCTCGGGGAAGGTGGGGTCAATGGTGGTGGCGCGGTCGGCGTAGACTTCGGCCTCGGCGTAGGCGCTCAACGCCGCCGCCGTGTTGTCGTGCGCCTTCATCCCCTGAATCCCCGCCAGGTCCGCCTCCAGCAGATACACCTCGGCGCTGAACGGCTCGAAGCGATGCAGCGTCTCGATGGCCGCGTGGGCGCGGGTGGTCGCCGCCAGCAGCCGTGTTTCGTCCGCCAGCCCCACGGCGATCTTCGCGTCCTGCAGGTGCTGCTGTGCCAGGTCGCGCAGGATGAACGGGTCGCGGTCGAGCAGGCGCAGCCCGCGCGCCGTCACCGCGGCAAAGCGCGTCGCGGTGCGGTCGTATTCCGCCGTGTTGCGGGAGAGGAAGGCGGCGAAACTCTCGGGGGTGGGGTCAGGTTTCAGCCAGTCGAGGCGGGTGCGCAGCACCTTCGTCCAGATCTGGTAGGTCTTCACGTCCCCCGCCTCCATGCCCCGCCAGCCCGGCCGCGCGGTGAAGGGCAGCGAGCGGCGCAGCGCGCGTTCGGCGGCGTCGAGGGCGGCGAAGGCGCCTTGCGGGTCGCGGCCGAGCAGCGCGCCGGCGCGCGCCAGGTGGCGCGTCGCCGACAGCGTCAGCGCCGACGCGGTGAGCTCGGTGCCCACGTGCAGCAGCGTGCCGAGCAGGATCACCACCCCGGCCAGCGTCACGCCGCGTGCGGACGCACGGCTGAGTGGCGCCGCCAGCGGCCGGTCCGCGGCGGAGAGCGCCGCCAGCAGCCCCAGCGCCAGCCAGCAGCCGCTCAGGGTGACGGCGTTGTCGAAGGTGAAGAGGTTCGTCGCGAGGTAGGCGGTGAGCAAACCGAGCAGGCCGAGGGCGAGAGAGGCCGGGCGTGGCGCGCCGGTGAACAGGCGCCCGCCGGCGATGAAGGCCGACACGATGAGCCAACCGAACGCGGCAAAGCCGAGCAGGCCGGTCTCCGCCAGCAGTTGCAGCGGCAGGTTGTGCGGCTGGGCGGTGCTGTAGCCGCGGTCCAGCGCCATCCCCTGCTCGCGCGCGGTGCTGGCGGGACGGAACTGCGGAAAGACGGCGCGGATAGCGCCGATGCCCCAGCCCTGTACCGGGCGTTCCCCGAACGCGCGCGCCGCCCCGGTCATATAGACGAGGCGGGTGCCTACGGTCGCGTCTTCCATGTTCACCATGGATGCCACGCGCTGGCGTACGGCCGGCATCACCAGCGCGATGGCGACCACCAGGATGCCGCCGGCGAGCAGCGCCGCCCACGCTGCGCGGGTGAGCGCGCGGTGCCGGCCGGGCACCTTGCCCACCATCCACAGGAAGATGGGGATCGTCACCGCCAGCCCCACCCACGCCGCGCGCGCCTGGGTGAGCAGCAGCGCCGGCAGCATCACCAGCACCGCGCCGAGCAGCGCCGCCCGGCGCTGCGGGGAGGTTGCCGCCAGGCCCGCGCCCATCCCCAGCGGGATGAGCATGGCGAGATACGTGCCGGTGAACATCGGATTGCCGAGGGTGGCGACCAGCCGGAGGCCGGAGAAGGCGGGGCTCAAGCCGGGGTAGCCCGGCAGGTGCAGCGCCACCGCCAGGAAATCCGCCAGGCCGATCACCGCCACCAGCCCGCCGGCCAGCACGGCGGCGGCCGCGGCCCGCTCCACATCGGCAACGGTGGGCAAGAAATGCTTCGCGCCCACGTAGAGCAGCACCATGGTCACCAAATACAGCAGGCCATCATGGTTCCACAGCGGCCCCCAGAGCGAGATGGCGGGATAGGCGCCGGCGACGGCGGAGATGAGCACAGCCAGCGTGAACAGACCCACCGGCAGGTCGAGGGGGTGCCACCGCCAGACGAGACGCCCGCGCCGCCCCCAGGCCAACACCAGGAGAGCCGCCAGCGCGCCGGCGATCGCGAGCAGCAGCAGCCGGCGCGGGGTGTCGAGGGCGTTGATGAATCCCACGCGCGGCGGCAGTACCAACAGGGGCGTCACCGCGATCGCCAGCAGCACGAGCGTGCGGCCGAGCCGGGACAGCGGCGCCGGCATCACCGGGATGGCGGCGCCAGGCGCGGACTCACGCGTTGAAGGTGTCATGGGCATACCACGGTAGTATTTCACCGGAAATGGCGGCATCCCTGCCTGTACGGCACTGTGCCCTGCCGCTCCGACCTGCTCCGCGCTATCTTTCCCCGTCGGCGGGCGCCTCACACCTGCGGGCGCGCCAGGTCGCCCCACAGGTACTGCGCCAGCGTCACCGCCGCGATGCTCGCCGTCTCCGCGCGCAGCACGCGGCCGCCCAGGTGCACGGGCTGCGCGCCGGCGTCGCGCAGCCGCGCGGCTTCCGCGTCCGTCCAGCCGCCTTCCGGCCCGAGATACAGCGTCACGGCGTCGAGGCGCGGGTAGGCGGCGGCGATCTCCGGCAGCGCGCGCCCCGCGCGCTCGTGCAGCAGCAGGCTCGGCCCATCAGGGGGCGGATCGGGCAGCGGCGCGGGGGGCAGCACCCGCAGCGGCAGGCTGCGCTCGCACTGCTCGGCGGCGGACTCGGCGATGCGCGCCCAGCGCGCGGCGCGCTCGCGGGCCTGTGCCGCCGTCCAGCGCGGCACGCTGCGCGCGGCGAACACGGGCGCCAGCGTGTGTGCCCCCAGCTCGCTGGCCTTCTGCACCACCAGCTCCATCTTCTCGCCCTTCAACACCGCCTGGCACAGGGTGATACGGCAGGGCGACACCCCGGCGGGCGGCTCGACGGCGAGCACATGCGCGACGACCGCCGTCGCCGTCACCCCCGTCACCGCGGCGCGCAGCACGCGGCCGTCCGGCAGCGCCGCGCGCAGGAGCTCGCCCGCCGCCACCCGCCGCACCCGCGCCAGGTGATGCGCGCGCGCCCCGCCGATGGTCAGCGTGTCATCTCGCCACGCGTCCGGTGTGATGAACAGGAATGTCGCCGGCATCTTCGCGCAGATTGTAATCGCCGAAGGGAACACCTGTAAAGCGCGGCCCGCACCCTGGGCGGGCGAGCGTCCCCGCGAGCCATCATGCGCACGACGAACGGGATGGTGTGGGACCCGGGATTGCAGAGTGCGCGCCATCTGAGCGATAGTTGGTGCGGCACAGGGCAGGACTCACGGCGCGGCGGCGGCCCGCGCGCAGAGGAGGAAGACAGCATGTCCCGAATTCCGGCGCTCCTCGCCGCGCTGGTGCTGACGGCGGGCCTGGCGCAGGCGCTGACCATCACGCGCGTCATGCGGAAACCCGACGGCGCGCCCGCCGCCGGGGCGGTCGTGATCGTCCGCACGCTCACCGCCGCCGGCGCGCTGAAAGAGGAACGGCGGGTGATCGCCGACGCGCGCGGCGCCATCGCCGTCGAGATGGCGGAGGAGACGCCGCCGCTCGCCGGATTCCGCGCCGGCTACCTGCTCATCGCCGTGCCGGGCTGCGCGCTGACGCTGGCGGAGCTCTCCCCCGCCGGGGACGCGCCTCCCGGTCGTCCCGATACGCTCCGCCTCTTCCCCGCGTATCGCTTGCCGGGCACGGTGCAGACCGCGGCGGGCACGCCGGTCGCCGGCGCCGCGGTGACGGTGCACGTGCTCGGCCCCAACGCGTCGCTCGGCTTTCAGACGTGTCCGGTCAACGCCCCGGCGGCGCGCCTCAGCACCCCGGCGTTGACGGCGGCGAGCGGCCCGGACGGCGCGTTCACCCTCCCCGGCGTGGTCATCGCGCGGCCGGAGGGATATCGGCGCGATGGCGGCGAGGCGATCCCCATCTCCGTCTCCGCGCGGGCGGCCGGCGCTGACGGGGTGCTGGCGGGCGAAGCGCGCCTGACCTTCCATCCCGGTCCGCTGCGCCCCGGCGACCGCGTGGGGGAGAACCGCATCGTCGCGCAGCCGGCAATGGCGCTGCGCGGCACAGTGCTGCATGCCGTCACCGGCCTGCCGGTGGCGGGGGCAGCGGTGCGGCTGACCGCCCCGCTGGATAGCATCGAGACCCGTCCGCCGGTGGTGACGAAGGCGGACGGCACGTTTGACTGTCCCGACGTGCCCGCCGACGTGCGTATCTTCGCGGTGGCGACGCATCCGCAGCTCGCCTCCGCCTGGCGGCGTCTCACCGAGCCGGCGGATGATGGCGCACCGCGCCGGTGCGCGCAGACGACGCTGCTCCTGCGTCCGCTGGCCCAGGTGCGCGGCGCGCTGCTGGATCCGGTGACCCGCCGCGCGCCAGCGGCGCCCATCACCGTCATCGCCACCGCTGACGAAGGGTATCACGACGGGATCGTCTCCGTGGGGCGCGCCAGCGTCGCGGTACGCACCGGGGCGGACGGCGCCTTCGCGTTCACCACCGCCATCGGCGGCACGACCCTCACCGCCATCGGACCGGGCTATCGCTCGGCGGCCGGCTTGCTGGCGGTGGGCGTGCCGCTAAACGGACTGGAAGGCGTGTCCATCCCGCTGGCGCGCGAACAGGGCCTCCTCTGCCGGCTGGACGCGGAGACGCTGGCCGGCCTGACCGTGGAGGTGCGCCTGCCGGGCGCGGACCGCACCCTCGGCGGCGTGCCCGGGGTGAAGGCGGACGGCTGGTGGTTCTACCCGCTGGCGGACGGCGCGGTGGAGGTGCGCGTGCTGCGCTACGGCATGCCGGTCACCCCGTGGCAGGCGCTCGCCGTAGAGGAGGCGGACTGGCCGGTGATCCTCGCCGTGCCGTAGCGCGGCAAAAATAGCAAAAATAGGGACAGTCACCTCTCTTATAGACACCGCGAACCGCGACGCTTGCACAGAGCGGCGTTACGCGGCGCAGCCGTCGCTGTCGGTGGGGCGTTCCGCGCCCCCGTGGCGGCGCAGGTGGCTGACCAGCCGGCGGACGATCTCCACGGTGCGGTCAATCTCCTCGGCCGTCGTGCCGCGGCCCAGCGAAAAGCGCACCGCCTCGCGCGCGCGCACGCGGTCATAGCCCAGCGCCTGGATCACGTGCGACGGCTCCACCGCGCCCGCCGCGCAGGCCGCGCCGGTGCCGGCGGCGATGCCCTCCAGGTCCAGCGCCAGCACCAGCGTCTCGCCGGCCACCCCGGCGAAGGCGACGTTGGCGTTGTTCGCCAGCCGCTGTGAGCGCGACCCGTGCAGCCGGCTGTCGGGGATGGCCAGCAGGCCGTCCAGCAGGCGATCGCGCCGCGCGCGCAGGCGGGCGATCTCGTCCGCGTCGGGCATGCCGCGCAGCGCTTCGGCGAAGCCGACGATGCCGGCCACGTTCTCCGTGCCCGCCCGGCGCTCGTGCTCCTGCCCGCCGCCGTCCAGCAGCGGCTGCAGGCGCGTGCCGCCGCGCGCGTACAGCGCGCCGACGCCCTTCGGGCCATACAGCTTGTGCGCGGAGACGGTGAGCAGGTCTACCGAGAGCTCGCGCACGCGCACCGGCAGCTCGCCGGCGGCCTGCACGGCGTCGGTGTGGAAGACGACGCGGCGCGCGCGGCACAGCCGCCCGATCTCCGCGATGGGCTGAATGGTGCCGATTTCGTTGTTGGCCATCATCACCGAGACGAGGATCGTCTCCGGGGTGAGGGCCGCCGCCACCTGGTCGGGGGAGATCAGGCCGTCGCGGTCGGGGGACAGGTACGTCACCTGAAAGCCGTCCCGCGTCAGCGCCGCGCAGCTCTCCAGCACGGCATGGTGCTCGACGGCGGTGGTGATCACGTGCGTGCCCCGGCTCCGCAGCGCCCGCGCGGCGCCCTTCAGCGCCAGGTTGTCGCTCTCCGTGCCGCCCGAGGTGAAGATGACGTCACTGATTGAACAGCCCAGCCAGTCGGCGACGGTGTCGCGGGCGCCGTCCAGCGCCGCCCGCGCCGCCCGCCCGGCGGCGTGCAGGCTGGACGGATTGCCGAACGCCGCCCGCGCGAAGGGCGCCATCGCCGCCTCCGCCCGCGGGTCCAGCGGCGTGGTGGCCGCGTAATCCAGGTAAATCACGGTAACAGACGCTCCCCGGATATTATACCGGGAAACGCCCGATGGGGGGATGAGGGGGTGACGGGGGTGAAGAGGTGAAGAGGTGAGGGGGTGAAGGGGTGAAGGGGTGCGGGGGCATATGCGTCACGATAGGGTTCGCGTATCCTTCGTACTCGTACTCGCAATAGTTCGGCGCCCGGCGCTGTGATCGGAACAATGGTGACGGCGTCTCGCCCGCCAGAGGATTTCGAGTACGAGCACGAGCACGAGTACGAGACGAGCGCTGACGCGCGGATGACGCGTGTGGGGTGAGGGGGTAAACACGCGATCTACGCACTCCCTCGCCCCCCAAGCTCATCGCCCGGCGTCGGCGTCGGCGCTTCCGGGTACGGTAGCTATGGACGCACAGGGGACCAAAATCGTGGTGACGAAAAAAATTGTCAGGGCTGGAGAAGGAAATTTCCAGGAAAAAACGACGGAAGGACAAAAAAGCCTTGACGCTTGCCTGCCGCACTCTCTATAATTTCCCCGTGATTCGAAGTGAGGGATCACATGCGTGCAGCTTCCCCGAGTGTCGTAAAGAGGACGGTATTCCCCTTTGTCAGAGCGGGCTCCCGGGCCATCCCTGACCAGTCACGCGGTTCACACGGGAATCTTGGGTAGAATTGGAGGGCGATTCTATGCAGCTGCCGGCTCGCGGACACTTCATGAACTTCCACGGGATGGGAGATGAAGAGGTCGTCGTGTACGCCAAGGAGGGGTGCCAGCAGGCCACTGAACACCTCCTGTGCAAATATCGCGGCATCGTCGAAGGCAAGGCCCGCTCCTACTTCCTCGTCGGCGCGGACCATGAAGACATTGTGCAGGAAGGGATGATCGGGCTTTTCAAGGCGATCCGCGATTTCCGCGGAGATCGCATGCTCCCGTTCCGCGCCTTCGCCGAGCTGTGCATCAGCCGGCAGATCTTCACCGCCATCAAAGCCGCCACGCGGCAAAAACACATCCCGCTGAACTCCTACGTCAGCCTGCACGCCAGCCTCTTCGACGCCGACTCCGACCGCACGCTGATGGATACGCTGGCGGAAACCGCCACCAGCGACCCCGAAGAAGTGGTCATCACCCAGCAATTCTCCGACGATCTGCGCAAACGCATCAAGCGCGAGCTCTCCAGCCTGGAGAGCGCCGTGCTGCGCAGCCATCTGGAAGGCAAGTCCTACCAGGAGATCGCCGTGGAGCTGAACCGCCGGGTGAAATCCATTGACAACGCCCTGCAGCGCGCGAAACGCAAAATCGGCAAGTCGCTGCGCAGCATGATGGTCGTGGCGTAAGGGGTTTCAAGTTTCCGAGGCCGCCGCATGGGTGAGCATGCGGCGGTGGGTATTATCCCGCAGGATCCCCACCTCCCCACCACAGGTTCGCGCGTTGCCGCGCCACCCGCAACTGTTATCGCCCCCGCGCCGCCGGCCCCGCCCGGTAGTGGCGCTCCACCTGCTCCGGCGGCAGCGGCCGGTCGTGGATGGCCACCAGGTAGAAAGTGCCCAGGTAGCCGTGCGCGCCGGTGGCGGTGTTGCCGAGGAGCAGCGGGGCGGTGAGATCCCAGTCGGCCTCGTTCCAGGCGGCGGCGCGCGGCGCGATGAGCTGCCCGTCGCGGTAGCAGCGGGTGGTGGTGCCGTCCCAGGTGAGCACCCAGTGGTGCAGATTCGTGCGGAAATGCGGGCCGATGACGAAATTCCGCGCGTCCTCCATCGCCAGCCGGTGGCCGCGCGGCGCGTGGAAGAGCGTGTAGGAATGGTGCGCCAGCGCGAAGTTCGGCAGGTTGGCGGCGCCTTCCCAGCTCAGGATATTCCCCGTCCACACCTGCATGGGCGGCGGATAGAGCGATTCCGTGGACAGCCACAGCTCCAGCGTGCATTTCCGGTCGAAGGCGATGGCCGACAGCTTCTCGCCCGCGGCGGCGCGCAGCGCCGGCCCCCCATGATAGGACAATCCGCGCCCCGGCAGCCAGGTGGCGTTGCCGTTGGCGGGGATGGTCAGGTCGGCGGTGGGCGTGGCGGCGGCGCGGTCATGCACCACCGTCCCGCTCCCTTCATCGAACCGATACAGCAGCAGCGCGTGGCGGTCGTCGCGGCCCACCTCCGGGGTGAAGACGGGGGCGAAGAGGTGGAAGCTCGGCGAGCGATGGTCGCCGGCGACCGCGTTGACCTGATACCAGTGCTCCCCCGGCGCCGTCGGGGCGAAGGTCAGGCGCCCGTCCCGCGCCACCGGCGCGGTCGCGCCCGTCGGCGCCTGGCGCGTCTCCACCCGCAGCGTCACCGGGGCGCCGCTGGTGGCGCACCGGTTCGGGAAGTCGAGGGTATACGTCGTCCCGATATCGAACCACTCCGGATACCACGGATCATCGAGCATCACCTGTGGCGTTGCCCGCGGCGCCGGCGGATTGGCGAACAGCAGCCGCGCCCGCGCCAGCATGATGCCGTTGTTCGTCGTCCACACCGCGGGCACGCCGCCCGCCAGCGGCTCCGGGTCCGTGTACCGGATGATCGGCGCCCCTTCGACCCACACCTCCACGGTCGCGCCGCGCTTGCGCAGCTCCACCTCATACCAGGCCTGGTGGCCGGCGTTCGTATAGGGCCAGCCGGTGAAGACGTTGTCGCGCCCGCCCACCTCCACGCCGTTGCGCAGCAGTACCGCGCGGCGGGTGGGGCGGCCGGCGGCGTCGGGCGCGCCGCAGACGGCGGTGTAGCCGACGCGGGGGTCCACGCCGTCGCCGCAGAGGGTGATGTTCAGGTCGCGGTAGTGCTGCTCCAGATAAATGTGCGTCTCGCGCGGGTATTCCATCTTCGGCGCGAGGTACGCCTGGAAGGTCTGGTCGCCGGTGAAGCGCTGCTTGTGCCAGAGCACGGCGTCGCCGCGGCTCCAGCCGCCGAAGAAGGACCACTGCGGCGCGCAGGCCCAGCGGATGCTCGGCGCCCAGGCGCCGTCGGCGACCCAGTCCACCGGCGCGTCGGCGAAGGTGTAATCGAGCACGTTGCGCCCCAGCACGATCGGGTCTTCGACGCGGCGATAGCAGCCCTCGGCGTGATAGGCGGGGCGCAGGCCGGCCGCCGGCGCGTCTATGTTCGCCTGCACGATGGTCTGCCCGTCAATCTCCAGCCGCAGCATCCCGCGCTCGCGCCAGAAGCGCACGGCATACCGGTCGTCGGGCGGCATGGTCAGCCCGGTGGTCGCCGCGAGCGCTGTCTCGTTGTGGTAGATGGCGTAGCGCGCATTGCCGGTCTCGTTCGGCTCGATCACCGCGCGGTAGCCGCTGGTGGTGCGCGCGCCATCGGTATTCAGCGCCAGCCAGAGCCGCCCGGCGCCCGCCGTCGGGGTGACCACCAGCGCCAGCCGGTGGTCACCGAAGAACTCCTGGCGATGGAAGACATCGCCGTTGCCGGCCGCCGTCCAGTCGCCGCGCGGCGCCCATTCGGCGGCGGCGCGGTCATGCTTCATGCGCTGGCTCACGCTCACCTGCTGCTCTTCGTAGAGCAGATCGGTATTCAGCGCCCGGCCGTAGACGGTGACGTCGTCGAAGGTGGCCGCGCCGTCCCCCGCCACAAACAGGCCGACGCCGCCCCGCCAGGGCGTCACGGTGCGCAGCGCGAGGCGCTCCTGCCCATCCACCAGCACGCGCACCTCGCCCAGGCTGGACACCACCGACAGGCGCGCCCATTGCCCGGGCACGCAGCCGCCGGGCACGCTCTTCAGCAGCGAGAGTTTGCCGTCGGCCAGCGCGTAGAGGCCCAGCGCGTTGCCGCGCGCGCCGCGGTCGGCGGCGGAGCTCCAGCGCACCAGCAGGCCGCGCGCCGGCGTCGCCAGGTTCACCGCCAGCCCCACGGACGCGGCGTCCCGCGGACACACGGCGGCGGAGACGGTGTAATCTTCCCAGGCGGCGTCGCCGGTGGTGCAGAGGGCGTATTGGTTGGCGCCCGGCTGCGCGCGCCCCGTCCAGGCGAAGGGGTTCTGCGCGAAGATGGCGTTGGCGAAGCGCTGCGCGGCGCCGCGCGGATCGTCGTCCCACACCGACGCCAGGCGCCAGTCGCCGCTCCGCGTGATCCACCCGCCCGATTCTTCCTTGCCGCGCATGAAATTATCGGCGAAGCTCACCGGCTCCAGGCGCTGCACGGACGCCGCCGTCACCGTCCAGCCGCGGTCGGCGGAGATGCCCGCCAGCGCGCCCACGGCGCGGGGCACGGCCCCGTGAAAGAGCAGCGTCTCGCCCGCGCGCAGCCCGAGCAGCGTCCCGCGGCGATGCACGGTCAGCGCCAGCGGCGCGCCCGGCCGCACCGCCAGCTTTGCCGTGCCGGCGAGCACGCGCCGCCCGCCGGCGATGGTCTCGATGCGGCATTGCGCGCGGGTGAACGTCAGGCGGGTGCAATCATTGGTTCCGCGCCAGTCCAGCAGCAGCGTTACCGTCGCGGCGGCGGACAGCCGCGACGCCGGCGCCAGGGTGATCCGGCAGTCATACGCGTCGGTATCCAGCTCGTCGCTGAACAGCCCCGGCGGCTCCGCCGCGCGCCCCGCCGCCGCCAGCAGCAGCACGGCCAGCACCAGCAGCCCGCGCGGGATCGCCCCGATTCGCCACGCCCCTCCGACACTCCACATGGTTCGCTTAGACACGGCAGCGGGTGGAAAGTTCACGCGGGGGCGGTCTCCTCTTCGCCGGCGCGTCCCCCCGCCCGCGGCTCCGGCAGCGCGCGCGTGAGGAAGAACGCGCCCAGCAGCACGGCGGCGGCGAGGAGGAAGATGGGGGTGTAGCCCACGGCGGTGAGCGCCAGCCCGCCGACCATGGGCAGCACGATGGCGGGCAGGTTCAGGGCGTTGGTGACGGCGATATACGCGGGCCGGTCGTGCTCGGGGGCGATCTCCAGCAGGTAATTCGTCACCCCCATCCAGGTGCTGCCCAGCAGCGCGCCGTAGCCGAAGAAGGTGGGCGCGAAGAGCAGGTAGACGCGCCACGCCGGCGCCGCCTCCCCCGCGATGAGCCCGGCGAGCACGGCGCACAGCGGCACCAGCGCGTGCAGCAGCGCCAGCGCGCGCAAGAGCAGGCGGTTGCCGCGCCGGTCGGCCAGGTGGCCGAGCAGCGCGTTGCCGACGATCATCCCCCCCGTCTGGATGGCGAGGAAGATGCCCACCCCCGGCGCCGCGCCGGCGGCCGGCGCGGCGCGCAGCAGCCCGGAGGCGTAGAGGATGTAGAGCGGCGCCGGCATCACCGCGAAGCCGAAGAGCGCCTGCACCAGCACCAGCAGGCGGAAGGGCGCCGACCCGCGCAGCAGGTTGGGGATATCCTTCACCAGCGCCCACGCCGAGTAGCGCTCCTCGGTGGGCGGGCTGGGCGGCTCGCGCAGCAGCGCCAGCGCGAGGGTGGAGATGGCCAGGCCGCCGATCGCCAGCAGGAAGATGACCCCATACGCGCGGGGGAAGGCGAAGCCGGGATGCTCCAGCAGGCCGCGCACCAAAAAGCCGGCGGCGATGCCCAGCACCCCGCCGATGATGTGCATGAGCGCGAAGAGGCGGCCGCGGCGGGTGGGCGGCACGGTTTTGCCCAGCATGTCCGTCCACGGCACGATGGAGAGGCCCTCGCTCACCCAGAAGGCGAGGTAGGCGAGCAAGATGGCCGTCACCGTGAGGGAGGGGGAGGGCGCGCCGAAGAGGAGCAGCGCCGCCGGCCAGAGCAGCAGCAGCCGGCCCGGTATCGCCACGCGCACGTAAAAGGCCTTGCGCGTGGGCCGGCCGGACACGAGCGCGGCGGCGAGCAGTTGCGGCAGCGTCTGCCCGCCGTAGCGGATGCTGATGATGAGGCTGGCGAGGAAGGGGGAATCGGAGAGCGCCAGCACCAGCACCGGCAGCACGGTGGTGCTGTCAATGAAGGCGGTGGCGAAGACCCAGGCGGCGGTCTCCACCGTCCACAGCGAAAAGTTCCGGCGGTAGTGCTGCCAGCTCGCGGGAAGGGTCATGGGCCGGTCGCCGCGGGTGTCTCCGTCGGTGACCGGTGCGTGACGGCGCCGGCGGGCGCCGGGGCGGGCGTGGCAGGCTCCAGCAGGCAGTTGGTATAGGTGCGGATGGTGCGCACCCAGCGATGGTCCTCGCCGGTGAGCAGTACTTCGCTGCGCAGCACGGTGTTGCGCCGGCGATCAATGTCCAGCGTCAGCACCATCGCCTCTTCGGGAAAGGTGAGCGTCATCCGCACCTGCTGATGCGGGGGGATGTCCTGCACCGCGGAGAGCGCCAGGTAGTCGGCGCCATCCGGCAGCGTTTCGCCGAAGAGGATGCGCGCCAGCGGGTCGGCGCGCAGCTCCGGCACCGTCTCCAGCGTGAGGGCGCCGTCAATGGGGCGCGTCTCGTCGTCGCGGCCCTGGCGCGAGACGACCAGCGCGCCGTCCGTCGTGACGATGCCCAGCCCCCGGGTCTCGCCCACCGCCGCGCTGAGCGTCAGCGTCGCCGGGCGGGTGAAGTCCACCTGCCAGGTCAAGATCGGCGGGGGCGCGCGCAGCCCGTCGGCCATCGCGTCCGACAATTCGGTGCGCTGCTCCACGGTGAAGGCGACGCGGCGGGCGTCCCGGTAGGTGGCCATCACCTCGGCGTAGACGCGCACCACGCGCAGCTCCGCGGCGGTCAGCGCGCGCGGCGGAATGGTGAACTGCTGGATGCGCTCCAGGCGCACATGGCAGGTCTGCTCCCGCGGGGTGATGACGGCCAGCCGCAGGTTGTCGGCGGTGCCGCTGGTCAGCGTCACTTCGCCGGTCTCCGCGTTCGTCTCGCGGGCGGCGCCGTCGCCCAGCGCGCGGGCGTACACCGCCGCCACCGCCTCCGGCGCGCTCACGGTGATGAAGGTGACGCGCGCCATGCGCAGCACGTCGCGCCGCTTGCGGTCGCGCACGCGGTAGACGAAGCTCTCGTCAGTGAGCGCGCCGGGAAACAGCGGCATTTCCAGGTCATCCGCGGCCGCGGGCGCGCGGTGATACACGATGAACGTGCCCCAGGGCGTGCGCGACACCTCGCGCGTGAACGGCACCGGGGGGTCTCCCCCCCGCGCCGCCGCGCCAAGCAGGCAGCCGAGCAGGAGCGCGAGCATGCGAACAGGCATGAGAATGTCCCTTGCGCGAAATGTCCTACCCTCTTCGCCCGCGCGGGGAAAACCTCCTGCCGGAGGAAGGGGCGCCGTCGCGACATCGGGACCAGGATGCCGGCCCGCACGGCCGCGCGGGGGGCCCTGCCCCGCCCGCCTCTTCCGGCGCGCCATCATGTCAGGCCTCCGGAACCGGCGCGCCGAGGAGGCGATTCACGACGGCGAGGAGATGCTGACGGGTGAAGGGCTTCGTCACGTATTCATCGGCCTGCACCACTTCCAGACCGATCACGCGGTCCAGCGGCTGCGCGCGCACGGTGAGGATGAGCACCGGGGTATCGCCGGCCCGGGGATGGCACTTGATCTGGCGGCACACTTCCCACCCGTCCATCTCCGGCATCATGATGTCGAGGATGATGAGATCGTAGGACTCGCGGCTCAACCGCTCGATCCCGTCTTTGCCGCCGTTCACTTCGTCAACATGGTACCCCTCCGTGGTCAGCATGACCGCCAGCAGGGAGCGAATGTCGGGTTCGTCGTCAATGATCAGGATGCGTTGTGCCATGAATACCCTTTCTCGAATCTGCACCGTGCGGGGCTGTCGGTATGGAACGCCACGGACTGCGACGGGCTCGCCGCCCGCGCGCTGGCCCGGGTCGCGCCGGGCGGTGGGAGAGGGGTGACCTGCGGCCGCCTGCGGCTGCTGGCGGTCTTCAGACCCCCGCGAACATCCGCCTCGCCCGTCGTGATCTCGCCGCCGCGCGCTGACGACGCTCCCGTTCGAGACCGTTTAAGTATTGTACCGCGAACCCGCCATTCTCGTTGTCCCAGATCTCACCCATGGCGTTACCCGCACACCGGTAATTCCTCCGGCTTCGGGGCGGCGGTGAGCACGTCGCAGCCCTCCGCGGTGAGCACCACCAGATCCTCGATGCGCACGCCGCCGAACTCCGGCAGGTAAATGCCCGGCTCCAGCGTGACGGCGGCGCCGGCCGGCAGCACGGTGTCCACCCCCGGCCGCAGGCGCGGCTCTTCGTGCACCGCCAGCCCGACGCCGTGGCCGGTGCCGTGGCCGAAATAGTCGCCGAAACCGGCATCCTCGATCACCGCGCGGCACAGACGGTCGGCGTCATGGCCGGTCATGCCGGCGCGGATGCCCTCCACGCCCGCCTGCTGGGCCTGGCGGCACAGGCGATACAACGCGCGCGCGCGGGGGAGCGCTGCCGCCACGGCGACGGTGCGCGTCAGGTCTGCGCAGTAGTGGTCCAGCTCCGCGCCCAGGTCGATCACCAGCAAATCACCCGCCTGCAGCGGGCGGTCGGTCGGCTGGGCGTGCGGCAGCGCGCTGCGCGGGCCGGCCGCCACGATGAGGTCAAAGGCGACGCGCGTGGCGCCGTGGGTGCGCATGAACCACTCGGCGCCCAGCGCCAGTTCGCGCTCGGTGACGCCGGCGCGCACGCGGCTGATCAGGTCGGCGCAGGCGGCGTCGGTGAGCGCCGCGGCGGCACGCATGCGCGCCAGCTCCGCCGGCGACTTCACCAGCCGCATCGCGGTCAGGAGACCCGGTTCCGGGCAGAGGCGGAACGGCAGCGCCGGGTCGTCGCCGCCGAGCTGGGCATACTGCGCCAGCGTCACCTGGGTGGCGTCGTAGCCCACCGTCGCGACGCCGGCCTCCGCCAGCCGCGCGCGCAGCGCGGGAAACAGCGGGCCGTCCGCCTGCCGAAACGGCCAGTCCGGCGCCTCCAGCGCCGCCTGGCCGGTGTAGCGGAAGTCGCTGACCAGCAGCCGCGCGTCGGCGGTGACCAGCAGCGCGCCGGCCGAGCCGGTGAAGCCGGAGAGGTAGTAGATATCCTCGCGCCCCGTCACCAGCAGGGCATCGAGCGACGCGCTCGCCAGGCGGGTGCGCAAGTCGTGCAGGCGGGAACACATGGCGCAATCCTTATTCGGGATACGTGTGCGCGAGAAAGTCTACCAGCGCCCGCAGCGCCAGCAGGTAGCTGTTCGGGCCAAAACCGCAGATTTGTCCGACGCAGACGCGGCTGAGGTAGCTGTGATGCCGGAAGGCCTCGCGCGCGTAAATGTTGCTCACGTGCACTTCAACCGCCGGCAGGCGCACGCCCTGCACGGCGTCCGGAATGGCGATGCTGGTGTGCGTGTAGGCGCCGGCGTTGATGAGCAGGCCATCGGCCCACGATGCCGCGTCCTGAATGAGCGAGACGATCTCCCCTTCGCTGTTGGACTGCCGCGCCCGCACCTCGACGCGCAGCTCGCGCGCGAGCTGCGCCAGGCGGGCGTTGAGATCCTCCAGCGTCGCCGAGCCGTAAATCTCCGGCTCGCGCGTGCCCAGCAGGTTCAGATTCGGACCATGGATGACGCAAATGATCGGCATAGGCTTATGTCTGGATACACATCCGGCAGTATACCACGCAGACTATACCATAGTGTGTCTGAGGAAACAAGCAAGCGTCGGCTCCCGCGCACTCCCGCGGCGTGTGCGGCGCGCCGGCGTCTCGCCCGCCGGGAGATGAGGGAGGGGAATCCGGGGGATCTCCCGGCGCCGGCCTTGTCCGGAAGGAACGCGGGCTTGGGCGGCGAAAACGGGCATTGGCGGCGAAAACGAGAGTAGATATCCGCTGCCGTGCGTATCCCATCGGCGCCGTGCGTATCCCATCGGCGTGAGGAGTGAGAATGACGCTGCCCATTTATACCTGTCCCCGTCTTGCGCGCGACCTGGCGCTGTCCGGCAAGGTAGATGACCCGCTGTGGGCCGAGGCCGCGCCCGCGGTGCTGGTGGATCCCGTCACCGGCGGCCCGAAGCCGTACCGCACCACCGTGCGGATGCTCTACAACGCGCGCTATCTCTATATCGGTTTCGTCTGCGAGGACGCGTTCGTCTGGGGCACCTATACCGAGCGCGACGATCCCATCTACGCGCAGGAGTGCGTGGAAGCGTTCATCTGCCCGTCCGGCCGTGTCCGGCAGTATTACGAGCTCAACGTGAGCCCGCGCAACACCGTCTTCGATTCCTTCGTCCTCAACGGGCGGCCCATCGAGGCGGGGTGGCGCAAGTTCACCGCCTTCAACGAGTTCACCTGCGAGGGGATGCTCACCGTCACGCATATTGACGGCGAGCTGGGCCAGCCGGGGGCGACGGGCTGGTCGGCGGAATACGCCATCCCTTTCGAATCGCTCATCGGCGCGGACCATCTCGTCCCCGAGCCGGGCGATGAGTGGCGCATCAACCTCTACCGCATTGATTCGGTGGAGCAGAATGTCCTCGACCTCTACGCCTGGTCGCCGCCGGGCGTGAACGACTTCCACATCCCCTGGAAGTTCGGCATTCTGCGCTTCGCCTAGCCGAAAGGTTTAGGCGCGCGTGCCGCGGTAATATCCCTGTAGGGGGAAGACGCCGGGCCGGCCTCTCCCCGCACTCACAGCCGGGGTAGCACGACACGATGCGGCACGGATGGACAATCATGATCGGGATGGCGCTGGTCCTCGGGCTGTGCGCGGGGGCGCGGGCCGGCAGTCCCGCGTCCAGCGTGTCCTATCAGATCCTCACGGCGGCGGGGGTGCGGGCGCACGTCGTCACCGCCGACCTGCGCAATCCCGCGCTGCTGGTGAAGCCGGCGGTCGCGTACGACAGGCCGGGACGCGGGCAGAGCTTCCTCCGTTTTCTGGCCGACCACCAGCCGCTGGCGCAAATCAGCGGCAGCTACTTCTCGCTGAACAACTGGCTGCCGATTGGCGATCTCGTCATTGACGGCACGCTCCGCTATCGTGGGCAGGTGGGCACGGCGCTGGCGGTCCGTCCCGACAATACGGTGGAATTGGTAGACATCCCCAAAGGCTGGAAATATTCCTGGCCGGGGTATGAGCAGGTGCTGCGCGGCGGCATCCGCCTGCTGCGGCAGGGGGCATATGCGGCGAACCCGCATGCGCAGGGCTTTCGCGATCCCGGCCTCTTCCGCCCCACCGCGCGCACGGCGGTGGGCCTCACCGCGCGCCGCCGCCTGCTGCTGGTCGCCACCGCGCAGGCCGTCACCATCGCGCAAATGGCGTCGGTGATGAAAGGGCTGGGCTGCACAGAGGCCATGACGCTGGACGGCGGCACCTCCACCGGCCTCGCCTACGGCAGCAGCGTCATCATCGCGCCCGGCCGCATGCTCTCCAACGTGCTGCTGATCACTGAGCGGCCCGCCCCGCCTGATCCGCCCGCCGCCCAAGCGCGGGCGACCCCCCCGCCGCCGACGGCCGCGGAGTAGCGAATCGGACGGCGCCGCGCCCGGCACCGGGCCCGCTGGGACCGACCCGTGACGCGCGCCGCCATCAAGCTCTGCTTGGCCTGGCACCACCCGACCCTATCTGCGCTCCGCCTGGGACAGCGGCGTGGTGGAGTTGGCGCAGGGCGCCCGCCGGCAGGTGCTCGACTTCACGCGCCGGGCGTGACGCGCGCCCTTGTCAACTGGCCGCGAATTCCGCTACAGTACACCCCGTATGACGGCGGGAAAAACCTATCACATCGAAATATGGGGCTGCCAGATGAACGTGGCCGACGCGGCGGCGGCGGCGCGGCGGCTGGAGTCGCTGGGCTACACGGAAGTGCCGGACCCGGCGGACGCCGACCTAGTGCTGCTGGAGACGTGCTGCGTGCGCGAGAAACCGGAGCACAAAGTCTACAGCCGGCTGGGCGAGCTGCGCCGCTTCAAGGAGGCGCGGCCGGGGATGAAGCTGGGCGTGTGCGGCTGCATGGCGGAGAAAGAAGGCCGGACGATCCTGCGCCACGCCCCCTTCGTGGATCTCGTCATCGGCCCGCGGCGGCTGGCGCGGCTGCCGGAGATCCTCGCCGAGCTGGCGGAGAGCGACGAGCCGCTGGTGGAGACGGGCGTGGACGGCGAGCCGGAACCGGAAGACGCGCAGGACTTCAGCCGCTACACCCGCGCCGGCGAGATCAAGGCCTTCGTGAACATCATCGAGGGGTGCAACTACCGCTGCGCCTACTGCATCGTGCCCGCCGTGCGCGGCGCGTTCAGCAGCCGCGCGCCGGACGCGGTGGCTGACGAGGTGCGCCGGCTGGTGGACGCGGGCGTGCGCGAGGTGACGCTGCTCGGGCAGAGCGTGCTCGCCTATGGCCGCGACCGCGGGAAAGCCTTCGATATCGTCACCCTCTTCGCGCAACTGCAGGAGATCGAGGGATTGGCGCGCATCCGCTTCACCACCAATCACCCGCTGGAGGTGACCGACCGCATCATTGACGCGGTGGCGGCGATGCCGAAGGTGATGGAGCACTTTCACATGCCCATTCAGGCGGGCGAGGACAGCCTGCTGACGGCGATGAAGCGCGGCTACACGGTGGCGCGCTACGCGGAGCTGCTCGGCCGCATCCGCGCGCGCATCCCCGGCGTCAGCGTCACCAGCGACGTCATCGTCGGCTTCCCCGGCGAGACGGACGCCATCTTCGAGACCTGCCTGGAGACGTATGCGCGGCTGCGCTTCGACCAGCAGTTCATGTTCGTCTACAGCCCGCGCCCGGGCACGCCGGCGGCGACGCGGCCTGATCAGGTGCCGCCGGCGGTCAGGGTGGCGCGCATGCAGCGGCTGGTGGAGCTGCAGAATGCCATCAGCACGGCGATCACCGCCGCCGCCGCCGGGCAGACCTTCGACGTGCTGGTCGAAGGTCCGAGCGAGCGCGACCCCGCCCGCTACGCCGGACGCGCCCGCAACGACAAGGCGATGGTCTTCACCGCCGAGCAGGGGCCGCGGCGCGGCGAGCTCGTGCGGGTGGTCGCGGAGCAGGGGCACCTGTGGGGGTGCAGCGGGCGGCTGGCGGCGCGTTAATTCGCGGCTGCGGCGACGACCACGTCGTCATCGAAGCGCTCGCCGCGGCGGAGTTTCCAGCTCTTGGTGGCCGCGTAGCGGCGAATCCCCTCGACGATGCCCTGCGCGGCCTGCTGGCGGAATTCGGGGGTCAGGAGCAGCGCTTCATCGCGGGAGTGGTTCAGGTAGCCGAGCTCCAGCAGCACGGACGGCATGGTGCTCTCGCGGATGACCAGGAAATTCGCCACGCGCACGCCGTTATTCTTCAGCTTCAGCGCCTTCAGCATCTCGGCGTGGATGATGGCGGCGAATTGCGCGCTGCGCGGCGTCTTGTAGTAGGTCTCGGTGCCGGTGGCGGAGTTGCGCTTCGGCGTCGAGTTGCAGTGCACGGAGATGAAGAGGTCGGCGCCGTTGCGGTTGCCCGGCACCGGCCGCTGCTGCAGTTGAATGAAGGTGTCGTCGCGGCGGGTGAGGATCACCGTCGCGCCGGCGGCTTTCAGCAGCTTCTCCGCCCGCAGCACCACGTCGAGGTTGATGTCTTTTTCGCGGGTGCCGTTGGGGCTGATGGCGCCGGTGTCGTGGCCGCCGTGGCCGGCGTCGAGCACGATGGTCATGTCGGCGATGCTGAAGGCGCCGATGAGCAGGCGCACGCGCGTCGCGTCGCGGTCAATGAGGTAGCCGGAGTCGGCTTTCAGCGAGACGAGCAGTTTCGCGCCCGGCGTCTCCGCGCTGCCGGTCGCTTCCATCTTCGCGACGATGGCATTCGCCTTCACCGCCAGCGCCGCGGCGGGCAGCGTGTTCAGCCCGTTCGGGAAGGTGAGGGTGAGCAGGCGCGCGCCGCTGTCATACGCGCATTCCACCAGCGGCGCGCCGTCCGTCTCCACGGTGAGCTCGACCTGCTGCGTCCCCTGCGGGGCGAGGGCGAGGCCGAGCAGCTTCACCGGGGCGGCGGGCGCGCCGGGCAGGCCGGGCGCCGCCGGCTCCGGCTCCGGCTCCGGCGCTCTCGGCGCCAGCGTCACGGTGGCCAGCCGGCCGCCGTCGCTGACGGCGGTCTGCATCGTCGCCGGACCGGTCAGGTCCACCACCAGCCGCACGGCGCCGTCCGCGCCGCCGTCGCGCGACAGCCGCAGCCGCCGCACCGGGTCGGTGTCCACCGCCATTTGCTGTTCCGCCATCCCCAGGCCGGTGTGCTTGAAATCCAGGTAGCAGCGGTCGGGATCCTGCAACTGCCCGCTGGTATACTGCAACGGCGCGGCGCAGCGCACCAGCACGGCCACGCCGCCCTCGCGCGTTTCGTAGGCCACGGTGACGAGCGGGGAGAGGGTGAGGGTGCGGGTCTCGGCGTCGTAGCGCGCCTCGGCGTTGAGGATGGGCGCCAGCGCGCGCGCCGGCAGGTACAGCTCGTCGTCCACCGCGCGCGGGGCGACGGGCAGGGTGAAGCGCCGCCCATCGTTCGTCGCCTCGCGGGCGCCGAGGGTGAGTCGCACGTCGCGCCGCCCGCCGGCGGCGGTGGGCGCCTGGATGGTGACGGTGTTGCCGTTGACGGCGACGTGCGCGCCCAGCAGGCGCAGGGACGGCGCCACTGGCGCCAGGACCTCGGTACCCTCGGTGATGAGCGGCGCGGCCAGCGTCTGCGCGCGCCCGGCCACCACCAGGGTATCGGCCGTGGCGCCAAGTATACAGCAAAGGCCGATAAGCCAGCAGATAAGCAGTCGCGAACCCATTCGCGGCGTGCCTCCTCAAGGCGGGTAACTCTCAGTCTACCACGGGGTTGCCGGTTTGGCAATCGCCGTCGCGCGCCCGGACAGGGCAGCGTTGGTGTACCCGTCACCCATGCCGGGGAAACGGCGGGGGGCGCGTTCAGCGGGGAATACGCGGCGGGCCGGCGGAAAGTTGCACGCGATGCCGGGGGGATGGCTCACCCACCCGACTTTCGCCGTCCGCGAAGGATGGCAACCGGCGTGACCAGCAAAATATACAGGTCGAGGGCGAGAGAGCGGCGGCGGAGGTAGTCACGGTCGCGGACGAGCCAGTTTTCGAAATCCGTTTCCGGCTCCGGGCTGATCTGCCAGAGGCCGGTGAGGCCGGGGGGGACGGTCTGGCGGGCCCGGGCCCAGTCCGCGCGGCGGGCGCGCTCGGCGGCATCGGCGATCGCCAGCCAGGCCGGGTGGGCCAGGTCCGCCACCGGCAGCGGGCGCGGGCCGACGAGCGACATCTCGCCGCGCAGCACGTTCCAGAGCTGCGGCAGCTCGTCCAGCGCGGCGCGCCGCAGCAGGCGGCCCAGCGGCGTGATGCGCGGGTCGGCGTGATCCTTGCGCACGGGCCGCGCGTCCGGCGGGGCGGGCGCGCCGTCCATCATCGTGCGAAACTTCAGCAGCAGGAAGGGGGCGCCGTCCCGCCCCACGCGCGGCTGGCGAAAAAACACCGGCCGCCCCTGGGTGATGCGCAGCGCCACCGCCACCGCCAGCAGCAGCGGCGCGAGCGCGATCACCGCCATGCCGGCGATGAGCAGATCGGCGATGCGTTTAGCGCGCGGGTAATTCACGCGGCTAGTAGTTTGCCGTTGCGGGGGAATATCCCTGCATGGTTACTTCCCCGTCAGCATCGGCGCGAACTGGCGGTCCCAGACCGCGTTATACGCGCGATTGCGGATGACCAGCTCATGCGCGCCGTCGCGGGTGGCGACGGCCATCAGGGCGGTGTTTTTCATCTTGCCCCAGTTGGAGGAGGCTTCGTCGCTCCAGTAGGCCATCCACTCCTGGCCGTCGAGGAACAGCTGCGGCTGCCAGATGAACGGCGGGCGGGTGACGGTGAAGACGCGGGCGCGGCCCTGGGTGTTGATGCGGATGGTCTCGCCATCCAGCCTCGCCTCGAAGGGCGCCTCGCCGGTGACGGTGATGCCGGGGGCGATCTCGCGGGCGATGATCTCCTTCGCGTAGCCGCCCTCGATCTGCGTCGTGCCCGGCTTCAGGTCGGCGGTCTTCACCGCGCGTTCAAAGGGCCCGTGCCCTTCGAAAACCATGCCCTGGTAGCCGATCTGTCCGCTGCCGCTGGTCATGCAGAAGACGACGCGGTCGGGGAAGACGCGCACGGCGCCGGCCGTGCCGGTGAAGCGCACGCCGTCTTTGTCATAGTTCAGCGGGGTGTCGCCGGCAAAGACGTAGTCGGTCGCCTCCGCGGTGACGATCTTCAGCACGCCGTCGGCGAGCGGCGTCACCTGCGGCACCGCCTCGCCGTCTTTGCGCGGATAGACCACGTAGAAAAAGTCCTCACCCGGCTGGCCGGCAAGCTGATAGATCGTCTTCCGCTCTTTGTCCTCCTGCCCGGGCACGCCCATTTCCTTCCAGAAGGCGCGGTGATGGTAGTTCGGCGCCATCTCGTACTCAAAGGTCGTCACGACTTTGCCGGGATGGGCGCGGGTGAACCAGAACCAGGTGCCGGCGCCGTACTTCGTCTTCATCTCCAGCGTGTTGCCCTGCTGCTGGATATTCTCCGGGCCGTCCAGATTCAGCCAGTGCCACCAGGTGGCGCGGTCCTGGCCGCCGGGGAAGGTGTCGCGCAGCACGAAGTAGTTGGCGCCCGCCGGGTTCGCGCTCTTCAGGAAGAGGATATGCCGGCGCCACTCCATCTCGCCCTTACCGTCGGCGAAGTATTCCGGCGGATAATACTCGCG
Organism: Armatimonadota bacterium; assembly: GCA_029553475.1. Taxonomy (GTDB): domain Bacteria; phylum Armatimonadota; class Hebobacteria; order CAIYQO01; family CAIYQO01; genus JAKIYB01. The sequence continues at coordinate 48,444 of JAKPKV010000082.1, forward strand.
GCCCACGGCATAGTCGGCGTGAGGGCCAAAACCGTAGTCCTGGATGACGTTCTCGCAGCGGCCAAAGGGCTCCGGGGCGTTCAGCGCGCCCACCTTCACCCGGTTGTGGGTGATGGCATTATCTTTCATCGCCGGGCCGTAGTAGTACTGGTACCCCGTGCCCGGCGAGAGCGGCGCGCCTTTGCCGTAGAGGATGGTGTTCAGGTCGTCCATGTCCCAGTGGCTCTTGTTGTAGCCGCAGCGGAAGAGCAGCGCCGTCTCCTCCGGCGTGCCGTAGTGCGCGCGGAAGGCCACGCCGTAGCCGGTGATGAAGGTGGTGCCCAGCGGGCGCGGCTTCTCCGGCACGTCGGGCAGCAGCAGCGTGGTGTAGCCGGTGCCCTCGCCGCCGCCGCTGACTTTCCGGTTGCCGCTGGCCAGCCGGTGCAGGTATTGGAAATAGCCGGCCGTATCGGGGTCGGCGCCGTCCATCACGCCCACCGCGTGTCCCCACACCGCCTCCAGCGTGTTGCCGCTGTTGCCCATGCCGGGCAGGATGCGCCAGCCGTTGAAGCGCACGTCCGGCATCGTGAGATTGGCGTTATACTCCAGCGCTTTCGCGTGCCAGCCGCGCGTCGCCAGGTCGGCGTAGCCGGCGTTCTTCAGCGTGAACTGCGCGAGGGCCAGCGCGCGGGTGGGGCCGTACATCTGATAGGTGGGCGGCTCGAACCACGCCCCGCCCGGCTCGGTGAGCGCCGCCAGCTTGAAGGCGGTATAGTCCTTGAGCTGGCGCATCCAGTAGCCGTATTGTGGGTGATCGGGCAGGATGGGCGCGAATTCCGCCAGCGCCTGCGTGCGGCCGATGGGCATGTTCGGATTGCCCAGGTGCATGCCCGCGCCGCGCGGGTTGCGGTCCGGCTCGGAGAAGAGATACGAATACAGCGCCAGGTAGCGGCGCACCTCTTTCCGCAGCTCGGGCGTCATTTCCTCGTCCGGACAGGCCAGCGCGTCATCCGCGTAGATGGCGCAATGGAACCAATAGGCGGCGATGTAGGCGGTGAGGCCGCAGGCCTGCCAGTCATTCACATACGGATCTTTCGCCAGGCTGATGAATCGCTTCGCGCTGTTCACCGCCGACTCCGGCTTGCCGTTGATGAGGTAGAGCTCCCGCAGCAGCTCCTTGTCCGGGTGCTGCTCCAGCGTCTTTTTCAGGCGCTCCGCGAGGGCGGGGGTGGCGAAGGCGCGGGGGTAGTCGCCCGGCTTCGCCGTCTCCGGCCAGTCAAGAATCCACTCTTTGTAGCGGTCCAGCCCGATGTAGCCGAGGATGGCGCGGGTCTTCACGAAGGGGTCGGTCATTTCCCCCTGGGTGAGTGCCGGCCAGAGCTGCGGCGCGACGTGCGGGAGATCAAACCCCAGCGCCCACACCCGGCGGCCGAAGGTGGCGGGCAGCTCCGGGTCGTGCTCGTGCGAGGAGAAGGGCGACTCGTCGTCGGAGAGTTCCAGATACCAGCGGATGGGCCGCATGCTGATGGGCAGCGCGAGCTGCACGCCGTGCTGCGGGTCGTGCCAGAGCGTCAGCGCCAGCGCCCGCCGCCAGGAGCCGTGGAAGGCGGGCATCGCCGAGATGATGCTCTCCCGCCCGGCGGCGGGGTCTTTCGCGCGCAGGTCCACCCCCGCCTTCGGTCCCCAGACGCCGGTGGCGGTGATCTTTTCCAGCAGGGTGAATCCCTCGGCGGGCGCGGGGGGCAGGGGCGGCATGTTGCTGCTCACGTTGCCGACGACCGTATTGCCTTCGGCGAGCTTTTTTTCCAGGTAGGGCGCCAGCGGTTGCACCTCGGTGCGCTCGTTGACGGTGGTGCCGATCTGCTCCGGCTGCCAGCTCTCGCCCAACCCCAGCAGCAGGAAATCCTTGCCATCCGTCACTTCGCCGAAGTCGAATTCCTCGGTGATGAGCGCCTGCGGCACGCCGGGCGTCACCCGGACCTGCCAGACGTATTCGCCCTTCGGCGCGAAGGTGTAGCGCACGCGGTAGGTGATGCACGCCGGGCCCTTCGCCACCCAGCTTGCCTGGCGCCCGGTCACCTGGCGCGCGGTGGCGAAGCGGGCGTTGCCCACCCAGCCGAACCCGGCCTGCCGCCACTTCAGGATGGGCGGCGTCACCTGCGCGGCATCGCGCGGCGGCTTGTAGCTCACGGCGCCCGCCAGCGGCAGCATCAGCGTGAAGTACTCGTTGCCCACCTCGGCGCCGGTGCGCGTCTCGCGGTAGCTCAGCGTGCTCCCTTCCCCGCTGCGGTCTTTCGGCGAGTCGGCCAGCCGGTAGACGGACGTGCCGCCCTTCGCCACCGCCGCCACGAACACCAGCACCGTCCCCTTCGGCGTTTTCTGGAGCTGGAAGGGCACCGCCTGCCCGGCGTCGTTCAGCAGCACCAACTTCCCCGGCTTGAAGCGCGCGGTGTCCAGCGTGTAGCGCACCAGCTCCGGCCCCCACTCGCGGAAGCCGTAATCAGTGAGGGTGATCACGCCGTCCTCGGGCACCGGCGCGTAGTGCTCGGCGTATCCCTGGGCGGACACCAGCGCCGCGCCGGCCAGCAGCGCGCTCACGACCAATAAACGGATCATACGGAACAGCATGGCGAACTCCTGCAACGAGAGACTGCACTGTCAGGGCTTTCGCGGCATCCCCCGCTGCCGGGGGCGAGGGCCGAACGCCTACGCGAAAGTCCGCTTACACTCTTTGACGCCGCGCGCGCGTAATGGTTTTCCGCCTGACGCGGGCGCGCCATACCCCCATCGCGCCATCGCGCGGCCCGTTCCCGTGGTACCATGACAGGGCGGCACCCCTTTCCGGGAGGGCAGGGAATGGCTGTTGCTGATGGCCCCGCCGGGCGGGGTGCTGATGACGTAGGTTTCACCGCAGAGCGCGCGGAGTGCGCAGAGAAGAGCGGACATTTCCATTTGAAAGACAACTCACTCCTCTGCGCGCTCCGCGCGCTCTGCGGTGCAACACTACATCCGCTCCAGCACCCGCCTCCGCCGCGCGAGGATCCACCCGGCGTCCTTCGGGAAGTCCTGGTAGTCGGCGATCGCCGCGAGCAGCGGGTCGTCGGGGGCGATGCCGGCGGCCTGCAGCAGGGTGTAGTCCTGCAGGCTGTCGGCGAAGACTTCCCAGCGCAGGCTGTCCAGGGGGCCGTCGGGGCCGGGGTAGACCAGAAACGTGTCGCCGTGCGACCAGCCGGGCCAGGCGAGGCCGTCGGCCACGGTGAAGGGGTCAATGAGCTGCTGGGTCTGCGATTTGAACCAGTAGTTGTACCCCCAGTGCAGGAAACCGCGCGCGCCGGTGCGGTAGAAAAGCCAGCCGGACATGGCGATTTTCGGCAGCGGGGTGTCGAAGAGGCGATTGAGGAAGCGCCCGCGCGGGCCGCAGCAGAAATACGCCCAGGCGGGGAAGCCCTCGGCGAGGAAGTCCATGGCGGTGCTGATGCTGGGGATGGGCACGTCGGTGAGCCCTTGCCGCGCGAAGGCGATCTCGCTCAGCGCGTCCATGGTGCGCATCCACGGCGCCAGCGCGTGCAGCAGCGCGCGGGCGGCGCGATAATTCGCCAGGTGCTCCTCGCCGTGCGGCTCGTCGGAGACGTGGAAGAAGCTGCGCTCCAGCAGGCCCGCCTCGGTGAGGAAGCCGTGCAGCTGCGGCAGGAATTGGGCGAGAAAATTGCGGTAGGTGTCCGAGGTGGCGTCCGTCTCCGGCGCCCACAGCAGCGGGCCGTCATGCCCTTCGTAGACGCGGATGGCGTGCCGCGCGCCCCACTGGGTGAAGAGGTGCGTCCACTCGAAACGCGTCAAGCCGGCGGCCTGCGCGGCGGCGATCCAGCGGCGCACCGGCGCCCAGTCGAAGCGGTACGTCTCCCCCTCCCGCGTCACGTGCAGCAGTTGGGTGGGGCGCTTCACGCCGTCCAGCGGCGGGGTGAAGACCGGCACGTAGATGGTATCCTGCCCGTGCTCGGCCACGTCGGCGAAGTAGGCATCCAGGATCGGCCAGAACGCCTCCTCGAACGGCCGCAGCCGGTACCACTCCAACAGCGCATCGGCATAGAACCAGTGCGTCACCGGGAAATCCTGCCGGGCGGGCAGCACGGCGGCGTGCACGCGCGCGGTCGCCGTCAGCGTCGCCTGCTCTTCGCCGGCGGTCAGCGTCACCGCCACCGGGTAATCGCCGGGCGCGGCATCGGCCGGCACGCGCACGGTGAGCCAGAAGGCGTTCGTCTCGAACGGCCCGGCGACGATCTCCGCCTCCGGAAAGAGCGGGTCCGGCACGTAGCCCGGCAGGTGCGCCAGCCCCTCGATCTCGTCCGGCGGAGTCTGGGTATTCACATGCGGCATCGGCACGTACCCCACCCGCCGCACCTGCACCGGCAGCGCGCTCTCCACCGCCGCGGCCACCGTCAGCGGCGCGTCCTCCGTGCGGAAGGCGACCTGAAACGCCCCCCGCCCCCCGCGCGGGAGGTCGAGGATCAGCTCGGTCTGACCATCAAGGACGGACCGCGGGTAGAACCGCCGCAGGTTGGTGGCGAGTGTGGTTTGCATGATGACTCCCGACGATAGTGATGCGTGGCGCACGTCCCTCCGCGGCGGGAGGTACAATGTCGGCCCTCCAGATGGGGGGCGCTAATTTTACCTGACGTTCAACAGCGCCCGCAGCGACGCCATCTCCGCTTGCGCTAATTCCACGGGCGGCAGGTCGCTTCCTTCCGGGAGGAATTCGAGCATCGCCCAGCCGTCGAACGCCGCTTCCGCGAGCAGCGGGGGCCAGTCGTCGTAGCGGATGATGCCCTCCGCCAGCGGGGCGCGTGTCAGCGCCTCCGCGCGGTAATTTTGCACGTGGATGTGCGCGCTCACCGGCAGGTGCCGGCGCAGGTCGGCGGCGAGGTCGGCGTAGCCCCCGGCGGGCGGCGGGTAGGGCACCTGGTAATTCAGCCGCACCGCGGGCAGGTTCACGCGGTCAATGAGGCGGCGGGCGGTATCGCCGTAGTCGGTGAGGGTGTTGCCGTGGCGCTCCACCACCAGCGTGATGCCGCGGTCGGCCGCCAGCGCCCCCCAGCGCCGCAGCGCCTCAATCACCGCCTGCCAATCGGCCGCCGTCGCCGCCGCGCTGCCCGTCGTCCCCGCCCACACGCGCACCCGCGGCGCCCCCAGCCCGGCGGCGATGTCGAGGACGCGCCCAAAACGTTCCGGCGTCCACTCCGCCGCCCCCGCGCGGGCATACGACCCGTAACAGGCCATCTCCAGCCCGCGCTCCTCCGCCAGCGCCCGCACCCGCGCTACCGCGCCGTCGGGCGCCTCCGCCGGCAGATGCCCCCGCCCCCACAGCTCAATCCCCCGCGCCTCCGCCGCCGCGCACCAGGCGAGCGCGGTCTCAACCGGCTGATCGTGAAAGCAGATAGTGGCGATGCCGACGTGGAGCATGGGGCACTCCTTTCGTAACCACACGGTTAATTCGGCTATGCCGGCGAGAAACCTGCCGAGCGCCCCTGATATCGGGAGGCAAGAGCAGAGAGAACCGGTATAGCTCCAGTCACAATCTTTCTGCTTTCACCCCTCCAGAAACACCCGCGCCGGCGCCCCGTCCGCGCCCTGCAGCTTCAATGGCGCGCAGAGCAGCGTGTAGTCGCCGGGGGGCACGGCGGCGAGGGCGAGGCCTTCGAGGAGGATGATGTTGGCGCCGAGGAGCGTCGTGTGGACTTCGCCGGTGATGGGCGGCGCCTCGATGGAGAGGCTGTCTATGCCGACGAGCTGCACGCCGAGGTCGCGCAGCAGGCGGGCGGCGGAGGGATCGAGGCCGACGAAGTCCTCGGGGAAGACGTGCGGCGCGCGGCGCCAGTGCTCGGAGGTGCGCGTGCGCAGCAGCAGGCGGGAGACGCCGGCGAGGGGGTGCGCCGCCAGCGCCGCCGCCGTCACGCGCGGAACATCGGGCAGGTGCAGCAGGCGGCAGGGGCCGATGAGCGCGTCGGGGTCGAGGGCGTCCACCGTGCCCGGCCCGGCGGAGAAGTGGCGCGGGGCGTCCACGTGGGTGCCGGCGTGGCTGCCCAGGCACCAGCGGGAGACCCGCACGGTGCCGACGTCGAGATGCTCCGCCGTCACCGGCGGATCGCCCGGCCACACCGCCATCGCCGGCGAAATGGCAAGGGTCACGTCATAGCGCATGCCCGCAGTGTAGCGGCCGGCGCTCGCGCTGTAAAGGGGGCGGCCCGGCAGACACGCGCGCGGAAATCCGCTATACTATCGCGGTTTTCACCATGGCCGCTGTCTACCTGCAACTCCAGAACGTCTGCAAAGCCTTCGGCGAGGACGAGATCCTCGCTGACGTCTCGCTGCAGGTGCGCGAGGGGCAGTGTTTCGGCCTCATCGGGCCGAACGGCGCGGGAAAATCCACGCTCTTGCGCATCGTCACCGGCGAGGAGCACGCGGACAGCGGCGAGGTCATCGTGCCGCGCGGGGTGACGGTGGGCTACCTGGCGCAGGACACCGCTGTGGAGGACGGCGGCACGGTGCTGGCGGCGCTGCTCGCCTCGCGGGAGGACGTCGCGGCGGTCGGCGCGCGCATGCACGCGCTGGAAGCGGCGCTGGCCGCGCCGGGGGCGCACGATGACGCGCGGGCGCATGATCGCCTGCTGCACGAGCACGCGCGGCTGGCGGAGGAGTTCCACCGGCTGGGCGGCGACACGCTGCGGGGCGACGCGGTGCGGCTGCTGCGCGGCGTCGGGCTGGACGCGTCCTTCGACGACGCCGAGGTGCGCACCCTCTCCGGCGGCCAGAAGCGCCGGCTGGCGCTGGCGATGCTGCTCGTCGCGCAGCCCGACCTGCTGCTGCTGGACGAGCCGACGAACCACCTGGATCTGGCCGCCCTCACCTGGCTGGAAGACTACCTGCGCGCCTCGCGCCGCGCCATCTTGCTCATCACCCACGACCGCTACCTGCTGGACCGGCTGGCCGACCACATCGCGGAGATCGAGGGGGCGCAGCTGCGCCAGTATGACGGCAACTACACCGCCTACCACGCGAAGAAGGCGGCGGAAGACGCGGTGATGCTGAAGCGCGCCGAGTCCATCGCGCGGGAGAAGGCGCGGCTGGCGGAGACGGTGCAGCGGCTCTTCAGCTTCCGCCAGTTCACCCGCATGCGCAGCGTACAGAAGCGGCTGTGGAAGCTGGAGACGCTCCGCCTGCCGGGCGAGGCGGAGCAGACGAAGATGGCCTTCACGCCGGCGCGCAAGAGCGCCCGCGAGGTGCTCACCGTGCGAGAGCTGCGGAAACGCTTCGCGCCGGATACGCCGCTCATCGAGGGCCTCTCCTTCACCCTCTGGCGCGGCGAGCGGGCGGCGCTGCTGGGGCCGAACGGCTGCGGGAAGACGACGCTGCTGCGCCTGCTCACCGGCGCATTGCCGCCGGACGGCGGCGCGGCGCTGCTCGGCCAGCACGTGCTGCCCTACTACTACGAGCAGGAGGGGCGCGGCCTGGATCCGGCGCGCACCGTGCTGCAGGAGGTGTGGAGCGCCTGCCCGCAGCGCGGGCAGACGGAGGTGCGCGGGGCGCTGGCGCGCTTCCTCATCTTCGGCGAGGACGTGGAGCGGCCCATCGGCACCCTCTCCGGCGGCGAGCGCAGCCGCGTGCAGTTGACGAAGATGTTCCTCTCCGGCGCCAATCTGCTGCTGCTGGACGAGCCGACGAACCACCTGGACATCGAGGGCAAAGAGGCGCTGGAAGAGGCGCTGGTGGAGTACCCCGGCACCGTGCTGATGGTCTCCCACGACCGGTATTTCATTGACCGCGTGGCCACGCGCGTGCTGGAGATGGCGGACGGGGCGCTGCGCGATGACCTGGGCAACTATACCGACGTCATGGCGAAAAAAGCGCGACAGACAGCAGAGCCGGCGCCCGCCCCCGCGCCCAAACCCCCGCCGAAGGCCGCCCCGGCGCCGGCAGCGGCGGGGAAACGCTCCCTGCAATACTGGCAGCGCCGGCAGGGCGAGGTGGAAGCGCGCATCGCCGGGCTGGAGGCGACGACGGTGGAGCTGGAAGCGCTGCTGGCGGACCCCGCCCTCTACGCCGACGGCGCGCGCGCGCGCGCCGTCACCGACGACCACCAGGCCGCCGCCGCCGCCCGCGACGCCGCCTACGCCGAGTGGGAGCGGATCTCGGAGGAAATCCTCGCGCGGGAAGCGGAGGCGGACGCGGCGCGGGTGGCGCGCCTGGAGAAGCGGTGAGGACGCCCCGAAGGGATGCGTGACGACCCGCTACAGCTCGCATCTGCCGCCCCGTCGGGGCGGGGTGATCGCGATGCCTGCTGACTTTTCACACCGGCGGCAGCGGCGTCATCAGCTCGCCGAAGGGGTGTTGGGCCGTCCGGGCGTCCGTCGCGGGGCCGCGGCCGGCGAGGAGAAAGTAGCTGACCATGAGGATGCCGAGGCTCATCGCCACGGTGAATTTGATCGCCTCGTTGATGACCATGGGCGAGAAGAAGCCTTCAATCAGGCCGGCCACCACCAGCATGGCGGCGACGCCGAGCATGAGTTTCAGCGCTTCGGCGCCGGCGCGGCGCAGGGCGATGCGCCGCGGCAACGTGCCCGGATTGATGAGCGCGTAGCCCAGCAAGAGGCCCGCCCCGCAGGCGATGAAGATGGCCGGCAGCTCCAGGATGCCGTGCGGCGCGACGAACCCCCAAAAACTCATGGCGGTGGACGGCCCGTCCGCCGCCACCCCCGCCGCGGTAATGCCGAGCATCAGCCCATTGGTGATGAGCAGGTAGATCGTGACCAGTCCGGCGGTCATGCCCCCGGCGAAGCCGAAGATGGAGACCTGGATATTGTTCGTCATGATGAAGCTGGCCGCCATCGGGCGATCCTGCGCCTTCAGCCAGTCATCGGACGCGTGGTGGCGGTCTATCTGCTCGGCGATGCCGTGGAGCAGTCGCGTGGGCAGCACCTGGTAGGCGATGGCGCGGTCCGTCCAGGTGAGCCAGTAGCCGATGGCCGCCGGGATGAGCGAGAGCATGGTGGCGAGGAGGATCCAGCCGAAGTGGCGGCGCACCGCGCGCGGGAAATCGGCGGCGAAAAAGCGGGCGGCGCTGGGCCACGGCGTGCGCGGGGCGGTGTAGACGTACGGGTAGCACCGGCCCAGCAGGTCGTTGAGGAACGCCACCCGCAGCGGGTCGGCCTCGTGCGTGCGGTGGAAAGACAACTCCGCCGCCGCCCGCCGGTACAGCTTGCCGAACTCGATGATCTCGTCGGCCTCCAGCCGGTCAAACCCCTGTGACGACACGATCTCCAGCAGGTCCACCAGCCGCTTCCATTCGGGGTAGGTCTGTGCCATGACGGTATTATAGCATATTCGGCCACCCGCGCGGAGGCGCTGCCGGAGCGCAACGCGGCCCTCACCCCCTTCCCCCTCTCCCAGCGGGAGAGGGGGAAAGCGTCATGGAACCGCACACGTCGCGCGGCGCATCACCCCGTCGTCCCCACCAGTGCCCGCAGCGCCCAGCCCGTCAGATAGGCCACCGCCGCCGCCAGCGCGCCGACGAGGAACATGCTCACCCCGGCGGCCCACCAGCGCCGGGGGAGGATGAGGGCGCGCGCGGCGCCCACGCTGAAGAGGGTGATGCCGGTGAGCGCGATGGTGGCGGGGAAGCGCAGCGCCTCGGCGAGGGGCAGCAGGTAGGCGAGCAGGGGCACGATGCCGGCGGCGACGAAAGCCAGCAGCGTGGCGACGCCGCTGCCCAGCGCCCGCGCCCGCTGCGCCGGCAGCGGGCAGTCGGCGTTGTGCACCGCCTGCGCCGAGCGCGACCCCAGGTAGTTGCTGGCGCCCATGGAGATGCCGTCCGCCAGCAGGTTGGCGATGCCGAGGACGATGACCACGCTCCCCGGCAGCCGCGCCCCCGCCACCCCGGCGACCACGGCGAAGGTGGTGATGATGCCGTCGTTGGCGCCGAGGATGATGTCGCCGAGATAGTGGCCGAAGAGCAGCCGCCAGCGCCGGGGCGCGTCATCCATCGCGGATATCGTACCGGCATCGGCGCGGGCGCACGTGCGCGATTTCGCCGCGCCGGGCCGTTCTTGTCGGAAAACCCGCGCCCGCCGCGCGCCCGCCGCCGCGCATAATATCCGCGAGTCATCACCGCGATGACACGGGAAGGAGGCGCCATGCAAGCGCGTGAGATCATGACGGAGAACCCCGTCTGCGTCACCCCCGCGGAGGGCCTGCAAATGGCCGCCCGCCAGATGGTGGAGTACAACTGCGGCTTCCTGCCGGTGGTGGACAGCCAGGAGAGCGGCCATCTGGTGGGCGTCGTCACCGACCGCGATATCGTCGCCCGCGTGGTGGCGCGCGGCATGGACTGCAACGCGTCCACCGTGGGGGACGCCATGACCACCGGCAAACTCTGGAGCGTCACCCCCGAGGCCTCGGTGGATGAAGTGATCGAGAAGATGGAGGAAGGCCAGGTGCGCCGCATCCCGGTGGTGGACGCGGACAACTGCGTCGTCGGCGTCATTGCCACCGCCGATATCGCGCTGGAGCTGGACGAAACGGATGAGATCGCCGAGGTGTTCGAGGAAATTTCCGAACCGACGAATATTCCGCACGCGTGAGGCGTGACCATCCCCCCCCGGCCCTCCTCCCGGCACCGGGGAGGGCCGGGGGACGCCGCGCCGGCCCCGGCGCGCACGCGCCTGTCCGGTCATCCCCAGTGGCAGGCCGGCCGTTTCGCGCGGGGCCCGGGCCTCGCGCGCGAAAGGAGCGACCCGTGTATCACCGTCAACCACAACCCGAGGAGATCCCGGGCTATACGTATGGCTCGCCCGCGCTGCCGTCTTCGCCCGTCACGCTGGAGGAGCTGGAGAAGCTGAAGGCGGCGGTGATGTTCAGCGATGACGATGTCGCCGCCCTGCGCATGGCCGGCGACGTGTTGGCCACCCAGCTCGACGACATCCTGGATGTCTGGTACGGCTTCATCGAGGCGAACCCGTTTCTGCTCCACTACTTCAGCACGCCGGACGAGCAGCCGATCAGCGACTACCTGCGGCACGTGCGCGCCCGCTTCGGCATGTGGATCCTCGACACCTGTTATCGCCCCTACGATCAGGCATGGCTGGATTACCAGTACGAAATCGCCCAGCGCCACTACCGCACGAAGAAGAATACCACGGACCACGTCAACTCGACGCCGCTCATCAACTATCACTACATCGTCGCCCTCATCTATCCCATCACCGCCACCGTCAAACCGTTCCTCTCCAACCGCGGCCACTCGGCCGATGACGTGGAGCGCATGTATCGCGCCTGGTGCAAATCGGTGACGATGCAGGTGGCGCTGTGGGGCTCCCCGTTCATGAACGCGGACGCGTTCTGAACCGCGCCGGCGTACGGCGGGGTCGCCGCTTTCCCGGCAGGAGTTTTGCCGCGCGCCGGGGAATCGGAAGGAAAACGTCTCGCCGAAGGAGCTCCCCATGCGCATCGTCTCTTGGTTCCTGCTCGGCCTCGCCGTCGCGGCGGGGGCGCAGCAGCTCGTCATCACCGGCGCCGAAATGGCCGGCATCAGCGGCTTCCGCGCCTACTGGGATACGCCGGTCGTCGTCACCGAGGACGGTGCCACGCGCATGAAGGATCACGGCGCCTTCGGCAAGGGGCTGGTGGCGGACTGGTCCACCGGCCAGCCCGGCGCGCCGGTCTTCGACGCCGTGCACCGCGGCCTGCTGGTGCGCTTCCCCGGCGCGGCGGAGCGGATTGCCGAACAGGTGCGGCAGGGCAAAGTCGTGCAGACGGTGGAGATCGTCCTCCCCTACGTGGATACGGAGATGTATCCGCTGGACTACCAGATGCCCGCCGGCATGTCCTTTCTGGGCGACCTGTGGGTGCGCGAGAAACCGCAGTGGCACGCCGTGGCCTGGGCGCTGCGCAAACCGTGGAGGGCCGATCCCCGGCTCGGCCCCACCTTCAACGCCCACGTGAACGGCGTCAGCTACTGGGGCCGTTTCGGCGCGCAGGATGAGCAGGCCGACCGCTTCCCCGCCCGGTTCGGCCCCACCGAGGTGTCCTACCAGCGGACGGAAGGCCGCATGGACGTGACCGCGCTGCTGGCCGATCCCGCCTTCGGCAACACGCTGGCCGCGCGGCTGCGCACCCTCAGCGACTGTGGCTTCCTCGTCAAAAAATGGGAAACGTACGACGCCCGCTTCAACCACGGCGGCTACGAATACGGCGGCGCGCCCGGACACCGCGGCATCCGCATCAAGGCACCGACGCTGGTGGTCACCTTCGCCCCCGGCCAGGCCGACCTCGGCGCGCTGCCGCCGGCGGCGGACATCACCGCCGTGGCCCCCGGCGGCACGCCCACCGCGGTGATGCCCACCCCGCAGGAGCTGCGCGGGTATATCGAGCGCTATCGCTTCAAGCAGCCGAAGGACATGCCGGAGTGGCAGTGGCGGCGCACCAAAGACCTCTTCAGCCTGAGCGACTCCGGCGGCGGCTTCCCCACCAGCGCCGACGCCTATGCCGCCTGGGTGGATGGCCTGCTGGCGATGCCCTACCGCATGTTCACCGGCCACCACACGCCGCTGACCACGCACACCTATCTCCTCTACCGGGACGGCATGCCCGAGGTGCTGCGCGAGCACCTGCGCAACTACTGGGCCGCCTGGCTCATGCCCGGACGCCCGTACACCGAGCTGCAGCACAACCAGTGGGGCATCTGGACGAAGCCGGAGAACAGCTATTACGCGAAGACCGGCGACTGGCGCGGCAACCACAGCTTCTTCCGCGACTCCTACACCCGCTTCATGAGCACGATGAACTTCAATAACAACGCGGCGCAGGCGGCGCTGCTCGGTGGGGCGATCATCAACGACCCCTGCGCCATTGACGACGGCCGCTTCGCGCTGGAGCATATCCTGCTGCGCCTGTGGTCCTGGTACGACGGCACCACCCAGGAGTCCATTGACCACTACTACCTCGGCCTGTCGCTCTACGCGCAAAAAGCCTTCGCCGATCTCGGCCCCACCGAGCTGGACCGCATGATGGGCCGCAACATGCTGCTGAAGACGATGGACGAGCTGGCCTCCTGCTATCACCCGGCCACCCGGCGCTTCACCGCCGTCTCCGGCCGCACCGGCGTGGCGGAGATGCTCGGCATCAACGAGGGCGTCAACGCCATCATGCACACCGTGTCGAAGAAGGGCGCGCTGCACGATGTCTACAATCCCGATCGGCTGGGCATGCCCGCCGCCGGCCACGACCTGCCGCCCGATCTGGTGGCGCGCCAGCAGCTCGTCGGCCCGTGGATGCCGCGGTGGATGGGCAACATCGTGGACGACAAGCCGCTGCCCTTCCAACTGACCGCCGCCGACCGCCAGTACGGCAATCAGCGCGAGTACCCCTTCTGGAAGCGCAGCTACCTCGGCCGCCACTACGGCCTGGCCACGCTGGACATCGGCTGCGGCAACCCCACCATCCCGGTGATGGCGCAGTGGGCGCGCGCGGAGGCGCCGGCCGACAACCTGCAGGAAACGGGCCTGCTGCTCATGCGTTTCGGCCTCAACACCACCGAGTTCTACGACAGCCTCTACCACGGCACCAAACAGTCCAACGCCAACGGCAGCGTGGGCACCCAGGGCGGGCCGGTCTGCGCGGTGCAGCACCAGAACAAGGCGCTCGTCTTCACCACGCCCAACCTGCACTTCGCCGACTACCACCGAGCGATGCCGGAGACGATCACCAGCATCCAATCCACCATCGCGCTGGCGAACTACCAGCCGACGCCGACGTGGAAGCTCTACGTTGACGGCAAGCCCGTGCCGATGACGTTGCCGATCCGCGCGAAGCAGCGCAGCCGCATCACCATCCACGACGGCGTCACCTATCTCGGGCTCATCCCCATCCCGGCGACGAACCTGGGGCGCTCCGAGGAGATCCTCATTACCGACGGCGGCGCGCCGGTGGACCTGCAGGGCGGCGGCAAAGCCGCGCCCACGCTGCTCGTGAACAGCTACTACTACTTCAATCCGAACCAGCCGTTCGACCCGAAAACCGCCGACTGGACGAAGACCGACCGCGCCTACGGCGGCTTCGTCATCGAGATGGGCGACGAGGCGGAATACGGCAGCTTCCAGAATTTTCAGAAGCACGTCGCGTCGGCGAAACTCACCCTGAAGTGGGATGAGGCGGCGGGCGTGCTGCACACCGTCTACCAGAGCGGGAAAGACACCATCGAAGCGGGCTTCCGGCCGGAATATGACGGCGCCTGGAGCAAGAACGTGCCGAGCATCGCGTGCTTCCCCTACCGGCGCGTCAATGGCCAGTGGCCGTATCTCGCCCCCGGCGTGGAGCGCGAGACGACGCTCTCCATCCAGGGCACCGCCGGCACGCTGGCGAAAAACGGCGCCGTGCTGCGGCATCAGCCCGGCCTGATGGCTTACCTGCTCACCGAGCCGATCAGCGGCACCTATCTCTTCAGCAATCCGCTGCCCGATCCCCAGTACCTGGAAATCACCGTGCCCGGCGGCATGACCATCACCGCCGACGGCCGGCTGGCGCTGGCGCAATGCACCGCCAACACGGCCGCGAGCACGCTGGACGTGCGCTACGCGGCAAAGGAAGGCCAGGTGGGCGACGACATGGCGGCCGCGCTCGTCCTCACCGGCTGCGCGACGGCGCCCAAGGTGACGGTGAACGACAAAGCGATCACGCCGGTGGAAATGACGTGCGACGGGGCGCCGGCGCTGGTGGTGCCGCTCACGGCGGCGAAGATCACCGAGGCCTTCGCCGCGCGCTACGCCGCCAGCCGCGCCGTGCAGGCTGCCGCGCTGACGACGACGGTGGCGGCGCAGGCGTGGCTGCGCTACAAAGCCAAGCAGGAGCACTACGTCCTCACCGAGCCGCGTAGCGGCGCCTTCTCCTTCTGGCGCCAGTGGCCGGGCAACTGCGCCATCGAGGCGGGCATCCCCGGCGGGATGGTCGTCGCCACCGACGGCGACATCGCCCTGCAGCGCCTCATCCTCAGCGCCCGCGAGCGGCGGGTGGAGGTGGACTACGCGCCGTACCTGCAGCAGGACCGCGACGGCAACCCCATCCCCAACCGCGCGAAAGCCCTGCTCGTCTTCGGGCTGGACCAGCCGCCCAGCGTCCGCCTGCATCACGACGAGTACACGGGGGCGGTGGAGCGCGTGACGATCAACGGCACGCCCGCCTACCTCATCCCGCTTTTCGGCGATGACCCGGCGGCGCTGAAAGCGGGCGTGGAGCAGCGCTACGCGGAGGCGATGGCGACGCTGCCGCCGCGGTGACGGGCGCGGCCGTGGCCGGCTTCCAGACCGTGCTGGCCTTCGCTCACAACGATGACGGCCCACGGCCCCCCGGCGGGGGGCTGTGGGCCGTGGTGCCGTGGAAAAAGGGGCACGGGGCGATGTCCTACGACTCCTCTTCAATCATCCGGTCGTAAAACGCCACGTAATCGTCCGGATGGGCGCCTTCGCGCATGGCGATGGCGGTGCGCGGGTGCATGTTCATCTGCCCGGTGAGCATGTAGGGGATGCGGTAGCCCCACTCCATGGCGCCGGATTGCTCCAGCGGCACAAAATGGTCGCGGATGCACTCCAACACCGGGCGAAGCTGGAATTTCGGGTTTTTCAGGAAGCCGAGCAGCAGCTCCAGCGGGCAGTTGCCGGCGCCGCGGCCCATGCCGTTGATGGTGGCGTCCAGCCGGTTGGCGCCGATGATGAGCGCCTCCAGCGTGTTCGCGTAGGCCAGCATCTGGTTGTTGTGCGCGTGGATGCCCACCTCGATGCCCCGGCCTTCCACCGCCTTCAGGAACATATGGGTGATGTCGCGAATCTGCTCGGAGTAGTAGCTGCCGTAGCTGTCCACGATATACAGCGCGCAGATCGGCATCTCGGCGAGGATCGCCAGCGCCTCCTCTAGCTCGCGCTCCTGGATGGCGGAGATGGCCATCAGGTTGGCGCACACGCGGTAGCCCTTGTCGGCGGCGTCCTTGATCATGTCCAGCGCGGTGGGAATCTGGTGGATGTAGGTCGCCACGCGGATGATATCAATGACGCTCTGCCCTTTGGGCAGCACGTCGGCGTGGTAATCGGTGCGCTCGGCGTCCGTCATCACCGCGATCTTCAAGTCGGTGGGGTTGTCGCCCACGATGCGGCGCAGCGCGTCTTCGTCGCAGAACTTCCACGCCCCGCATTTGCCGGGGGCGACGATCTTCCTGTCCGCCTTGTAGCCGAACTCCATCGCGTCAATGCCGGCGGCCACGCACGCGCGATACACCGCGCTGACGAAGCCATCCTCGAACTGATGGTCATTGATGAGCCCGCCGTCGCGGACGGTGCAGTCCATGATCTTGATCTCGGGGCGATACGTCAGCCAGGTCCCCCGGGCGAGCTGATCTTTCAGATGTTCCTGCGGCACGACAAACCTCCGAAAAGTTACCGGTATTTCACTAAAGGGTCGCCCTTCAATGATGAAGGAGACGGGGGAAAATGTCAATCGCGGCGCGGGATGACGCCCCCTCCCCCCTCCCGCGGCGGCGGCCCGTTTCGGGGCATGCATTTTCGGGCGGAATCATGGAATAATCACGGTAGAGACGGCAGAAGTCGGCAGGCGGTGAAGCGCCGGAACCGTGGCCCCCTGGCCCGGCGCCGCCACGCGAACGGTGGGACCCGCGACGCGGGTGCGTGGAGGTGAGCTATGCGGACGCCATCCTGCGTCATCGCCTGGGGTGCGACCGTGGGGCTGGTGCTCTTAATCGGGTGGGGGCTGATCATCCATCTGCCGGGCGCGACGAATCTGCTCGTCCCGCTGGCGCTGTGGATGCTGCTGCTCCGATTCAAGCAGGCGCTGGTCTGGGGCATGCTGCTCGTGCTGCACGTCTACCTGGCCATCTACTACGTGGACCTGTTCATGACGTTCCGCGCGCCGGACATGCTGCCCTTCGCCCTGCTCTGCGGCGCGCTGCCCATCGCCCTGCTTTTTGACCCGCCGCCGCGCTGGCCGCGCGACCGCCTGCTGCAGGGGAGCGCGACGCCGTGTCACCTGAGCGGGGAGGGCCGCCGCCAGGACTTCCTCCACTGGTGGCGCGCCCAGAGTGCCGAACAACGACACCGCGTCTGGATGCGCCTCCTCCCGGAAGAGCGCCGCTGGGCGCTGGACGACATGCCCCCCGATCTGCGCACCATCTTCCTGCGCATCGAGCAGGCGCATGAGCACGGGCACGACGTGCGGTATAGCGGGTCGTGATGGTTATCGCGCCATCCGCACCTCCGCCACCCCGTCATCCCGCTCTTCGATGGCGTAGCGGATCGGCAGAAACTGCGCCGCCACCCAGAGCACGGTGCGCAGGTGCTCGCTCACCGTCGGCGTGGTCCAACGGCTCTCGCCCGGCGCCAGCGCGGCGGGGAGGACGAGTTGGTCGGCCAGGTGCGCGTCGCCGGCAGCGCCGCTCTGCCACCAGCGCTGGAAATCGGTGAAGGCTTCTTCCACCACGCGCTCCATCGGCTTGCCGCGTTCGCCCAGCGCGGAGAACCCGGCATGCCCGCCCGCGCCGCGCACCGTCACCACCACCGCCGCGCCCGGGCCGTTGGACGGCAGCGCACGCCGCGCCACCTGTCCCGGCAGGCCCAGCGTGCCCAGCGCGCGCGCCGCCGCCGCCGCGCCGCGCGCGCCCACGTGGTCGGGCAGCTCGGCGGTGAGGATGGTCGCGACGATCTCCAGCGCCGCGCCGCGCGTGGAGAAGGTGAGGGGGCGCAGGCCCGCCGCCGGGGCGATCGCCGCCCGCAGCTCGCCCCCTCCGCGCGGGTAAAACCCCGCCCGCGGCATGGTCACCTCCGCCGACACCCCCATGCGCGCCAGCGCGGGCAGATAGACCGCTTGCAGATACTCCACTGTTGGCGCGTGCGGCACGTGCGTGCCGCCGGTGATGCGGACGGTGGAGACGGTGCCGGCGGGGAGGCCGGCGCGCCCGGGGGCCAGGGCCAGCGGCAGCAGCACCGTCTGCAGCACCAGCGGCGCCGCGCCGGCGGTGCCGATCTCGATCGTATACTCGCCCGGCGCCACCGCCGCCCGGGGAGTGAAGCGCAGGACACGGGAGCCGACCGCCGCGCCGTGCAGCTCGGCGTCACACAGCCGCGCCGCCGCCGACACCGCCGCCAGGTGCTGCGGCTGCAGCCCCGGCTTTGACCGCCCGGCGCGGATATTGCTGATCTCGGCCGGCGTCCCGGTCAGCGCCGCCAGCGCCGCCGCCATGCGCAAAATTTGCCCGCCGCCTTCGCCGTAGGAACCATCCAGGCACACATACGCCATCTTACGCATCCCTCATCGCCCGTCTGAAGGGTGATTATACCGACGCCGGCCTCGCCCCGCAACCCCGCCACCTGCCCCGCCGTGAGACCGTCCCGGCGGGCGGCGAGGCGGAACGCGAGCACGGGCGGGCCTCCTGCCGAACAGGGGCCAACTGGGACCGCGGCGCTGCCACCCGCGTATCCCCCTCACCCCTGCACCAGCGATTCGCCCCCATCAATGAAGATCGTCGTGCCGGTGATGTGCCGGCTGGCGTCGGAGGCGAGGAAACGGACCAGCTGCGCCACCTCGCGCGGCCAGCCCGCGCCTGCGGGCAGCGGCGTCGGCCCCGCGGGATAGACGACGGGAATGCCGGCGCCGTCCAGGTCGCGCGTGATGGTGCTCTCGCCGATGTGCGTGTGGATGGCGCCCGGGCAGATGACGTTCACGCGGATGTTGTCCCGGCCCAGCTCCACCGCCAGCATCTTGCCGAACGCCACCTGCGCCGCCTTCGCGCAGGCGTAGGCGGTGGCGCCGGTGTTGCTGAAGATGCGCGTGCCGTTCACCGAGGAGGTGATGATCAGGGAGCCGCCGCGCACTTTCAGCGCCGGCAGGGCGTATTTCGCCGTGAGGAAGGTGCCTTTCAGGTTCACCGCCTGGGTGCGGTCCCACTCCTCGGGCGCAATCTCCTCCAGCGGCGCCCACACGCCGTTGATGCCGGCGTTGGCGAAGACGATATCCAGCCGCCCCCAGCGCGCCAGCGTCGCCTGTATCGCCCGCTCCACGTCGTCCGGCACCGCCACGTCGCCGTCAATGGCCAGCGCCGCACCGCCGGCGGCGGAAATCTGCTCCACGGTGCGCTCCGCACGCTCCTCGGCGCGGTCAAAAATCGCCACCCGCGCCCCCGCCTCCGCCAGCAGCGCCGCCGTCGCCTTCCCGATCCCCGACGCCCCGCCGGTGATGAATGCCACTGTGCCCGCGAGTTCCATGATCCCCCTCCCCACGGGATATACCCGCCGGGGAGGGGCCCTCGCGCCCGGCCGCGCATACACCGGGTGACACAGGGGCGTCCCCGCAATTTGGGCGGGCGAGCGTCCCCGTGAGCACGACGGATGAGACTTCCCCCCGGAGTCGGCTCGCGGGGACGCTCGCCCGCCCATTTTCGGCTCCGGGGGAAGTCTCATCTGTCGTATGCACGAGAAAATTTATTTTACGAACACGACACACCATCATTTTTCCCGGAGTCGTCCCGATGGCATCGGGATCGCCCGCCCGGGTTGTCGCGAGCCGTCATCCCGCCATCGGCAGGTATTTCAGCACGGTGTCCAGCGCCAGGCTGCCTTCCACCGCCCGTTTCACCTGCGCGGCGAAGAAGGACGGCTGTCCGAGGCGGCGGACGGCGGCTTCAAACTCCTCCGGCGTGTCGCTCCGCAGGAAGGCCGCGCGCACGGTGGGCGTGAAGGTGAGAAACTCGTGCAGCGCCGTGCGCCCGCGATACCCCTGCCCGCCGCAGGCGTCGCAGCCGGCGGGATTGCGGAAGATCGCGTCATCCGGCACGGTATAGCCGCCCCCCGCCGCCTCCCGCGCGATGCGCGCGCGCAGCTCCGACTCTACCGCCGCCGGCGCCAGGCAGGCGGGGCAGGGCTTCGGCGCCAGCATCTGCAGGCACACGCCGATCATGTTGTTGCCCAGCAGCAGGCGCTTCACGCCGGCGTCCAGGTAGGCGTAGAGCGGCGAGATGGCGTCGCTGGCGTGCATGGTGGTCAGCACCAGGTGGCCCGTTTCCGCCAGCCAGGCCTCCAGCTCCGCCTCCTCCGGGTCGCCGGCGAACTCGCCGACGGCGATGACGTCCGGATCGTGATACCGGACCGCGCGCAGCCCCTCGGCCACGCCGAAGCCGCGCACCTTGACATGGTTGACGCCCTGTGGAAATTCATATTCGATCGGGTCCAGCACCGAGAAGACGTTGCAGGCGCAGGTGTTGATAATATCCAGCAGAAAGGCGGACAGCGTGGTGGATTTCCCCGAGCCGGTGGGGCCGACGAAGAGGATGAGGCCGCGCTGCCGGCGCGCCCACTCCGTCAGCGGCGTATGGGTGATCTCCAGCGCCGCCATCGTCGGCACTTTTGTGGGGATGGTGCGCACGGAGAGCTTTTCGCCGTAGATGGTGGGCAGCACCGCCACGCGCACCGCCGAGCGAAGGTTGCCGTAGACCAGGCGCACCGGCCCTTCCTGTGGGCGGTCCGTCGTCTCCAGCGCCATCTCCGCCAGCCGCTTCCATTCCAGCATCAGCGCCTCATGCAGCGCCATCGGCAACTGCCGCACCTCGCGCAGCGCGCCGTCCACGCGGTAGACCATCTGTACGGTCGGGCCGCCGGGCGTCCAGGCCGGGTTCAGGTGCAAATCGCTGGCGCGCAGCGCATAGAGTAGCGACACCATACGGCGCACGAGCTGGGTGATTTTTCCGGCTTCCCCGTCCAATGTCGGATCGTCGCTCTCCGCGGTCGAGCTGCCGGCCTTTTCCAGTTCGGCGGCGAGAAAATCCAGCTCGGCGTCCAGCACCGGCATCGGCACCCGCGCCAACGCCTGCGCCGCCGGCCCGCGCCGCATGTAGGCCAGCAGGTCTTCCTTGCGGAAGCGCCACTGCTTGCCCGCCTTCATCCCCGCCAGCTTGCGCTGGTCGAGCAGGCGGTACAGGGTGGATTTGCTCACGCAGAGGAACTCCGCCGCCGCTTCCAGCGAGAGCAGCGCATCCCCCTCTGTCCTCTCGGTGGTCTGCATGGCGCACCTCCTTTCGCTGTGGATATGCTACGCCTTCATCGCATTATGTGCAAGAGCATTTATTGATAGCTACGCATAATGGTGATGATGAAAAGCAGTGACGACGCCGGTGGTGGAAATGCATAAGCAGCGAAAATATACATGTATTCTTATCTAAATACATGTAATTACCGCTTGACAGCATGCGGGATTGCCGATATGATAGTCGCACATCGGTACAATATTCCGATAAGAATACAAAGGTATACGACATGCGCACCACCCGGCACCCGGCACAATTCAGTCAGCCCCCCACCCGCGACGACATGGTGATGCGCGCGTCCCGACGTGACGCCGGCGCCGGCGCCGGCGGGTTCCCCTTCTGTTGCCGCCTATCGCATCCCACCCCACGTGCTCTGCGATGACGACACCATGAAAGAGAGGACCCCATGTTACGCACGTTCGTAATACCGGCGGCGCTCGCTGCCGCCCTGCTGATCGCCGGACAGGCCGCCGTGGCCGCGGTGGATGCCACGGACCTGCTGATGAAGGCGCTGATCGAGAAGCGTCTGTTGACGGAAGACGAGGCGGCGGCGGTCCGCGCGGAGATCGCTACCACGCGCGCCGACGAAGAGGCGGCGCGGAAAGCGTTTCCGGCGACGGGAAAGCGCCCGGTCACGTTGTCCGGCTACACGCAAATCCGCTACCTCAACGCGGATGGCGCCGGCGCGCCGAGCACGCTGGAAGCGCGCCGGGTGCGCCTGACGCTGGCCGGCGACGCCACGCCGGACCTGGAATACCGTGCGCAGGTGGATTTCGCCGGCGCGCGCCGGGCGGTGACGAACGCCGCCTTCGCCACCGCGCTGGTCGGCAGGCCGGTGCTGCTCGACGCCGCTATCGGCTACCGCTTCCCCGGCGGGCACAAACTCACCGTCGGACAGCAGAAGGTGCCGTTCGGCCAGGAGAACCTGGCGAGCAGCAACAACTTCGCGCTGATCAATTACGCCCAGGTGAGCGACAACCTGGTACCCAGCCGCGACATCGGCGCCCAGGGGTACGATACCGGCATCCTCTTCACCGGCGCGCGCGCCCTGCGCGCCGCGTCGCTGGAATATGCCGCCGGCCTGTTCATCGGGACCGGCATCAACACCGGCGACGACAACGAGACGAAAGACCTCGCCGTCCGCGTGGCCTGGAAGCCGGGCGGCGCGGGCGTGACGCTGGGGGCGGCCTACTATGACGGCGCCACGGGCGCCGCCCGCGCCGCCCGCACCCGCGCCGCTATTGACGCCGTCTATGTGCACGGCCCGTGGACGCTGCGCGGCGAGTATGTCACCGGCAAAGATGCCGCGGTGAAGAAGCGCGGCTGGTACGGCACCGTCGCCCGCACGCTGACGGACACCGTGCAGGCGGTCGTCCGCTATGATGTCTATGACCCGGACACCGCCGTCGCGCAGGACGGCGCCGCCGCCGTCACCGGCGGCGTCAACTGGTTCCTCAGCAAGGATGGCCTCGCGCGCCTGCAGGTGAACTACGAGCATAGACGTGAACAGGGCGCGCAAGTCGCCAATGACCAACTGCTGGCCCAGCTCCAGGCCGGTTTTTAAGAGGTGAATGACATGAAAACGTTCCTGACGGCCCTGGTGGCCGCAACGCTCCTCGTCACGCTGGGGACGACCGCCCTGGCGCAGCCGCCGCAGCATTTGCGCGGCACCCTCAGCCTCTCCGGCGCGTGGGCGATCTACCCGCTGGCGGTGAAATGGGGCGAGGCCTTCACGAAAAAATACCCCGACGTGAAGCTGGACATCTCCGCCGGCGGGGCGGGGAAGGGCATGACGGATGTGCTCGCCGGCGCCGTGGAGATCGGCATGGTCTCCCGCGAGGTGGACCGGGCGGAAAAAGCGAAGGGCGCTTTCCCGATCTTCATCGCGAAGGACGGCGTCTTCCCCACCGCCAGCGCGAAGAATCCGGCGCTGGCCCAACTGCAGGCCAAGGGCCTGTCGGTGAAAACCTTCACCGATATCTACATCACCGGACGGGTGACGAGCTGGCGGCAGGCGGTCGGCGGACCGCATGCGCCGATTCACGTCTACACGCGCTCGGATGCCTGCGGCGCGGCCTCCGCCTGGGCGGCCACCCTGGGCGCGTATAAACAGGACGATCTGAAAGGCATCGGCGTGTACGGCGATCCCGGCCTGCTGGAGACGGTCCGCCGCGACCCGCTGGGCCTGGCCTACAACAACCTGAGCTACGTCTTCTCCGGCGACGCGCTGGCGAAAGGGATCGTCATCGTGCCGATTGACGCCAACAAGAATGGGAAGGTTGACCCCGCCGAGCGCATAGACACCCGCGAGAAGGCGTATGCCGAAATCGCCTCGGGCCGCTACCCTGGCGCCCGCCGGGAGTACTTCGTGACGAAGGGCGCCCCGAAGGGGCTGGCTAGGGCCTTCATCGAGTTCGCCTTGAGCGACGCGGGCAGGAAGATCCTCGAATCCGTGGGCGGCTACGTGCCGCTCTCGGAGAAGGAAAGCGCGGCGGAGCTGCGGCGCTTCTAACGGCACGACCCGGTCCCCGGCCCGCCCCGTCGGGCCGGGGATCCCCGAGCACGATCATGTTACAGCGCCGCCACATCCACGACTATATCGCGCGCCACGCCATGCTGGCGGCCACCCTCTTTGCCGGGGGGCTGGTCATCGCCATCGCCGTCGCGCTCTACCTGCGGGCGCACCCGCTGCTGGCGTCGCAGAGCCTGGCGGCGCTGCTGCGCGGGCACACCTGGGCGCCGTCGCGCGGCGAGTTCGGCTTTCTGCCGTTCATCGCCGGCACCCTCTGGGTGACGGCGGTCGCGGCGGCGCTGGCGGTGCCGGTGTGCCTGCTCGCGGCGGTCTACCTGGCGGAATACGCCGGCCCGCGGGTGCGCGCCGTGGTGAAACCGCTCATAGACGTGCTGGCGGGCATACCCTCGGTCGTGTATGGCGTGTGGGGGCTGCTGGTGGTGGTGCCGTATATCGCGGAGACGCTGGGCCCTTACGCCCAGCGGCACTGGGCGCATCTGCCCCTGCTGCACACGGACTATACCACCGGCTTCAGCATCCTCGCCGGCGGGGTGGTGCTGGCGATCATGATCAGCCCGGCGATCATCGCCATCGCCGATGAAGTGCTGCGCGCCGTGCCGCGCGAGTATCGCGAGGCCGCCCAGGCGCTGGGCGCCACCCGCGCGGAGACGATCACCCGCGTGGTGGCGCGCAAGGCGCTGCCCGGGCTGGCGGCGGCGGTGGTGCTGGGCCTCTCCCGCGCGCTGGGCGAGACGATGGCGGTGCTGATGGTGGTGGGCAACTGGCCGCACGTGCCGACGTCCATCTTCGACGGCGCCTATCCACTGCCGGCGCTCATCGCCAACAATTACGGCGAGATGATGTCCATTCCGCTGTACGATGCGGCGCTGCTCGGGGCGGCCTTCCTGCTGCTGGTCCTGGTCCTGGCCTTCAACCTGCTGGCGCGCGTGGTGCTGGTCCGCGCGACGCGGGAGGCGGTGTAACCATGCGGCGACGGCTGACGGAGGGCGTCTTTCACGGCATCGCGCTGCTCGCCACTCTGGCGCTGCTGGCGGCGCTGGGGCTGATATTGTGGACAATCGCGGCCCAGGGCGCCCGCGCGCTGAACTGGACGCTCATCACCCAGCCGCCCACCAGCGGGTCGTATACCGAGGAAGGTGGCGGGGGCATCGCCCATGCGCTGATCGGCTCGCTCTACCTGGCGGGCGGGGCCACGCTGCTCGCGCTGCTCATCAGCGTGCCGGCGGCGCTGTATCTGCGCGTCTACGCGTCCAGTTGGTTCGCCGGCGCGGTCCGGCTGCTGATGGATGTGCTGTGGGGCGTGCCGTCCATCGTCTTCGGCGCCTTCGGCTTCACGCTGATGCTGCTGGTGGGCCTCCGGGCGTCGCTGCTGGCCGGCATCATCACCGTGGCGCTCTTCGAGCTGCCGATCATGATCCGCGCCATTGATGAAGTGATGACGATGGCGCCGCGCGAGCTGGAAGAGGCGGCCTACAGCGTGGGGGCCACGCGCGCGGAGACGGCCGTGCGCGTCATCATGAAGCAGGCGCTGCCCGGCATCGTCACCGGCGTGCTGCTGGCCTTCGGCCGCGGCATCGGCGACGCCGCGTCGGTGATGTTCACCGCCGGCTTCACCGACCACATCCCGACGGGAGTCATGGATAAAGCGGCCACGTTGCCGCTGGCCATTTTCTTTCAGCTGGGCACGCCCTTCGCGCATGCCCATGAACGGGCCTACGGCGCGGCGCTGCTGCTCGTCATCCTGGTGTTGATGACCAGCGTCGTCGCCCGCGTGATCAGTGCGCGCCTGGGCCGCTATAGCGTGCAGTGAGGCAGGACACCATGGGAGCCAGACCGATCGCGATCGAGCAGTTGAATCTCTGGTACGGCGCGCTGCAGACGCTGAAAGACGTGCGCGTGGAAATCCCGGCGCGGCGCGTCACCGCGATCATCGGGCCGTCGGGCTGCGGCAAGACCACGCTGCTGCGCTGCATCAACCGCATGATTGATCTGGTGCCGGGCGCGCGGGTGACGGGCAGCGTGCGCCTGGGCGACTTTCAGGTCTATGGCCGCGGGGTGGACGTGACGGCGGTGCGGAAGCGCGTCGGGCTGGTGATGCAGAAACCGATCCCGCTGCCGATGTCCATCTTCGACAACGTGGCGTTCGGTCCGCGCTTATACGGCACGGGGGGGCGAAAACAGCTGCGCGAGACGGTGGAAGCCAGCCTGCGCGTGGCCGGCCTGTGGGACGAGGTGAAAGACCGGCTGAAGGAGCCGGCGGGCCGGCTGTCGCTGGGCCAGCAGCAGCGCCTCTGCCTGGCGCGCGGGCTGGCGGTGGAGCCGGAGGCGCTGCTGTTTGACGAGCCCACCTCCGCGCTGGACCCCATCTCGACGGTGAAATTCGAGCACGAAGTCCTGAAGCTCAAAGAGCGGTATACCTGCGTCATCGTGACGCATAACCTGCAGCAGGCCATGCGCATCGCCGATCACGTGTTGTTTGTCTACCTGGGCGAGCTGGTCGAGCACGGGACGGCGCACCAGGTCTTCACCTCCCCGCGGGAGGCGGCGACGGCGTCGTATCTCGGCAGCGGAATATAGGAGGAAAAAATGCGGACGGCACCATCATCGGAACAACTCGCGCGGCGGCAGGCCGCGCTGGAGCGCCTGGCCGCGCCTGCGCGCGTCGCCTGGGCGGCGCGCGAGTACGGCGCGGGCCTGACCTTCGCCTGCAGCTTCGGCGCGGAGGATATGGTCGTCCTCGATCTGCTGCTGCGGGCGGACCCGGCGGCGTCCGTCTTCCTGCTCGATACCGGGCGCCTGCACCAGGAGACCTACGACCTCATCCAGCAGACCCGCGAGCGCTACGGGCGCGTCTTCACCGTCTACGTGCCGCAAACCGAGGCGCTGCAGGCGCTGCTCGACGCCGACGGGCCGAACGGCTTCTATCGCTCGCGCGCGGCGCGCCTGGCCTGCTGCCGGGTGCGCAAAGTGGAGCCGCTGGCGCGGGCGCTGGCCGGCAGGGCGGCGTGGCTGACCGGCCTGCGGCGCGAGCAGGCGGTGACGCGCGAGGCGCTGCCGGTGATCGAGCGGGACGAGGCGCACGGCGGCATCGCGAAGATCAATCCGCTGGCGGATTGGCCGGCGGACGCGGTCTGGAGCTATATCCACGAGCACGACCTGCCGTACAACGCGCTGCACGAGCGGGAGTTCCCCTCCATCGGCTGCGCGCCCTGTACCCGTGCGGTCCGGCCCGGGGAAGACGCGCGGGCGGGCCGCTGGTGGTGGGAAGCGCCGGAACACAAGGAGTGCGGACTGCACCCGCACCCATCATCGTCATCGTAATCGTCATCGTACTCGTACTCGAAAAAATCGGTGGCGATGCGGGTTAATGGTGATGTTTTTCGAGTTACGAGTACGATGACGATGACGATTGCGATGACGAGTATGAGTACGGCAGTGGCCGGGGGAGACGACATGGAACACCTTGACGCGTTGGAGAACCAGAGCATCTATATCCTGCGGGAGGCGTATAAAAAGTTCAAAAAGCTGGCGATGCTGTGGAGCATCGGCAAGGACAGCACCGTGCTGCTGTGGCTGGCGCGGAAGGCGTTTTTTGGCCACTGCCCCATCCCGCTGGTGCATATTGACACCAGCTACAAAATCCCGGCGATGATCGCCTTCCGCGACCAACTGGCGCGGGAGTGGAGCCTGCGGCTCATCGTGGGGCAAAACACGGCGGCGCTGGCCGACGGCATGGGGCCGGAGCGGGGGCGCCTCACCTGCTGCACGGCGCTGAAAACCGAAGGGCTGCAACTGCTCATGGCGGAGCGGGGCTTCACCGGGCTCATCCTGGGCATTCGCCGCGACGAGGAAGGCACGCGCGCCAAGGAGCGCTACTTCTCGCCCCGCGATAAACATTTTGAGTGGAACTACAAGGACCAGCCGCCGGAGCTCTGGGACCAGTTCAAGACGGATTTCGACGCCGACACGCATATCCGCATCCATCCGCTGCTGCACTGGACGGAGATTGACGTCTGGGAATACATCCGGCGCGAGGCGATCCCGATCATTGACCTCTACTTCGCCAAAGATGGGGAGCGCTATCGCTCGCTGGGCTGCTGGCCGTGCACCGGACGCGTGAAGTCGAACGCCGCCACGGTGGAGGAGATCATCGCCGAGCTGCGCGCCACCAACACCAGCGAGCGCGCCGGCCGCGCCCAGGACCATGAAGACACCTACGCCATGCAAAAACTGCGGGCGAAGGGGTACATGTGACCTCTCCCCCCGGCCCCCTCCCCTACATGGGGAGGGGGAGAAGGTGGAGAGGTGATAACGGTTGCGATTGTGTGATCTGTTTCTCCCCCTCCCCGCGCAGGGGAGGGGGCCGGGGGGAGAGGTGAATGGCTACCGACATCGCGACGCCGCGCGCGTCCAGCAATATCGTCATCGTCGGCCACGTGGACCACGGCAAGTCTACGCTGGTGGGCCGGCTGTTTTATGATACGGACAGCTTGCCGGAGGGACGCTACGCGGCGGTGGCGCGCGTCTGCGAGGAGACGGGCAAGCCGTTCGAGTTCGCCTTCCTCCTCGACGCGCTGGAAGAGGAGCGCGACCAGGGCATCACCATTGACACCGCCCGGGCGCGGTTCCACACGGCGCGGCGTGATTACGTCCTCATTGACGCGCCCGGGCACAAGGAGTTCCTGAAGAACATGGTGAGCGGCGCGGCGGCCGCCGACGCCGCGCTGCTGCTCATTGACGCCGCCGAGGGCGTGCAGGAGCAGTCGCGCCGGCATGGCTACCTGCTGCACCTGCTGGGCATCCGCCAGGTCGTCGTCGTCATCAACAAGATGGACCTGGTCGGGTACCGGCAGCGGGCCTTCGCGGACGTGCGGCGGGCGTACCTGGATTTTCTGGCGGCGCTGGGGGTGCATCCCCAGGCGGTGGTGCCCGTCTCCGCGCGCGAGGGCGACAACATCGCCGCGGCCAGCGCGCGCATGCCCTGGTATGATGGCCCGACGGTCGTCGAGGCGCTGGATGCCTTCGCCGCCCGGCCATCGCGCGAGCACCTGCCCCTGCGCTTCCCAGTGCAGGATGTCTACAAATTCGACCACCGGCGCATCATCGCCGGGCGCGTGGAAGCCGGTGCCATCGCGGAGGGCGACACCATCCTCTTCACCCCGTCGGGCCATCGCGGCGTGGTGAAGAGCATCGAGCGCTGGCATCCCTCCCGCACCGGGCCGGCGCGGGCGGGCGAATCCATCGGCATCACGCTGACCGAGCAACTGTTCATCGAGCGCGGGGAGGTGATCTCGCACCTCGCGGACGCGCCGCGCGCCGGCGCCGAGCTGCGGGCGAATCTCTTCTGGCTCGGCGACCGCCACCTGGCGCCGGGCCGGCCGTACGTGCTGAAGCTCGCGACCCAGGAAGTGCCCTGCGCCGCGGCGGGCGTGAGCGGCGTCATCAACACCGCCACGCTGGAGCACGTGGCGGCGCACGAGGTGGCGAAAAACGAGGTGGCCACCGTGACGCTCGCGCTGAAAACGCCCGTCGCCTATGACTGCTTCACCGACATCGTCGAGACGGGCCGCTTCGTGCTGGTGGACGGCTACGACGTGGCCGGCGGCGGCATCGTGCTGCCCCCAGTCGAGGATGACTACACGATCTGAGCACGTCACGGGCGTCAGCATCGTGACAAGCGCATCCGCCTCCCGGGAGGTGAATGTTTGGAGGACGTTATGGCGATCTCGCCGTTAGAGGACATCAAAGCGCGGATCAATCCGTATGCGGAGCGGGATGCCGCCTTCGCGCGGCTGGCGCGGGGGACGGTGGCGGCGATCACGCCGGAGGATGACGTGGTGCTGCGCTGGCACGGGCTGTACCGCCATCGCCCGGCGGAGGAGGGGGTGTTCATGCTGCGCATCAAATTGCCCAACGGCGAGATTACCGCGGCGCAGCTTGGCGCCGTGGCGGCGATCGCCCGCGACAGGGGCGCCGCGTACGTGAACCTGACCACGCGGCAGGATCTGCAGGTGTACGGCCTCGCGCTGGCCGCGCTGCCGGCGGCGTTCGCCGCGCTGGATGCCGCCGGCCTCACCTCGCGGGGCGCCTGCGGCGATGCCGTGCGGAATGTCATCGGCTGCCCGGCGGCGGGGTTGGCGCCGGGCGAGACGCTGGATACCCTGCCCGTCGCGCGGGCGCTCACGGCAGCGTTTTTGGGCAACCCCGCCTTCGCCAATCTGCCGCGCAAGTTCAAAATCGCCGTCAGCGCGGATGGGTGCGTGCCGGCGCGCATCAACGACGTCGCCCTCATCGTCGCGCCGGACGCGGCGGGCGCGCCGGGATTCGCGCTCTTCGTGGGCGGCGGGCTCTCGGTGGCGCCGGCGTATGCCGAACCGCTGGGCTGGGTGGCGCCGGAGGAGGCGCTGGCGGTGGTCACGCGGCTGGTTGAGCTGTTTCACGCGCACGGCAACCGCGAAAACCGCCATCAGGCGCGGGTGAAACATCTCCTCGCCGCGCGCGGGCTTCCCTGGCTGAAAGCCGAAGTCGAAGCGCGGCTGGGACGCGCGCTGCCGCCGGCGCCGCCGCTGCCGCCGGTCGCGCATGGCGATCACCTGGGCGTGCATCCGCAGCGCGAGGCGGGGCTGTCGTATCTTGGCGTGCCCGTGCCCGCCGGGCGCCTGCATCGCGAGCAGTTGGCCGCGCTGGCCGCGCTGGCGCCCGGACGCCTACGCCTGACCCACCACCAGAATCTGCTGCTGGCGGACGTGCCGAACGCGTGCCTCGACGCCGTGCGGGCCGCGCTGGCGGCGCTGGACCTGCCGGTGGAGGCGGACTCCTGGAGCGGGCGCCTGGTCGCCTGCCCGGGCAAGGCGGTCTGCATGAAGGCGCTGGTGCAGACCAAAGATCACGCGGCGGCGCTGCTGGCCGAGTTGGCGGACCTGCCCGCGGCGGGCATCAGCCTGCACATCAGCGGCTGCCCCAACGGCTGCGGCCAGCACGCCATCGCCGACATCGGCCTGCAGGGCACGCTCGCCGAGGGCGCAGAGCGCTTTGATCTCTGGACGGGCGGCGGCGACGGCCGGGCCTTCGCCAGGCGCACGCTCGCGCGCCTGCGTCCCGAGGAGGTGGCGCCCGCCGTGCGCGCGCTGGTGACCCGCTACCGCGCCGCCCGGAAACGCGGCGAATCGTTCAGCGCCTTCGCCCGCCGCGTCCTCTGGCAGGAAAGCGAGAAGCCCACCTTCCGCGCCATGCTGGACGCGCTGGCGGCGCACCCGATGTATCTGTAAGGCCTGGGACCACTGGGACTGACTGCGCATGGCCAGATTGGCAAGCAGTAGCATCGTTGCGCACCCGTGTTGGGTCCAGCGCAGCTGTGCCATGCGTAGTCTGTCCCGTCAGCGCTAAGCTGTTCACCCAGGGATGGTGCCTCCGCCCGGACGGCAGGGAGGCAGTGGATGATTGTCCCTTACACGCCGGTATCACGCGAGAGTAACTCCCTTCCCAGGGTTGGGAGAGGGGGGTGCAGGGGGTGAGGGCCGAACGCGCAAACGGAAGTCCCGCGGTTATGATACTGATGTGGTGTAAACCGATACGGTGGCTTGACATTGATGGGCTTGAGCTGGTATCATACGGCCAGCATCACGAACCCCGAGACGATCGGGGTGGCAACCGGCCTACTGAGACGGCGACGGTGCCTTGAGGGCGCGCCCTCGATGCGCGAACGCGGTGACGTTCGAAAGATAGTCTCGTCCATGACGATACTGCACGCCACCGCTGCACGCGGTGGCGTGTGTGTTTTGGTACGGCCCGACGGGGGGTGAGAGGTCCGAGAGCCGAACGCCTGCCTACCAACGAAAAGGAGCTGACGATGAAATTCGAAACGCTGGCCATCCATGCCGGTCAGGGGCCTGATCCCGCCTACGGGGCGGTGATGACGCCGATCTACCAGACCTCGACCTTCGCCTTCAAAGGGGTGAACGCGCCGGGGCCGTTCGACTACTCGCGCAGCGGCAATCCCACCCGCAAGGCGCTGGAAGACTGCCTCGCCGCGCTGGAGGGGGGCGCGCACGGCTTCGCCTTCGCCACCGGGCAGGCGGCGGAGGCCACGCTGCTGTCGCAGTTCGGCCCCGGCGATCACCTCATCGCCCATGACGATATCTACGGGGGCACCTATCGCCTGCTGGTCAACCTGCTGCGGGAGAAGGGCGTGCCGGTGGATTTCGTCAACCTGCGCGACCTCGACGCCTTCACCCGCGCCATCCGCGTGAATACCCGCGCGGTGTGGACGGAAACGCCGACCAACCCGCTGATGAACCTGCTCGATCTCGCCGCCATCGCCGCCATCGCGCGGCACCACGGCCTCGTCACGGTGTGCGACAATACCTTCCTCTCCCCCTATTTCCAGCGGCCGCTGGATTTGGGGATTGACGTGGTGCTGCACTCCACCACGAAGTATATCAACGGGCACTCCGACGTGGTGGGCGGCGCGCTCATCACCCGCGATCCGGCGCTGGCCGAGCGCATCGGCTTCTATCAGAACGCGATGGGCACCTGCGCCGGCCCGCAGGACTGTTTTCTGGTGCTGCGCGGGGTGAAGACGCTGGCCGTGCGCATGGAGGCGCACCACCGCAACGCGCTGGGGCTGGCCCGCTGGCTGGAGGCCCACCCGAAGGTGGAGCGCGTGCTGCATCCCGGCCTGGAGAGCCATCCCCAGCACGCGCTGGCGCGGCGGCAGATGACCGGCTCCGGCGGCACCTTCTCCTTCCGCGTGCAGGGCGGGCAGGCTGAAGCCTTCCGCCTGCTCTCCCACGTGAAGCTGTTCACGCTGGCGGAATCGCTGGGCGGGGTGGAATCGCTCATCGAGCACCCGTGGACGATGACGCACGTCTCCATGCCGGAAGCGGTGCGCGCCGCCGTGGGCATCACCGACAACCTCATCCGCGTCTCGGTGGGCATCGAACACCTCGACGACCTCGTCGCCGACCTGGAACAGGCTTTCGCCGCGGTCTAGCCTGGGCGCTGTATCACAAAAAGAGGGCCATCGCGCTAAGATTGAGAATCTCTCACATCAGGCGGGTTGTCGTGGCGGACGACAACGGTGGAGGCCCGGCAATGCGTCACACGATCACAGGGAAGGAGATACCCCCATGACTGAATCTGGACCCCCGAGTTATGCCCCGTCACGGCCGGCGATGTCTGGCGCGCCCGTCATGAGCGTGGGCGAATGGTTCGTGGTG
The DNA here is from genome assembly GCA_029553475.1 of Armatimonadota bacterium. Classification (GTDB taxonomy): domain Bacteria; phylum Armatimonadota; class Hebobacteria; order CAIYQO01; family CAIYQO01; genus JAKIYB01. Next base: position 81,295 of record JAKPKV010000082.1, read on the forward strand.
CTGCTGGTGCTCGCCATCCCCATCCTCAACCTCATCATGGCGCTGGTCTGGGCGTTCGGCAGCCCCGACAACGAACAGCGCGCGAACTTCTGCAAAGCGGCGCTGATCTGGATGCTGATCTGGATCGTGTTGAGCATCCTCTCCTGGGGCGCCCTTGCCGCCGTCATCGCCGGCATGATGGGCGCCGGAGGCGGCGGCAGCTTCTGATGCGCCAACACGGTCGTCTGTATGGCCCCGTTCTGCCCCGGAACGGGGCCATGCTGTTTCACCGCCGCGTTACATCGCAACCGTGCAGGTTCACCTACTCCACGGACTGCCACAGCGGCTCCAACGTCACCACCGTATTCCGCGGCACAAAGGCGGTATGGCCATCACCGTATGAGGCAATGAAGCCGCGTTGCTGATTCTCATCTACATGCCGGTCAGATGCGAGCTGTTCCGGCGCGGTGAAGACAATTCCCGCGACGCGGCTGTCGGCGGCCAGCAGCGTCGCGGCGGGATGCGTGAGTTCGGTCGGCGCATGGCCGATGAGCGCCCCATTATATCCGTATCCCCCGCCGGAGTCCGGGCAGGTATACATACGCGGAACCGCATAGTCAGCGAGGTCAGCGAAGGCCGTCGGGTACCGTAGCTCGTGGTCCTGGCAATACATCTCAATCGCCACGGCAATCTGGCGTTGATTGTTGATGCACGTGTATCGCGGGTGCTCATGTGGCTGGCGAATAAACAGCGGTTGAATATTTACAAAGATGATTAGCGCAACCAGCACGACCCAACTGGCCCGGGCCATGCGTACCGCGAACTCCGCGCGCATGCCGTTCCGGTTGCCGAATACATGGAAGAGTATCAGGCCTGCGGCCAGCCCGCCGAAGGCAAGCGGCAGGAGCAACCTGAGCGGCAGTCCGAAGCCGCCATAGATTATCAGCGGCACGGCGCCGGCGCTGATAATCCCCACCGACAGGCAGATGCCGGCCAGCAGCGTGAGCCGATCCGGCGACGTAACGGACTGCGTTGAGAAGGTTAACCGGCTCCGGCATCTTCCGCAGATCAATGCCTCTTCCGGACTTTCCAGTCCACATCGCGGGCACCGCATCTCCGCCTCCTTCCTCGGGTGGTGCGGGCGACCCTTGCCGCCGGTATCATGTACACCCCCATCCGCACTTCCCCATGGGATGAGCGCTTCTTTCCCCACGGCCCAGCACGGTTCCTGCCTACCCGTCGCGTGACGGCCAGCGACACCTCCCCCTTGACATACCTCGAACCACCTGGTATCCTCGCTATACCTCGAATCACATAGTATGGAGGCACGCCATGCCCTTCACGGCCGACCTGCAGTTCAGTCCGGTGGAGACGGTACTCGTGAAGCTGCTCCACGAGCGGGCGATGTACGGGTACGAGATCATCAAAGTGGTGAACGACCGTACCGACGGCGCCTTCCAGTGGAAGGAGGGCACCCTCTACCCCTGCCTGCACCGCCTGGAGACCGCCGGGGTGATCGCCGGCGAATGGCGCGCCGGCGCGTTCGGCAAGCGCCGCAAGTACTACGCCCTCACCGGCAAGGGCGCCGCCCTCGTGCAGGCCCGCCTCGACGAGTGGGCCGCCTTCTCCGCCGCCATGGACGCCCTGCTTTTTGCGCCGGAGCGCGGACATCCTGTCCGCGCGTAAGTTCCTCCCGGTAAGGACCTGCCATGGACAGCCCGTTCACCCATCTCGCCGACCAGGTCACTGACGGCCTCACCGCCGACCCGGAGCTGCGCCTGGATGTCCGCGCGGAAATCCTCGCCCACCTGGAGGACGCCGCCGAGCACGCCGACGGGACGACGCCGGAGGAGCGCGCCGCCGCCGCAATCCACGCCTTCGGCGCGCCGGTGGAGGTCGCCGCGCAGCTCCTCGACGCCAACGCCCGGCGCATGGCCTGGCGGGCGCGGCTGCGGCTGCTCACCAGCGCGGCGCTCATCCCGCTGGCGGTGGTGGTGGCGGTGGCGCTGGTCTATGGGCGGTTTGCGCGGGCACAAAACGTGAATATGGCGCTGACCGGGCTGGGTGGCGCGCAATCGGCGGCACCGCTACACTTCCCCGAGCTGCCGTGGATGACATCGAGTTATGCGGAATACCTCCGACGGCAGCAGGCCAATCCGGAGCCGGTGGACACACGCGCCTACTGGGAGAAGCACCGCGGCGAGCCGGAGAGCGCAATCTATTTCGCCGTATATGCCTGCCAGTTGCCACGTGACCGCGAAGACTACGTCAACGAGATGCGTGTCGGCGAATCGCTGGAGCCGGAGAACGCGCTCTACAATTACCTGCTGGCGGGCTATTACCTGCAGAAGGCCATGCTGGCACAATCCGAGCAGGTGAAGAAGAAAGGCGAGGCGCTCCGAGATGTCCTGTATGATGCGCGCCTGATGGAGCTGGGGATTGCCGAATACTTGAAAGGCACGCGGAAGCCATATTATTCAGACCATTCCCTGGACGCGCAGCGACAGCGCGTGCTCCTCCTGCCGAAACCGGTATTGACGGAAGACTACCTGTTTTATACAACGATCAACTCGACCATTGATTTTCCGCAGTTGGCCGCCCAGCGCACGCTGGCGCGAAAAATTGGCGGCTGCATGCGCCTGCTGGCGGCGGGGGGGCATGCCGATGAGGCGCGCGTGCTCGCGCACGCGTGGAAACGGTACGCGAGCCACCTGACGACCGGAGCGGAGACGCTCATTCACCTTCTGGTCGCGATCGCGTGCGCGAATATTGTCGCGAACGAGAGTGCGCTGCTGTATGACGCATTCGGGCAGGAGGGCCTCGCCGCGGATACGCGCCGGGCGCTTGCGGCTTTCAACGCGCCGAAAGAGAAACGGAAGAAAGACATGCCGCCGGCTGATCGGGCCTATATCAGACGATATGGCTCGCTGCTGCTGCCGGTCTCGCTGCCCGCCTATGACGTCTTGCCGTCTGTTGCCGAGATGGCCCCGGCGCGTCATCTCGAGCATATCTGGCTTGAAACGGTGGGGGTGAACTGGCTGCTGATCACCCTGACCGGCATGCTGCTGCTGACGCTGACGCTCGCGGCCTTCTGGTATGCCGCCGCGCGCCGGGCGAAAAGCGTCCCCTTCCTGCTGCTGCCGTCCTGGCGCGCGTTGGCCCGCGTCATCGGGTGGGGGGTGGTGCTTCCGGCGGGCAGCTATGTCTGCCTCACGCGCCTCCCCCTCATCGGGGTGCGAGAGTACAATCTCCTGTTCATCGGCCCTCTTGCCATCCTCGAATTATTCGCGCTCCTCTGGGTGATCCTCTATCAGTGTCATCGGTGGGCAGCTCGAATGGTGCATGACCGCTGCCGAGAGCTCGCGGTAGCGGTGCCGGATGGGAAGGAGGAACGGCGCATCGCTGTCCAGGCGGGGGCCGTTGGCTATGTCGGGTTCGCCGCGGTGATCGGCCTGGCGATCGCGACGATCTTCGCCCAGGCGTGGCTGTGGGCCTGCCTGTCGCTCGCGCTGGTGTTGACCGGCATCCTGTATCGCCGAAAAACGCTGGCATTGCGGCACTACGCCCTGTACTACGGCACGCTGCACCGTTCGCTGGCGCCCATATATGCGGTCGCCATCATCCTCCTCGCCGGCACCGCCCAGCCCTATCTCCTCCAGAGCGAGCGGCAGGCTTTGCGCGCGGATACCCTCCTCACCCCGCATCCGGACCGGGGGGAGGTCCTCGCCCCCATCGAAGCCCGCACCGTCGCACACTGGAAACAGGAGATGCTCGCCGCCCTCGAGGACCGGTAATATCGAGCGCGCCGCCCTCCCGAAATAGACGCACGGTGCCGACAAGAGAGTTTTTTCGGGCGCGAAACAATTTTTAAAATGGGGGCATGGTGATGGACGAACCCACCTTCGAAAAGCTCGCCGACCAGGTCACCGACGGCCTCAACGCCGACCCGGAGTTGCGCCTGGATGTCCGCGCGGAAATCCTCGCCCACCTGGAGGACGCCGCCGAGCACGCCGACGGCGCGACGCCGGACGAGCGCGCCGCCCACGCCGTGAAATCCTTCGGCACGCCCCTCGACATCGCCGGCGCCCTGCTGGAAGCGAACCAACCCCGCATGGCTTGGCGCGCCCGTCTCCGCTTGCTGATGACCGCGGTCCTCATCCCGCTTGCCGTGCTGGTGGCCATGATATTGGTGTATGGGCGGGCGGCGCGCTTTGCCAATACGGTGCGGCTCTTCTCTTTCAGCCCCTGGCGCATCACCCTGCCTGAGCTGCCGGGGATGCTGTCCGTCCGCACGCATGCCGCGCGGTATGACGCGAAGCACGGCCCGCCGCCGCGGACCAGGGAGGAAATGCGCGCCTTCGCCCTGCGGCACCGCGCCGCGCCCGGCGGCGTGGCCTACTACGCCATTTATGCCACCCGCCTGGCGGGAGCGGACGCCGCATTTGTCCGCGAGATGCGCCTCGGGGAGCAACTGGAGCCGGACAATGCGCTCTACAACTACCGGCTCGCCCGGTATTACCTCGACAAGGGGATGGAGGCGCGGTCAGAACAGCACGAGTGGAACGAGGGGAAACGGCAAGGGGGGACGGATACGCTGCGCGACCGCCGGATGATGGCGCTGGGGCTTGCGGAATATCGGAACGCGCTGAAAAAACCCTATTATGACGACCATGTTGTCGAGGCCGAGCACCGGCGGATGGCCGCCTTGCCGGCGCCGAAGCTTTTTGAAGATTACCTCACCTATACGGAATCGTTTTCCTCCATCATTTTCCGACACCTGGCGGAACAGCGCACGCTGGCGCGGAAGATCGGCGGCTGCGCCCGCCTGCTGGCAGCGGAGGGGCGGACGGATGATGCCGTGGCACTGGTGGAGAGCTGGAAGCCCGTCGCCGTGCAACAGGCGCGGGGGTCGCGGACGTTAATCCAACTGCTGGTCGCCATCGCGTGCGCCGAGATCGCGGCGAAAGACGGCGCCGAGCTCTACGATGCCCTCGGGCATCACGCGCTGGCGGCCCAAACGCGGCGGGAGTGTGCCGCCTTCGCGGCGCCGAGAACGCGGGCGCGGGGGCACTGGAGGGGCGGATTCGGCGGGCCCTCACCGGCCTGGTCGGCGAGAAAGGCGTATCTGGAACGCCGCGGCTCGCTCTTCACCGCCATCCTGCTGCCGGTCTATGACCGCACCCCCACCGCCGCCGAGCTGGCGCCGGCGCGTTATGCCGAGTATGCCGTGCTCGAACGCATCGTGTTGAGCGGCGTATTGGCCGCGCTGGCAAGTTGTTTGCTCTGCGGGCTGATCCTCGCCGCCTGCTGGTCTGCCGCCGCGCGCCGGGCGCAGGCGGCGTCCTGCCTGCTGCTGCCTTCCTGGCGGGCGCTGGCGTGGGTGTTCGGCTGGGGGATGCTGCTGCCGCTGGGCCTCTACGCGCTGCTGTCGCGGCTGCCGGTCATCGGCGTCCGCGAATACGGCTTCGGCGTCACCTGGCCGGCGGCGGCCGTCCTGCTGGTGGCCCTGCTGCTGGCGCTGGCGCTCCTGCCGTACTCCCTGATGGGGCGCGTGGTGCGCGCCCGCTGCGCGGAGCTGGCGGTGCCCGTGCCCGACCGCCGGACGGCGCGGCGCGTGCAGTGGACGGCGGAGAACATCGTGACCGGCGCCGGGTTGCTCCTCCTCGGGCTGGTCATTGGCGTCCTCTACCTTGGCCCGTGGTCGCTCCTCCCGGCGGCGCTGTTGGCGCTGCTCCTCCTCCTTGTCGCCGGCACGCTGCTGCGGCGTCTCACGGCGGCCCACCGCGCCTACGCCCGCTATTTCGGCACGCTCAACCGCTCCCTGGCGCCCATCTTCGCGCTGGCCATCCTCGTGCTTTGCCTCATCGTGCACCCCTACCTCCAGCGCAGCGAAGTGCGCTATCTGCGCGCCGACACCCTGCTCTTCCCCAAACCCCAGCACGGCTACCCCGGCTTCCCCATCGAGGCCCGCACCGTCGCACACTGGAAACAGGAGATGCTCGCCGCCCTCGACGCCCGCTAATCCGGCGCGCGGCGCGCGGGGACGCTTTCCCGGTATGTACGGTGCCGACATGATCGCGTCTTTCGGGCGGGCGATCCCGATGCCTGCTTTTTGCCAACTTGTTTCCGTCTGGTGGGCTGCTCATCGGCAGGTGTGCGTCCCCCGGATTCAAATCCGGGGCTGGAGCAACGAAGTCCACCGTCGCGGACTCCCCGGAGCGGGCCGACTCATCGGATACCGAGCAACGCGGAAGTCATTTGGCAAAGAGCATCAATCGGGACGACGCCGGGGGGAAGTGATGGGGTGTCGTGTTCGAGAGATCGGCTATCTCGCGTATACGACGGATGAAATCTCCCCCCGGCGTCGTCCCGATTGCTTCGGGATGATCCTCCTGTCGTCGGATGAAGCTCGCGGGGACGCTCGCCCGCCCGAAAAAACCGACGGCATCACTTGGCGTTCAAACATAGATGTGCTACACTGGGTGTCATCATGCCGAAAGCTGCTGTCACCTACGTCTGTTCCGCGTGCGGCGTCACCCAGGTGCGCTGGCACGGGCGCTGTCCGGAGTGCGGCGCGTGGGGGGCGCTGGTGGAGGAAGCGCCCGCGCCGGTGACGGCGGGGGTGGCGCCCGCCGCCGTGCCCGCGCTGGCTGTCTCCGCCGCCGTGCCGCTCAGCGAGTTGCCGCCGGGCAGCGAGCCGCGCCGCGCCAGCGGCGTGGGGGAGTTCGACCGCGTGCTGGGCGGCGGCGCCGTGCCCGGCTCCGTCATCCTCCTCGCCGGCGACCCGGGCATCGGCAAGTCTACCTTATTATTACAGGTCGGCTACGCGCTGGCCTGCGCCGGCCACCGCGCGCTCTACGTCAGCGGCGAGGAATCGCTGTTGCAGGTGCGCCTGCGCGCCGAACGTCTGCGCACCCTGCATGAGGAGATGCTGGTGCTGGCGGAGACCGAGCTGGAGACGATCATCCAGCACCTCCGCCTGCTGCAGCCCGCCTTCGCGGTGGTGGACTCCATCCAGACTACCTACGACGGCCGCATCGAATCCGTGCCCGGCGCGGTGAGCCAGGTGCGCAACAGCGCCCTGCGCCTCATCCGCGCCGCCAAGGAGACGGACACCACCATCCTTCTCATCGGGCACGTCACCAAGGAGGGGCAGATCGCCGGCCCGCGCGTGCTGGAGCACATGGTGGACGTGGTGCTGGAGCTGGCGGGCGACCGCGACTTCAGCTACCGCATCCTGCGCGCCGTCAAGAACCGCTTCGGCCCCACCCACGAGATGGGCGTCTTCACCATGGCCGACCGCGGCATGGAAGAGGTGCCGAATCCCTCCGCCGCCTTCCTGCATGAGCGGCAGCACAACACCCCCGGCTCGGCGGTGGCGGCGGTGATGGAGGGCACGCGCGCGCTGCTCGTCGAGGTGCAGGCGCTCGTCACCCCCGCCGCGCCCTTCGGCGCCCCGCGCCGCAACGCCACCGGCATTGACCCGCGCCGGCTGGCGCATCTGCTGGCGGTGCTGGAGAAACGCTGCCGGCTGCCGCTCGGCCAGCACGACGTCTTCGTGAATGTGCCCGGCGGATTGAAACTCACCGAGCCGGCGGTGGACCTCGCCCTCGCCCTCGCCCTCGCCTCCTCCCTGCGCGACGTGCCCGTGCGCGAGGGGGTGGTCTGCTTCGGGGAAGTGGGCCTCACCGGCGAGGTGCGCACCGTCTCCCACGCCGACCGCCGCATCGCGGAAGCCGCTCGCCAGGGATTCCTCCTCTGCCTCATGCCCCCGGGCAAGGCGCCCCGCAAACCCGGCCTGCGCTGCGCGGAAGTCGGCAGCCTGGACGCCGCCTTCTCCCAGGCGCTGGGTGGGTAACACCGTAGCGGTGTCACCGCATAAGAATAAGGTCTCCCGTATAGCGTCCGCGCTCGTACTCGTACTCGTGCTCGTACTCGTACTCGAAATCAGCTACGTGCGGACAGGATGTCCGCGCTCCGATGGGCGCTCCGATGGGGCACGACTCGTACTCGTATCCTCTGGAGGGCGAGACTCCGTCGAGCCGCGCGCGTAGCATCCGCGCGCGGATGCTCAGACCCTGTGCCCGGGGCGCCCGGTCCAGGGTACGGCAATAGGCGATACCCGTCCCTCCGCGCGCGGCTCGACGGAGTCTCGCCCTCCAGAGCACGCGGAAGGCAAGGCACCGTCACCATTTTTCGATCACAGCGCCGGGCGCCGAACTATTGCGAGCACGAGTACGAGCACGAGTACGACTACGAGCGCTGACGCTATGATGACGCATCTACCCCCCGCGCGTCACCTCACCCCTTCACCCCTTCACCCCTTCATCTCTCCACCCCCAACACGCCCCGGCACTTCCCGCACACCGCGTAGGCCAGGTCAGTGTCGGCGGGCAGGCGGTTTTTCGCGCCGCAGCGCGGGCAGCGGACGATGCGCGCGCGGAGGGCGCGATCGCCGGGGGCGCGCTTGATCAGCCGTGTGCGCAGCGTTTGGCGGCGTCGCGCGGCATCGTAGGCCCGCCGCGCCGCCGGATGCGACAGCACGGCGTACGCCTCGTTCAGGCGCACCGCGTGGTCATGCATCCCGCCCAGGTCCGGGTGCGCGCCCAGCACGCCGAGGATGGCGCGGTACGCGCGCTTGATCACCTCGGCATGGGCGCGCGGATGCACCTGCAGCAGGGCGTAATAATCCACCGCCGGATCAAATTTCGGCAGCGCCGCGGGTTGGTCCGTCACGATCATCGCGCTATCCTCACGCACGGGTTGAGCGTACTTTCAGCATAATGGTCTCTTCGCGCGCGCGATGATAGAGTCGTACGACAAAGCCGCCGTCTGTCGGCCCTGCGCGGCGACGGACGGCGGCCAGGGATACGTGCGAGGCCTACGCCAGCAGCTCCATCACCCCGGCCACCGCGTGGTCGAAGGCGTCCAGCACGCGGGCGATCTGCGCGCGGGTGATGATCAGCGGCGGCTCGAAGCGGATCACGCACGGGTTGTTCAGCGTGTAGGCGGCGAGAATGCGCCGCTGCGCGAAGCCGGCGATCACCAGCGCGGCGATATCGCGCTCGGTGAACTCCACCCCGATGAGCAGCCCTTTGCCGCGCACCGCGGTGATGGTGCCGGGATACCGCGCCGCCACCGCGCGCAGCCCGGCCAGCAATTCCTCGCCCAGTGCCGCCGCCCGCGCCGGGATGTCCTCCTCCAGGAGGACGCTGATGGTCGCCAGCCCCGCCGCGCAGGCCAGCTCGTTGCCGCCGAAGGTGGAGGAATGCAGCAGTGGGTTCGGTTCAAAGGCGTGCCACACCTCGGCGGTGGCGGTGAAGGCGCCGATGGGCATCACCCCGCCGCCCAGCGCTTTGGCCATCGTCATGATGTCCGGCGCCACCCCCCAGTGGTCGCAGCCAAACAGCGCGCCCGTGCGGCCAAAACCCGTCTGCACCTCGTCGAAGATGAGCAGCACGCCGCGCGCCGTGCAGAGCGCGCGCAGCGCCGGCAGGTAGTCGTCCGGCGGCACGATCACCCCGTTCTCGCCCTGCACCGGCTCCACGATCACCGCCGCGGTCTCATCGGTGATCGCCGCCGCCACCGCGTCGGCATCGGCGAAAGGCACGTGGGTGAATTCCGGCACCATCGGCGCGAACGGCGTTTTATAGACATCGCGTCCGGAGGCGCTCAGTCCGCCATACGTCTTGCCGTGAAAGCCGCCCACCGTGCCGATGACGTGGGTCTTGCCGGTGTGCAGCCGCGCCAGCTTCAGTGCCCCTTCCACCGCCTCCGTGCCGGAGTTGCAGAAGAAGGTATATTGCAGCGCGCCGGGGGTGATGGCCGCCAGTTGCTCCGCCAGGTCCGCCATCGGGCGATTGAAGAGCACGCGCGACGACAGCGGCAGGCGCGCCGCCTGCTCCTGCACCGCGCGCACCACCGCCGGATGGGCGTGGCCGAGGGCGAAGACGCCGTAGCCGCCGAGGAAATCCAGGTATTCCTGCCCGGTGCTGTCGCGCACGAGGGCTCCGTCGCCCTCCCACTCCACGGCGCGAAAGCCCACGAACTCCATCAGACTCGCTAGGCCGGGATTCACGTACCGGCGATATTTCTCCACCGTCTCGTCCACGAATGCCGGGTCTTGATACGCTGTCACGGGTGCCTCCTCATCATGCCGGCGCCTGTCGCGCGCGGCGCCGATGAGAGATTATTCACGGAAACGGTGAAAAAATCCTGCCGGTGAACGCGCCGGCTTTTCTGCGGGAAACACGCGAAACATCGCCGCGAAAACGCGGGTGTCCGAGAAAAGAGGCGAAATAGACAGAATTTTTTTTCTCGTCACGGCGTGTCGGCGCTTGCCAGCTTGAATAATTGCCGGTATACTACCTCTACGAGAGCCCTCTTGCCGCGAAGGCTCGGCAGAGCAGCGAGACAAATTTCAACCTGTACATGGAAAGACCCAGGAACTGGGCGTCACAGCCAGGGGCTGGCTCGCTGAACACTCATCCAAGGGAGGTACCCAATGAAGAGTCTCAAGACAATGCGCAGTCTGCTGACAGGCCTGCTCCTGATCTGCCTGGGGAGTGTGGCCTTCATGGGCTGCAGCGACAACCAGTCGCTGGCGAATCTCATCCCGTCGCAGTTGACCGGCGCCATCGCCCCGCCGAAGACGCCCCCGCCCGGCGCGACCGTGTTGGTCACCCCGACTGATGCCGCCGGCAATCCGACGGGTCCCGCGGTGGCGACCCCGGTGGCCGCCGTCTCCGATGGGCTCAAGCTGGAATCCCCGTCCACGACCTTCACCGCCACTAGCACCCTGGGGCAGCCCGGCATCGTGGTGGAAGTGCTGAACGCCGTCGGGCAGGTGGTGGGCGTGACCCAGACGATCCCGCTGGCGCAGGTGGGCACGGGCCTCGGCACCGGCACCATCAGTATCCCGGTGAACCCGGCTGGCGGCAGCTATCGCATCGCGTTGGCCCCCGGCACCATCATCAACATGGGCGCCGCCGCCGGCATGACCCGCCAACTCCCGGCCAATCTCGCGATCGGCACGATTGACGTCCTGTTCGACGTCCAGATTGTCGGCGGCGCGGTCGTGTCGTCCACCATCCCCGTGGACTGGAAGCTGAACCTCGCCAAGTCCGGCGCCGACTTCAAGCTGGCGGATTCCACCATGGAAGTGGTCTGGAACGCGGCGCTCGGCTCCAAGGTTCCCACCGATGGCGACGCGGCGCTCACGCTCACGATGCGCAAGGGTGGCGTAGACGCCGGTACGGTCTCGCAGACCAAGGCCATCGTCAACAACGTCGCGAAATTCACCGGCGCGTCCCAGGCCCCGTTCAACGCGGTGGACATCATCCTGGACATTCGCAACAGCAAACCCTTGTAATGGGAGCTTCCGAGACGTGACGCGTGCTTGGTTCACGATGCTCATACTCGGACTTATCCTCGGCGGGGCGGTCGCGCAAACGACCGCCCCGTGGGGTTTCTGCCTGCGCCCCGTGCTGCCCGAGGTGGATGTGCCCACCGTGACCGCCGCCGCGCGCCTCACCGAGATGGAGCGGGACGGTCGGCGCGTCTCCCTGCGGGAGCTCAACCTGGCTGGCCGCGTGGCGGAGCACGTCACCGCCGGCGCGACCCTCCGCCAGACCCACGCCCACGGGCGGAGCGTCAGTACCCGCTACCAGGCCGATGGCTGGCGCGCCTGGGTGGCGCTCTGCTCGGTGACGCCCGGCGAGGACCTCGCCGAACCCGGCCTCTTCATCCTCCTTGACTACCTGCGCGACGCGGCGGATATCCGGTATCGCACCGCCACTACCCTGTTCGCGGCCGAGCCCGACGTCATCAGCTACGGGGGGCAAGCCGCGATGGTGCTCACGAACGGCCGGTGGAGCGGCCATCTGCGCGCGGGCTTGTATGCCACGGAGCTGCTGGGCGACACCCTCACCGTCGTGCTCCTCGGCGGCGGCTGGGAAGCCCCCTGCACCGAGATGCTGACCCTGGAAGCGGCGCTCACCGGTTTCCGTGACGATTTTCAGGGGCGCCACTACGACGCCGAGCTCGCCCTCGGCCTGCGGTATGCGCCGTCCCCGCGGACGATGCTCGCCCTCTCGGGCCGCTACTACCCGCGCGGCCTGCCCCTCGCCGGCGCCGGGCTCTCCCCCGCCGCCCACATCGGGGCCGTGTATCAGACGTCGGCGACCGCGGGTCTCATGCACGACGCCGTCGCCACCCTCACCCTCGAAGGCAGCCTCGCCTTCTGACCCCTCGGCACGGCCGCGCTGTCCAGGGGGAGGGGCCGTACGCGGAGAGTCCCCCCATCACTGCGTCGCGCGGCGGATGAGGGCGGCGGCGGACCGCGCGCGAATTCGTGGTTTTTCCGTCCGAAAAGTGCGCGTGTCACCGCAAGATGAGTTGACACGCGAACGGGGCGGTGTTACACTACCTTCAACTCGGCAAATCGAGAGACTGCTCACTCGAGCAAAGCGACCCCTCGCGATTTGCTGTGCGAATCACATCGGGCGAGTCCGAGCGCCGTGTCCGCGGGGCTGGCAACATGGTGACAGCAGCGCGAGAACGGCGGAACAGGGCCGCGCCGAACGATCCGATCTCTGAGAAGGAGGAAGAGCATATGCGAACGCGGACAGGGCTTGCCCTCGTAGCCCTCGCCATGGCCCTCGCCCTCCCGTCGGTGGCCCAGGTGGCACAGCCCTTCGCGGATGTGCCGGCGGACCACTGGGCGGCGCGCGCGGTGGCGGAAGTGGCGGCGGCCGGTATCATGGAAGGACGACCGACCGGACTGTTTGATGGCCGCGCGCCGATGACGCGCTATGAAGTGGCCATGGCGCTGGCGCGCATGCTGGCGCGCGTGGAGCGGATGATCGGCGGGCAGCCGGTCAACGGCGGCACGCCGGCCACCGGCGGCGCCACGCTGGAGCAGATCCGCCAGATGATCCTCACCGACCCTGCCGTGCAGGCCCGCCTGCGCGGCGCCCAAGGCGAGCCGGGCGCGCCGGGCCGTGACGGCGCGGCGGCGACCGTGGATCAGCTCCGCGACGTCATCCTGAACAACCCCGACGTGCAGACAGCTCTGCGCGGCCCGCAAGGCGCGCAGGGTCAGCCGGGCGCGAAAGGCGATCCGGGCCCGAAGGGCGATCCGGGGCTCACCCCGGCGCAGGTGGCCGCGCTGACGAAACTGCTCAATGAGTTCGGGCCGGAAATCGCCGCCATCCGCGGCGACATCCGCACCCTCGCCGACCGCGTCGGCGCCGTGGAAGTGGCCGTGACGAAGATCCCGCCGCTGCGCGCCAGCATCAATGGCGGCCTCCGCGCCGGCACCCTCGGCACCGCGCTGGAGTTCGGGGCGGATGCCGGCGTCGCCGCTGACAACCTGGCCATCTTTAACTCGGCGAACGTGGACCAGTCGCTGGACAAAGATGTCATCAAGGGCGGACGTTTCCTCGTGTCCCTCTTCGACCTCAACCTTGATGGCGCGCTGAGTGACGGCTTCGCCGCGCATGCCACCTTGCGGGCCATTACGCCGGTCACCCTGAGTCCCGCCCCGTTCGGCGCGGGCGCCGTGGTGCCCAACGATCCGACCGCCGGCTATTACCCCCTCGCGGGAACGCCCGCGCCGCCGCTGGCCGGCATCAACACCTATGCCGACTCCGTGCAGCTCTGGGATTGGTACGCCACCCTCAGCGCCGGCATCCTGGGCAAGGATGTCTCGCTGACCGCCGGTCGCCATGCCAACGCCCTCGCGCAGGGCCTGCTCGTGGACAACAGCCGCCAGCCGCTCCTCGGCGTGTCCGCCGACACCGGCTTCGGCAACGTCCTCGTCGGCGCGAACTTCTCAATGATGGACCGCGCCAGCAACCCGCTGACGAATTCCTCCGCCGCCGTGCAGGACAACGTGGCCTACGCCTACGCCGGCTTTGACGTGTTCAACGTCAACGTCATCGCCACCTACATGCACTCCGGCTTCGCCGCCCAGCGCGGGTGGAGCGTCGCCGGCGACGGCAGGCTCTTCGGCATCCATGCCTTCGGCGAATACGCGACCCTCACCCGCACCATCACCGGCGCGGATCCGGGCAGCCCGTTCGACAACGGCTGGGTCGTCGGCGCGGACCTGCTCAACAACTGGAGAGGCTTCAGCCTGACCGCGCGCTATGGCGAGATCGAGCCGGGCTTCACTCCGGTGCTCTCGGCGCTGTATCCATACGCCGCCGTGAACGCCTACGACATCAACTGGATTGACCGCCCGCTCTTCCTGGATCCCAACAACGTGACCAAGGGCTGGGAGCTCGATATGAAACTGGCGCTGAGCAAGAGCTGGCTGCTGAGTGCCCGCGTCTATGACGGCGATCACGAAGCGGTCGGCGCGGCCGCCGTGGATGCCGACATGGTGTGGGTGCTCTCCGCGAAGAAGCAGATCGCCAACGGCGTGGCCTTCAGCCTGCTGTACTCGCAGCGGGAAGTCAACAACCGGGCCACCAACACGGCGTTCACCGATGACCTCACCGTGACCCGCGCGGCGCTGGAGTTCGTGCTGTAATGCCATCGCCCGCGAACGCATGACGCGCGCCCACGTCCAGCCCTCCCGCATCGGGGGGGCTGGCGTTTTTCCGGAAGTGCGCTATAATGTCTCGGCGCGGAAGGTATTGCTCCCGGAGAGGGCGAATACCACAACGGGGTGTCGCCGCGCGCCCGGCCGCGCCGGCGCACGCCCGAGGTGGATACGCGCCGATTCGCGGGTATACTCCGGGCAGGACGCCGATCGGCGCGCAGGGCGCCGGCGCGGTGACGGGCGGGAACGGCTGCCGTGCCATGCGCTTCCCCGCGATCTTCAACAGCATGTCCATCCCGGCGCACGGGCATCGTGACTGCTTCGTGTATGATGAGATGAGGGCGCGGCCGGCTGATCGTGCCGCCGCGGGTGGGTGAGGGAACCGATGTCAACTTCACGCGGGCCGAAAATCCCAATCGGGAAGATTCTCCTGGAGCAGGGCGTCATCACCGCCGATCAGCTCAAGCAGGCGCTGGCCGTTCAGAAGACGAAAAACGAAAAACTCGGGCGCATCCTCATCGAGCTGGGGTTCGTCTCGGAACGCCAGGTGCTCGCCGCCTACGCCCAGCAACTGGCCATCCCGCTCTACGATCCCACCGTCGCGCCCGACCCGTCCGTCGCCAAGGTCATCCCCGATCACCTGGTGCAGCGCTACAACGTCGTCCCCCTCCGCCGTGACGGCAACAAACTCGTCGTCGCCATGCTCGACCCCTCCAACGTCTTCGCCCTCGACGACCTGCGGCTGGTCACCGGCTTCGATATTGATCCCGTCCTCGCCACCCCGGACGATATGGACGCCCTACGCAGCAGTCAGGGTGCCGCGCCGGCCGCGGAGTCGTCCATGACCACCGCGCTGGCGGTGGCCGCCGGCGCCGAGGGCGACAGCCAGGAAGGCGCGGCGGACTTCAATACCATGGTGGAAGCCATCCGCCGTCCGGACGCCCCCGGCCAGACGGATGACGACGGCACCATGGACGTGACGGAAGACGCGCCCGTCATCCGCATGGTGAACGTGCTCATCCAGAACGCCATCAAGGAGGGCGCGTCCGACATTCACGTGGAGCCGGACCGCAAGCACGTGCGCATCCGCTACCGCATTGACGGCGTGCTCTACGAGATGATGAGCCTGCCGAAATTCGCCCATGCCCCCCTCATCTCCCGCCTGAAAATCATGGCGGACATGAATATCGCCGAGCGCCGCATCCCCCAGGACGGGCGCATCCACATCCGCTTCGATAAACGCGACTACGACATGCGCGTGAACATACTGCCCACGGTGTTCGGCGAAAAATGCGTCATGCGCATCCTCGACCAGAGCGCCGTGCTCATCGGCCTCGGGCGCCTGGGCTTCACCGCGGAGATGATGGCGGAGCTGGAAGAGCTCATCGTCAAACCGAACGGCATGGTGCTCGCCACCGGCCCCACCGGGTCGGGGAAAACCACCACGCTGTATTCCATCCTCAACCGCATCAACAGCATCGAGAAGAATATCCTCACCGTCGAGGACCCGGTGGAGTATCAGTTGCCCGGCGTCAATCAGGTGTCGGTGAACCGTAAGTCCGGCCTCACCTTCCCCGTCGCCATGCGCGCCTTCCTCCGCCAGGACCCCGACATCATCATGGTCGGCGAGATCCGCGACCTGGAAACGGCGGAAATCGCCGTCCAGGCCTCCCTCACCGGGCATCTCGTGCTCTCCACGCTGCACACCAACGACTCGCCGTCCACCATCGTCCGCCTGTCCGACATGGGCATTGAGCCGTTCCTCATCTCCGCCTCCATCATCGGCGTCATCGCCCAGCGCCTGGGCCGCAAGCTCTGCGAGCGCTGCAAGGCGCCCATCACGCTGCCGCCCGACGCGATGCAGCGCATGGGCATGACCGAGGCACAGATGGAGGCCGCCACCTTCTTCAAGCCGGTGGGGTGCAGTGACTGCTCCAATCGCGGCTTCCGCGGCCGCGTCGGGATCTTCGAATTGCTGACCTTGAACGAGGAGCTCGGTGAGCTGATCGTGCGCCGCGCGCCCCTCTCGGAAATTACGCAGGCGGCGCTCGCCGCCGGCATGACGTCGCTGGTCATGGACGGCATGATTAAAGCCCAGCGCGGCATCACCACGGTGGAAGAGGTGCTGCGCGTGGTATCCGTGCATTAACGGTGTTCGGAGGAAGCTATGTCTGGTGGTGGTGGTGGCGGGCCCATGCGGCCGCCGTTGGTGTTGACCTCGAACGATTCGACCGTCACGCGTGACCTCGTCGAGGTGCACGTGGACGAGCTGCTGGAGCTCGTCGTCGAAGCGAAGGGCTGCTCCGACCTGCACCTGGCGGTGGGATTGCCCCCCACCTACCGCGTGGACGGCGACCTGGTCTACGGCCTCTATACCAAGTTCACGCCGCAGGTCATCCAGCGCATGTGCTACGATATCCTCACCGACGAGCAGATCCAGCGCTTTGAAAATACCATGGAGCTGGACTTTTCCTATCAGTTGGGGAAAACGAGCCGCTTCCGCGTCAACTTCTTCCGCGACCGCGGCAACATGGCCGCCGCCTTCCGCACGATTCCCTATAAAATCCCCACGCTGGACGACCTGGGCCAGCCCGCCGTGGTGCGCGACCTCACCAGCAAGCAGCGCGGCCTCATCCTCGTCACCGGCCCGACCGGGTCAGGGAAATCCACTACGCTGGCGGCGATGCTCCGCGAGATCAACTACACCCAGCGCCGCCATATCATCACCGTCGAGGACCCCATCGAGTATCTGCACAGCCATCAAGGCTGCATCATCAATCAGCGCGAGCTGGGGCAGGATACCCTGAGCTTCCCCAACGCGCTGCGCGCCGCCCTCCGCGAAGACCCCGACATCCTCCTCGTGGGTGAGATGCGCGACCTGGACACCATGAGCCTGGCCATCGCCGCGGCGGAAACCGGCCACCTGGTCTTCGCCACCGTGCACACCAACAGCGCCGCGCAAACCGTGGACCGCATCGTGGACGTCTTCCCGGTGGAGCAGCAGGAGCAGATCCGCGTCATGCTCTCCAATAACCTGGTGGCGGTCATCACCCAGCAGCTCGTGCCCCGCCTCGGCGGCGGCCGCGTCTGTGTCCAGGAAATCATGGTCGCCTCGCCCGCGATCCGCAACCTCATCCGCGAGGCGAAAGCCCACCAGATCAACTCCATTATCCAGACGAGCGCCCACCTGGGGATGAAAACGATGGACCAGTGCTTGCGCGATGTCTACAATCAGGGCCTGATTAGCTATGATATGGCGATTGAACGGGCCATGAACGTGGAAGAATTGAAGAAGATGATGATGTCCGACGGCACGCTGCCCGAGCAATCGCTCGAGGGCGCGGCGCCGCCGGCCGCATAACGCGGGGAGGCGGTCGGGACGCGTCCCGCCGGGAACCGGCGGGTGGGCATACCGGGCGCGCGGCGGGCACGGCCCGCGCCGCGCCGACGCGAATCTGACACAGGAGGCGAAAGGACGATGGCGACTTTCAGTTACGTCGCCCGAGATCAGCTCGGGAAGATCCAGCAGGGAACCGCTGACGCCGAGAACGAACAGATCCTCTACCGGAAACTCCGCGAACGCGGCCTCTGGGTGCAGAGCATCGAACGCACCCGCGCCGGGAAAGCCCCGGAGAAGAAAGCCGCGCCCGGGGTGAAGGCGGAGGGCAAGAAGAAGCGCATCGGCAAGGTGAAGGCGCGCGACCTCACCATGTTCTGCCGCCAGTTCGCCACCATGATTAACGCCGGCGTCTCGCTGGTGCGCTGTCTCGCCGTGCTGGAAATGCAGGCCAGCGCCCCCAGCCTGAAGGCGGTCATCCGCGAAGTCCAGTACTCGGTGGAAGGCGGCGAGACGCTCACCCGCGCCCTCTCGCGCTTCCCGCATATCTTCAGCAACCTCTTCATCGGTCTCGTCCGCGCCGGCGAAGTCGGCGGCGTGCTCGACGAAACCCTCGAACGCCTGGCGACGTTCCTGGAAGAGGACATGAAGCTGAAGCGCAAGGTGAAGGCAGCGATGACTTACCCGGCCATCGTCATGTCGCTGGCCGTCGGCATCGTGATCTTCCTGGTCACCTTCATCGTGCCGAAGTTCATCCAGTTGTTCGCGGACTTCAACCTGCAGATGCCCGCCCCCACGATGTTCCTGATCTCCTGCAGCAAGTTCCTCACCAACCCGGTGAACGTGATCGTCCTCGTCGTCACCATCGTCGTCCTCTCCATCGCCATCAACCGCTTCAGGGCCACGAAGACGGGCAAGGCGATCTGGGACAAGATGATGCTGAAGGTGCCGATCATCGGGAAGCTCAATCACATGATCGCGCTGGCGCGCTTCGCCCGCACCATGTCCACGCTGCTCGTCTCCGGCGTGCCCATCCTGCAGGCGCTGGAAACGGTGGCCGGCGCCATTGACAATGACGTCATCTCCACCGCCATCCTCGACGCCCGCTCGGCGGTGCGCGAAGGCGAGCGACTGGGCGACCCGCTGGAACGCAGCAAGCTCTTCCCGCCGATGGTCATTCAGATGATCTCCGTCGGCGAGGAGACCGGGTCGCTGGACGCCATGCTCGCCAAAGTGGCCGACTTCTACGAGGCGGAAGTGGACGCCGCGGTGGAAGCCCTCACCTCCGCCCTGGAACCGATGCTCATCGTCTTCCTCGGCGGCGTGGTCGGCTTCATCGTCGTCGCCATGTTCCTGCCGCTGGTGAAACTCATCGAGGGCCTGTCGTCATAGCGACCGGCGGTCCTGCACGGATACGCGCGGGGGGCGGACTTGAGTCCGCCCCTGCCGATTTTCTGCCCGAAGGGCAAAGGGGGCGTTCGCGTTCATGTCGTCAGCCCTGTATACCATCGGGGCGGTCGTCGCCGTCATCTACGGCGCCGTCGTCGGCAGCTTTCTGAACGTCTGCATCTACCGGCTGCCGCGCGGCGAGTCGCTCGTACACCCGCCGTCGCACTGCCCGCGCTGCGGCGAGCGGCTGCGCGCCCGCGATCTGTTGCCGCTGGTCAGCTACCTGCTGCTGCGCGGGCGCTGCCGCTACTGCCGCGACGCCATCTCCCCGCGCTATTTTACTATCGAGCTGCTCACCGGCGCCCTCTTCCTCGCCGTCTGGGCGTCGCTGGCGGCGCGCATCCCCTACGTGCTGCCCACCGTGCCCGGCTTCATCCTGCTCGTGCTCGCCCTCGTCTGGGTCTCCGCCATGCTCGTCACCTTCATGATTGACCTGGACACGAAATACGTCATCGAACCCGTCACCTGGCTCGCCATGGCCGCCGGCCTGCTCTTTGAGGTGGTGCTGAAATGGGGCGACCCCGCCACCGGCATCGGCGTGCAGGTCGGCGCGCAGGTCTACCCCTATCTGCCGCTCGCGGTGCCGGGCATGATCATCGGGTTTCTCACCTTCATCGCCATTGATCTCTTCGGCGCGCTGATCTTCCGGAAACCCAGCATGGGGGTGGGCGACGCCTTCATCGGCGCCGCCATCGGCGCCATGCTCGGCCCCGGCCTCGCGCTGCTCACCTTCGGCATGGCCGTCCTCTGCGCCGTGGTCATCGGCGTGGCGGTGCTGCTCGCGCAGGCCGCGCGCGCCCGCCGCCAGGCCGCCGCCCCCGCCGGCGAGGAGCCGGAGCCGCCGCGCGCCTACCTGCCCATCGTGCCGTTCCTCGGCGCCGCCGCCGCGCTGGGCGTGCTCTGGGTCATCGAAGTCTACAGCAGCGCGGTGCTCGCGCACAATTACGGGCACAATAATTCGCTGGTGGCGCTGGCCGCGCCCATCGTCTTCGGCGCGCTGGTCATCATCACCCTCGTCCTGCTGGAGCCCCTCTGGCCGAAGCAGACGGTGGAAGACGGCGGTCCGGAAGAGGAGGAAGAGCTGCCGGACGGCAACTATATCCCCTTCGGCCCCTTCCTCACCGGCTGCGCCGTGCTGGTGGCGCTCATGCCCGAGCAGGTGGCGGCCGGCGCGCGGGCGCTCTGGGACTGGTACATGCACCTGCATCAGTAAACGGGAAACGGGGTAGAATCATCATGGAGATGGTGGGGAGGAAGCGGGCAATGCGGCACGCGGGCTATACCCTGGTGGAAATGATGGTGGTGGTGGCGATCATCGCCGTGCTGGCGGCGATCCTCATCCCCGTGGTCTTCAGCGCGCGCGACGGCGTGCTGCGCGCGCAGTGCATCGCGCAGCTCGACACGGTGGGCCGCGCCCTCGCCATGTATCGCCAGGATTGCGGCGCCTATCCCGCCGCCGCCGCCCCGATGCAGACGCTGGTCAACGCCAAACTCCTCGACCCCGACAAGCTCACCTGCCCGAAGGACGACGACGCGAAGAAGGACAGCTACAGCAAATTCTACAACTACTGGGGCTATCGCGCCAACAGCTGGGATCCCGATTCGCTCGTGGATGCCGCCGACGCGAAATTCGTCTATACCACGCTGACGAACCCGAAGACCGGACAGCAGGATTTCTGGGTGATGCCCGATGATACGCTCGCCGTCGCCCGCCGCGACGGCTTCGGCGCCGACTTCCCCGGCCTGGTCAACCCCGGCGCGAAGAACTTGGGCCACGTCATCGTCACCGTCTGCCCGCGTCACGCCTCCGGCAAATACGTCATCCTTCGCCTCGGCGGCGAGGTGGAATACGCCAAACCCACCGACGAAAACTTCTGGGCGCTCAGCACACCATCGAAGTAGCCGAAAAACGCCCTTGTTCGTTGGCCGTGCGCCACGCAACTGTAGATATCGCGTAACCGGGGCCGCGGAGTTGCACTCCGCACGAGAACAGTGAGGGTTTTCGTGCGGAGTGCAACTCCGCGGCCCCGGTAATCCCTATCCCCGCGTCAACTTCCGGTGCACCAGCCGGTGCGGGATATCCGCCGCCGCCCCCAGCCGCTGGCGCCGGTCGGCGTCATAGTCGGAAAAATTGCCCTCGCGCCAGATGATGCCGCCGTCCTCCTCGAAGGCGAGGATGTGCGTCGCCACGCGGTCGAGGAACCAGCGGTCGTGGCTCACCACCACCGCGCAGCCGGCGAACGTCTCGAGGGCCTCTTCCAGCGCGCGCAGGGTGTTCACGTCCAGGTCATTGGTGGGTTCGTCGAGGAGGATGACGTTCGCCCCCTGGGCGAGCATCTTCGCCAGGTGCACCCGGTTGCGCTCGCCGCCCGACAGGTCGCGCACCTTTTTTTGCTGGTCAGTGCCCTGGAAATTGAAGCTGGCGACGTAGGCGCGCGTATTCAGCGTCCGCCCGCCGATGGTCATCGTCTCCTGCCCGCCGCTGATTTCTTCCCACACGGTGTGCTCGCCGTTCAGCGTTTCGCGGCTCTGGTCCACGTAGGCGAGCTGCACCGTCTGCCCGACGGTGATGGTGCCCGCGTCCGGCTCCACCGCGCCGGTGATGAGTTTTAACAGCGTGGATTTCCCCGCGCCATTCGGGCCGATCACTCCCACGATGCTGCCCGGCGGGATCGTCAGGCTCAGGTGGTCCATGAGCAGGGTGTCGCCGTAGGCTTTCGTCACGCCGTCCAGCGCGACCACCACGTCGCCCAGCCGCGGGCCGGGGGCGATGAGGATTTCCAGCTCCTCGCGGCGCGCCTCCGCTTGCTGGCTCAGCAGCGTGTCATACGCCGTCACGCGCGCTTTGCCCTTCGCCTGTCGCGCCTTCGGCGACAGGCGAATCCACTCCAGCTCGCGCTGCAGCGTGCGCTGGCGCTTGCTCTCCGTCTGCTTCTCCTGCGCCAGCCGCGCCTGCTTCTGCTCCAGCCATGAGGAATAATTGCCCTTCCACGGGATGCCGTGGCCGCGGTCGAGCTCCAGAATCCAGCCCGCCACGTTGTCCAGGAAGTAGCGGTCGTGGGTGACGGCGATCACCGTGCCCGCGTACTGCTGCAGGTGCCGCTCCAGCCACGCCACCGACTCGGCGTCCAGGTGGTTCGTCGGCTCGTCGAGCAGCAGGATGTCCGGCTCGGTGAGCAGCAGCCGGCAGAGCGCCACCCGGCGCCGCTCGCCGCCGGAGAGGACGGCCACCGGCGTGTCGCCCGGCGGGCAGCGCAGCGCGTCCATGGCGATCTCCAGCCGCTGGTCCAGGCTCCACGCGTCGAGCCGGTCAATCGCCTCCTGCAGCTTGCCCTGCTCCTCGATCAGCGCGTCGAGATCCGCGTCGTCATCGCCGAAGGCCGCGCAGACGGCGTCGTAGCGCGCCACCAGGTCGGCAATCGGCTGCACCGCCTCCTCCACGGTCTGCTTCACCGTCTTCTCGGGGTCCAGCCGCGGCTCCTGCTCCAGCAGCCCCACCGTGTACCCCTCGGAGAGATACACCTCGCCGGTGTACTCCTGGTCCACCCCGGCCATGATGCGCAGCAACGTGGATTTCCCCGCCCCGTTCAGCCCGAGCACCCCGATCTTCGCCCCGTAATAAAAGCCGAGTGAGATATCGCGCAGCACCTGCCGCTGCGGCGGAAACACCCGACCCACCCGCACCATCGAATAAATCACCTGCTGGGTATCAGCCATCAATCCCGTCCTTTCGCGCCCGATTGCGGGGATATGATACACGAAGACCCGGAGGAATGCGAGCCACCCCGTTGACGCACCCGTTCGTTGGTAGTGCGCCACATAGCAGAGCGGAGTGGCGCCGTCCCGGTGGTAGGTATAGCAGCGAGCCTGGAAGTGGAACACCCCACATGCAATCGGGGCCGACGCGAGTCGCGCCGGGTAATCGGTTACCAGCGACGCAGGTCAATACTATGCTATACTGTTTGAGAGAGGCAGACCGCCCCCCCCAAGCCCGCCAGGCGTTGACTGTCCCCGATCGGTGCTAAATAGGGACAGTCACCGATTATTGGCTGAAATTCCCCGTTAAAATAGGTGACGGTCCCCATTTATTGCGCTCGGTGCGGAGTGATACGCGTCCCCCTCCCTTTTTCCAGATTCCCGCCCCGCGCGGGAGGAGTCTGCCCCCGCTCCGGCGAAAAAGATATTCCCAGGCGCTCGACATCAGGCGAGTTCCCCGGCCTGCGGCACCTGTGGGTTCCACCGCGGCATTCCCCGTAGGCGTTTATCATTTGTAGCAATCGGGCAAGAGCGGCAAGGAGTTTCTGCATGGCAAAATACGTCTTCGTCACCGGCGGGGTGGTCTCATCGCTGGGGAAAGGGCTCACCACGGCATGTCTCGGCCGGCTCCTGCGCGACCGCGGCTTCACCGTCTCCATCATCAAAATTGATCCGTACCTGAACGTGGACGCGGGCACCATGAACCCGCACCAGCACGGCGAGGTCTTCGTCACCGACGACGGCGCCGAGACCGATCTGGACCTGGGCCACTACGAGCGCTTCGTGGACATCAACCTCAGCGCCGACTCCAGCATCACCACCGGCAAGGTGTACGACGCCGTCATCCGCAAGGAGCGCCGCGGCGACTACCTGGGGCAGACGGTGCAGGTGATCCCGCACATCACCAATGAGATCAAGGACCGCATCCGCGTGGTGGCGGAGAAGACCGGCGTGGACGTGGTGATCGTGGAGATCGGGGGCACGGTGGGCGACATCGAGAGCCAGCCCTTCCTGGAAGCCATCCGCCAGATGCGCAAAGACGACGGCTACGACAACACCCTCTACCTCCACGTGACGCTGGTGCCGCAGGTGGGCCCGGCGGGCGAGGCGAAGACGAAACCCACCCAGCACAGCGTGCGCGATCTGCGCAACATCGGCATCCACCCGGACATCCTCGTCTGCCGCACCAAGGCGCCGCTCTCGCCGGAGATGCGCGAGAAGATCGGCCTCTTCTGCGACGTGCGCACCAGCGGCATCATTGAGAGCGCCGACACCTCCACCGTCTACGCGCTGCCGCTCATCTTCGAGGAGCAGGGGCTGGCCATCCAGGTGCTGGAGCACCTGCGCCTGCCGAACCCCGCCCCCGACCATCGCCGCTGGCAGGAGGTGGTGGAGCACGTGCTGCACCCCAAGCACGAGGTGTGCATCGCCCTCGTCGGCAAATATATGGGCCTCAGCGACGCCTACATCAGCGTCTATGAGGCGCTGCATCACGGCGGCATCGCCAATCAGGCCACGGTGAAGATCCACTGGGTGGACGCCGAGGAGATCGAGACGCGCGGCGCGGAGGCGCTGCTGCACCGCTGCGACGGCATCCTGGTGCCCGGCGGCTTCGGCGACCGCGGCATCGAGGGCAAAATCCAGGCCATCCGCTATGCCCGCGAGGAGCACATCCCCTTCCTCGGCCTCTGCCTGGGCATGCAGTGCGCGGTGATCGAGTACGCGCGCAACGTGGTGGGCTGGGCGGATGCCACCAGCATGGAGTTCAATCCCGCCTCGCCGCACCTGGTCATTGACCTCATGCCGGAGCAGAAACTCGTCAGCGACATGGGCGCCACCATGCGCCTGGGCCGCTATCCCTGCGCGGTCGCGCCCGGCACGCTGGCCGAGCGCTGCTACGGCGAGCCGCTCGTCTCCGAGCGCCATCGCCATCGCTACGAGGTGAACAACACCTTCCGCCCGATCATCGAGCGGGCGGGGATGGTGTTTTCCGGCACCTCGCCGGACGGCCGGCTGGTAGAAATCGCCGAGCTGCCCCACCACCCCTTCTTCATCGGCTCGCAGTTCCATCCGGAGTTCAAATCCCGCCCCGACCGCGCCCACCCCTTCTTCCGCGAGTTCGTGAGAGCCGCCGTCGCCGTCCACGAACCCCAGCGCGTGCTCGAAGAGCTGGTGGTGGAGACGCCGTAACGGCCGACGACAAAACCGGCGGATGCGACGGAGTTCACCCGGCCGGCGTCTCGCCCGCGGCTGTTAGTGTGCGCTGATGCGTGCCAGGCTTTTTGCCGCCGCCGCGCGCACCCGCGACGCCTCATCCCGCAGCAGCGGCGTCAGCAGATGGCGGGCGGCTTCACCCTGGCCGGCCAGGCCGCGGGCGGCCGCTTCGCGGACGCGCGGGTCGAGGTGCTGGGACATGTTGGCGAGCATGGGCAGCGCCGCCGGATCGCCGATGGCGCCGAGCGCCTCGACGATCTGCAGGCGCACGGTGAAGGGCAGCTTCGGCAGGCGCGCCTGCAGCGGCTTCACCGCGCGCGGGTCGCGCAGCGCCGCCAGGTAGGGGATGGTGAGCCCCAGCACCACCGCGTCATCTTCCGTCGTTAATTGCGCCAGCAGGAAATCCGCGCCGCGCGGATCGCCATACTGCCCCAGCGCGCGGGCGGCCAGCGCGCCGATGAGCGGGTCGGGGTCGGTGAGCAGTCCAGCGATCTGGTCGCAAAGCGCCTCACGCTCGTCACTGTCCGCCGGGAAGAGCGCCGGGCCGTCGCCGAGCGCCAGCAGCGCCTCCACGCGCAGGCTGCCGACCGGGTCGGCCAGCGTTTCCCGCACCAGCGGCAGGCCGCGGACATCGCCCAGCCGCACCAAAGCGATGGCGGCGGTGGTGGCGAACACCTCATCGGCATGCGTCAGGCAGGCAGCCAGCGGTTCGCGGGCCTGTGGGGCGCCGGTTCTCCCCAGTGCCTCCACAACGCCCACATAGACTCCCGCCCGGCGCTCCTGCAGCAGGGGAATGAGCGCCTCCACAGCCGCGGGATCATTCACCCGGCGAAACGCCTGCAACACCGAGTAACGCATACCGTCGGTGCTCTCGATCATGCCGAGCAGCAACGGGATGCGCTGGGCGGCGGGCACATCGTGCACCGTTTGCGCGGCGATGCTGCGCGCCATCTGGTCCGGGCTCCGCAGCGCCTCGGCCATCATCTCGGCGCCCAGCGGGTCGCCAAGCTGCGCCAGCGACCGGCCGATGCGCACGGCGAAGCGCGGCTCGGCGCCGGCGGCTTTCTTCTTCAACGCGGGGATGGCGCGGGGGTCCCCGATTTGCCCGAGCGCCCAGGCGGCGGCGCTGCGCGCCCACTCCACCGGATCGTTCAGGCGGTTGATGAGCGCGGGCACCGCGCGCGTATCGCCGATGAGCCCCAGCGCCAGCGCGCAATATTCGCGTACCTCTGGCACGGGGTCCGTGCCCACGATTTTCAGCAGCGCCGGCACCGCGCGCGCCTCCCGGTGTGCCCCCAGCGCGGCAATCGCCGCCTTGCGCAGTTCGGAGTCTTTGTCCCGCAGCATCGGCTCCAGCTTCGCCAGCGGCGGCGGATTTTTGCAGGCGGCCAGCCACGAGTGCACCTCGCTGCTGCGCGATGGGTTCGCGGCCATATAGGCAAACACGGCGTCGGTGGCGCGCGGCTCGTCGAAAAACTGCAGGAACTGCACCGCCTGCCGGCTGCGATGCTGACTCGGATGTTTCATCTCCGTCAAGATGGCGTCCAGCGCGCGCGGCGTGCCGATGCGCGCCAGCTCGTGCAGCCCGCCGGCGTTGCGCTCCAGCCGCGCGATGAGCGCGTCCACCAGGCGCGCATCGCGGCACCAGGCGCGCGGGGCCGCCCGCGGGATGCTGAGCGCGATGGGCTCGCGCGGCGGCAGCAGCAGATCCTGGAGTGTCGCCGTGTAGTACAGCTGGCAGTGCTGGATCGTGAGCGCCTCGATGACGGCGTTGCACACCGACGTATCCGGATCGTCGAGCAGCGCGAGCAACGGCGCCATCGCGCGCGGATGCTGCCAGCGGCCCAGCGCGCGGATGGCATTCCGGCGGCGTTGTGGTTCGACATCAGGCGGGATGTCCGCCAGCAGGGCGATGAGCGCCGGGGTGCCGATGCGGCGCAGGGCGGCATACGCGTGCCCCGCCATTTCGACACCGTGTTCATCTTTTCGCTCTCGATCACTGAGCAGCGGCAACAGCAGCGGCGCCGCGCGCGCGTCGCGCAACCGTCCCGCCGCCTCGATGGCCGCCAGCGTCAGCGCCGCGTCGCCATGGTAGGGCGCATCGTCGAGGATGTTCAGGCACGGCTCGATGATGCGGGGGTCGCGCAGCGGCAGCAGCGCCTTCAGGCAGGCGAGGCGCACCGCGTCGTCATCGTCCGCCATCGCCGCTAGCAGGGCGTCGGCGTTGCGCGGGTCGCGGTAGGCGCCCAGCGCCTCCGCGGCGGCGGCGCGCACGGGCAGGCTGTCATCGGCCAGCAATGCCAGCAGCGGCGCGCGCGCCGGGGGATGCGCGAGGGGGATGAGCGCGCGGGCGGAGGCGAGGCGGATTTCCGGCTCCACCCGCTGCAGACCGGGCAGGAAGGCTTCGGCGGCGCGGGGATCGCGGGTGGCGCTCAACGCGGCGAAGGCGGCCTCCCGCACGGCCGGATCGGGGGTGTCGAGCAATTTTAACAGTTCCGGGGTGGCGCGGGCGTCACCCAGCGTACCGAGGGCGGCGATGGCGTCCAGCCGGATGCCGGACTCGGCATCGCGCAGCGCGTCCAGCAGCGCGGGCACGGCGTCGGGGTCGCGCAGCTCGCCCAGCGCCGCCACCGCCGCCATGCGCACGAGGATGAAGGGATCGCGCAGCAGCCGCGCCACCGCCGGCGTGGCCCGCCGGTCGCCGATGCGGCCCAGCGCGGCGGCCGCCTGCCCGCGCAGCGTGGGGCTGCCGGCGCGGCAAAGCGCGAGCAACGGTGCCACCGCCTCGCGCGCGCGCCGCTGGCCCAACGCCTGTACCGCGGCCACCTGCACCGTCGGATCGGGATCGTCGAGCTGCCGCAGCAGCGATGCCATCGTCTGTGCTCGCGCGGGCAGGCAGGACGCGAGGAGCAGCAGCGCGAGGATGCGGGCCGGCATGGTTCACCTCCGTGTTTCGCGGTTCTCCACTGCGTGAATTCGACGAGACGAGCGCGTTTCCTGCGCGCCGATACGCAGGAAACGCGCGAACGGATGGGGGACACGCGCCGGGTGCTCTCATCCGGGGGCAGGATCGGCTCGCGGGGGCCAATGGCGGTGGGCCGCACTGTGATACACCGTGGCGCCCGGCGGGACGAGGGCGCGAGTGAAGGGCGGTTGTTCCACGTCAAAGACGGCGCCGTCGCGGATCGCCTCGCGGTGCGCGGCGAAGAAGGCCTCCCAGGCAGCGCGCAATGTCGCGGCATCCTCTTTGGTCAGCTCACCGGAATAGCTGGCCAGGTACCAGGGGGCGATGAGCTCCATCAGCAGCCCGTAATACTGGTACGTCACCTTCGGGTCGTCCAGCCGGCGGATGCAAGCCGCAATGCGGCGGTCGCGCGCCACCCCGCCGGCGATGGCGGCCCGGTACGCCGCGTTGATGACGAAATGCTCGGTGGCGACCGCGAGCAGGTCGAGCGCGGCATCGCCCAGCTCCGGCGCCTTCGCCCGCGCCGCGAGGCTGGCGGCGGCGTAGTGCACGGCGACGTGCGTGCCGCGCAGCCCCGCCGCGGCCGGCGCCAGGAAGCGCGGCTCCAGCGGGGTGGGCAGGCTCTCCAGCGCCGTCATGCGCACGAAGGGGATCGGCGAGGCGAGCAGCGCCGCTGCCGCCTCCTGCCATCCCGCGGGGCGGACGGTTGGCTGCAGCGCGACGGCGCGCAGCAGGCAGAGCCGCTCGGCGGTGGTCCGGGGCCGTGCCGGCACGGCCCCGCCGCGCCCCAGCAACACGTCCACGGCATGCCGCAGTGCCCAGCAGGCCGTCTCGGTCGTCAGAAAGGCCTCCTGCTCCTCGGGGATGTCTGCCGTCGCCGTCAGCGCGCGGTCCAGCACCGGCAGCAGGCGCGGCAGGTCGTCCTTCGTGCCGACGCGCAGCAGCACCTCGCCGCCGCGGTTGAGGCGCTGGCGATCCGCCGATGCCAGCCACTGCCAGGCCGCCGCGCGCAGCTCCGGCGCCAGGCCCTCCTTCCAGACGACGGTCGGGAAGCCGCGCAACACGTTGCCCCAGGGCGCATGCCCCGCCGGCGCCGGGATGCGCCCGAGCATGCCCCAGAAGGCCATGCGCGCCACCTCTGGGGGCGCGCTCCCGGCCAGGCGTGCCAGCACTGGCGTCGCCTCCGGCGCCGGCATGGCGGCGATGGCCTCGACGGCGCGGGCGTGGCCCTGCTTCGCCAGCTCGGTCAGCATCGGCAGGTAGATGGGGTAGCGCATCGCGAAGTAGTCAGCATACGGCTTGCGCTCGCCATAGGTGAAGGATTCCGGCAGTGTGGCCATGATGGCGGCCACCTGGCGGGCCTGCGCCGCCGTGGGCATCTTCAGGGTAATGGTGCCCGTCGCGACGGGCGCCGCGTGCTGGCCCGTGGGCAGCGCGCGCCCGACCTCCACAGGCATCGGGTGCTGCGGGTCCCAGCCCAGATCGTGATAGACCGTCACCGTATAGGTGCCGGGTGTCGTGAAGTGGCAATAGCGCGGCAGCGACAACGGCATCCAGTGGGTCGTGCCCGGCTTCACGAGCCTAGGGCCGGTCAATCCGCCCATGCAGTTCACTGACGCATAGGGATCCTCCACCCGTTTGCCGTTGGCATCTACCGCCACCACGATGAAGCGTAGAGGGCGCGGCGCGCCCCGGTAATCGCCGCCGTAGGTGATGGTGACATCGGTAGCGCCGGTATTCACCACGCCAAAATACCCGACGATGTTCTCGCCCAGGAAAAAGGTCGGCTTGTCGAACTGCAGCACGGTGGAGACTTTCGAGATGTCCTGTTCCGGCGGCACCATCGGCTGGGCGATGGCGCGGACGGCGAGGACGAGCAAGAGCACCGCGAGATAGCGCATGGCGGTATCCTTTCCGAAGGGCCAGGCGTGGCAGATCACGCGAGGGCGGGGAGGCAGCCTGTCGCCGAACGAGCGTTCCCGCGAACCGACTCGAGGTGTCGCTGACGGAGTGCGGTGTGCGCCCCCCCGCCAGCGTCCGGAGACGCCTCCTCAACGATCGCGCATCGGATATGATATTATGACGCGTGAAACAGGAATAGTGTTCCCGCGCAGCGAACCTGTCTCTGCGATGGCACGACAGACCGGCACCTATCTCGATCGCATCCTCGCCGACACGGCGGCGGGATTGGCCGCGCGCGGCCCGCTGCCCTGCGCGCCGCCGGCGCACGTCCCGGAGGCGCGGGGGTTCGCGCGGGCGCTGCGCCGCCCCGGCATCTCGCTCATCGCCGAGGTGAAAAAGGCGTCGCCGTCCAAGGGGGTCATCCGCGCGGATTTCCACCCGGCGGAGATCGCCCGCGCGTATGAATCCGCGGGGGCGGCGGCCATCTCCGTGCTCACCGACGCGCGGCATTTCCAGGGGAAACTCGCCGATCTCGACGCGGTGCGGGCGGCGGTGGGGCTGCCGCTGCTGCGCAAGGATTTCATCATCCACCCGGCGCAGATCGCCGAGGCGGTGGGCCGCGCGGACGCCGTGCTGCTCATCGTCGCGGCGCTGCAGCCCGCCGAGCTGTGCGACTTCCTCGCGCTGGCGGCCGCCTGCGGGCTCGATACGCTGGTGGAGGTGCACGACGCCGCCGAACTGGAGATCGCGCTGGAGAGCGGTGCCCCCGTCATCGGCATCAACAACCGCGACCTGCGCACCTTCGCCGTGGATGTAGAGACCACCCTGCGCCTGCTCCCCGGCATCCCCGCTGACCGCATCGTCGTCAGCGAGAGCGGCATCGCCGCCCACGCCCAGGTACGGCGGCTGGAAGAAGCCGGCGTGGACGCCATCCTCGTCGGCGAGGCGCTGATGGCCAGCGCGGATATCGCCGCCAAAGCCCGCGAACTGTTGGGCGGCGCGTGAGAGAACAGCAGGTCATCCCTATGGTCACACGGCAGCGCCACTCCGCTGTAACGCGCGGCTGCTCTTTCGATGAAGATTCCTCCGCAAAACAGGTGATGCAAAATGGCAACACACACCTTTGATGTAGACCTGACCCCGGCCGACGGCCTGAAGCGCGCGAGCGCCTTTTATCCGCCGGCGGTGCTGGCGCGTGCCCGCGCGGCGGCGGGCACGGCGCTGCGCGAGAAGCTGGTGGCGGCGGCGGCGCCCTTCCGCGCGATGGACGACGACGCGCTGTGGGGGCTGATGTTCGGGCCGACGCTGCTGCGCTCATGGATGGTGTGGTCTACCGGCTACTGCCCGGCGTGCCAGACCGACGTGCCGATGTATACCTGGCTGATGGACGCGCTGGCGCACCCGTGGAAAACGCGGTGCCCGCACTGCGGCGAGTCCTTCCCGACGAACGACTTTGAAGCCTTCTACCGCTCCGGGCTGGACGCCCACGGCGTCTTCGACCCGGCGCTGGCGGACCGCGCGCTCCTCTACAACGCCGCGCATCCCGACCCCGCGGATCCGCGGCACACTTTCGGCGTGGACGACGGCAACGGCTTTCAGCGGGACGACCACGCCTGGTGGTTCATCGGCGCCTATCTCATCTACGGCCAGTGGAAGCGGCTGGTGGTGGGCGGCATCCACACGCTGACCGCCGCCTATGCCGTCACCGGCGACCCCGTTTACGCCCGCAAGGCGGCCATCCTCCTCGACCGCGTGGCCGATCTCTATCCCGAATTCGACTTCGGCGCGCAGGCGATGTGCCACGACGCGCCGGCGAATGCGTCGGGGTATGTCTCCATCTGGCACGATGCCTGCGGCGAGACGCGCACCATGGTGATGGCCTACGACGTGATCTTCGACGCCATCCGCGAGGACGGCGAGCTGGTCGCGTTCCTGCGTGAGAAAGCGCGCCGGTATCAACTGGAGAATCCGAAGGACACCTTCGCGGATATCCAGCGCAATATCGAGGGGCGCATCCTCCGCCACGCCTTCCACAACCGGGCGAAAATTCAGTGCAACTACCCGCAGACCGACTTCACGGTGTTCGTCATCCTCGCCGTGCTGGAATGGCCGGCGAATCGCGAGAAGCTCCACGCGCTCTGCGACTGGATGCTCGATCACGCCACCGCCGTGAACGGCACCACCGGCGAGAAGGGACTGACCGACTACAGCGCCTTCACCACCGCGGGCGTGGGCGACATGCTGGCGGAGATGGACCGGCTGGACCCCGATTATCTGCCCGGCGCGCTGGAGCGCTTCCCCCGCCTGCGCGAGACGTTTCGCTTCTTCGCCGACGTGCGCTGCCTGGACGCCTACTACCCGCAGGTGGGCGACGCCAGCGGCTTCGCGCTGCGGCTGGAGGAGACCGGCATCAATTTCTTCCCCGACCAGGGGTACCTTGATCTGCGCCCGACGCCGCTGCGCAACTATATCCACGGCCCGCTGGGGCTCACCGCCTCGCTCTTCACCTTCCTCTGGCGCATGACGCGCCTCACCGGCGACCCGGTTTACGCGCAGTTGGCGGTGCGCGGCGCGCGGGGGGCGACGGCGGGCCTGCCTTACGACCTCACCGCCGAGAACCCCGACGCCATCCGCGCGGAGCTGCTGGAGACCGTCGCCCGCGAAGGGCTGGAGATCCGCCCCGGCAGCGTGAACAAGGAGGAGTGGGCGCTGGCGATCCTGCGCTCCGGCGACGGCGAGACCGCCCGCGCCGCCTGGCTGCACTACGATTCCGGCGGCATGTGGCACGGCCACACCGACGGCATGAACCTGGGGCTGTACGCCTATGGCCTGGACCTGATGCCCGATTTTGGCTACCCGCCGCTGCAGTTCAGCGGCGGCTATGCGTCACAGGCGGCGAACTGGTACCCGATGGCCGCCGCGCACAACACCGTGGTGGTGGACGGCGTGCAGCGGGTGCGCTATCCCGAACCCCCGGCGCACGGCGCCTGCACGCTGTGGCGCCGCGAAGACGGCGTTCACGTCGTCCGCGCCGCCTGCCCGGAGATGATCGAAGGCGTGGAGATGCGGCAATACGAGCGCACCGTCGCGCTGGTGGATGTGGACGAGGCGGCCGGCTACGTCCTCGACATCTTCCGCGTCGTCGGCGGGGGCGACCACGCGAAATTCATGCACGGCCATTTCGGCGCGCTGGCGACGCGGGGATTGACCCTCTCGCCCGCCGAGGAGTACGGCCAGGGCACGATGATGCGGAACTTCCGCGCCGACCCCGCCCCCGCGCCGGGCTGGAGCGCCGACTGGACGGTGGAGGACCGCTACGGCTACCTGCCCGCCGGCGCCGAGGTGCACCTGCGCTATACCGACCTCACCCCCGGCGCCTCCGCCGCCGTCTGCGAAGGCTGGATCAGCCCCGGCGACTACAACACCACCGAGCAGGCGTGGATCCCGCGCCTCCTCATCCGCCGCCGGGACGCCGCGCCGCTCGCCAGCACCTTCGTGGCGGTGATCGAGCCCTATCAGCGCGCGTCCGCGATCGCGGCGATCCGCCGCCTGCCGCTCACGCTGGAAAACGGCCGCCCCGCCCCCGATTCCTGCGTCGCGGTGGAGGTGACGCTGACCGATGGACGCCAACACCGCATCATCGCCGACGACCCGTTGCGGGAAGAGAGCGGCGTGCTGGTGCAGGAGGAATGGGGGGTTGAGTTAGACGGCGATATCACACTATGGAAACGGTAACCGTTGTGGGTAATCACAGTATCTATTGATGCGGTCGGCACGCGTGTTGTAGGGAATGTCCCGCCGTGGCATTCCCGGCGGTGCGCGGTTGATTCCGCTGCCGATCTTATAGTTCGGGTAATATTGCCTGATCGTCACCCGGGGAATGCCACGGCGGGACATTCCCTACAACACCGGTAGCTGTAGCGGGTCGTCACGATGTATCTTGCTCTGCGAACCGACCGCTGGTAGGGAACGCCCTCCGTGGCGTTCCGGGGCACACGTTGGCACACCGGGTGGAGCTACGGGAACCGGAACGCCACGGAGGGCGTTCCCTACGATGGACGAGACAAGGTGCAACGTGACAACCCGCTACAGGTAGCGATTAGAGCAGCGAGCCTGGAAGCTGATACTCCCGCATGAAATCGGGGCCGACGCGAGCCGCGCGTGGGCTGCAGCGATAACCACGGGCTCGCGAGGACGCTCGCCCGCTCGACACGAAAGGTGCTGACAATGACGATCACCGCTACTCTCGATACCCTCCGCGCGATGACCTTTGCGCCGGCGCCGCGTCCTCGTCTCCTCTTCGACGCCGCTGACATCCCCGCCCTGCGCGCGAAGGCCGGGGTGGGGATGCTCGGCCGCGTCCGCGAGGACGCCGCGCGCATCATGACCACGCCGGGGGAACAGGCGAACGTGCTGCAGCCGTATCTCTCCGGCATGGAGGGGCTGGCGGCGGCGCAGGCATACGCGCTCACCGGCGACGAGCGCATCGTCCCCTGGGCCAGGGCGCGCATCGGGGCGCTGCTGGCGATGGAGACGTGGTTCTCGCCGGTGCACGTGGGCGCCTGCCGCGTCTGCGACCACGTGATGGCGAACGTCGCGTCCGAAGTGGCGCAGATGGCCGATCTGCTCGGTGAGACCGTCTCCCCCGACGAGATGGCGGAGATCGCCGCCGGGCTGCGGCGGCGGCATTTCGACCCCTTTTTGGACGGCACCGCGGAGTCGGCCGAGTGGTGGTTCCGCCCGGCGATAATGAGCAACTGGAAGATCATGACCTGCGGGGAGACCGGGCTGGCGGCCTGCGCGGTGGCCGGGTACCTGCCCGACGCGGGGGAGATTCTCGCGCGGTCAGCGCAGGGCGTGTTACAGGTGCTCGACGCCGTGCCGGCCGAGGGCGACTGGCCGGAAGGGGTGGGGTACTGGTTCGGCACGCTGCGCTATGGGCTGCAGTACGCCCGCGCGCTGCATCGCCTCACCGGCGGCGCGGTGGACCTCTTCCAGCATCCCGCGCTGCGCGTCACCGGCGATTTTCTCACCATGCTCACCACCCCGGCGGGCGCCGTCTACAACTTCAATGATTGCGATCCCGAGTTCGGCGCAGGGTTGAGCGAGGTGCTGGCGCTGCTGGCGGCTTCCAGCGGCCGCGGCGACTGGATGGCCGTCGCCCGCGCCCATCCCGCCGAGACGCTGCTCTACCTGGCCTACGATGATCCGGCCATCGCCGACACCCCGCTCCCCCGCGCCGTCGCCGCTTTCCCCACCGCCGGCGCGGCCACCATGCGCGCGGCGCGCACCTTCGTCGGCCTGAAATCCGGCCCCGCGCAGGCCGGGCACTCCCACCTCGACGCCAACAGCTTCGTCATCGAGGCCGGCGGCGCCCCGCTGGTGCATGACTACCGCTACTGGCCGCAGGCGCACTTCCTCGGCTATTTCGACGGGGGCGGCCCGCGCTGGCATTTTGACGGCCTCGCCACCATCGGCCACAGCACGCTGCTGGTGGACGGCAAGGGACAGGCCTACGCCGACGGCTGCGGCGGGCGCATCGTCGAGGCGAGTGACCACGGCGAGTGGGCGCGGCTGGTGGGCGATGCCGCCGGCGCCTATCCGGGCCTGCTGACGCAATTCACCCGCACGGTCCTCCTGCTCAAGCCCGACGTCATCGTCATTCGCGACCGCGTCGCCTGCGCGGGCGAGCGCGACCTGGAGTGGCTCCTCCACCACGCGGGCACGGTGACGAGCCGGGGGAGAGACAGCATCATCGAACACCAGGGCGTCCGCCTCGCCGTCACCCCCTTCCTCCCCGACCGCGCCCTGGGCTGGCGGGTGAGCGACGTGATGCGCACCAGCACCTACGAATGCTCCGACACCCGCCAGGAGGTGACGATGGCCATCCGCTACCGTGGCTTCAGCGCCTTCCGTCCGGCACACGAAGCGGAATTCCTCTTCGGCCTGCGGGTGAACGGCGCCGGCAGCGCCGACTGGACCTTCGCGCAAACAGAGGAGGGGTGGACGCTGCGGGCGGCGGGGTATGCAGGAGGGATCGTGCCGGAGGGAGAGATGCTGGCGTATCGCGAGCGATGACGGTGTTAGCGCCGTCCGCCCGCCGCCAGCACGCCCAACGCCTCCGCCGTCACCCAGGGGTTCATGCGCGCCGCCCGCGCGCCGCCCCACTCCACCAGCGAGTTTCCGCCGGATGGGCTGGTTTTGTAGTAGGCCGCCTCGGCCGGGAAGCCGCCGTCAGGGAGGCGCTTGCTCTCCAGCACGTCCAGCGCGTCCGCACAGCGCGGGTCACCGATGCATCCGGCTTCCGCCATCACCTTCAGGCCGTTGAGGATGCTGTAGTGCCAGTACGGCGGATAAATCAGCTTCAGAAAACTCGGTGTCATCACGCTGCCGTCGCGCCGGCGGCGGAAGAGGCGGCGGGACAGGAAGATCTCGGCGGCGCGAGCCACCGCCTCGCGCGCGCCCGCGTGATCGCGCAGGCGGGCGTATAACGCCAGCGCCCGCACGGGAATCCAGCTCTCGTGAAACGACGACGTGGTTGCTTCCGGTCGTGTATCGCAGTTCCACCCGCCATCCGGCCATTGCCAGCGCAGCAGATTTTCCGCCAGGCGGTCAACGCGTGCATCGTGGAAGCCCAGGGTCAGCAGGGCATACAGCGCGTTGCTTTCCTGCGAGGCGCAGCGCCGGACGCGTCCATTGATGACGCGTACGGCATCCACATGCCTGGCGCCCAGCCAGCAGGCGCAGACTTGCTCTACCAGTGGCGCCAGCGCCGCGTCGCCCGACGGGTATCCCAGGTCCGCCAGCGTCGCCAGCACCCAGTGCGCGCCCATCCACTTCTGGTAGACGCCGCCGGGAATCTTCCCATTTTCCCCGCGTGCCGAGAGCAATTTCGTCACGCGCGGCGAGGTGCGAACCTCTTCCCCGAGCGCCCGCATCGCCGGGGACGCGGGGTCCGCACCCAGCACGCCGGTGTGAGCCTTATACCGAATGGAAGGTTCGTCGGAGGAAAGGAGTTGGTCAATGATGGCACCCATCGCAAAACCTGCTTTCCCCGTAACGCCTGCTTCTCGGCTACCAGCCCGTTACGGATATTCGTCGTACACCACCCGCTGAAGCGGGCTGTTACACCCGTCTGGTCGACCGGCGAACCACGAGCTCGGCGGGAAGGATCCGTTGCACCGGCTCCAGGTCATCCTGTTCGATGCGCTCGATAAGCACGTGCGTGGCCGTGCGGCCCACCTGTTCGAGGGGCAAATGCACGGTGGTGAGGATATTGTTGCCGGCACTGTCGAGAATGGGGAGGGTATCATCGAACCCGACCAGGCTGATATCCTCGGGCACGCGAATACCATCACGACACAGGATAGTATAAATTTGTCTGGCATAAAAATCGTTGGGTGCGATGATGGCCGTCACTTCCGGATGGGTTTCCAACATCCGGTGAACTGGGAGTTCCATACGATGATGCAGCGATTGCTCCCAATGAATCCCCTCGAAATGCAGGCACTGTACGGGATCGAGTTCACGGGCGATACAGGCGTCACGCATCGCTGAGTAGCGCTGCGTGTCCGTGATGGTGGTATTGCGATCCCAATAGCTGTGCATGAAATGCCGGTGCCCGTAATCGAGCAGGTGGCGCATCAGCGCGGACATCCCCTGGTAGTCATCCGTCGTCACGGATGAGCATCCTGCCATCTCGCTCATCAACGCCACCAGGGGACGGGCGCCGAAGTGCGGCTCCTGGCGCAATTGCTGGAGAACCTGGAACGTACGGGGAGGCGACCACTGCGTGAAGATCGCCCCATCAAGATCTCCCCGCTTGAGCGAAGGCGGCAATGTCGAAAGCAAATGCTCAGGGGCTTCGGAGTCTATCGTCGGAATCACATGCAGGGTGTAGCCGGCATCCGCCGTCACGGCCATGATGCCGTCGAACATCTCGGCGAAATAGGGATCGTGAATGATATTGCGCGGAAAGAACACGCCGATG
Organism: Armatimonadota bacterium; assembly: GCA_029553475.1. GTDB lineage: Bacteria > Armatimonadota > Hebobacteria > CAIYQO01 > CAIYQO01 > JAKIYB01. The sequence goes on from JAKPKV010000082.1 coordinate 119,435, forward strand.
ACATGATTGATCACCCTGGTGTTATGGCGCAACGCGACCAACCGGCGGCCCCGATCCCCGTTACTGAAATTATACCCCATCTCCCTGGCCACGTTGAGGATACGTTCGACCGTTTCCGGTTTCACGCGAGGATCGTGGTGCAAGGCGCGGGATACGGTCATATAATGGACGCCGCATCGGCGTGCCACATCTTTAATCGTGGCAACCTTCCCCGGGGATGCATGGGACATTTGTTCGTTTGTCGCCATTGCGAAACCTACCTGCCTGACCCGGCGAAGCCGGAACCCTCTCGAGCACGTTGTCGAGCACCGTGTCGCTCGATCGGTCCGGACATTGATGCATACCGATCGGTATGCCGATCCTACGCCAACTCCATGGAGAGGTCGGCAAGGCAGGACGCTGACCTCTCCGCGGTACGCGACAACGGTGCGCGATGGGGGATCATAAAATTGCTCTCTGCGCAGCCGAGAATCACTCTCGTCATCAGGCCACAATACGTGTGCTCGGGATGCTATTATAAATCGAATACCCGCGCGGTGACCAGGGCCTGTTCACACTACGCTGAGAAACTGTCTTGACCGTGATCGGTGCCATCTCGCTGGTCTGGATCGCGTCTGGCGTCGTTGGATTTCCTGGCATGTATTCCCCAATACACTCGCGGCAATCCGCCTCGCCAACCACGATCCATCCTCAGCGATCTGGCACCGATCACTGTCAAGACAGTTTCTGAGAAGCCCGCCGTTATGGCGTCTGTTCCGCGATACGAGAGTGACTGTGCTGAAGCGGTCCGGATCGAGGACGATGATATCGCGCCCACGCGGGGTGGTGACGGCAACAGCGCCGGTGCGAAAGAGGGGGCACGCTCGCACGGCAGCGTTGCGCTGCTGACCGCCGGCCGATACGACGCGATGAACGTTCCAGCGACACCCAGCCCTCCAGCACAGCATAACCCGGCGCCGGCATCCTGGTCGGCGGCAGCCAGCCTGGCGATATGCCGCTCGGTCACGGTCTGATCGTTGCTGCCACCCAGACGGATGAGGGTATGAACGGTCAACCAGGTATGCGCTTCGAGCGTCGGCGGGGTCGGCCCTGTCGGGGTGTCGTTGTCGCCCCGTTGTCATCACACCTGCGTCCGAGGGCCGAGCGCGATACGCGCCGCCCCCGGTGGAATCATCCCTGCCGCCATACCACCCCACCGCGCGTGTCGCCGGCTGGCAACAGTCGTCCAGGGCGCTGTTACCCGCGGGGGCCAGGCCGGGGGGGGCAGGAAGAGCGTTTCCGCCACCCCCGGCACGCCCGGCGCCGGGCTGGCTCAATACACCGTCCAACTGACATTGCGGATGGTACTGGTATATGTAGACCCGCTGTTATAGGAGCACCAGGCGGCATAATAGCCGTTGGCCATGATGCCGGTGATATCTTTAACACCCTTCATCGCCGCGTAGACCGTGCTGCCCTGCGTGACGACAAAATAATGCTTGCTGCCCTGCATGACCACGTACTGGAAGTGAACGTAAGTCTTGTTGTCCTCGGGTAACGCGCTGGTCGGATAGGTGGCGCTGGCCACGGAATCGGTCTGCGCCGTGGGGAGGGCATTGAGACGGAAGGTACTCACCATGGTGCTCAAGGACCACGGGGAGAAGGGATTGCTCACACAGCCGAGATAGACGATATTCCCCTGCCACGGCATTCCGGTGTTGATATAGGCGCCCGTGGTGATCGGCGCGGTGGTGCCGTCATCATAGAGGGAGACCCCCCAGGTGCGACCCGCATCGTAATTCAGCGTCTTGAAGCCGGTAAAGGTCACATCGGCCTCGAACTGCACGATGTCCGGCACCGTGGCGCCCTCTTTCAGCACTTTCGCCGGCATCGGCAGATATTTCGTGCGATTCGCCGAACGAGGCGTTCCCCCTGATGAGTAGGAGGCGGTATCCGCCTCCAGACTGGAGGGAAAGACGATATACCCTCGCTGCAACAACGTCAGCAACGCCCCATCGCTGCCGATCCGCTCGGCGTTGACATGCCCATCCGCGCACGCCACGACCACACTGCCGTTATGGCGCGCGTCAATGTCGCTATCCAAATCCCGCAATGCGTAATTGGTCAGCGTTTTCAACGGCTTGAGGTCGGCGATCATGAGGGTCGCCGCCGGCTGCGCCATACTGCCAAGCGCTTTTTTGAACAGGAATGTGTTGAAGCCATACACCGGGGCGGTTGCCGTACCCTTGACGCTGGTGCTGGGACACCTGTAGATGGACGGCTCATTGTAGCTCGCCAGTTTTGTAGACCAGGCCTGATCCCCCGAATCGGGGAAAAGTCGCTCCTCGTTATCCTGCACATACATCGCAATCGCGGCGACGATCTGCCGTTGATTATTGATGCAGGTGTTCTGTCGGGCCTTCTCACGCGCCTTGGCAAAAACGGGAAACAGAATGGCGGCCAGGATCGCGATAATCGCGATGACGACGAGCAGCTCGATCAGGGTGAAGCCCCTCACATGCGCAGTCTTCCACATACTGATCTCCTTTCGTGTAAACCTCACATCGTACGCCGCATGGTTCGCCGCGAGTCTGATGAACCCGGCGGCCGGCGCTGGTAGTCCTACTGACCGAACACCAGACAATAGGTCACGCCCTGGCCTGTATCCGAGGCATCGCGGGAGCGGATATACGGATAGAGCGGACCGGTCGATACGCCGGAAGAGGACTGAATCACGGTGCCGATACCGCTCGTACTCGGGATAATATCATAAACCCCGACCGGGCCGTACCAGTATTTGATGGTGTCGCCGACCCGCTCCACCTGGAAGACCCGATCGTTATTCTGGCCGTTCCCGCCGGTGTAGACCGTCGGCGGGGTTCTGGCCGGCTCATGCGTGGTGATGTAGGCGGCCCAGAGGCCGAATAGATATTCGACGTTTCCGCTGCCGTCGTTGTCCAGCGGGATGTTGGTCCCGGGGAAGTAGGGCTCCATGCGGGTGGATAATCCGCATTGTATACCGCCGCCGGTACCCTTGATGGGCCGGAAGCAGATCCAGCCGTCCGTATCGGCGGGAATACAGTTGAGCCCGGACGTATCGCCGAGTGCCGTCGGACGCCAGGGAGCGACCGTCCCGTTGTACGTGCACATGAAGGTACTGCCGGTGGCGCGGTCCCCCGGGGTATAGGTGCCGCCATTGATGCTGTTCGACCAGTCGACAGGGCGTGGAATAGCCGGGCCATCATAGACCGAGCTCGGCCCGATCGCGGACGGGTCGAAAATGTTGGCGATGATCCGCTCTCTCGGCAACCAGGCGACATGGCCGTCACAGTAGGCGATGACCGCCCCCCTGTTATGCCGGGAGGCGACGATCTTGGCCGCATCGCTCGTATCCTCACCGCCGAACGGCACGACATACGGCCGGGAAAAGTCTTCGTCGACCCCGGTAAAATCGGCGAGCATCGGGGCATCTGACGGCTGCTTCACATCGCCCAGCGCCACCCCGGACAACAGGCAGCCAGCGACGAAAAAGTAGTCCGGTGCATTGGCACTCCCCGCGTGGTCCGAGGTGGGACAGTCCCAGACTTTCCCGATCATACCGTAGTTGGCGGCCAACTCCTTGTTCCAACTCTCCGCGACCGGGAAATGCTCATCATGGTCCTGAATGAACATGGTGATGGCGACAGCAATCTGCCGTTGATTATTGACGCAGGTGTTCTGGCGGGCCTTCTCACGGGCCTTGGCGAACACGGGGAAGAGAATGGCGGCCAAAATCGCGATGATGGCGATCACCACCAAGAGTTCGATGAGGGTGAACCCCGCGCGGCGTCGGGTCCCTCTGCTTCGTAGGGAAGACATATCTCTACACTCCTTTCAAAAAAGAACGTAGTATTGCCAACGCAACAGGTTCCGAAAACCGCGCGTTTTCGGAAACCAGGGGGCGAAAAACTTAATATTTGGCGTCCCGCTAAGCGTGAATGAGGCGCGTTGTGCCACCGAGGGCTGCCGGCTGGTGGCGATAGTGGGGATTTTTGGGGACAAATGGCTTGCAATACTTGGCGAAAAAGCCGATGCCGCGTATGCT
>JAKPKV010000104.1 GCA_029553475.1 Armatimonadota bacterium
GTTTTGCGGGGCCGGGGTCCACGGGTTCCGCTAGCGCTCCACCCGTGGCAAACGGCTTCAGTCCCTTCGGGACAGGGGGATGGGGGGCGACCGGGTGCTGCCCGCGGGGTCCGCTGATGCGCCGCCCGTGGCCGGCGGGGGTGATCCCTTCGGGATGACATCATCTCCTCTACCTCGTACTCCTTTTGGTGATGCGCCGAGAAGAGACGTTACCGGCGGCACGCGCCGCGCATCACCGCGGCGGCGCTGACCACGCCGGCGACCTTGCCGGCGAGGGCGGCCAACGCCTGTCCCTGCGGGGTGTCGGGGTGGGCGGCGACGGTGGGCAGCCCCCGGTCGCCGTCTACGACAATCTCCGCGGCCAGCGGGACGCGGCCGAGGAAGGGGACGCGCAGCCGCGACGCGGCGGTCTCCCCGGCGCCTTCGCGGCCGAAGATGGGCGTCTCCGTGCCGCAGCCGGGGCAGACGAAGGTGCTCATATTCTCCACGATGCCGAGCACCGGCACCTGCATCGCGCGGAACATTTGCAGCGCTTTGGTGGCAATGGTGAGGGCGGCGTCCTGCGCGGTGGTGACGATGATCACCCCAGTGAGCGGCACGAGCTGCGCCAGGCTGAGCTGGGCGTCGCCGGTGCCCGGCGGCAGGTCCACCACGAGATAATCGAGGGCGCCCCACGCGACGTCGCGCAGCAGTTGCTGCACGGCGCCCGCCACCATCGGCCCGCGCCAGATGACCGCCTGATCGGGAGCCAGGAGGAAGCCCAGCGACATCAGCGCCACGCCTTCGCGCCCGATGGGGAAGATGCGCTGTTGGTCGGGGTCCATCTCCGGCGGCTCATCCACGCCGAAGAGCAGCGGCACGCTGGGGCCGTAGATATCGAGGTCGAGCAGGCCGACGGCGGCGCCCCCGCGCGCCAGCGCCACCGCCAGGTTGGCGGCGATGGTGGATTTGCCGACCCCGCCTTTGCCGCTGGCCACGGCGATGACGTGGCGCACGCCGGGCAGCAGATCGCTCTCCTGGGCGCGGGGCGCGCGGGCGGTCACGGTGACGGTCACCGCGGACACGCCCGGCACGGCGCGCACGGCCTCTTCGGCGGCGGCGCGCAGCGATTCGCGCAGCGGGCAGGCCGGCGTGGTGAGCTCCAACGTGAACTGCACCGCGCCACCGGCGATCCGCAGGTCCGTAATCATACCGGCGGCGACCAGCGAGCGGTGCAGTTCGGGATCCATGACCGTGTCGAGCGCCGCGAGCACATCGGCTTCACGCGGGACAGGGGCCATCATCGCTCCTTTTTACTTCTTCGCCAGCGCGGACGGCGCAGCGGGCTGGACGCAGGCGTCCGGCACCAGGTCGGCCAGCGTGGCCTCGCCCAGCACGTCGAGCATGGCGGTTTCCGCCTTGCGCAGCAGATCGCGCAGGCGGCACTCTTCCAACAGCGCGCAGTCATTCCCGCGCACGTCGCAGTCGTACAACTGCTGGCGGCCCTCGACGCTCTCGATAATTTGCCGCACGGTGATCTCGCGGGCGTCGCGCGCCAATTCCACGCCGCCGCCGTAGCCGCGGATCGTGTGCACCAGACCAGCCTGGATGAGCGACTGCAGGACAGTGGGGAGGAACTTGCGCGGGATGCCCTGGCGTTCGGCAATCGCGGGCAGCGTCGTGCGGTCCTCGGGATGCATGGCCAGGTCAATCATCGCGCGCAGCGCGTAGTCGGTTTTCGCAGATAGTCGAATCATGTATTCGTATCCTCTCCGTCGGTTGGCTGAAATGGAGTATTCAGGTAATTATACTCCTTTACCTCGTGTCCGGCAATAACGAACCGGGATCAGCTGGCGTGTATCGGACGTGCCGGTGAGGACACCGGCGCTCCCAGAGCAACAACGAACCGGGATCAGCGGCGTGTACCAGGCAGGTCCTGGAGGCGTCCCTCCCCTGCGTGATGCCGGAATTCACCGATGTATATCGTGGCGGTAATGTTCATCAGCCCTTACTTATTCTATTTCCAATATGGGCGCTCCTCCCTCCGCGGGGAGATGATAGATAAAAATCGTGCGCCCCGCGCGACCCACCAGTGCCGAAGGCGGCAGCGCGCGGTAATCTACCCCGGTATAGGCGGGACCGCCCATCAGGTTCGTCGCACTGACCGCCAGGTAGCCCCGGTAGCGCGCCAGGTCGGGCGCGGGCGCGCCGCCCATCACCCCGAAGCCGGCCAGCGGCGTACAGCGCACCCCCGCCGCCGCCGGCGGCGTGGTGCCGAAGTAGCTTAATCCGATCTCCGCGATGCCATGTTCCCGCTGCCAGGCAGCCAGCGCGCCCAGGTCCTGTCCCCAGTCGTAATTGGAATCTACCAGGATGCGATAGCCGCGCGCCGGCCCGCCGGCGGCTTCGTTGAAGTAGGAGAGGAAGTCGGGGTACGCGCGCAGCACGGAGGCCAGTTGCAGCCCGAGGCCTGCCAGCAGCACCGCGGCCAGCGCCCGCCGGCGCGCGGCGAAGACGGCCCAGCCGCCGGCGAGAATGAGCAGCAGCGGAGAGAGGGGCAGGATGTGGCGAATGCCCAGGTTCAGCGAGATGCCGAAGAGGCCCAGCGCGGCGGCGAGATACAGCCCGGCGGGGATGAGCAGGAAGGGCAGCTCGCGCCCGGCCACGCCCAGGGCGCTGCGCGCGCGCGGCAGCGCCAGCAGCACCGGCATGCCGAGGATCGCGAGCAGCTCCGGCAGCGGCGTTTTCGCCGCGATGGCCACCGGGAAGTAATACCACCAGCCTTTTCCGGTGGTGTCCGCCTGACCCAGCAGGTAGGCGCGGTGGCCCTCCGCCTCCGTCGCCACGGCTTTCACGCCGCGCAGGTATTGCAGCGCCGGCACCGGCACGCGGTCGAGCGCGGAGGCGTTCGCCGGCAGCGGCTGCCCCGCCTTGCTGCCCAGCGGTTCGACCCGGAATCCGTAGCACGCCCACACCACCACCCCGGCGATGAGGCCGAGCAGCGCGAAACGCCCGGCGGCGCGCAGCAGGCGCGGCCACCACGGGCCGGCATCGGTGAAGAGGGCGATGAGGAGAAAGAGGCCGGTCAGCGGCACCAGCAGCAGGGCGGAGAATTTCGTCGCCAGCGCCAGCCCGATGGCGGCACCCGCCGCCAGCAGCCGCCCGCGACCGGGCCGCAGCAGGTAGCGGCGCAGCAGGTAGAGCGCCAGCGCGAAGGTGGCCGTCGCCGGCAGGTCGGTGGTGGCCAGCCCGCCGTGCGCCAGCAGATTCGGGTCCAGCGCCACCAGCGCCAGCGCCAGCGCCCCCGCCCACGGGCCGAACAGATCCCGCGCCCAGAGGAAGGCCACCAGCCCCAGGAGCAGCAGGAAGAGCAGCGTCGCCGCGCGCGCCCGCTGAATGATCCGCACGCCATCCGCTGAACGCTCCCAGATCGTGGCCCGCGCCGCCGGCCAGATATCCTGCGGATTCCCCCACGCCGGCTCCATCACGAAGCGCGTGCCCGGCGCCCACGCGACCAGCAGCCCCTGCAGCAGGTTCGCCGCCGGCGGGTGGTGATACACCAGCCGGTAATCCCCCGTGCGCAGCACGGAAATGCCCCGCGTCACGTGGTTCTGCTCGTCGAAGGTGGGCGTCAGGCGCACCTGCGCCAGCGAGACCACCGCGACCATCCAGGCGACCAATGCCAGCGCGATGCCCCAGAGCAGGACGCGCTGCGGGATAAGGCACGGGGGCGTGGCGGCGTTCATGGCTGTTTAGACGCCGGTCGAGGTGAATAGTTCCCGGAAAGGACTCTCCCGCCTCCGTCGCGAAAAGAAGAGGCGACGGAGGCTGAGATGCGCGCATACGCCGACCTGAAAGCCCGCCTGGCGCGGGGGTGGAATACCTGGAACGTGCGCAGCGTGCTGTCGCACGTGCTGCTGCCGCAGGGGTTCGCGCTGAACCTGGGCATCAAGGAATATCGGGGCGGGGGGTATCTGAAGGAGGCGCTCATCGGGCGGCTGGGCGAGCACGATGAGCGGATCACCCCCGGCCCGCGGGCGTATGACGACCGCTACACCGAGCTGACGCTGGCGTGGATGGCGCTCACGCTGCGCATCCAGAGCGCCACCGACGGCGACGACCTGGTGCTGTTGGTGACGCCGCTGGCAGGCCAGCGCAAGCCGGCGACGCTGGTGGTGGAGGCGGGCATCCTGTGGAATCGCGACGGCGCCGTCCGGCGCGACGGCGACGTGCTGGTCTTCGAAGGGCCGGGCGGCGCGGCCCGCGCCTACGGCACCGCCGCGGGCATTGTCGAGCCGAACGTGGCCGCGCAGGGGCCGTACCTGGCGATGACGCTGGACGGGCCGCTGGGCGTTTCCACCGGGAAGCCGCGCACGGTGGCGGAGATCGCGGCGATTATCGCCGCGCGGAAGGCGGAGCGGGAGGCGTACATCGCCGGCTTCGGCGCGCTGGCCGATACCTACGCGCCGGTGATGACTTGCCTGGCGTGGGACACCATTTACGATCCGCTGAAGGATCGCGTCATCAGCCCGGTGAGCCGGAGTTGGAGCATCGGCTGGGGCGGATACGTGCTGTTTGATTGGGACACCTATTTCGCGGCGCTGCTGGCGGCCATTGATCACAAAACGCTCGCCTACGCCAACGCCATCGAGATCACCCGCGAAGCGAGCGCTCGCGGCTTCATCCCCAACTTCGCCGCCGCGTCGGGCTGCACCAGCCACGACCGCTCGCAGCCGCCGGTGGGCTCGATGGTGGTGCTGGCGCTGTATCGTCGTTTCGGCGACCGCTGGCTGTTGGAGGAGCTGTTTGAGGCGCTGCTCACCTGGAACCGCTGGTGGGCGGCGCACCGCATGGTGGACGGCCTGCTCTGCTGGGGCTCCGACCCGTACGAGCAGATCACCGGCAACTACTGGGAATACACCGGGGTGGGGGAGCGCTTCGGCGCGGCGCTGGAATCCGGCCTGGACAACTCTCCCATGTATGACGACGTGCCCTTTGACAGCGCGCGGCACCTGCTGATGCTGCAGGACGTCGGCTTGTGCGCCATGTATGTGATGGACTGCCGGGCATTGGCGGCCATCGCCGACGTGCTGGGGCGCGATGCGGTCGCTGCCGAGCTGCGCGATCGCGCCGAGGGTGTCGCGGCGAAGATGGCCATCCTCTGGGACGAGGAGGCGGGCATCTATAAAAACCGCCGCACCGACACCGGCGCGCTCAGCCCGCGCCTCTCGCCGACGAATTTCTACCCGCTGCTCGGCGCCGTGCCCACCCAGGCGCAGGCGGAGCGCATGATCGCCGAGCATTTTTACAACCCGGCGGAGTTCTGGGGCGAGTGGATCCTCCCCTCCATCGCCCGTGACGATCCCGGCTATCCCGACAACACCTACTGGCGCGGCCGCATCTGGGCGCCGATGAATTTCCTCGTGTACCTGGGGATGCGCCAGTACGACCTGCCGCGGGCCACCGCCGACCTGGTGGCGAAATCCCGCGCTTTGCTGCTGAAGGAGTGGCGCGAGCACGGCCACGTGCACGAGAATTACAACGCCGACACCGGCGAAGGCTGCGACCGCGGCAACAGCGACCGTTTTTACCACTGGGGCGGGCTGCTGGGGCTGATCGCGTTCATGGACGCGGGGTATTTCGACGCGCCCGCCGGCGAGTGACTGTAGCGGGTCGTCACGATAGACCGTGCCTCGTCCAGCGTCGGGAACGCCCGCCGTGGCGTTCCGGGGCGCACGTTGGCACACCGGGTGGAGCTACGGAAACCGGAACGCCACGGCGGGCGTTCCCTACCAGCGATCGGTTCGCAGAGCAAGGTGCAACGTTACAAGTAACAGATCATCCGATGCCTCCCTGCCGTTCGGGCGGAGGCACCATCCCGGGGTGAAAATATTGATAGTTTGGTCCCATCCCTGAAGGGACAGACTACGCATGGCGAAGTGGTGTTATGCGCGAGGCGAGCGTGCATAGGCGCTGCTGTTTGCCGAACTGGCCATGCGCAGTCAGTCCCGGCGCAACCGGAGATCATTGATGACGATCACCCGGCGAGACCTGGAATCCGGCGCCCTCCCGCGGCCGCGCCCGCCGTGGGGGGCGCTCGTCGGCTGGCTGCTCTCGGCGCTGGCGGTGACGGCGGTCTACTGGGCGCTGGCGCGGCCGGACCTGCGCCTCTGGCCGGGGATGCTGACGCACGGCGACCCCGCGCGGCGGGCGGTGGCGCTCACCTTCGATGATGGGCCGCATCCCCTGTGGGCGCCGCTCATCGCCGACACGCTGGAACGGCACGGCGCGCGCGGCGCGTTCTTTTTAGTGGCGCGGGAGGCGCTGGTGTACCCCGAGATCACCGCGCGGTTGGCGCGCGGCGGGCATGAAATCGGCAACCACAGCTACACCCACCCCTACCCGAATCTGGCGCACTTGCCGCCGGAAGGGGTACAATGGGAGGTGGCGGAGGCGAACCGCCTGCTGGCGCAATTCACCGGCGCGCGGGTGACGCTGCTGCGTCCGCCCGGCGGCGGCATGGACGATGCCGTGATTCACACCGCGCGGGAGCAGGGCATGCGGCTGGCCTGGTGGAGCGACAACGCCGCGGACGCCGCCTCGCCCCCGCCGGAGGTGACGCTGTGGCACCTGCGACATCGCCCCCGTCCGGGCAGCGTCGTGCTGCTGCACCAGCGCCGCAATACCGCCGTCGCGCTGGAACGTTTCTTCGCCGAGGGCGGCGGGGCACAATACGACTGTACGACATTTTCCGACCTGATGAAGCGGTGATGCCATGCCACGATCCGATTACGCGCCCGTCGTGAAAAAACCGTTGCCCAATGCCCGCCTGCCGCTGCTCCTGGCGTTCATCCTGGCGGCCGCGATGGTGCTCGTCTACCTCTTCTATCTGCGCCCGGCCGACAAACTCCTCGGCCATCCCATTCGCCCGAACGAGTATGAGGAAGTCCTCACCGCGCCGAAGCCGAAACCGGTGGTCATTCAGCCGATAACGCCGGCGCCGCCGCCGGCCGCGCCCGCGGGCACAGGGCAGTAACGAGGCTACCATGACGCCCTCTCCCATCACGAACTCCCACGATCCCGCTTCCCGCCTCCGCCCGCCGGTGGAGGCCGCCTGGCTCTCCACGCCGGGGGCCGCGTGGACGTACGCGCACCATCCGCACCTGGCGACGTTTCGCGGGCGGCTGTATGCCATCTGGTCGAACGGCCTGCGCGATGAGGATGCGCCGGGGCAGCGGGTGCTGATGGCGGTCTCGGAAGACGGCCTGCGCTGGAGTGAGCCCGCGCCGCTGCTGGAGGGGTGCCGGGGCGTCGCCTCGCCGCTGGTGCTCACCGCCGCCGGATTTCACCAGCACGGTGAGGCGCTGACCGCCTACGTCGGCAAGTATGAGTATCGGCGCGAGGCGCTGCGCGGCGAGGAGCGCGCGGATGCCGACGCCGGGCATCGCGACACCGGCCTGTGGGCGATGACCACGACGGACGGCCTGCACTGGTCCGCGCCGGTGGACCTCGGCCTGCCCGTGGTGCCGAACCACGGCCCGCAGCGCACCCCGACCGGGCGCCTCATCATCAGCGGCAACACCGCGTTCCCGTATACCGACGATCCCGCCGGCCTCGCCGGCTGGCGGATGGCCGGCATATATCCCGCCGATGATCCTGACTACCGCGACGATTCCGAAAGCATCTGGCAGGTGCAGGCGCGCATGGGCTGGCCCACCGTGCTCTGCGAGGGGTCCTTCTACGCGACGGACGACGGCGTGCTGCACATGCTGCTGCGCAGCAATACGGCGCGGCTGTGGGTGACGGAGAGCGCGGACGACGGCGCCACCTGGTCGGCGCCCGCGCCCACCGATTTCTCCGACAACGCGACGAAATTCCACGTTGGCCGGCTGCCGGATGGGCGTTTCTATTACGTCGGCTGCCCGGACCCCGAACCCCGCTGGCGGCGCAATCCGCTGGTGCTGTCGCTCTCGGAGGACGGCGCGCGCTTCACCCGGCACTATCTGCTG
>JAKPKV010000133.1 GCA_029553475.1 Armatimonadota bacterium
GGTGGCCCGCTCCCGGGAGAATTATGAGAAAAACAAGGCCGATCCCAGCGCGAAACGGTCATTGTGTGCTACCGGGTTTGTAGCGCGTAATCTTTTCGAAATGACGCCGGCCATGCTGGTGGCCGATGGCAGTGCCGACAAGTGGCTGGTCGACCCGCCGCGCGAAGGCGCCTTCGCTCTGGCCAAGGCCGTCGCCGACCTACACCAGGCGCGCATCGGCGCCGAAGACGCGCCGCCGCTGCCGCCCGGCGCCGAGCACTGGACGCCCCCGAAGCGCATCGTCTACGTCAGCTGCAACCCGGCGACGCTGGCCCGCGACGCCGGCCTGCTGGTGCACCTGGGCGGCTACCGCTGCGTGCAGGCCGGCGTGGTCAACATGTTTCCGCACACCGCGCACGTGGAGAGCATGGCGGTGTTCGAGCGCGATGCGGCCTAGCCGCGCGGCGATGCCCGCGAACCGCGCAGCGGCGCAATGTGGCCCGTTTCAACCCGAACGATAGGAGATCCGCCCCATGTCCTGCCCCGTGGACCCCGCTGCCCAGCGCTTCTCGCCGACCGGCTGCCCCATCTCCGGCAACGCCGCCGCGTTCGACCCGTTTTCGCTGGCCTACCAGCGCGACCCGGCCGGCACGCTGGCCTGGGCGCGCGAGCAAGAGCCGGTGTTCTACAGCCCCGAGCTGGGCTACTGGGTCGTCACCCGCTACGACGACGTGAAGGCCGTGTTCCGCGACAACATCCTGTTCTCGCCCTCGATCGCGCTGGAGAAGATCACCCCCGCGCCGCCCGAGGCCGCCGCCATCCTGCAGCGTTACGGCTATGCGATGAACCGCACCATGGTCAACGAGGACGAGCCCGACCACATGGAGCGCCGCCGCCTTCTGATGGACGCCTTCCTGCCCGAGGCGCTGGCCCAGCACGAGCCCGCGGTGCGGGCGCTGGCCCGCCAGTACATGGACCGCTTCATCGACAAGGGCCGCGCGGACCTGGTGGCGGAGATGTTCTACGAAATCCCGCTGACCATCGCGCTGCATTTTCTGGGCGTGCCGGACGAGGGCGCGGAGCA
>JAKPKV010000142.1 GCA_029553475.1 Armatimonadota bacterium
GGGCGGCGGCGGTTCGGGCGCGAGGATGACGGCCGCCGGCCGGGGACGCGGCCAGAACTGCCGGCCGACGGTCACTCCGACGACCGCGATCACCGCGAGCGAAAACCAGAGCGCGCCGTGGGGAAGCCAGCGCCGCATGACCGCACCTCCGGAATGAGATAGCGCACAGGATAGCACGCCGATGTGACAGCCGCGTGACGGCGAGATCACCGGGTGATTACACTTCCAGAATCACCGGGATCACCATCGGGCGGCGTTTCGTGCGCGCGTAGACGAACTTGTTCAGCGCCGAGCGCACCGTCGCCCGCGCGGACTCCCAGTCGGTGCTGCTGGAGATATCCAGCTTCGCGATCGCTTCGCGCACCACCGTCTTCGCGTCCGTAATGAGCTCTTCCGCTTCCTCGGCGTAGACGAAACCGCGGGTGACGATGTCCGGGCCGGCGACGATCTCGCCTGTTTGCGAGTCAATGCCGACCACCGCGGTGAGCATGCCGTCTTCCGACAGGTGCTTGCGGTCGCGCAGCACCACCGCGCCGATATCCCCCACCCCGAGGCCGTCAATCATCACCCGCCCCGCCTGCACCTGCCCCCGCACGGCGGCGCCGTCTCGGGTGATCTCCAGCACGTCGCCGGAGTGCAGCAGCGAGACGCGGTCCGCGGTATAGCCCATCGTCTCCGCCGTTTTCCGGTAGCGCACCAGATGGCGGAATTCGCCGTGCATGGGGACCAGATGGCGGGGTGCGGTCAGCGTCAGCATCATTTTCAGCTCTTCCTCGTGGCCGTGCCCGGAGACATGCGTATGCTCCGCCCCGTGGTACACCACCTCCGCGCCCTGGCGGAAGAGCTGATTGATGGTGCGGTACACCAGATCCTCGTTGCCGGGGATTGGCGACGCGGAGATGACCACCAGATCACCGGGGCCAACCTTGATATACTTGTGCTCGCCGGTAGACATCAGGCGCAGCGCGGAAAGCGGCTCGCCCTGGGTGCCGGTGGTGAGCACGGCAACTTCCTTCGCGGGAAGACTTGCCGCCGCATCCGGCTCGATGAGGATATCGGGCGACGGCAGGTGCATGAAACCGAGCTCGCGGGCGATATCCACGTTCGCGCGCATGCTGCGGCCGATTACGCAGACGCGCCGCCCGTAGCGCGCGGCGACGTTGATCACCTCCTGCATGCGGAAGATATTGGAGGCGAAACAGGCGACGATGATGCGCCCGTCGGCGTCCGCGAAGAGCTCATCGAAGGTCACGGCGACCGAGCGCTCGGAAGTGACCCACCCCGGCCGCTCGATGTTCGTCACGTCGCACATCAGCGCCAGGATGCCGCTGGAGGAGGCCAGCGCCAGCTTTTGCACCTCGGTGCGCTGGCCGAAGATGGGGCTCTGGTCGAATTTGAAATCGCCGGTATGCACGGTTTTTCCCGCCGGCGTGGTGAGAATCAACCCCACCGCGTCGGGGATGCTATGCGTCACGCGAAAAAACTCCACGGTGAAGGGACCGAGCGCCAGCGGTTCATCCGGGTCTATCAGGTTCAGCTCCACCGGCGGCAGATAGGCGTGCTCGGCCAGTTTATTGCGCACTAGCCCCAGCGTCAGCTTGGTGCCCCACACCGGCACGTTCAATTCGTTCAGCACCCAGGGAAGCGCGCCGATGTGATCCTCGTGACCGTGCGTGATCACGATCCCCAGCACATCGTCGGCATGGTCAAGGAGGTAGGTGATATCCGGGATGACCAGGTCAATGCCGAGCATCTCCTGTTCGGGAAAGAGCAGGCCGCAGTCTACGACGAGGATTTTTCCGCCGTATTCATAGGCAAACATATTTTTCCCGATCTCCCCGATCCCGCCCAGCGGGATGAAGCGGAGGGCGTCGGGATCAGTCGGGAACGGATAGCACGGCTCATCGCTCGGCTCAACGGGTGGTGTATATTCCACAGAATGCTACCTCAATCGTCTGTCTCGCGGTGTATACGGTATTTCGCGGCAGCGGCGCGAATTCCTGCCTGGGTACAGTCAGGCAATCCATCCATCCCGTTCGTAGTGAGATCACAATGGGCAGTCCCCGACGGGGTTGCCCAGGCGGGCAGGCCGTTCGCCTTGGCGACGACCGGCGAATACGAGTATAATTCACCAAACCCCTTTGCGTGAAGGACGAGAACATGGTGGACTACGAACCGGTCATTGGTTTTGAAATCCATGCCGAGCTGGCGACGGCCTCCAAGGTCTTTTGCGGCTGCGGCACCGAGCCCGGCGCCCCGCCGAACACCCACACCTGCCCGGTCTGCCTGGGGTTGCCCGGCGCGCTGCCGGTGCTGAACGTGGCGGCGCTGGAGTACGCGCTGAAGGTGGTGCTGGCCTGTCATTGCGACGTCCCCTCCCCTGCCATTTTCGAACGGAAGAACTACTACTATCCCGACCTGCCGAAAAACTATCAGATTTCCCAGAAGCGCGCCCCCTTCGGGGTGAACGGCTGGTTCGAGTTCGAGGTGAACGGCGCGATGAAGCGCGTGCGTATCCTCGACATCCACCTGGAAGAGGATGCCGGCAAGCTCGTCCACCCCCAGGAGCGCGGCGCGGCGGGGGTGAGCCTGGTGGACTATAACCGCGCCGGCGTGCCGCTGCTGGAGATCGTCTCCGGGCCGGATATCCACAGCGTCGAGGAGGCGGAAGCCTACATGATCGCCATGCGCCGGTTGCTCCGCTACCTCGGCGTGTCCGAGGCGCGCATGGAGCTGGGGCAGATTCGCTTTGAGGCGAATATCTCCGTACGCCCGGTCGGATCGGCGACGCTGGGCACGCGCGTCGAGATCAAGAACCTGAACTCCTACCGCACGGTGATCCGCGGCATCGAATATGAGGTCGCCCGGCAGACGGCGCTGCATCGGAACGGCGAGCGCGTGGCGCAGGAGACGCGGCTGTTCGATGACGCGCGGGGCATCACGCTGGCGATGCGCGACAAGGAAGAGGCGCACGACTACCGCTACTTCCCCGATCCCGACCTGGTGCCGATGCGCTTCACGCCGGAGTATCTCGAGCGGCTGCGCGCCGGCCTGCCCGAGCTGCCGGCGGCGCGGCGCGCCCGCTTCATCAGCGCCTATGGCCTGCCCGCCTACGACGCCGCGCTGCTCACCGACGAGAAGGCGATCGCCGATTTTGTGGATGCCGCGGTCGCCCTCAGCGCGCCGCCGAAGAGCGTGTCCAACTGGACCATGGGGGAGCTGCTGCGCCTGCTGAACGAGCGCGGCCTCTCGCCGGACGCGCTGCCCATCACCCCCGCGCACCTGGCGGCGCTCATCACGTTGGTCGAGAGCGGCGCGATCAACCAGAACCAGGCCAAGCAGGTCTTCGCCGAGATGTTCGAGACGGGAAAGGAACCGGCGCTGATCGTGAAAGAGCAGGGGTTTGCGCAAATCTCCGACGCCGGCGCGCTGGAAGCCATCGTGAACGAGGTCGTTGCCGCCAACCCCGACCCCGCCGCACGCTACGCCGCCGGCGAGGACAAGCCGCTCGGTTTCCTCGTCGGACAGGTGATGAAGCGCTCCGGCGGCAAGGCGAATGCGCCGGTGGTCAACGCGATGCTGCGCGAGAAGCTGCGCGGCGGCTAACGTTTCCCCCGGACAGACGCCGCAGCCGGGCGGATGGCATCCGCCCGGCTGTTTGCATGGCGATGACGCGGTTGCCGGCTACAGCTTTTCCTGATATTCGGCGGCCGTCAGCATGTTGTCGTAGTCGGCGGCGCCGCTCATCTCGATCTTCACCATCCACCCCGCGCCGTACGGATCGGCGTTGATGGCGCCGGGTTCATCGAGCAGCGGCTCGTTGATGGCGATCACGCGGCCGGAGACCGGCGCGTACAGGTCGGAGATGGTCTTCACCGATTCCACGCTGCCCATGACTTCGCCGGCCACCACGTCATCGCCCACCTGCGGCAGGCTCACGTATACGACATCACCGAGCTGATCCTGCGCGTGGTGCGTGATGCCGACGACGGCGATGCCGTCATCCACGCGCGCCCACACGTGGGCTTCGGAATACTTCAGGTTATCTGGATACATGGTCTCCTCCTTTTATCGCGTTCACGCCGAGTTCACGCTCAAGATACCACGGCAGGGGGAGAAATCCCTTCTTTCGCTGGCGCACGCGCGCACTTTCGAGTACAATATACCGGCATGCCTACCCGCGTGAGATCATCCGCTGCCGCGCACCCCTCCCCCCGCCATGATGGCGCGCCCTGGCGCTGTCCGGCGCGGGCGCTGCGCCGGCGCCGCATCCACGCTGCTATCGCCATACCACACGATGGGAGGGCGCCGCGCCGTGTGCGCCTCTCCTGATACCGCTGCCGCCCCACCCCGCGGGGGCGCAACCTTCCGCGCCCTGCGCCATCACAATTTCCGCCTCTTCTGGTCCGGACAGTTGGTGTCGCTGGTCGGCACCTGGATGCAATCCACCGCCCAGTCCTGGCTGGTGCTGCAACTGGTGACGCGGGCATACGGCGCGGACAAGTCCGCGCTGTACCTCGGTCTCGTCTCCGCGATCGGCAGCCTGCCCACCTTCCTCCTCACCCTGCTCGCCGGCGCCCTCGCCGACCGCGGGGACAAGCGCCGCATCGTCATCGCCACCCAGGCCGGCGCCATGCTGCTGGCGCTGCTGCTCGGCCTCCTGACGTATACCGGCTACATCCGACTCTGGCACGTGGTCGTGTACGCGGTGCTCGTCGGCACGGTGAATGCCTTCGACATGCCGACGCGCCAATCGTATGTCAAGGAGCTGGTGGGCGGAGAGGATTTGCTCAACGCCATCGCGCTCAACTCCTCCGTCTTCAACGCGGCGCGCATCGTCGGCCCGGCTATCGCCGGCTGGCTGATGACCATCTTCGGCGTCGCCGGCATCTTTTTACTCAACGGCGCCAGCTACCTGGCGGTGCTCGCCGGGCTGTTCCGCATTCGCACACCCCGTCATACGGCTCCCACCGCCGACCGCTCGCTCTGGCAGCAGTTGGGCGAAGGCTTCCAGTATGCGTGGCGGAACCGGGCGATTCTCCTCCTGCTGGCGTTGATGGCGGTGCTCACCGTCTTCGGATTCTCCTATTTCGTGCTGATGCCGGTCATCGCCGTACAGGTGCTGCACCTGGAGGAGGGCGGTTTCGGCATCCTCTTCGCGTTCAGCGGCGTCGGCGCGCTGGCGGGGGCGCTGCTCTTGGCCAGCACCGCCGGCCGCGCCCCTAAAGGCGCACTGCTGTGCGCCAGCGGCATCACCGCCGCCGTCTTCCTCATGCTGTTCAGCGTGAGCCGCGTCTTTTCGCTGTCCGCGCTCTTTCTCATGGGGATCAGCGGCGGGCTGGTCATCGCCAGCGCCAGCATCAACAGCCTCATGCAGGAGACCGCGCCGGATGCCCTGCGCGGGCGCGTGGTCAGTATGTGGATCTTCATCTTCGGCGGCTTCACCCCGCTCGGCGCCCTTTATGTCGGCACCGTCGCCCATCTCGGCGAACGGGTGGCCATGCCGGCGCTGCCGCTGCTCGTGGGCGGCGCCGTCTGCCTGCTGGCCATCGCCGTCATCTCGCTGCGCGCCCGCTGGCTCTGGCGCCTGCCGTAGGGGCAGATGCGCGCCGGCGCTGGAGGCGCGGCTCTGTTCCGCCGCGGCGGTAGACGTGACGACAGGCCCTGCCCAGGAAGGGCAATATTCTGCTTGCGCTTTCGATTCGACTGAAATATACTCGCTATATGCGCATCGTCACCACATCCGAGGCGGCTGACAAGCCGGCCAGTAAACAAGCGCGGATTATCCATCACCTCAAAACACGTATGCTGACCGGGGAGATGCGGCCGGGTGACCGGCTCCCGACGCGCCAGGCGCTCATCGCCGCATACGGCGTCTGCATGGTCACCCTGCAGCGGGCTATGGATATCCTGCGTGACGACGGCTTCATCGTCACCCGTGGGCGGCTCGGTTCATTTGTGGCCGACGCGCCGCCGCATCTCTGCCGGTATGGGCTGGTGTTTCCGTGCGTGACGACGGAGCAGCAGGTCAGCGGCCCGCGCCTGGCGCATCTGGAGCCGCCGAGCCGTTTTATGGACGCCATGGCGCAGGTGGCGATGGCGTATGCCGATGACCCGGCGCAAGAGTTGATCTGCTATATGGCGGTGGACCGCGAACTCAATACCCCGGGATACCAGCGCCTGGTGCGCGACATCCAGGCGCGTCGGCTGGCCGGCCTCATTTTCCTGCACCCGAATTCGTCGTATACCCCCGGGCTGCTCGCCGGGACGGGCATTCCCAGCATTGCCTATGGGTATGGCCATTCGCTGCCGGGGTCCCCCATCTTCCAGACGGACCATCGCGCGTTCATTGATCGGGCGCTCGACTTCCTGGTGGCGCAGGGGCGGCGCCGTATCGCGATGCTGACCATCGCCGTGCCCGGCGACGATATGGAAGCGCATTTTCACCAGGCCGCGGCGGCCCGCGGCCTGCGCACGGGCATCGCCTCGGTGCTGGGGCTGGAACCACAATACCCGTGGTGGGCCCGGAACGCGGTCGCGTTGATGCTGAACCAGGACCCGGCGCTGCGTCCCGACGGGTTGATCATCAGTGACGATCACCTGGTGCCGAGCGGCACGCACGCCGTGTTGGAAGCGCGGATTGCGGTCCCCGATGCGCTCATGGTGGTGGCGCACTGCAACTTCGTGTCGAACGCGCCCAGCGCGGTGCGCGTGACGCGCCTGGGGTTTGACGTCGCGGGGATCTTGCGGACCTGTCTTGACCGGCTCGCCGCGCAGCGCCGCGGCGAGCCGGTCCCGCCCGTCACCCGGATCGCGCCGGTCTTTGCCCCCGAAACGGATCCCCGCCCACCGCACAAAATGGCGCGACGCCTCGCGCACTCCCGGTGACCCCGCCGGCGCGACGGGCCGGTCAGCGCACCGCGGGGTGGTTGAGCCGCAGGTCCACCGCCCCCAGGTGGCGCAGCGCGTCCAGCGCGCGCGCGAGGCCGTGCAGCGCCTCGGGGCTATGGGTCTCCACGGGGTCGAACGTGGCGAAGGTCGGGGCCGGCAGCGTGTAGTTGCCGAGCAGGAACACGCGTAGCGTCTGCGGCGTCACCGCCAGTTTGGTGCCGTAGAAGGTATTGCCGAACAGGTAGATGTCCACCGGGGCCGTGCCCGTCTGGATGATGCCGTGCGCCGGTTGCGCCGGTCCGCGGTGGTCGCTGAAATCCTTGCCGCCGAGGAACAGCTCGCCGCGATAGTTCTCGATGGTGGTGCCCACCGGACCATTCATGTGCGAACGGGCGCCGGTCACGACCACGCGGCCCGGCGGCAGCTCCGGAGACCCGGACAGGTACAGCATGCCGCGCGATTGCTCGTTGTAGAAGTCGCTGGCCACGAAATTCTGGTTGTCTTTGACGAAGAGCGCGCGGTCCACGAGCGTGGCCAGGCGGGACTGAAAGCCCAGAAAGCCGTTCCGTCCGGTCTTCGTGCCCTCGACGACGATGCTCCCCTCCCAGGTGAAGTTGCCCAGGATGGTGGCGTCCGCGGAATCGGTGACGCGGATATTGCCCTGCAGCGCGTTGATGATGACCTGGTCCTTCGCGCCCAATTCCACCAGTTGCAGCCCCTGGCGCAACGAATCGTGTGGCGAGTTTTTATAGTAGCCGTATACCCGGACGCCATCATAGACCACCGACGAGCCGATCCCCGTGCTGGTCTGCCGGATATCGGCGGCGTTGTTCCCGGCATCGTTGCCGACCTGGAAGAACTCCAGCGTCACATTGCGCGGGTCAACGACGGAGATGATGGCGCCGTCCGCCGGTCCACGCCAGCGCAAGAAGGTGCCCCAGCCCTGCCCCCCGAGGGTATAGTCGCTGCCGGTGACCTGCAGGGTGTCTTGGATAGCGTAGCGGCCCGCGGGCAGGTAGGCGATGGCCCCCCGGCCATGCGCGCGGGCGGCGTTGATGGCGGCCTGAATGGCGGCGGTATCGTCCGTTTCGCCGTCCGCTCTGGCCCCGAAATCGCGCCGCGCATCGAAGACCTTGCCGGGGATGCGCACGGTCTCCTTGAGAAAGCGCTGCTCCGCCGAGCGGAGCGATCCCCCCAGGGCGCCGGCCGGCACCGTCAAGACGCGCGTGCGCGGCCACGCCAGCATGCCATCGAACCCCGTCACCGTATTATTGGAGAGGATCAACGGCTGCGTGTCGTTGTGAAGGCGCAGCGGCGGCGTGCTGCCGGGCGGGCCGGTGAAGACCGCGTCGAAGATCGTCAGCGGCGGCCATCCGGCGGCGTGAATGAAGCAGCCGTTGTAGGGCTGGGCGCGGGCGACCTGCACGTCCTGCACGGTCATCGGCCCCCCGCCGCCGGTATAGAGCAGGAACATCTGCGAGTTCAGCGACGTGACGCGCCGGATCGAGCAGGCATGCTCCGGATTCGCCTTGATATCCACGATCCGGCTGCCGGCGAAGTGGGTGTTGCGCACGTAAAAGCTGCCGTTATCGCAGTCAATGCCGATGCCGCAGTTGCGGAACTCGCACCCGTCGAAGGCGAAGTGGTAGTCGTTCCAGCGCAGGAAGGCCACGCCGCGCCCGCAGCGGTCGAAATAGCAGTTCTCGAACATCGGGTCCGACTGCGCCGCGGCGCGGTCAGGCGCGACCAGGATGCCGGCGTCAACGATGTTCAGGAAGGCCAGGTGCCGGTAGCGGCACTCCGTGGTGAATCCCCCGTTCGGATGGAGCAATCCGACGCCGGCCTTCTGCCGGCCATCGAAGACCAGACCCTCATAGCGCGCATAGGTGAGGCCATCCGCGGAGAGCATGGGCTGGTCATCGGGGCCGTCCCATACCAGCCGCGTGTCGCGACCGTGCCCGAGCAGCACCGTCCCGTGCGTGCGGAGCACCTTGCCGCCCAGGCGCAGGGTGGCGGTGAGGCGATAGGTGCCGGCCGGGAAGTAGATGGTGTCCTGGTCGCCGGCGTACAGCGTGGCCCGGTCGCCGATGGTATCCAGCACGCGCTGGATGGCCTGGGTATCATCCGCCACCCCGTCGCCGATGGCGCCCGCCGCTTTCACACTCTTCCAGTCCGACCGCGCTTCCCAGTTCAGCACCGGGATCGGCGGCGAGGGGCGCGGTGCGGCATTTTGCGCGCCCGCCGCGCTCCCCACCAATAGGGCCAGCGTGACCAGGCCCCAGCCCACCACGGGGTGTATCCTGGCGAAGTGTCTGCGCATCATCGTCGTCCTTCTGTGTGTCGCTTACCATTGCCGATCTCGTCCTGCCCACCGACAGGAGCGACGACCACCGGCGGGTGCTATGCGCGTGATGGGTCAGATAATACATCGGTATATTTAACCATACAAGTAGAATATTTATTTATTTTCCCGCCGGGACCGCGCGAAGCGCCCCCCTCCAACCCGGCATCATCCGTTGACCACCTCTCTAGCGGTATCTATTCACGTTTTTGCGTCTCTGTCCTGATCGAAGCCACCTCACCCCCCGCCCCCCTTCCCTGAGCGGGAAGGGGGAGTGATGGGGTGCAGATCCGGTGCTCCCCTCCCCGCTTAGGGGAGGGGCGGGGGTGCGCGCGGATGGCAAGGCACGCCGAGAAACGTGAAGAGATACCCGCAGCGCCCCCTCTCGCTTTCTCGCGCGCGCTCTGGTATAGTAAAGGCGCCGCACCGATTCGCGGCCCACCGAAACAGCGGCATTTTTCGCGTCGAACGCAGGACTTTCCCACTCGCGGCGCGAATGAGCATACGTTCACTATAGAGGAGGAACATCGCGACAATGATTAAAGTGTATTACGATGAGGATGCAGACCTGAATCTGCTCGAAGGCACCAAAATCGCCATCATCGGCTACGGCGCCCAGGGGCGTTGCCAGGCGTTGAACCTGCGCGAGAGCGGCATTGACGTTATCGTCTCCGAGCTGCCGGGCACGGTGAACTACGACCAGGCGGTGGCGGATGGCTTCAAGCCGGTGACCGCCGTCGAAGCCGCGCGCGAAGCGATGCTGATTCAAATGCTGGTACAGGACCACGTGCAGCCGAAGGTCTACGCCAGCATCGTCGGTGAGCTGACCGAGGGGAAGGCGCTGATCTTCTCCCACGGCTTCAACATCCATTTCAATCAGATCATCCCGCCGCCGACCATTGACGTCTTCATGGTCGCGCCCAAAAGCCCCGGCACGCTGGTGCGCAGCGAGTACGAGGCCGGCCGCGGCGTCCCCTGCCTGATCGCCGTGTATCAGGACTACACCAAGCAGGCGAAGGAGCTG
Source organism: Armatimonadota bacterium (assembly GCA_029553475.1). Taxonomy (GTDB): domain Bacteria; phylum Armatimonadota; class Hebobacteria; order CAIYQO01; family CAIYQO01; genus JAKIYB01. The sequence continues at coordinate 10,257 of JAKPKV010000142.1, forward strand.
GCGCTGGCCTACGCCAAGGGCATCGGCGGCACCCGCGCGGGCGTCATCGAGACCACCTTCAAAGAGGAGACGGAAACCGACCTCTTCGGCGAGCAGGTCGTCCTCTGCGGCGGCGTGAGCGAGCTGGTGCTCGCGGGTTTTGAGACGCTGGTGGAGGCCGGGTATCAGCCGGAGATGGCCTATTTTGAGTGCCTGCACGAGCTGAAGCTCATCGTGGACATCATCTACGCCAAGGGCATCGCGATGATGGACTACGTGGTCAGCGACACCGCCGAGTACGGCGACTACGCCATCGGCCCGCGCATCATCACCCAGCAGACCCGGGACGAGATGAAGCGCGTCCTCGCGGAAATCCAGAACGGCGCCTTCGCCCGCAACTGGATCCTCGAGAACCAGGCCGGCCGCCCGCATTTCCTCGCCATGCGCCGCACGCGCTCCGAGCACCTGATCGAGGAAGTCGGCCAGCGCCTGCGCGCGATGATGCCGTGGATGCGCGAAGAGGGGTAACAGCCGCTCCCGCCCGTCCATCTCGCACCGGCCGGGCACGCGCCCGGCCGGCGCGCGTTGCTCAGAAACTGCGCCGGAAGCTCCCAGCAGGCATGCGCCGAGACTTCTCAGGCAGTTGCTCAGGATTTCGCGCGCGTGCGCCGCGGTTTCGCCCCGAATTTCACGGCGACGAATTTGCGCTCCGGCAGCAGCACGGCGGTGAGCTTGCCGCCGAAGACCGCCGCCGTATCCAGGTTGATGCGGTTGGGCCGGATCTCCGGTTTGGCGCCCGGCTGGGGCGTGTGGCCGTGAATCACCAGCCGTCCCCAATCGCAATCCGACGAGAGGAACGGCTCGCGGATCCACCAGAGCTCTTCCTCGCGGCTCTCGTCCGGCTGGCTGCCGGGGGGCAATCCGCCATGCACGAAGATGAAGTCGTCGGTCACGTAATACGGCAGCGTGGCGGTCAGAAATGCCCAGTGGTCGTCGGGAATATCCTCGCCGGCGTAGCTATGTATCGTCTCGATGCCGCCGTTATACAGCCAGAGCTCGGCGCTGCGGGTGTCGCCACGCAGCGCGGCGATCGCCATCGCTTCGTGGTTGCCGCGCAGGAAGACGCAGGGCCGTTCCTCGCGCAGTCGCAACAGGCGGTCCAGCACGCCTTTCGCGTCGGGCCCCCGATCAATGTAGTCGCCGAGGAAGATCAACGTGCCGTCGTCAGGCAGCTTGGCCAGCAGCAGGTCGAGCATCGTGCGGCAGCCATGAATGTCCCCAATGGCGATAAAGTCCGGCATAGCGCCGCTAGTGTAGCCGATTGCCGCACGGCTGGCAACTCTCGCCGGCCGCCGGATGAGATCGCCGCCGCGCCTGCCGGGGCCGCCCCCGGGCGCGTGATACGCTCGCCGCACCTTGACATTCCCCACCCGCGGTAGTATGCTGTTGCGGCTTTACAGGACGACCGGGACAACTACGGAGGCCCTGATGGCGAGACGGCGCCCGACGCGTGACCTGGGTGGGCTGGCGCTGCTCGCGGGCAGCGCGCTGCTGGTGCTGTTGACCGTGGGCGGGTATAGCATCGGCAATCTGCTGGATCAACGGCTGGGCACCGCGCCGACGCTCGCCATCGTCGGCCTGCTGCTCGGCGTCGTCATCGGGTTCTGGGATTTATTCCGCATTGCCGCCATGGTCATGCGTGCGCAGCCGTTGCCGCCCCCCCCGCGCGACGCGCTCCCGGAGCCGGATGACGCCTCGCGGGATGACGAGCCACATACGGACGCGTGATAAAGTTACCGGCAGACAATGCCGATGAGGAGAGTAATGTCGCGCTGGGATCCCTGCACGCCGCGCTTTCTCGTTTCGACGATGCGCATGATGGTCGGACTCTGGATCATCGTCAGCGCCGTTGCCGCGGGATGGTTCGCGCCGGCGTTCTGGGGCGCGCTCACCGGGGGTCTGGTGGCCCTCGCGGCGTTCTGTATCGCGCTACGCGCCGGACACGCGATTGCGCCCGGCGCGCGGTTTGCCCGGATCATGACCGTCCTGCAGCTCAAGCAGCTTGCGCTCTGGGCGGCCATCGCCGTACTGATGATGGTGGTGAAGGTTGAGCCGGCGGGCTTCGCCGTCGGGGTCTCGATTCTGCCCGTCGGCATCTTGCTGACGCTGGGCTGGTACCTGTTGCCGAGGGGAAAGACGCAGCCGTGAACGGACTGGCCGCACAACTCTACAGCATTCCGCTCCTGCTGGCGGAGACCACCGGGCACGGTGGCGCACATGGCGCGGGCGACCAGCTGCGGTTCTTCTGGTCCTCCCTCGCGGCGTTCGTCGTCATCATGACCCTCGCCGTGCTGGCCACGCGCCGCCTGACGCTGGTGCCGAGCGGCCTGCAGAATTTCATGGAGTTCGTCTATGAGACGCTCGCGGGCCTGCCGGTGATGGTGATGGGGCCGCGCGGACGCCAGTATGCCCCCTTCGTCGCGACGTTCTTCCTCTATATCCTGGTCATGAATCTCATCCAGTTCATCCCCGGCGCCGTGCCCGGCACCGCCAGCCTCTCCATCACCGTCGGGTTGGCGCTGGTGGCGTTCATCGGCGTGCAGTATTTCGGCTTCCGGGCGCACGGGCCGCGCTATCTGGCGCATTTCTTCGGGCCGGTGCCGATCAAAAGCCTGCCGACGCTGCTGCTCGGTCTGCTGCTGCTGCCGCTGGAGTTGCTGGCGGAAGTGATTCGGCCGGTGTCGCTGTCCTTCCGCCTTTACGGCAATATCTTCGGTGAAGAGCAAGTCATCCACGCGCTGGCGACCCAGCTCGGCCCGCCGGGGCCGTTTCTCGCCGTGCTGATGCTGCCGATGCAGGTGCTCAGCAGCCTGCTGCAGGCGCTGGTCTTCACGCTGCTCGTGACGGTGTATCTCGCCCTCGCCACGGAAACGCATGACGAAGAGCACGAGGCGTCGGAAGCCCATTCGTAGTCGAACCGCCGGACTCCGGTCCGCGGCGCAGAATTAGAAAGGTGGAGGAGACCCAGATGATTTACTTTGCGATGCTCGCCCTGGCCATCGGTTTCGGGACGGCGTTCGCGGCGTTCGGCTGCGGCATCGGCCAGGGCATCGCGGTGAAAGGCGCGCTGGAAGGCACCGCGCGCCAGCCGGAAGCCGGCGGCCGTATCCTGGTGCTGATGATTCTCGGCCTGGCGCTCATTGAATCGCTCACCATTTACGCCCTGCTGCTGGGCTTCCAGTTGCGCAACTTCCTGCCCCCGACCGCAGAAGTGCTGCGCATCCTGCAGGGGATGCCGCAGTAAGCGCCCCGCGCTTCTCCGGGCAGGGTGCGGCGGGAAAAGGAGCTGAGTGACGTGGTGGAGTTTTTACGCAGTCTGGGGATAGAGCCGGCGGTCGCCCTCGCGCAGGCCATCGCGTTCGTGATCCTGCTGGTGCTGCTGGCGCGATTCCTCTATCGGCCGCTGGACAATATCCTGCGGCAGCGCGAGGAGCAGGTGGCCAATGACCTGGCCGGCGCGGAGGCCCAGCACGCGAAAGCGGGGGCGCTGCGGCGCGAATACGAGGCGCACCTGGCCCAGATCGCCGATGAGGCGCGCGCGCGGGTGGAGCAGGCGGTGCGCGACGCCGACGCCGTCCGCCGGCAGCAACTGGAGGCGGCGCAGGCGGAGATGCAGGCGCTCTATGCCCGTCACGAGGCGCAGCTCGCGCTGGAACGCGAGCAATTGCGCCGCGAGCTCCGCCAGGAGATGTCGGACATCGCCGTACAGGCGGCGCAGAAAGCGTTGCGCGCACGGATGACGCCGGAGCTGCAGGCGGCGGTCATTGATCAGGTCATCGCGGAGTTGGACCAGACGACGCTGCAGTAGGAGCGCGAGACACGCCATGTTGGCTCGGCGGATTGCACATCGGTATACGCGCGCGCTGTTCAGCCTGGCGCAGGAGCACGGCACCGTCGCCCGCTGGGAGGGCGAGTTGGCGACGCTCGCCGCCGTGCTGGCGTCTTCGCCGGAGCTGCCGCGGGCGCTCACCCACCCGGAAATCCCGCTGGCGCGCAAGCTGGCGGTGCTGGAGCGCGTGTTCGGGGGCACGCTGGCGCCGGAGATTCTCGCGCTGGTGCGCCTGCTCATCACCCGCGGGCATGAGCCGGACCTGGAGACGATCCACGGGATGTTCGTGGAAGAGTGGAACGCCGCGCGGCGCATCCTGCCCGTCGCGGTGGCCAGCGCCGTCCCGCTCAGCGCGGCGCAGGCACAGGCGTTGACGGAGCTGTTGGCGCGGAAGACCGGGGCGACGATCCACCTGGAGCGCTCGGTGGACCCGGCGTTGATCGCCGGATTGGTGCTCCGCATCGGCGATCACGTCATTGACGCCAGCGCCCGCGGCGCGCTGGACGGACTGCACGATGCCATGCGCGGCACGCCGACTTACGCGTACGCACATCCAGACCCGTTGAGGGGTAGCACATCACCATGAATATGAAACCGGAAGAAGTCAGCGCCATCATACGGCAGGAGCTGCAGCAGCATGACACCGCGCTGCGGGCGCGCGGCGTCGGGCAGGTGCTGCAGGTCGGCGACGGCATCGCCCGCGTGTATGGCCTGTCCGAGGCGATGGCCGGCGAGCTCATCGAGTTCCCCGGCGGGGTGATGGGCATGGCCCTCAATCTGGAAGAGGATAACGTCGGCTGCATCCTCCTCGGTTCGGATGCCGGTATTCACGAAGGCGACACCGTGCACACCACCGGGCGCATCGTGCAGGTGCCGGTGGGCCTGCCGATGGTGGGCCGCGTGGTCACCGCCCTCGGCCAGCCGATTGACGGCAAGGGGCCCATCACCGCGCACGAGTTCCGCGCCACCGAAGCGAATGCCCCGAACGTCATCCAGCGCCAGCCGGTGAAGGAGCCGCTGCAGACCGGGCTGGTGGCCATTGACGCGATGATTCCCATCGGCCGCGGCCAGCGCGAGCTCATCATCGGCGACCGCCAGACCGGCAAGACTGCCATCTGCGTGGATGCCATCCTCAATCAGAAAGGCACGGGGGTCTATTGTATCTACGTCGCCATCGGGCAGAAGCAGTCCACGGTGGCCCAGGTGGTGCGCACCCTCGAACAACACGGGGCGATGGATTACACCATCGTCGTCGCCGCCACCGCTTCCGACCCCGCGTCCGAGCAGTTTCTCGCGCCCTATGCCGGCTGCGCGATGGGTGAGTTCTTCCGCGATCGGGGCCAGCACGCGCTGGTGGTCTACGACGACCTGTCCAAGCACGCGGTGGCCTATCGCCAGGTGTCGCTGCTCTTGCGCCGCCCGCCGGGGCGCGAAGCCTACCCGGGCGACATCTTCTACCTGCACGCCCACCTGCTGGAGCGCGCGGCGAAACTCTCCGATGAGCTGGGCGGCGGCTCGCTGACCGCGCTGCCGGTCATCGAGACGCAGCTCGGCGACGTCTCCGCCTACATCCCGACGAACGTGATCTCCATCACCGACGGGCAGATTTACCTGGAGCCGGACCTGTTCTTCGCCGGCGTCCGCCCGGCGGTGAACGTGGGCATCTCCGTCTCCCGCGTGGGCGGCAACGCGCAGATCAAGGCGATGAAGCAGGTGGCCGGCCGCCTCCGCCTCGACCTGACGTATTACTACGAATTGCAGGCGTTCGCGCAGTTCGCCTCGGAGCTGGACGCCGCCACGAAGGCGCAGCTCAATCGCGGCGAGCGCCTGGTGGAGATGCTGAAACAGCCGCAGTATCGCCCGCTGCCCGTCGCGGAGCAGGTGATGCTCATCTGGATGGGCACCAACGGCTTCCTTGACGAACTCGCGGTGGCGGACGTGCGCCGCTTCGCGGATGGCTACCTGGCCTTCATGCGCCACCGGCATGCCGACGTGGCGGCGGAGATCGCGGAGAAGAAAGCGCTGGACGACGCGCTGCTCGACCGGCTGAACGCCGCGGCCACCGCCTACCAGGCGGAGTTCAAGGCGTAAGCGATGCTCTCAACCCGCGACATCCAGCGCAAGATCCGCACCGTCCGCAATATCCAGCAGATTTGCCGGGCGATGAAGACCGTCGCCAGCATCAAGCTGCGCAAGGCGGAAGAGCGCATTCTCGCCGCGCGCCCCTACGCCGACGCGCTGCGCGAGATGGTGGCCGGCCTGGCGGATGCGGACTATGCCCACCCGCTGCTGGCGGTGCGCGCGGTGCGCCGCACGCTCATCGTGGCGGTGAGCGCGGACAAGGGATTGGCGGGCGCCTACAACACCAATCTCATCCGTGAAACGCTCGCGCAGGTCCGCGCGCAGCCTGGCGAGGTGGCGCTCATTCCGGTGGGCCGCAAGGTCGCCGACGTCGTGCGTCGGCTCGATCTCGCCACCGAAGCGGTGATCAATCCGCTGGGCGGGGAGCCGCGCTTCCGCACCTTTGCCGCGCTGGCGGATCAGATCGCGCAGCGCTATACAGAGGAGCAGATTGACCGCGTGCTGCTCGTCTACTCCCGCTTCGGCGGCGGCATCACCACGCAAGACCTGTTGCCGCTGGCCGCGCTGGACGGCGACGGCGCCGCCGGCGACGTGATGTACGAACCCTCGCCGGCGGGCATTCTGGAGCAGTTGCTGCCGCGCTATCTGCGCACGTCGCTGTATACCGCCGTGCTCTCCGCGGCGGCCGCCGAGCACGCCGCGCGGGTGGCGGCGATGTCGCTGGCCACCGATAACGCGGAAGACGTGATTGCGCGACTGACGATGGACTATAACAAATCCCGCCAGGCCAGCATCACCAACGAGCTGGTAGATATCGTCGGCGCCGCGGAGGCGCTGGTGTGAGCAGTGGAGCATGATGAACGCACCGTCGAAGCCAACATTATTCAGCGGCATTCAGCCCTCGGGTCTGCTGACCATCGGGGGCTATATCGGCGCGCTGCGCAACTGGGTGCGCCTGCAGCACGAATACGACTGCCTCTTTTGCATCGTTGACCTGCACGCGATCACCGTGCGCCAGGATCCGCCGCGCTTCACCGAGCGCTGCCTCTCCTTCGCCGCGCAGTATATCGCGCTGGGCATTGATCCGGAGGCCGCGACGATCTTCCTCCAGTCGCACGTGCCGGCGCATGCCGAGCTGACCTGGCTGCTGAACTGCCACGCGTACATGGGCGAGCTCGCGCGCATGACGCAGTTCAAGGATAAGACGCGAGGGGCGAAGGAGCAGGCCATCGGCGTCGGCCTCTTCGATTACCCGGTGCTGATGGCCGCCGACATCCTGCTCTATCAGACGAAGCTGGTGCCGGTGGGCGCCGACCAGAAGCAACACCTGGAGCTCACCCGCGACCTCGCCGTGCGGATGAACCACGCCTACGGCCCGCTCTTCACCGTGCCGGAAGCCTTCATCCCCGAGGTGGGCGCGCGGGTGATGAGCCTGCAGGAGCCGACGAGGAAGATGTCCAAGTCGGATGAGAACGCGAACAACTCTATCGCGCTCATCGAGACGCCGGACGTGATTCGCCGCAAGATCAGACGCGCGGTGACCGACGCGACGCTGGGCATCACCTACGCGCCTGACACGCGCCCCGGCGTGGCGAACCTGCTCACCATTCTCGGCGCGCTCACCGACCGCGCGCCCGCCGCGCTGGCCGCGTCCTACGCCGATCAAGGCAACGCCGCGCTCAAAAACGACGTGGCGGATGCGCTGATCGCCTTCCTGGAGCCGTTCCAGGCGCGCTACCACGCGTTGATGGACGACCGGGAGGCGTTGCACGCCATCCTGCGCCGCGGCGCCGAGCGAGCCCGCCATCGCGCGGCCCCCACGCTGCGCCGCGTCTATGACGCGATGGGGTTCTGGCGGGGAGAACAGAGGGAAGAGACGTGATGATGCATTCGGAACAGCAGGCCTCGGCCGGCGCGGCCGGCGAAATTTTACAGGTAATCGGCCCGGTGATTGACGTGCGCTTCCCGGCGGCGGCGCTGCCGGAGCTGTATGACGCGCTGCGCATTCGCGATGCCGCCCACGGGCATGAGATCGTGATCGAGGTCGCCCAGCACCTCGGCAACGATACCGTGCGCTGCGTCTCCATGTCGCCCACCGAGGGCCTGCGGCGCGGCATGCCGGTGCAGAGCACCGGCGCGCCCATCAGCGTGCCCGTCGGCGATGCCTGCAAGGGCCGGCTGTTCAACGTCCTCGGCATGCCGATTGACCAGAAAGGTCCGGTGGAGGCGAAGGAGCAGTGGCCGATTCACCGCGATCCGCCCAGCTTTGAAGAACAAGGCGTCGTCACGGAGATTTTTGAGACGGGCTTCAAGGTCGTGGACCTGCTGGCCCCCTACCCGCGCGGCGGCAAGGTCGGCCTCTTCGGCGGCGCGGGCGTCGGCAAGACGGTGCTGCTGGAAGAGCTCATCCACAACATCGCCAAGGAGCATGGCGGCACCTCCGTCTTCTGCGGCGTCGGCGAGCGCACCCGCGAAGGCAACGACCTGTACCGGGAGATGACCGAATCCGGCGTCATTGACCGCACCACGCTGGTCTTCGGGCAGATGAACGAGCCGCCGGGCGCGCGCCTGCGCGTGGCGCTCACCGGCCTCACCATGGCGGAGTACTACCGCGACGTGGAAGGCCAGGACGTGCTGCTCTTCATTGACAACATGTTCCGCTTCGTGCAGGCCGGCTCCGAGGTGTCCGCGCTGCTCGGGCGCATGCCGTCTGCGGTGGGGTACCAGCCCACGCTGGCGACGGAGATGGGCCGGCTGCAGGAGCGCATCACCTCGACGAAGCGCGGGTCCATCACCTCATTGCAGGCGATTTACGTGCCGGCGGACGACATCACCGACCCGGCGCCGGCGACGACCATGAGCCACCTGGACGCCGCCACCGTGCTCTCCCGGCAGATCGCCGCGCGCGCGATTTACCCGGCGGTGGACCCGCTGGCGTCCACCTCCCGCCTGCTCGACCCGCTGGTGGTCGGCGAAGAGCACTACGCCGTCGCGCGCCAGGTGCAGGCCATCCTGCAGCGCTACAAGGAGCTGCAGGACATCATCGCCATCCTCGGCATTGACGAGCTCTCCGACGAAGACAAGCTGACCGTATCGCGCGCGCGCAAGATCGAACGCTTCCTCTCACAGCCCTTCTCCGTGGCGGAGGCGTTCACCGGCCGCGCCGGCAAATACGTCACCATCGCCGAGACGATCCGCGGCTTCCGCGAAATCGTGGCCGGCGAACACGACGACCTCCCGGAGATGGCCTTCTACATGGCCGGCGGCATTGATGACGTGCTGGAGAACGTGCGCAAGGGGAATTTTTGATGGCGCACCCGTTTGACATCGCGGTGGTGGCGGCTGATCACACGGTGTATAGCGGCAAGGCGGTCTCCGTGGTGGCGCCCGCCGCCGACGGCTACCTCGGCATCCTCTCCGGCCACGCGCCGCTGGTCGCCGCGCTCACCGTCGGCGAGCTGACGATCACCCCGCCGGAAGCCGAGCCCATCGAGATCGCCCTCAGCGGCGGCTTTCTCCGCGTGGACGGTGATAACGTGCTCATCCTCGCCGACACCGCCGAGCTGGCAAAAGAGATTGACATCGAGCGCGCCCAACGCGCCGTGGAGCGCGCCGAGACCCGCCTGCGCGAGGGCCCCGCCGAGACGGATATCGAACACGCCCGCATGGCCATGCTCCGCGCCCTCAATCGCCTGCGCGTCGCCCGCCGCGGACTGTGACCCCCGCCCCAGGCCGCCGGGGGCGGGCGTTACTCCCTCTCCGCATCCGCGTCATGCTCCAGCCAGTCCAGGTGGTCCTCGAAATTTTCCACTTCCAGCGGACAGGCGCGCGGGGCCTCCTCGGTCAGCAGGCGCACCGCCTCGCGCTTGCGCCCCAGATACCACAGCGCGGTGGCTTTCTCGTTGTAAAGCTCGGCGACCAGGCGCTGGCGGTAGTCCGCGTTTTCGATGAATTCGCGGTATGGATCGCGCGGCACGCTTCGCAGCCCGCGTTCCACCCACTCCAGCGCGTCGTCGTGGCGCCGCGCGTCATTGGCCATCGCCGCCAGCCCGTGCAGCGCCTCCACCGAGTGCGGCTCCACTTTCAGCGCCAGGAGATGGTACCCGCGCGCTTCTTCGTCACGGTCCAGCTCGTAGAGGATGGCCGCCTTCAGGTTGAGCGCCTCGACGTCCGCCGGCGCGAATGCCAGCGCGCGATTGACCACCTCCAGCGCCCGCGCGGATTTCCCGAAGACGCCATACAGCTCCCGCGCTTCCGCGAGCACGGCCGCGAGACTCGATTCTGCCACGGTTCTCCCTCCCCTTGCGGATCATACCGATGATACGAAGAGACCTTTGCCGCCGTCAAGCCGCGGGCGCCTCACGGCCCGCGGTGATGGCGATCGCCGTCTCGACCGGCGGTTCCGGGGCGGTTTTCTTCTCGTACGTACAGCAGCGATACACCGCGCATTGCGCGCAGCGCGGCCGTGGGCGGCAGGTGACGCGCCCGTGCTCCCATAAGCCCATATGGAGTGGCAGGACGAGGGACGGCGGGATCACGGCGCCCAGCACCGCGTGCGCGCGCTCCGCCGAGACGCGCGGACCGATCCACCCCAGCCGCCGCGTCACCCGGTAGACGTGGGTATCCACCGGTACGACCGGGCGCCCGAGCGCGAACAAGCAGACAATCGCCGCGCTCTTCGGCCCGACGCCGTTGAAGTCGGTCAGGTATTCGCGGATCCGCTCGGTCGGCCAGTCGCGCAGGAAATCGAGCGTGGGCCCTCCCTGCTCATCGCGTAAGCGGCGCAGGATCTCCTGAAGACGCGCCGCTTTCGTCGCCGCGAAATTGACCGGATAGAGCGCGGCCGCCACCTCCTGAACCGGCGCGTCGGCGACCGTATTCCAGTCGCGGAAGCGCGCGCGCAGCGCGGCGAAGGCGCGGTCGCGATTGCTGTCAGAGGTATGCTGGCTCAGTATGGCCCGGACGAGGCTGTCGAGCGGCGGATCCGCGAAAACGCCTTCCGCCCGCTTGCGCGCTTCGATATAGGGGTAGGCCCGGGCGAGCAGCCCCGCGACCTGATGGATCTCCGCGTGGGTGACGCGTTTCTCATCTCTCTCCCGCATCTCTCCTCCCCGTCGTCACGCCGCCCGGCGCGCTTCGCCGGATGATCCTCCTCCGCTGAGGGAGGGCAGCAGGCGCTGCAGCCGGCGCAGATCGTCATGCTCGCGGCGCAGGTTCGTCTTCAACAGCTCGGCTACCTCATCTTTGCCCAGCGCCCGCGCCAGGGCGATCATCCCCTGATACCTGCCGACTTCCAGGTGGCCGAAGGCGATGGCGGCTAGCGTCAGGTGGATATCCCTATCCTGCCCCCGTGCCATCGGCATCTCCCGCATGGTCAGTTCGTCCTCGCGTTTGCGCGCCGCGACGAAGGGGCTGGTTAACCCCTGAATCGGTTCGGCATCCAGCGCGTCCAGGCAGACCCGCAAGTTCGCCACCCGCGCCTGGATCGCGCCAATCTCGTGGGCGATCGCGTCCTGGAGCCGCGCATCGCTCACCTGATCCGACCAGGCCATCAGGTAGTCACGCCATCCTTCCTCCGTCGCGACCATCTCCTGCAACTGCACCACCAGGTGTCTGTCAAGAGGCATCCCCTGCTCCTTTCACGTCGCGAAATGCAGGTGCAGTATACGCGGGTTACGCATGACGGAGACGCCGGCGTCATGCCAATGCCGTCCCCCGCGCGCGGATGTCGCGCGGAACGGCACAACCCGATCATCATCGGCCGGCCAGGAGCACGTCAATGCCCGTGCCCAGGAGCAAGAGCAGGCTGATGGCGCCGTTGGCGGTGAAGAAGGCGGCATCTACGCGGCGCAAATCGTCGGGGCGCACCATGCGGTGCTGCGCGATGAGCAGCGCGCCGACGGGCGCCAGCGCCGCCGCATACCCCCACCCCAACCCCGCCAACCATCCGAAAGCCGCGAGCCCGAGGAAGGCCAGGAGATGGAGAAACGCGGACAGCGCCAGCGCGCGGCCCAGGCCCAGCGCCGCCGGCAGCGAATGCAATCCGACCGCGCGGTCGAACTCCGCGTCCTGGCAGGCGTAGATGATGTCGAATCCCGCCACCCAGCAGAGCACGGCGAGGGTGAGGGCCATGGGCGCGAGGGTGAGCGTCCCGGTGAGCGCGATCCACGCCGCGGAGGGAGCGATGCCCAGCGCCAGCCCCAGCACCAGGTGCGAGGCCGCGGTGAAGCGTTTCGTCAGGGAATATCCCCACACCACGGCCAGCGCCACCGGCGACAGCCACAGCGCCAGCGGATTGAGCTGCCAGGCCGCCGCCACCAGCAGCGCGGCGGCCGCCAGCGTGAAGGCCCACGCCTGCCCCACCGTCACCAGCCCCGCCGGCAGCGCCCGTCCCCGGGTGCGCGGGTTGCGGCGGTCATATTCCAGGTCGGCGAGGCGATTGAAGGCCATCGCGCTGCTCCGCGCCCCCACCATCGCCAGGAGAATCCACCCCAGCGGACCCCACTGTATGCGCCCGTCCATCGCCACCAGCGCCGCCATCAGCGCGAACGGCAGCGCGAACAGCGTATGCTCGAACTTGATCATCTCCAGCAGGAGGCGAAGGCGGCGGAACATGGGCGTATTATAGCACGCCCCTCCCCGGCGCGCGAACGTCACGCCCGGCATAGCTCCCAGGCGCGCAGCACTTCGGCCACGCTCCACGCCTGGCTGATGGCGCCGTTGGGGGCGTGCGGCGGGTCGCCGTCGAATATCTCCGAGATGCTGCCGATGCCGGCGTCCCGGAGGTGGGCGAGGAGCGGCTGCAGCAGCGCGCGGCCGCCGGCCTTCGCTTCAGCGGTGTGGCCGTGCACGCGCAGGTACGCCTCCACGTAGGGGCCGATCAGCCACGCCCAGACCGTGCCCTGGTGATAGGCGCCGTCCCGCGACCACTGGTCGCCGCCGTACTGCCCGCGGTACGCGGGATCGTCCGGCGCCAGCGTGCGCAGGCCATACGGGGTGAGCAGATGGCGGGTGACCGCCTCCACCACCGCCCGCGCCCGCGGGTAATCCAGCGGCGAGTGCGGCAGGCTGACGGCGAAGAGCTGGTTCGGCCGCAGGCGCGCGTCCGGCGCGTCGCCGAGCACGTCATAGAGATAGCCGCCCTCCGCGTACCAGAAGGCGCTGAAGCTTTCGCGCGCCTGCTCAGCGAGCGCGCCATAAGGATTGGGCCAGCCCAAATCACGCGCGTATACTTCCATCACGCGCAGGGCGTGATACCAGAGCGCGTTCACCTCGACCGGTTTCCCGGCGCGCGGCGTCACCACCCAGTCGCCCACCTTCGCATCCATCCAGGTGAGCTGCCAGCCGGGCGCGTCGGCGACGATGAGCCCGTCCGGCGCCATGCGGATGCCGTAGTCGGTGCCGTCCCGGTAGGCGTGGATGATCGCTTCCAGCGCCGGCCGCAGCTCCTCGACCAGCGCGCGGTCGCCGGCCGCCCGCACATACCGGTCCACCGCGTAGACGAACCAGAGCGAGGCATCCACCGCGTTATACGCGCCGCCCTCGCCGGAATCGGAGAAGACGTTGGGCAGCAGGCCGTGCCGGCGCGCCGCGGCGAAAGTGCGCAGGATGGCGGCGGCGTCTTCCGCGCGCCCGGTGGTCAGGCACAGCCCGGGCAGCGCGATCATCGTGTCGCGGCCCCAATCGCCGAACCAGTGATAGCCGGCAATCACCGTGCGCCCGCGCGCGATCTCCGCGCCCGTCACGGTCTGCCGCTCTACCAGAAAAGTGGCGGCGGCGTGGCGCAGGAGGGTGATCTCCTCCGGCTCGCCGGCGTCGCGGGCCGGCGCGCGCGGCAGCTCGGCAATCGGCGTACGGCCTTGCGGCTGCGTCGTCAGCGTCACGGTGAAATCATCGCCCGGTCCCAGCGACGCCAGCAGATGCCCGGGGGAAAAGTGGTTGTCCCGGTCTCCCAGCCCGCGCCGGGTCTCCCACCGGTAGACCATGTCGTGATACCAGACCGGGTCGTCGTGCCACGCGCCGGCTTCCGCGTACATCCAAAAACCGTCGCGCATCCAGGATGGCCGCAGGTGAAGCTGGATGCCGTCTCCCCAGCCGGCGCTGGAGACGTCGAAGGGGATGCTCCCGGCCGCCGACTCGCCGTGGAAGTCGCGGGCATTCACCAACGGCGTCAGTTCCAGGTCATACGGCACCGTGCCGAGGTTGCGGTAGCGCACGCAGGTGGTATTGTCGCCGGGCACCATCCAGATGCATTTCTCCAGCGCCATCTCCCCCGCCGCAAAATGCATCACCACTTGCCCACCGTCATAGACGACCTCGCGCAGGCGGCGATAGCCGTCAGGGTACAGCGCGCCGGGATAGGCATTCGTCGCCAGCGGCACGGCCTGCCCATCCCGGCGCAGCGTTTCCTCCAGCTTGGCCACCAGGACGTGGCGATTGCCGGGCGGATGCAGCGCGGCCACCAGCAGCCCGTGATAGCGCCGGGTGAGCATGCCGCACAGCGTCGCCGACGCGTAGCCGCCCAGCCCATTGGTCAGCAGCCACTCGCGCTCGCCCGCGTCTTCAAGTGTGAACGGGCCGGTGAAATGCATGCCGTATCGCTTTCCATCATCCCAGCAGGTCTTCGCCGCCGTCGGCGCGGATGACGTTGCCGGTAATCCAGGCCGTGCCGGGCAGCGCGAGCACCGCGAGCGCCGCCGCCACGTCGCGCGGCGTCGTCAGCCGGCCGTGCGGGTTATTCGCCAGCGATTTCGCCATCATCTCGTCGTGTGACGGCACCTTGCGCAACGCCGGCGTATCGGTGACGCCCGCTTGAATGGCGTTGGCGGTGATGCCCAGCGGCGCCAATTCGACGGCGAGTTGGCGGATATGCGCTTCCAGCGCCGCCTTGGCGGCGGAGACGATGCCGTACTCGCGCCAGACCCGATGCCCGCCGGCGCTGGTGAGGGCGAAAATGCGCCCCCCCTCCTCCATCAGCCCGTTGTGGATCACCCCCTGCGTCCAGTAGACCAGGCTGTTGGCCATCACCTCCAGCGTCATGGTCAAGTGCTGCGCGGTGGCCATCTCGCCTTCCGCCGCCACCAGCGGCTTCAAGGCGCCGAAGGCCAGCGAATGCACCAGGACGCGCAGCCGGCCCGACTCGCCGCGATTCCGCAGCAGTCCGGTGAGTTCGGCGATCACCACCGCGCGCTTCGCCTCGTCGGCGGCGTTGATATTAAAAAACCGCGCTTCCACGCCCGCGGCGCGGATGTCCGCCAGCACCGCTTCGACCTCGCCCATCGTCGCGCGACGATCGAGATGCACTCCCGCGATATGATACCCCTGGCGTGCCAGCTCGCGCGCGATGGCCGCGCCGAAACCGCTCGATGCCCCCAGGATCAACGCCCACTGCCCCTGTTGCGCTGCCATGCATTCGTCCTCATCGTCGTGACTATACCGCATCACTCCCGCCTCACGGTGATCAATTCCGCCTCACGGCGCAGAGTCCTGCTACAAACGGCTCCGCGCGTCCGCCATCCGCGAAGTTGCCACTCCGATCGCTTTTCGGGTATAACATGGATGCGGCGCCGGCCGGCGCCGGGAAGGAGCGAGATGTCCGCCAGGTCCCAGCACGAGACCCCGGTCCCCTTTGCCCGCGTCGAAGACGCCATTGACGAGCTGCGCGCGGGCCGCTGCATCATCGTCGTGGACGACGAGTGCCGGGAGAACGAAGGCGATGTCATCGCCGCCGCGGAGTTAGCCACACCGGAGACGCTGAATTTCATGATGCGCGCGGCGCGCGGGTTGATCTGCGTGCCGATGCCCCGCGCCCGCGCCGAAGCGCTGGGCCTGCCGCCGATGGTCGCGCAGAATCAGGATTCCCACTGCACCGCCTTCACCGTCTCGGTGGACGCGCGCCACGGCGTCACCACCGGCATCTCCGCCGCGGACCGCGCGCGGACGGCGCGCGCGCTGGCCAATCCCGCCACGGCGCCGCACGATCTGGTGCGCCCCGGCCACCTGTTCCCGCTGGCCGCCCGCGACGGCGGCGTGCTGCGGCGCGCCGGCCACACGGAAGCGGCGGTGGACCTCTGCCGCCTGGCCGATCTGTCGCCGGTGGGCGTGATCTGCGAAATCATCAATGATGACGGCACGATGGCGCGGCTGCCGCAATTGGAAGCCTTCGCGCGGACGCACGGGCTGCCCATCATCTCCGTGAAGCAGATCATCGCCTATCGCCACCGGCACGAGCGGCTCATCACGCGCGTGGCGGCCACGAACCTGCCCACCGCCGCCGGGCAGTTTCGCGCGGTCTGTTACGCCTCTTCGATAGACGACCGCCCGTACATCGCGCTGGTGTGCGGGGAGCCGGACGCCTCGCCGACGCTGGTGCGGGTCCATTCGAGCTGCCTCACCGGCGATGTCTTCCACAGCCTGCGCTGCGATTGCGGCGAGCAATTGCACCGCGCGATGACCATGATTCAGGACGCCGGAAAAGGCGTGATCGTCTATATTGACCAGGAAGGGCGCGGCATCGGGCTGGCGAACAAGCTCCGCGCTTACGCGCTGCAGGACGAAGGCGCCGATACCGTGGAGGCGAATGAAATTCTCGGTTTCGCCGCTGACCTGCGCGACTACGGGCTGGGCGCGCAGATCCTCGCCGACCTCGGCCTGCGCCAACTGCGGCTGATGACGAATAATCCGCGCAAAATCGTCGGCCTGGAAGGCTACGAGCTGGAAATCGTCGAGGTGGTGCCCATCCAGACCCCGCCCAATCCCCATAACGCGCGCTATCTGCGCACGAAGCGCGATAAGCTCGGCCATCTGCTTGCCGACGAGGAAAGGGCGTTGACCTGACCGGCGCCCGCGACGCTCCACGCGCCCGCTGTCGCGATGCGGCTCCTCGGCTCCGCGCCTTGTGCGTTCCCCGCTCCCCTCGCCGGCGCGCAATGGCGTACAATGCCTGACGTGAACGCGCGAAGCACGCAAGGGGAATGCGACGCATGGCGCCCGCGAACACCAGCCAGATGATGCCGGACCCCGCGCTCCTCCGGTTGGGCGACTACCTTGCCGCCCACGCGGAGGAGATCGTCCGGCGCACCGAGCGCGTCTGGGAGTCCTCCATCCTGCTGTTTGCGGAGCTGGATGACGAGCAGCGCGCGCGGATACGCTGGCTCGCGGTGCAGACGCTCGGCGTCTGGAATCTGCGCCTGCGCCAGGACTCGTCGTACGCCCGCCAGGTTCACGAGCTGGGCCAGCAGTGGGGTGAACAGGCCGCCCGCTGGTCGCTGCACATCTATTCCTTCACGCGCGCGCTGGAATTGCTCATCCAGACCCTCTGGGAATATATCGCGGAAACCTACCCCCTGGAGCAGCTCTCTCCCGCCGCGGTGTTTTTCATCGGGCGCCTGCGCGATCAGGTGATCGAGAATATCAGCGTACCGCTGCTCTCGGTCTACCTGCAGCAGCGCGAAGTGTCCATGGCGCAGACGCGCTTCACGCTCGACAGCCCGCTCACCCTGCCGGGGCGCTCCCTGCTGCTGGAATTGCGCACGCGTCTGCTCGCCACGCGTGACCGGGTGCTGCCCGCCTGGGTGGAGAGCGTGCGGCGCTCGGCCCAGGCGACGGAGAGCATGGAAGGCTTGCTCGCGCAGCGCGGCGGGCAACTGCTGGACCTGCTGTTGTCGCTGCTGCAATCCCCCACCCCGGAAACCGGCGCCGTCAGCCTGTCCACCATGCGGCAGATCGGCCTGGACAGCGCGCAGGCGGGCGTCTCGTTCCGCGAGATGTTCCACGCGCTGCAACAACTCCGTCCCATCCTCTGGGAATCCGTCTATGAAATCTATCGCTTCGAGCAATACTGGCATCCGGCGGAGTTCATTGAAGCGCTCGCGCGGCTGCATCTGCTGCTGGATCTGTTCTCCGAAGGCATCGGTCAGGCGTATCTGCAGCAGAAAGAAATGATTATTCAGGAGCAAGCGGAAGCGCTGCATCGGCGTGATCTGAGCCTGGCGCGGGAGATTCTGGAAAGCCTGCTGCCGCAGCGGGCACTGACCTTTCCGACGGTGGAAATCGGCGCGACCTGGCTGCCGTCGCGGGAAATCGGCGGCGATTTTTATGATGTCTTCGAGCTGGATGATGGCGACATTGTGCTGCTCATCGGCGACGTGTCCGGCAAAGGCATCTCCGCCGCGCTGCTGGTCAGCATGGTGAAATATGTGCTGAAGGCGAACGCGCCGTATCATCGCTCGCCCGCCTCGCTGTTCCGCGTCGCCAATCGTCTCTTTTATACGGATATGGGGCCGGAGTTGTTCGTCACGGCGTTTGTGGCGCGCTATACGCCGTCTACCGGGCGCCTGGTGTATTCCAGTGCCGGACATGATCCCGGCTATCTCTGTCGAGCGGTGGCGCCGTCGCGTACGATTACCCTCCCCAGCCAGGGGCCGGCGCTCGGCATCTTCCCCGACATTACCCTGAAGGACCGCCGGGTGGTGCTGAGCGAGCACGATGTCGTGTTTCTCTATACCGACGGTCTGGTGAATATGCGCCGCGGCGGCGCGCTGCGCATGGATGTCCAGGATTTGTGTCAGTTCGTGCATCGGCACCGGGCCTTGCCGGCGCCGGCGATGGTGCAGCAGGTCGTGGATGAGGTGACGGCGTCGTGTGAAGCGACCGATGACATCACCGCGCTGGTGCTGAAGCGACGTGCGGGAGGGACGCGTGACTGATCAACCGCCGGACCTGGGCGCGACCCGTATCGCCTTTTCGTTTCCGGCCTCACCCGAGTCCATTAGCGAAGTGCGCCACCTCATTCTCGCGGAAGCCCGCACGCTGCCCTTTTCCGAGGATGACCTGGATGACCTCGCGCTGGCGGTGTCGGAGGCGTTCACGAATATCGTGCAGCACGCGCACGGGTATCGCATCCGCGGCGCCTGTGAAATCCTCCGGCGCGGCATCGCGGTGACCTTCGAAGTGGAGGAAGGCATCGCCCGCTATCTGGAGCGCCGGCAGTTTCCTTCCGGTTTGTCGCACGGCGGGCGGGGCATCCCGCTGTTGAACCTGCTGATCCCGACGATTGAGTTTCGCGAGAAAGGGAATGGCACGGCGGAATTGCGTCTGGTGAAACCCCTGCATGGAAAGAGGAGTGCGCATGAAAACGGTACTGATCGTGGAGGATAATGCCGAGCTGGCCAAGCTGCTGGAACTCATCCTCCGGCGCGCGGGCTATGCCATCGTCGTCGCGGAAGATGGCGTCAGCGCGCTGGAGGCGTATCGGCAGGCGCCGCCGGATCTGGTGCTGCTGGATATCATGCTGCCGCAGATGGACGGCTATGAGGTCTGCGAGCGCCTGCGCGGCGAGCTGCACGCGGAAGCGCCCATCATCATGCTCTCGTCGCTGGATTCGCCGCTGGACATGGAACGCAGCCGGGCGGTCGGCGCGACCGATCACGTGGCGAAACCCTTTGATCGCGACCGCCTGCTCGCCACCATCCGCCAGAATCTGGGGGAAGCGCCGGAGGCGGCGGCCTGACCAAACGCGCCGCTCCCGACGCAGGGCCGGGAGCGGGAAAAATTGGGGTGGGTAACCCGACTTGAACGGGCGACCTCCAGGGCCACAACCTGGCGCTCTAACCGACTGAGCTATACCCACCATCTACCGTGCTATCCGCCAAAGCTGGCGCGCCCAGCAGGAATCGAACCTGCGACCAACTGCTTAGAAGGCAGCTGCTCTATCCCCTGAGCTATGGGCGCGTCTGGAGCGGGAGACGGGATTCGAACCCGCGACATCCAGCTTGGAAGGCTAGCGCTCTGCCAACTGAGCTACTCCCGCCCAGCAATCATTCGCGAATGGTCGGGGCGAGAGGATTTGAACCTCCGACCTTCTGGTCCCAAACCAGACGCGCTGCCAAACTGCGCTACGCCCCGGAACGCACGAGACAGTATAGCGAATCCGCCGCTCGCAGTCAACTCCGTCGCGGATGCGGGCGCGCACGGGTCGGATGGCGCCAACGCGTCATCGCGGCCCGGCGAGCGCGCGCGCCGGCAGGGGCGCCATTTTGACGCGGACAGCGGTTTTCGGCTACAATCTGGCCTGCGCGTCGCGCAGACTGGCGCTCACGCGTGGGGAGTGTATCATGAGGCTGACCATCACCGAGAAGATTTTAGCCGCCCATGCCGGCACAGCCGCGGTGCAGCCCGGCGAATTCGTCCGCTGTGCGCTGGATTTCGTGCTCGGCAACGATATTACCGCGCCGCTGGCGATCAATGAGTTCGTGAAGATGGGCGCGGCGGCGGTCTTTGATCGCGAACGCATCGGCCTCATCCCCGACCACTCGACGCCGAACAAGGATATCAAGGCCGCGCAGCTCGTGAAGCAGATGCGCGAATTCGCCCGGGCGCACGGCATCACGAACTATTTTGAGGTGGGCCGCATGGGCGTCGAGCACGCGCTGCTCCCCGAACAGGGGCTGGTCGTCCCCGGCGATTGCATCATCGGCGCCGACAGCCACACCTGCACCTACGGCGCGCTGGGCGCCTTCTCCACCGGCGTCGGCAGCACCGACCTGGCGGCGGCGATGGCGCTGGGCGAGACCTGGTTCCGCGTGCCCGAAAGCATGCTCTTCCACTTCTTCGGCCCGCTGCGCCCGTGGGTGAGCGGCAAGGACCTGATCCTCTACACCATCGGCAAGATCGGCGTGGACGGCGCGCGCTACCGCGCCATGGAATTCCGCGGCGAGGCGATTACGGCGCTGGGCATGGCCGACCGCATGGCCATCTGCAACATGGCGATCGAGGCCGGCGGCAAGAACGGCATCATCGCCCCCGACGCCGTGACCCGCGCCTACGTGGACGGCCGCGCCGCGCGCCCCTATACGTTCTACGCCAGCGATGCCGACGCCCGCTACGCCGCGACCTTCGAGTGGGATTGCCGCGCGATTGAACCGCAGGTGAGCTTCCCCTTCCTGCCCTCCAATACCAAATCCATCAGCGAAGCGGCGGCGCTCGACGTCGCCATCCACCAGTCCATCGTCGGCTCCTGCACGAATGGCCGCATCGAAGACCTGCGCGTCACCGCCGCCATCCTCACCGGGCGGACGGTGCATCCGGACGTGCGGATGATCATCATCCCCGCCACCCAGGAGGTCTGGAAGGCCGCGGTGCGGGAAGGGCTGATGGAGATCTTCGTGGACGCCGGCGCCGCCGTCAGCACCCCCACCTGCGGGCCGTGCCTGGGCGGGCACATGGGCATCCTCGCCGAGGGCGAGCGCGCGGTGGCGACCACGAACCGCAACTTCGTGGGCCGCATGGGCCACCCCAAAAGTGAAGTCTACCTCGCCAGCCCCGCCATCGCCGCCGCCTCCGCCATCCTCGGCCGCCTCGGCAGCCCGGATGAAGTGGGGGTGACGCCGGAGGAATTCACCGGCTTCTGCGCCCGGCTCGCGTAACGCGCAGGGTTCCGCACCCGTCAGGCCGCGAAAAAATATTCGCCCCCCGCTGTTTGAGACGGCAGAGATCGCGTGTATAATGCGAGCAGACGCGGCGGCGATCCTCACGCGACGCGTCAGCAAACCGTCAGGCATCTTTGTGGAACATGAGCGTGACCCATGGATCTCCAGCGTGCCGCTGCCAATCCCCTGATTCGTCCGCAGGACGTGCGCCCGACTCGCCCGGACATGGACGTCATCGGCGTCTTCAATCCCGCCGCGACGCGTTTTGGTGATGAAACGCTGCTGCTGCTGCGCGTGGCGGAAGCCGTGCGCGACGTGCCGGACCGTGAGCTGGCGGTGCCGATGGTGGATTGCCGGGGTGATGAGGCCGTCCTGCGCATTGAGCGCATCCGTCGCGACACCCCGCATCTCGATCTCTCCGACACGCGAATGATACGCCTCCGCGACCGGCTGCTGCTCACCTCGCTCTCGCACCTGCGCCTGGCGCGCAGCCGCGACGGCGTCACCTTCACCATTGACGAAACGCCCGCCCTCTACCCGCGGGATCGCGCGGAAGAATACGGCCTCGAGGATCCGCGCATTACCCGCATTGATGAGACCTATTTTATCACCTACACGGCGGTGTCGCGCTGGGGCATCGCTGTTGGGCTGGCCTCCACGACGGACTTCGTCACCTATCAGCGTCATGGCCTGATTTTCGGGCCGGAAAATAAAGATGTCGTGCTCTTCCCCGCGCGCATGGGCGAGCGCTTCTTCGCGCTGCATCGCCCCGCGGTCATCGGTCTGGGCGAGCTGCAGATCTGGCTGGCCAGCTCGCCCGACCTGTATCACTGGGGCCGGCATACGCCGCTCCTCTCCCGGCGCCGTGGGTACTGGGATGCGCTGCGCATCGGCGCCGGCGACGTGCCCGTGCGCACCGACGACGGCTGGCTGACGCTCTACCACGGCGTCAACGCGGAACACGGCTACTGCCTGGGCGCCGCGCTGCTCGATGTGCAGCACCCGTCACGCCTCCTCGCGCGCTCCGCCGAACCGGTGATGATCCCGGAGGCGGAGTACGAATGTCGCGGTTTCTTCGATCACGTCGTGTTCACCTGCGGCTCGGTGCTGGACGACGCCGGGATGCTGCACATTTACTATGGCGCCGCCGACGCCTGCACCTGCCGCGCCAGCGTGCCAGTGGCTGACGTGCTGGCCACGCTGGAACGCCCGCGCCGCAACTTTTCCGCCGCGTGAGGGTCTGATAGAAACAGGCATGCTCCCTGTTCATTCGCGCGGCATCACGATATGGCTGCTGGCGGTGCTTGCCGCTGTCCACGTGCTGGCTGGCGGCGGGCCGCAGAACGTCTTGGTGGTCATGAATGCGCGCAGCGCCGAGTCGCTGGAGATCGGCAACGCGTATCGGCGCGCGCGCGCCATCCCCTATCGCAACCTGGTGACCCTCGTCACGGCTACCGAGTACGCCGTGTCGCCGGATGTCTATCTGCAGGAGATTGAAGCGCCCATCCGCCACCACCTCCGCACCCGGCAGTTGGAGGAGGAGATCACCTGCATCGTGCTGACGCGCGGCGTGCCGCAACTGGTGCTGCGCGAAAACGGCTTTGCCGTCGCCGGCCTCCTCGCGGCCATGGCGCTGGAGCCGGCGCGCGCCCTCGGGCGCGTCCCGAATCCCTATTTCGCGAGCCCCACGCCCTTTTCGCGCCGCCAGACGATGCTGGCCGGCATGTATCTGGTCACCGCGCTGACCGGCTATTCGACGCGCGACGTGCAGCAGTTGATCGCGCGCGGCGTCTCCGCGGACGGCACCATGCCGGATGGCCGCTTCCTGCTGCAGCGCGGCGCGCACATGCCCGCCGCCGCACAGGAGGCCGCGGCCGCGCTGCTGACCCGGCGCGGCCTGCGCGTGGAACAGGTGCAGACCCTCCCGGATGACCGCGCCAACGTCATGGCCTACTTCTCCGGCGGCATTTACAGCGGGATTTCTCGCGACGCGCTGCGCAGTATGACCTTTCTCCCCGGCGCTATCGCCGATATGGCACAGCCGTACGGCGCCGCCGCCGCCAACCTCGATGAGAATGCCACGCCGCTGCTGGCGCCGGCGGGGTGGTTCGTGCAGGCCGGCGTCAGCGGCCTGCACGCCGTCGTCGGGAATGCCGGGCTGGAGACCATCCCCGCCGCGGGCCGTCAGGCGCTGGTGCTGGATCGCTACGCCGCCGGGCTGTCGCTGGCGGAGAGTTTTTACGCCGCCCTCCCCTCTCTGGGCGGGCAGAACCTCATCATCGGCGATCCGCTCTGCGCGCCCTATGCGAAGAAACCCGTCGTCACCATCGAGAGCGGCGAGGCGCCCCTGTCCGGCACCGCGGCGCTGAAAATTACCGGCACCGCCATCGAACCGGGACAGACGATCCAGCGCATGGATCTATACCTCGATGACCGCTTCTACGCCACGCTGTATGAGCCGCAAGGCGCGGCCATTCACCTGCGCATCGGCGACCACGCGCTGGAGTATCCGGTGCCGCCCGGCGCGGAGATGCGGGAGCTGCTGGCGGGATTGGCCGCGCAGGTGAACGGGCACCCCGTCCTCTCGCGGCCTGACGGCGTGCGCGCGCTACCCTCACCGGCCACCGCCTCGCTGCAGCTTGTTGCCCGCGCGCCCGGCGCCGAGGGGAATGATCTTCCGGTCGCCGTCGCCGTGGAAAGCGCCGAGCGACCTGCCGTAGAGCTCAGCGCGCGCCTGAGCGGCGACCGTCTCACCGGCGGCGGGCAAAAACCGTCACCCGCGCGCGGCGCCCTCTCCTTCCTCGGCCGGCGCATGAAACCCGGCGATGCCGTTGCCGTCAAGATCGGCCCGGAGCGGGTCACCTACACGATCCCGACGGAGCAGGCCACCCTTCCCGCGCTGCTGGCGGCGCTGGCGGGACGGATCAACGCCGCCCCCGCGCTGGCCGGCGCGGACGGCGTGCGCGCCTTCCCCGATCCGGACGGCATGCCCGTGCTGCTGCTGGAGGCCCGCACGCCCGGCGAAGGCGGCAATCGCATCTCCTTCGCCGTCGCCGTCACCCCCGTCGAAGGCTCGCAGCTGCGGGCGTATCCGGACACGCCGTCCCGGCTGCTGGGCGGGCATGACGGCTCCTCGGCCAGCGTGCAGGTGGCGTTCGTGCTGGGCGAACCCGCGGTGCGCCGCACGGTGCTGCTCGACACCAGCCGCCTCAGTGACGGCGCGCATCGCCTGCGCGCGGTGGCGTGCGACGGCTCCCCCGCGCAGGCACAGGGCTTCGCCGAGATCGCGCTGCTGGTGCGCAATCACCCCACCGGACCGACGGTATCGCTGCCCGACCAGCTCGGGCCGGCGCTCGGTGCGGTGACGGTGCCAGTGACGGCCGGCGAGGGCATCGCGAAGGTCGAGGTGTTCGTGGATGGGCAATTGCTGGGCGCCGCGGAGGCCGCGCCCTTCGCCGTGCGCGTCCCCCTGGCCTCGCTGGGCCGCGGCGCGCATGATCTGTGGGCTGAAGGCATCACCGCCGATGGCCGGCGTTATCGCACCGCGCCCTCAACGCTCCACGTGGTGGTCCCGCCGGAAGTGCTGGGCGTGACCCCCGATCACGCCCAGCCGCGCGGCGGCGCCACGCATCGCGTCATCGGGACGGGCTTCCAGCCTGACTGCACGGTACGTTTGGCCGGCGTGCCGGCGAAAACCGTCATCTATCGCAGTCCGAATATCCTGGAGGTGGTGAGCGAGGCCGGTGAAGCCGCGCGCGGTCCGGTGGACGTGATGAATCCCGACGGCACCACCGGCAGCCTGCCCCATGCGTTCGAGTATTACCTCCCCCGCGTCGCCTCCGCGAAACTCACCCCCGCCCGCGACGTGGTGCGCGTGAACGGCACCGCGCGCTTCGCCGCGACGTGCTTTGACCAATTCGGGTATCCCATCGCCGCGGCGGTCACCTGGACCGCGAACGGCGGCGCCATCACCCAGGACGGCCTCTTCACGGCCCCGCCGACCACCGGACAATATCGCGTCCACGCCGCGCATCCGGATGTTCCCAAAGGCTGGGACGCCCCGGTGACCGTGGGACAGGCAGAGGTGCCTGACGGAGTCTTGCGGCACTGGCTGCTGCTGGGCGCGTTTCCGGACGAAGACGGCGCGGGCCTCGACAACGCCTATATTCCGGAAACCATCGTGCTGCCGTCGCATGGCGAGACGCTGGCGGGCGCGACCTGGGTCAGCTATGCCGCGCCGACGCCCTTCGTAGACCTGACCGAGCGGCTATCGCCCGCGGTGAACGCCGTCGCCTACGCCCACGTGTACGTGAAGTCGCCGGCGGAGATGGACGCGGCCCTCGTCGTCGGCTCCGACGACGGCATCGCCATGTGGCTCAACGGCGCCCCTGTCTACAGCCTGCGCGTCCGCCGCGCCGCGGATCCCAACCAGGCGCGCGTGCCCATCCACCTGCGCGTGGGATGGAACCGCCTGCTCGTGAAGGTGGATCAGGCGAGCGGCTCGTGGGGATTCTACCTCCGCGTGCAGGCGCGCGACGGCCAGCCGCTGGCCGACCTAGCCTATACCCTCGATAACCCGCTCTAGCGCGGTCGCGCGTTTCGCTCCGGCCGTGTTTATGCTACAATTCGGCGGGAGACTCACCATGTTTCGCATGACCGTCGAGGGCCGCTTCAGCGCGGCACATTCCCTGCGCGGCTATCCGGGCCCGTGTTGCCGGCTGCACGGGCATAATTATCTGGTTCAGGTACGCCTGGAGGGCGAAGAGCTCGATGCGTTGGGGATGCTGGTAGATTACACCGAGGTGAAAGCCGCACTGACCGACGCGCTGGCGCCCTTTGACCACCAGTATCTGAATGACCTGCCGGATTTTGCCGCGGTGAACCCCACCAGCGAAGCGCTGGCGCGGCTGCTCTATGCGCGGGTGTGCGAACGCCTCTTCACCCGCGACGATCTGCGCCGCCGCGTGCGTGTGACGGAAGTGATCATCTGTGAGAATGAACGCCAGGGCGTAGGATATGGAGAAGCCTGACGATGCCGCTTTATGAATTCCAGTGTCAGCAGTGTCACACCGTCTTTGAAGAGCTGGTGCGCATGGGCAGCGCCGGGGAAGGCTTGACCTGTCCCGCGTGCCAGGCCGGCGACGTGCGCAAGATGATGTCCACCTTCTTCGGTCGCTCCGGGGGCGGCGGCAGCTATAGCGCCGTGGGCGGCCACTCCTGCTCCTGCGGCGGCGATTGCGGCTCCTGCGGCGGCAACTGCGGCTGCCACCACTGATCAGGACTTCACGTATTCCGCCGTGACCACCGTGTGCAGCCCGCCGCGCACGGAGAAGTCGCCCACCACCGTCATGCGCCGGGGGCGGCAGGCCGTCGCCAATTCGTCGAGCATCTGGTTCGTCACCGCTTCGTGGAAGGCGCCTGCATCGCGGAACGACCAGAAGTAGAGCTTCAGGCTCTTCAGCTCCAGGCACAGCGCGTCCGGCACGTAGGTGAGGGTGATCGTCGCGAAATCGGGCTGTCCGGTCTTCGGGCACAGGCAGGTGAACTCCGGACAGGTGATCTGGATGGTGAAATCCCGGCCGGGGTTCGGATTGGGAAAGGTCTCAAGCGCTTTGCTGGGCTTGGTCGTCATCGCGATGCCGTCCTCACAAGATTCTCGCCCGCTGCCCGCCGGCGCCGTCCTGTCGCGCGGCGCATGACGACGGGTGGCGCGCCACCGACGGGCATTGGTCTTTTCAGTATACCGCGAACGGAAACGGAGGGGAAGTGCATGCCGGAGATGCTGGAGGTCGCCATCGCCGCCGCCCGCGAGGCGGGCGCGCGGCAGCGGGAGGGGTTGCGGCAGCCCATCGAAGTGCTGGAGGTGCGGCGGCACGACATCAAGCTGGCGATGGATGTCGCCTGCGAGGACGCCATCCGTCGGCGCATCGCGGAGGCGTTCCCCGATCACGCCGTCCTCGGCGAAGAGGCCGGGGGCGCGGTATCGCCGGACGCCCCGACGTGGATTATTGACCCCCTCGACGGCACGGTGAACTACGCGCGCCGCCTCCCCCACTTCTGCGTCAGCATCGCCGCTTGGCAGGGCGAGCACGCCCTCCTCGGCGTCGTCTACGACCCCGTGCGGGAAGAGCTGTTCCACGCGACCGCCGACGGCGGCGCCTTCCTCAACGGCGCGCCGATCCGCGTCAGCGCCATCGCCGCGCTGGAGCTGGCGATGCTCGCGGTGGGATTTTCCAAAACGACCGCCGCCGGCGGCCGCGCGCTCGACGACGTGCGCGCGCTGCGGCAGCACGTGCAGAAATTTCGCCTCCTCGGCGCGGCGGCCCTCGATCTGGCCTACGTGGCCGCCGGTCGCCTAGACGGCTTCATCGAATATGGCCTGCGCACCTGGGATATCGCCGCCGGCGCGCTGCTCGTCCGCGAGGCGGGCGGCGCCGCGGCGCTCACCCCCGCCGGCGCGCACCGGTGGGACGTGCGGGCGCACAACGGCAGGCTCTGGTGAACGCTCACTGCGTCTGGCTGGCGATCCACTCGTCCCAGTGGGTGTCCCGCGACAGCGCCAGCGGCGCGTAGGTGCCGGCCAGCCGGGAATACACCTCCGGATACGGGACGAAGATGCTCACGCCGTGTGAATTTGGATGCAGCGCGCCGCGGTAGTTGGCGACCACCGCCTTTTCGATTTGCGCCTGCAGCCCGCTGGCCGCGTTTTTCACGGCCTGATTGCTCACCGCGGCGGAAGCCCGCCGCGCGTAATCATACAGGTCTTTGTAGTCGCCGTAGGCGTAATCCTCGCTCTGGTCGCGCACGTCGGCCAGCGTCGGCGTGAAGCCGTGCGCGAGCAGCGCCTGGGCGAAGGCATCCACGTGGGCGGCCAGGGTATCCAGCTCGGCGGTATCCAGCACGGAATGGGTGATGTTGGAGCCGCTGCCGTAATAGTTCAGCGTCTCCCGCGCCATGGTGATGGCGAGATCGCGCGGCGTCATCGCCGGATCGGCCACCAGTGGGCCGAGCCAACTGTCGTATTTGTACCCGGCGCCCGGCGGGCTTTCCTCGGAGCCGATGATGTAGCGGCAGGAGTGACGCATTTCGTAGGCGATTTCCATCATCTGCATCAGCGAGGCGTCGAAGGCCACCAGGTCGAGCTGCGGCGTGGTCGCCAGCGCCGCCGGCAGCTCGGTGGTGCGGATATAGCTGCCGCTGGTGTCATCGAAGGAGACGCCGCGCGTTGCCGGGGCGTCGTCGGCGAGGGCGCGCGACCGCCATCCCGATCCGTGGTTCCAGACCACCAGCAGGTAGTGCTCGGCGGGGAAATTCGCCTTCCCCCAGGCGATAAACGCGGCGAGCTGCGCGGGGTCGCCCATGTCAACCTCGCCCATCAGCTCCAGCGCGTTCGCCTCCAGCGCCGAGGTCATGACCGCGCTGTCCTGATCGTGGCGTATCACGAAGCGCCGCGTGTCCGTCCAGTTGCCATTGGTGGTATCCCAGCCCGGCGCGCGATCCATCTGCACCACCACCGTCACCTGCTCGCTGTCCGGCACGGCTTCCATCTCGTTGACGTCCTGCACGCCGTAGTACTCCAGATCGTTATCCGCGTTCAGGTACACCAGCACCGTCCACTTGCGCGTCACCGGCGTCAGCGTGCTGCTGGCGATATCCACCACCGCGTTGGCGTTCACCGTCACCGCTGCGGCGACGGCCTGAAAGCCGGGCGCGGAGATCAACAGCGTGCGCGGTCCGGCCGGCACGTTGGTCAGTTGGAAGAAGCCGTGCTGGTCCGTGCGGGTGGAGAGATTCGTGCCCTGCACGCGCACGTCGGCATTGGCGACCGGCGTCCCGTCCGCCCGCGTCAGCGTCTGGATCGCCCCATTCGCGGCATAGACGTATCCCTGCACGGTGCCCACGCCTACCAGTGCCGGGCCGCCGCCGCCGCAGCCGGCAAACAGCAGCACGAGGGCCAGGGGGACAAGGACAGCGAACGCGCGCGGCATGGGCATGGGTCGTCAACCTCGTTTCCGGTAGTCACGTCAGTGTACCCGGCTTCGCCGTCCGTTATGCCGCCGGTGTATCAACATGCGGCATGCCGCTGGCCCGGTTGTCGAGACCGCGCGACAGGGGGACTACGCGCCGCCCGCCCGCACCGCCAGCACATCGCGCGCGCGGCCGCCGTAATCCTCGATGACGCGGATCTCCCGCCAGCCGCGCGCCGCCAGCTCCGCCCGCACGGCCTCCGCCTGCCCGTCGCCGACCTCCAGCGCCAGCAGGCCGCCGGGACGCAGTACCTCCGGGCTCTCGGCGATCAGCCGGGTAATCAGCGCCAGCCCGTTTTCGCCGCCGCGCAGCGCCAGCTCCGGCTCATAGACCCCCACTTCCGGCATCAAGTCCGCCATCTGCGCGTCGGCGATATACGGGAGGTTGGCCACCAGCGCGTCGAGCTCCAGCGCGCCGATCGCCATGAGCGGCGCGAGCAAATCACCCTGCAGCACTGTCACGCGTGCCCCCACCCCGTGCCGTTCGGCGTTTGCGCGCGCGATGCGCAACGCGTCGGCGGAGAGATCAACCGCGTAGACCATCGCCGCCGGCAGCTCCAGCGCCAGCGTCACCGCGAGTATGCCGCTGCCCGTGCCGATATCGGCCAGCCGCCGTGCGCCGGCCTCCCGCGCCCAGCGGAGCACCGCCTCCGCCAGCATCTCGGTCTCCGGGCGCGGCACCAGCACCGCCGGCGACACGAGAAACGGGCGCCCGTAAAACTCCCACTCGCCGAGGAGATAGGCGATGGGTTCACGGCGCACGCGGCGGGCGAGCAGCGCGCGGAAGCGCGCGGCCTGCTCCGCGCTCACCGCCTGCTCCGGATGCACGCGCAGCCGGATGCGCGGGAGGCCCAGCGCGTGCGCGAGCAGCAGCTCCGCGTCGAGGCGTGGGCTGTCACAGCCGGCCTGGCGCAGGCGCGGGATGGCGTCCGCCAGCAGTGCGCGCACGGTCGGCATCGCTCACCCGCCCAGCGCCGCGCGCACCGCGGATGCTTCCACCGGCCCGATCGAGACAAAGGACCACTGATCGAGATCACACCTGCTGTCCAGCACCGCGTGCACGTCGTCCAGCGTCACCCGGTCAATGCGCGCGAGCAGCGCGTTCAGCGGATAGACCTCGCCCCAGGTGAGCTGGTGCTGCGCCAGGCGCCGCATGCGGTCCGCCGTGCTCTCCAGCGCCAGCGCCATCCCGGATTTCATCTGCGTCTTCGCCCGCTGCCATTCGCGTTCGGTGATCCCGCCCTCGCGCAGGTCGGTGATCACCGCGCGCACCAGCGCGATGACGTCCGAGAAGAGCGCCGGGCTGGTGGCGCCGGTGGCGGCCAGCAGTCCGGTCTGGCGAAACCCCATCAGGTAGGAGCCGATGTCGTAGGCCAGCCCGCGCTTCTCGCGCACTTCCTGGAACAGGCGGGATGTCGAGGTGGCGCCCAGCACGATATCGGCCAGCGCCAGCGGAAAGACCCGGTCATCCGCGGCGGGGAACGCGCGCGCGCCCCAGGTGAAGTGCACCTGCTCCCCGTCCTCTTCCTCGTGCAGCAGCGGCAGCGTCGCGCCCGCGGCGCCGCGGTCACACCCCTCGCCATCCCGCGGCAGGTCGGCAAACGCGGCGGCCACGCGCGCCGTCACCGCATCGTGGTCGAGTTTCCCGGCGGCGGTGATGATGACGAGGGACGGCGTGAAATGCCGGCGCCAGCAGGCGACGAGCTGCTCGCGCGTGAAGCCGCGCACGCTGTCCTCCGTGCCGAGAATCGCATGGCCGAGCGCCCCGCCATGCCACAGCGCTGCCATCATCAGGTCATAAATGCGCTCTTCCGGCATCCCGTCGTATTTGCGGATTTCCTCGATGATGACCTGGCGCTCGCGTTCCATCTCGTCAGGGGGGAAGGTGCTGCGGCAGATGAACTCCGAGAGCATGTCAATGGCCGCGGGAAGCTGCTCGGCCAGCACGCGCGCGCCCACGTGCGTGAGCTCGCGCTCGGTATACGCGTCCACGTGCCCGCCGATATCCTCGATAGCCGCCGCCAGCGCGTAGGCGTCATAGCGCGCGGTGCCCTTGAAGAGCATGTGCTCCAGGCAGTGCGCGATCCCGTGCTCGTCTGGCGATTCATCCGAGGAACCCGCGTCCGCCCATACTCCCAGCGCCACCGACTCCACGTCCGGCATCGCTTCCGTAATCACCGTCAATCCATCCGGCAGCACCGTCCGGCGGATGGCATCCGCGCGCTCGCTCAACGCAACCCCTCACTACGTCATGGTATTACGGCACATTCTACTCCAGATTGCCCTTCCGCGTCATCCCGGAGCGGGTACAGCGCGCGTGCATGCGCGGTTTTTCTCACGGCAGCAACACCAGCGTCATCACCAGCGCGAAAAACGCCAGCAGCAGCAGCACCGCGAATACCCAGGCGCCCAGACTGATGACTTCCTTCCGGCGATCTACCTCGATGTCCTGCATCTCGTCCTCCACCGTTGCCGCGTGTCTCCCGCATTCTGCCCCGGTCCGCCGCCGGGAAAAGCCGCCGCGTGACGCAAGCCTGAGACACCCGTGGGGCGGGCACACCGGCCCGCCCCACGGGGAGACGCCCCACCGGGCGATCGGTTCACACCAGCGGCCGAATGATCCGGTCAATGCTCTCCTCGTCGGAGATCGCCGGCACGTCGCGGAAGAGCCGCCAGGTTTCCACGTGCTCCACGCTGGCGCCGGCTTCCAGGATGTCGAGCGGGCCCAGGCTCTCCACTTCCAGCATCTCCTCATTGCTGAACGTCTCGAAATTGCACCCGTAGTCCGGGTATTCCTCGAACGGCAGCAGGTCGAAATATTTCACAAAGAGCGTGCCGTGCACCAGGTACGCCGCCCACCCTTCCTCCACCAGCATGCCGAATTTGCCCGGCCCTTTCGCCGCGTCCTGGGTGAAGGTGATGTAGCGGCGGCCCCAGTGGTAGCGGCGGTCCGTCATGTCGGTATACGGCCACAGCACCAGCGGAAAGGCGGGGGTGAGCACCTCGGTGTGCGGGCGTTTTTCCGGCAGCGGCACGATCGCCACCCCGCCGGCGTCCATCACCGACAGCGCCCACGGCGCCAGCATGATGTCCCAGGCGCCGATGTTCGTCAGCCGGTGCGTCACCATCACCTCGTCGGCGCTCTCCGACATGATGATGTCCAGCTGCTTCTGGATGCCGTTGTCCGCCTCCGGCGCCGGCGTCAGGCGGAGGCTCATCGGCCCCAGCTCCTCCAGCGCCACCGGCGCGTTGTCCAGCGCGTAGCTGCGCGGCTTCCCCTCCGGCGCGTGCCACAGCCGATGCCCGCCGCGGATCATCCACTCGCCTTCCCCCGTGCCGCCCATTTGCGCGGAAAATTCCTTGAAGACGTTCGGCCCGCCGGTGAAGCCGCAGCGGATAATCCGCGGGCCCACGTCGAGCGTCGCGATCAGCTCGATCCGCCCGTTGGACAGTTTCACGGTGTTGGCCCAGCCGCCATACGCGGTGCGTGCAATCATCAGGTGCTCCTTTGCGCTACGGTGTTACCCCTCCATTCGGCGCGCCCCTCCCCGTTCCTCTCGTTGGCGCCGCAAAGAGGAACCAGCGGTTCGGCGTTGAACGTCAACCGGCATGACATCCGCCGCTGTTTTCTTCGGCCTCGTTACCGATACGCATTATGGTCCGACCGCCTACGGCAACCGCGATTGTCCGGGCGCGCTGGGCCGCCTGCGGGCGACGCTGGACGCTTTTGCCGCCGCCGGCGTCGCGCTCGTGGTGAACCTCGGCGACGCGATAGATACGGCCCCGACCGCCGCGGCGGAGCTGGCGCTCTGCGCCGAGGTGCGCGCGGCCTTCGACGCGTTTCCCGGCGCCGTGCTGCACGTCATCGGCAATCATGACGTGGCGATGCTCGGCAAGGCGGAATACCTCGCGGCGGTCGGCAGCCGGCACCCCGCGTACTACAGCCTCGATCTCCACGGTATGCACCTCATCATCCTTGACGGCAATTGCCACGAAGACGGCACCGACTTTGACCGGGGAGACTTTTCCTGGGATGACGCCTGGCTGTCTCCGGCGCAAATCCAGTGGCTGGAAGATGACCTCGCCGCCGCCGCCGACCGCCCGACGCTGCTGTTTTGCCACGAGTGCCTGGACGCGAGCACGGATGATCCCCACGTGCTGCGCAACGCGCCGGAGATCCGCCGCCTGCTGCGCCGGCATCCCGCCGTCCGCGCCGTCTTCCAGGGGCATTTCCACCCCGGACGGCAGACGCGCATCGCCGGCATGCCCTGCCATACCCTCCCCGCCCTGGTGGCCGGCGCCGGCGGCGACCCCGTCGGCGCCATCGCGACGGTGCGGACGGACGGCACCGTCACGCTGCGCGCGGTGTGATGGTCATCGGTAGCAATCCGCGAAACCCGCGGTTCCCCACCTCTTCCCTTGCCATCGCCCCCGCGGATTGGTACACTTACGGCGCCATGATGACCACCGATGTACCATCGCCGGAGCTGCCGGGCGCGCTGGAGTGCCTGCTGTTCATGGCGACGCGGCCGCTGGCGCTGGGCGAATTGGCGGAGCTGCTGAACATCTCCGCGCCCGCCGTGCGCCAACTGCTGGAGTCGCTGGACGGGCGTTATCTCGGCATGCAGGTGGTGGAGGTGGCCGGCGGCTGGCAGCTCGCGACGAAACCGCAGTTCGCCGACTACGTGGCGCAACTGCACCGCCCGCCGAAATTCCGCCTCTCCCCCTCCGCGCTGGAGACGCTGGCCATCATCGCCTATCGCCAGCCCATCACCCGCCCGGAGATCGAGCAATTGCGCGGGGTGAATTGCGACAGCGTGGTGGCCACCCTCGTTGACCGCGAATTTATCTGCGAGCGCGGGCACCGCAATGCGCCCGGCCGCCCGATGCTGTACGGCACCACCGACACGTTTTTACAGATGTTCGGCCTGGCCAGCCTGGACGCCCTGCCCGATCTCGCCACCTTCATCGAGCAGCAGACGCCGGCGCTGGAAGGCTTTACCGCCGAGGAGTGACCCCCATGCTTCATGACGCGTTTGACGCCGCGATGCTGCAGGCCATCCGCCCCATCGTTGACCTGGCGCTGGCCGAGGACCTGGGCACCGGCGACGTCACCTCGGCGTCCGTCATCCCGGCGGATGCCCTCTCCGAGGGAGTTTTCCTCGCCAAGGCGCCCGGCGTGCTCGCCGGCATGCCGGTGGTGTCGCTGGTGCTGCACCGCGTGGACCCGCGCCTGCGCCTGGCGCCGCTTACCGAGGAGGGCGCGCGGGTGACCGCCGGGCAGAAGCTGGCGGAGGTCTCCGGCCCGGCGCGCAGCCTGCTCACCGCCGAGCGCACCGCCCTCAATTTTCTGCAGCGCATGAGCGGCATCGCCACCGCCACCGCGCGCTACGTGGCGGCGGTGGCGGGCACGAACGCCCGCATCGTGGATACCCGCAAGACCGCCCCCGGCCACCGCGTGCTGGATAAATACGCCGTGCGCATGGGCGGCGGCGGCAATCACCGCTTCAATCTCTCCGACGGCGTGCTCATCAAGGACAACCACGTCGCGGCGATGGGCGGCGTCGCCCAGGCCATCCCGGCCGCCCGCGCCAATGCCCCGCACACGCTGAAGATCGAGGCGGAAGTCACCACCGTCGCGATGGCCGAAGAAGCCGTCGCCGCCGGCGCCGACATCCTCCTCCTCGACAACATGAGCTGCGATGAGATGCGCGCCTGCGTCACCATTGCCGCCGGCAGGGCGCTGACGGAGGCTTCCGGCGGCGTCACCCTCGACCGCGTCCGCGCCATCGCCGAATGCGGCGTAGACTTGATCTCCATCGGCGCGCTGACGCACTCGGTCACCGGGCTGGATATCTCGCTGGAGCTGTAACCACAATTGAGACCGACACCCGTGTCGGGCACAGACTTGAACGCGGAGGGGAGGCGATTTATGGCATACCGCGCGTCCTTGGCCCTGCTCAGCATCCTGCTGGCGCTGGCGTCCGCGCCGTCTCGCGCGGCGGCGGACGCCGCGGAACGCAAAATGTATGACTCCCAGTGGGGCACCCCGGTCTGCGACGACACGGCGGTGGATAAAACCCAGCCCCTCATCACGGTGAGCGGCACCGTCTTCGCCGACCTGAACGGCGACGGCCGCCGGGACGACGGGGAGCCGGGATTGCCGGGAGTATGCGTCTCCAACGGCGAGCAGGTGGTGAAAACCGGCCCGACCGGCGCCTATACGCTGGCGGCGGTGCAGCCGGGCGTGCACCGGACGGTCTTCGTCACCGTGCCGACGGGCTACCGCATCGGCGGGCGCTTTTATCAGCTCGTCCCCGACACATGCGCGGGGATGGCCGCGGAGTTCGGTCTGGTGCCCGACCCGGCGTCGCTGCACGCCGACCACGCGTTCGCGCACGTCACCGACGCCCACATCACGCGCAAGGGCGTGACGGCCTTCGCGGAGCTGGGGGCGCCGCTTGCCTTCGTCGTCGTCACCGGCGACATGAGCAACGACCGGGAGCTAGAGGCGTTTCAGGACGCGGCGCGCCGCTCGCCGGTTCCCGTCATGGTGCTGCCGGGCAACCACGACGTGCTGGTCAATGGCTCCGGCGCGCTCGCGCCCGCGCTCGGCACCGGCGCGGCCTACGAGACGGTGCTGGGGCCGAAATATTACGCCTTCGATTATGGCGGCCGCCATTACGTGTGCCTCAGCAGCGTCGAGGACATGCCGCGACAGTTGGTCTGGCTGAAGAATGACGTCATGCAGCAGCCGGCGAATACGGAGCTGCTCATCTTCCAGCATTTCCCGCCCACGGCCGCGCAGATGGCGCTCTATCGCACGTATCGCGCCCGCGCGGTCTTCAGCGGGCATACCCACTCCAACCGCGTATTCCGGGATGGCGACATCCTCTACGTCAATACGCCGCCGTTCATCCGCGGCGGCCTCGATTTCAGTCCGCGCACCTATCGGGTCGTCACCTTCACCGGCGGGCGCATCGCGCTCGAAAGCTACGCGTCCGGCTTCGGGACGCACCGCCTCGCCGAGACGGACCCGGCCCTGCCGCACGCGTCCGGTCGCCTCCCCGCCGTGCGGCCGCGCCGCGACTGGCCGATGTTCAAAGGTGACCCGGCGCGCACGGGGGTGGCGCGGGACGCCGTGAAACCGCCCTTCGCCCTCGCCTGGCGCCGGCCGCTCGGCCTCACCATTCACATGGCCTCTCCGGTCGTCGGCGGCGGGATGGTCTATATCGGCGCCGGCGACGATGCCCTGGCCGCGCGGTCGGGCGTGTACGCCCTTGACGCGAAGACGGGCGCAGTGCGCTGGCATTATCCCACGCTGGCGAAGGTGGCGCACAGCGTGTCGCTGGCGGGCGACACCGTGCTGGCGACCAGCAACGACGGCGTGATCCACGCCATCAACGCGAAGACCGGCGCCCGCCGCTGGACCTACGCGTTGGGGAATCCGCACGATTGCTGGCTGTATACCGCGCCGGTCGTCGCCGGGAAACTGGTCATCTGCGGCACGGCGCAGCACTTCACCGCGCTGGAGCTGGCGACCGGCGCACCGCGCTGGCGCCTGCCCGCGGAAAGCGCCGGCCACTGGCCCACCTACAGCTCTCCCGCTGTACAGGGAGAGGCGATGTTTGCCGCCTTCCCCGGCGCCGGCGCCTTCATGTGCGACGCGTCCACCGGGGCGCGCCGCTGGCGGGCGGACAACAGCCTCGTCATCAACAGCAGCAGCGCTCACACCGTGGCCGTCAGCGGGAAGACGGTGTACGTGCGGACGAACAGCGCCCTCTTCGCGCTGGATGCCGATACCGGCGTCACGCGCTGGCGCTCTGCCACTAAAGGCGGCGCCTCCTCGCCGGTCGCCACCGGGACGGCGGTGATCCTCGGCATGAGCGGCGGCGAGATCGTGAACCTCGACGCCGCCACCGGCGCGGAACGCTGGCGCTACGCGCCCGCCGGCGGGCCGCCGCGGGCCGATACGGCGAAACGCTACTTCGACCCCCGGCTCATCGCCACCCCCATCGTCTCCGGCGACATCATCTACGCGTGCACCACGGACGGCCAGCTGCTCGCGGTAGACGCCGCCACCGGCGCCGAACTCGCCGTCACGGCGCTGAACGCCCCCTTCACCGCTTCCCCGGCCATATCGGGCAACACCCTCTTCCTCGCCTCGTATACCGGCACGGTGTACGCGCTGGTGTCTATCGCGCGGTGACGGCGTCATGTACATCAGCAGATGACGCGCTCGCCAACATCCGCGAAGCCATCCCCCTTTGCCTTGAAGTACGGGCGGAAAAGGGTCTTCCCCTTTGTATTTAGCACCCGTTCGTTGGTAGTGCGCCACGCAGCAAAGCGGAGTGGCGCCGCACCGGCAGTAGTCATAGCAAAGAAAGGGCTATCGAGGCTGCCCTATTCCTCTTCCCGGCCCATCGAGAGGCGGGAAGAGGAAGTTGCCGGTGAGGACACCGGCGCTCCCAGGCGGTTATCCCTTAATCACGCCGATGGGCACCGCCTTCGCCACGCGCCTGGCCACGCCGGCGCATTCCATCGCCCGCACCACGCGGTCAATGTCTTTGTAGGCTTCCGGGGCTTCCTCGGCGAGGCCCTCCCAACTGCCGCCGTGCACGTAGACGCCCTGTTTGCGCAGGCGCTGCTGCAGTTCCTTGCCCTGCACCTGCTTGCTGGCGGCGGCGCGGCTCATCACCCGGCCGGCGCCGTGGCAGGAGCTGCCGAAGGTTTTTTCCAGCGCCGCCGGCAGCCCGACGAGCACGTACGACGCCGTGCCCATGTCGCCCGGCACCAGCACCGGATGGCCGGCCGCGCGGTAGGCGTCCGGCACATCCGCGTGCCCCGCCGGGAAGCAGCGCGTGGCCCCCTTCCGGTGGATGATGAGCGTGCGCGGCTGCCCGTCCACCGCATACGTCTCGCGCTTCACGATGTTATGCGTCACGTCGTACACCTGCCGCAGGTGCGCGTCCGCGCCCAGCACGTCGAGGAAGACCGTGCGCGCGAGATGCGCCATCACCTGGCGGTTCGCCCAGGCGTAGTTCGCCGCGCAGGCCATCGCCGCGAAGTAGTTCTGCCCCTCCGGCGAGGCGAAGGGCGCGCAGACCAGCTCGCGGTCCGGCACGGTGATGCCATACTCCCGCATCGGCTGCTGAAAGCCGCGCACGTAGTCGGTGCAGACCTGGTGCCCGAGGCCGCGCGAGCCGGAGTGAATCCAGACCAGGAGCTGCCCCTGGAACAGCCCGAAGACGCGCGCGGTCGCCTCATCGAAAATCTCCGCCACCCGGCCGATCTCGATGAAGTGATTCCCCGACCCCAGTGTGCCGCACTGCCCGGAGCCGCGCTTTTTGGCCTCGTGGCTCACCGCGTCCGCCCGCGCGCCGGCGAGACACCCGCGCTCCTCGGTATGCGCCAGGTCGTCCGGCAGGCCGTAGCCGAGCTCGACGACGTACTGCGCCCCGCGCTCCAGCAGCGCGTCCAGCTCGCGGTCCGCGAAATGCAGCGCGCCGCCGCGCCCCACTCCGCTCGGCACCCCGGCGAAAAGCGCGTCTACCAGCGCCTCGATGCGCGGTTTCACGCTGCCGAAGGAGAGCTCGGACGCCAGCAGCCGCACCCCGCAGTTGATGTCGTAGCCGGTGGCGCCGGGCGAGATCACTCCCGTCTCCTCGTCCATCGCCAGCACGCCGCCGATGGGCGGGCCGTAGCCCTGGTGGATGTCCGGCATCGCCAGCGCGAAGTTGGTGATCCCCGGCAGGCACGCCGTGTTGACGAGCTGCTCCAGCCCGCGGTCGTGCGACGCCGCCTCCAGGATCGCCGCGTCGGCGATCACGCGTGCCGGCACCCGCATGTCGTCCCGATACGAGCGCGGAATCTCGTACACGCATTCCTCGATTTGCTTCACATCCGTGAGCGTAACCATAGTGTTTCTCCTCGTGGGAATTCACCGGATGGGTAGTACTACTCCTATGTCTCCACTCAGTAATGCGGTGACTGACTGCGCATTACCCAACATGGAGTGGAACAGGGCGGATTCATGCACGCGGGCATGTTTATCCAACCGTGTAGTCTGTCACCGCATTACCCTCCGAATACGACGACGATGACGACGACGATTAGTAATGCGTTGTCTGTCACCGAATTACCTATACATCGAACACGATATGCGCTTCCGCTCCCCCCGCCGTTTCCGTAATCCGTAGATCGTGATACGTCGCCGCTTTGATCGTCTTGAGCTTGCGCGTGGTCGCGCCGCCGATGACCTGTGCCGTCAGCGCCGTCGGGGTGAAGGCGGTGATGCGGAATTCGGCGTAGGTCTCCCCTTCCACCTCGTGCAAGTAGATCAGCTCGTTCAGCCAGTCCACCAGCAGGCTCTCCCGGTCCACCGATTCCAGGGTGATCTCCCGCGTCCGCTCTGGCGCCGCCGGCGGCTCCGTCATCAGTTGGAAGAGCGCCCGCGCGGCGTTGGCGAAGAGCGCCGGCACGTCCTCACCCCGCACCAGGATTGCCAGGTCCGCCGTGTGCTCCACGCGCTCGAAAAAGGACATCGCCTCAACCCCCGGTGAAAGTGCCTGAGTATACGGACGCCCCGCGACTGTGTCAACATTGCAGCAGGAGATAGCCCTTCCCATTCCGAATGATACACCGGATACTATCGAGAGACGAGGTTACCATGCTCAATTACGATGTCAAAGATGCGTCGCTGGCGGCCGCCGGACGCCAGCGCGTGGAGTGGGCCGCCCAGGAGATGCCCGTACTGCGCATCATCCGCGAGCGTTTTGCGCGCGAGCAGCCGCTACGGGGACAGGTGCTGGGCGCGTGCCTGCACGTCACCACGGAGACCGCCAACCTGATGCTCACCCTGAAAGCGGGGGGCGCGGAGTGCTACCTCTGCGCGTCGAACCCCCTCTCCACCCAGGACGACGTCGCCGCCTACCTCGCGCTGGAAGCGGGCATCCCGACGTTCGCCATCAAAGGGGAAGATAACGACACCTATTATCGCCACATCACCGCCGTCCTCGATCGCACGCCGACGATGACGATGGACGACGGCGCCGACCTGGTGACGGTGCTGCACACCCAGCGCCGCGAGCAGTTGCCGCAGGTCATCGGCGGCACCGAGGAAACGACCACCGGCGTCGTGCGCCTGCGCGGCATGACCCGCGATGGCGTGCTCGCCTATCCGATCATCGCCGTCAACGATGCCATGACCAAGCACTTCTTCGACAATCGCTACGGCACCGGGCAGAGCACGCTGGACGGCATCATGCGCGCGACGAACCGCCTGCTCGCCGGGCGCCACGTGGTGCTGGCCGGCTACGGCTGGTGCGGACGCGGCTTCGCCATGCGCGCCGCCGGCATGGGCGCCCACGTCATCGTGGTGGAGGTGGACCCGCTGAAGGCGCTCGAAGCGGTGATGGACGGCTACGAAGTGATGAGCCACGGTGAGGCCGCGCGCAAAGGCAGCCTGTTTTGCACCCTCACCGGCAACATCAACGTCTTCCGGCGCGAGCACTTCGCGGTGATGGCCGACGGCGCCATCCTCTGCAACTCCGGCCATTTCAACGACGAGATTGATATCCCGGCGCTGGAGGCGATGGCCGTTGCGAAGCGCGAGGTGCGCCCGCTGGTGGTGGAATATACGCTGGCGGACGGCCGCCGCCTCTACCTGCTGGCGGACGGCCGCCTCATCAACCTCGCCTCCGCCGAGGGGCATCCGGCGGCGGTGATGGACATGAGTTTTGCCAATCAGGCCCTCTGCGCCGAATATCTCGTACAGGAGCATGAACGCCTGGAGTCGCGCGTCTACGTCGTCCCGGAAGCCATTGACGCCGACATCGCCCGCGTAAAACTCGCCGCCCTGGGCATCACCATTGACGCCCTCACCGACGAGCAGATCGCCTACCTCGCCTCCTGGGAGAGCGGCACGTAAGGATAACGGGTGGCGCAAACAGGCCCGAAGGGCCGACAGCCGCTAGCCACGGGTGGAGCGCAACGGAACCCGTGGAAACGGTTTCCGAAAGAATGCCGGAGCCCCAACGGGGCGAAAGAAATATCGAATCTGTCGCCCTTTCAGGGCTCCGCGCATATACCGGCATATTGTCCACGGGTTCCGCTACGCTGCACCCGTGGCTAGCTGTAATGGGTCGTCACATTGTATTCAGTGCTCCCGCCAATAGGTTGGTTCCAGCAGCATAGCGGCGGCGGCATGGAGGCGGTAGTCGCGCCGGAAGATGTCTAACGGCGTGGCGCCACCCAGCCCTTGGTGCGCCCGTTTGGTGTTATAGTCCATCTCCCAGAGCCGGTGGTAATACTTGCGCTCCTCCGACGCGGCAAAGTAGCGCGCGCGAAAGCACTCTTCGTTATCGGTGCGATGCGAGCGCTCGATGATGCCGTTCTGCCAGGGGCAGCGGGATTGACACGTGCCATGTTGCAGGCCTAACGCGGCGACGGTCTTTTGGAACGCATTCCGCGCGTGACGATTCGCGCTGTAGGTCATGGTGAATTCCAAGGCCTTGTCTGTCCAGACCAGCCACGCGGGCGGGAGACGGTCCAAGGCGCGTTGGAGTACACCGGCCACCGTGCGCGTCTGGTGATTCGGATGAATCTCGGAATACTTCCAGCGGGTGCGCAAATGGATGACGCTGATTTTATACTCATAGCCGGTGCCGCCTCCGAGGGCGGGGAGTTGTTGACAATCCATCTGCAGGCGATGCCAGCCCACGGGAATCGGGTGACACTCCCGACGCCGGCGAGTCGCACGGGCCTGCAGACGCGCGACCCGCACAATATGGCGGACGGTACTGCGGGTGGCCTGCCGATACCACGGACGTAATTCGGTGGCGAGGCGGCGCGTGCCCCAGGCCCGATG
Organism: Armatimonadota bacterium; assembly: GCA_029553475.1. Classification (GTDB taxonomy): domain Bacteria; phylum Armatimonadota; class Hebobacteria; order CAIYQO01; family CAIYQO01; genus JAKIYB01. The sequence goes on from JAKPKV010000142.1 coordinate 52,530, forward strand.
GGCCTGCCGCAGATGGCGCACGGCCGCCTTATACCCCGGGGGGCGCTTACTCCGGCGGTGCTGCGGGGCAGAACTGCGATCCTGCGGGCTCTCGCGATGGCACCAGCGTTGGACCGTTTTCGGACTGACGTGGTACTTGGCGGCTAACTCCGCGCGACTGGCGCCCGCGAGAAAGTCCTCCCGGAGCGCTCGCCGCTGGTGGATAGTGAGCCGAGCATTCGGATGATATTTCATATGAACAGAGTACCCAATCCGCAGACGTGACTACATCGTGACGACCCGCTACAGCTAGCGGCTTCAGCCC
>JAKPKV010000144.1 GCA_029553475.1 Armatimonadota bacterium
CACCATTTCCACCAGACCGGTAATCCCGCTGTGCACAAAGGTGCTGTCTCCGATGACGCTCACCACCCGCCGCGCCTGCTCCGGCGGCAGCGCGTGGCGCAGGCCCAGTCCCACCGTGATCCCCGCCCCCATGCACACGCACGTATCCATCGCCTCGAAGGGCGGCAGCACCCCCAGCGTATAGCACCCGATATCCCCGCTTACGATGCAGTTCAGCTTCCGCAGGATTTCGAAGGTCAGCCGGTGCGGACACCCCGGACACAGTTGCGGCGGCTTCCCCGGCGGCGCCCTGAACCCCGGCGAGGTGTCGCCCTTCAACAACTTCCGGATCCGCGCCACGGAAAGCTCCCCAAAGCGAAAGGCCTCCGCCTTCGCCTCCACCGCAATCCCCGCCGCCCGCAATGCGTCGGCCAGGCAGGGGTCGCCCTCCTCCACCACCACGCATCGTTCCACGCTTTGCGCGAAGCGGCGCGCCTTTTCGATCGGCAACGGATGCGTCAACCCCAGCTTGAGCACCGTGGCGCCCGGCGCCGCCTCCTGCGCGTGAATCGCCGAAATCCCCGATGCGATAATCCCCAGCTTCCTCTCCCCCGCGATCACCCGGTTCAGCGCGCACGCTTCGCCCCACTGTGCGATCTCCGCCAGCGTTGCCCGCAATCGCACGTGCGCCGGGCGCGCGTAGGCCGGAATCATGACCAGCCTCTTGACATCCCGAACGAAGGACGTCGCCGGGGGCGGCGTCGGCGTTCGGCGGCGTTCCACGCGCGTCTTGGAATGGCACACCCGCGTCGTCATCCGCAACAGGACCGGAATCCGCCACCGCTCCGATATCTCGATCGCCTCTGCCGTCATGTCGTAGGCGTCCTGCGAGTCCGAAGGTTCGAGCATCGGCACACCTGCCGCCACCGCGTAGCGCCGGTTGTCCTGTTCGTTCTGGCTGCTCGCCATCCCCGGGTCGTCCGCGCTCACAATCACCAGCGCGCCGCGCACGCCGGTGTAGGCCGCCGTGAACAGCGGGTCGGCCGCCACGTTCAGCCC
>JAKPKV010000182.1 GCA_029553475.1 Armatimonadota bacterium
CGCATCCGTCTCCTCGGCGAAGAGCTGGCGCGGCAGGATGTTCATCGGGAAGGTGAAGCGCTCGCTGTCCACCCACTGCCGGCGCATGAGCACGTTGAAGCCCAGGAAGCCCAGAAAGAGCGCGCCGATGAGCAGCGTCCACGCAAACATCGGCATCACCCACTGCTGCATGGGGATGTAGCCCTGCGCCACGTAGGCCAGCCCGGCGAACGAGAAGAGGTTGTCCGGGCGGCGGAGGGTGAAGTCCCGCTCGCCCGGCCCCAGGTCGTCGTAGTGCGAGGCGCGGCGCACCTTCACGCCGGTGTACACCCCCTCCACCGCCTGCGAGTTGAAGAACTGCACGTCCTGCACGGTGAGCTTGCCGGGGCCGGTGAGGCCGATGCGCAGGGTGAGCGTCTCCTCCAGGGTGACCGGTATCTGCACCGGGCACTTGCCGATGCGCTGAAAGCCCTGCCGCAGCGCGAAGGTGGGGCTGGTCGGCGCCGAACTGAGCAGGACCGTGTGCTCGGCGCCGGAATCGGCCTGCATGGTCACGAAATACGACGAGCCGGGCTTCAGCCCGCCGTCCGTCTTCACCAGGCAGGAGAAGAGGAAATTTTCCCCCGGCACCAGCAGCGTGCGCGCGCCCGCCATTTTATTCAGGCGTAATTCCAGATACGTCCGGTCGGTCGCCCCGGTGTTGACGAGCGTGGGGCAGGCCAGCGTTTTCGTCCGATGCGGCCAGGGCTCGTCCGTCCACGCCAGCGTCCCCGTACCGTTGTGCGCGATGCCGCCCAGCGTCGCCGCGCCGTTGAAGGGGCCGGGCGCCAGGTTGCCGCCGTGCGGCCAGAGCATCGGGGGCAGGCTCTCGTAGGACTTGAAATCCTCGTTGTGCGGGATGCTCGCCATCAGGCCGAAGATGCGCGTCCACATCCCCTGGGTGGTGAGCGGCGCCGCCACCAGCAGCGCGGCGAAGACGAAAATCAGCTCGGCGGTGGTCAGCCGCAGCGACCGCCGCAGCAGGTAGAGCAGCGCGCTGATGACCAGCAGGATCAGCATCACGCCGACGGCGCCGTTGGGCGGCGCGTTCTCCGTCAGCGGCCCGCCGTAGAAGCAGAATCGCTCACTGTATTCCACCCAGATGCTGAGCAGCAGCAGGGCGAAGACGGCGACGACGAATGAGCGCAGGGTGAGGCCGCGCTGCTCCCGCGACGGCGTGGCCGGCGCCTCGGTCCGCGTGCTGGGTGTGGTGAGAGACACGGTATACTCGCCTGTATAAGCGGAATGCCGGCGCCCCCGCCCCCCGGGCTCGCGCCTTGGCTCAAGTCTACTGACCGCGCGCCGGATTGTCAATCGCCTCCCCCTGTATGCGCTTTGCCACCTGATTCCCGCGTGCCGTACCTAATCGTTCGTAGTAGCGCCGCAGCCTCAGCACTGGTCCCCCGTAGCTTGAGCGAAGGGGGAAGGCGCGTCCGCATTTGCACCTCGGTAACACTAGAACCCGTTCGCACGCACCAGGGGGACAGTCCCGGTGAGGCCCCTGTGGATCAGCTGGTCACGACGTGCAGGGGGACAGTCCCCCTGGTGACGGCACGCCGCGCCGCCGCGTGCCGCACGACGAACGGGATGGATTGGTCACCTGGTCTGCATCCGCACGCCACCCCGCCCCGCGTCGGTGGTCGCCTGACCCTCTCCGCGGAAAAAACACTCGTGATAATTTCTCGCGCCGTGGCGTTTTTGCGCCGTGGCGTGGGATCAAATCTGCACAACAACTCCCCCCTCCGTTTCGCGAAAACGCGCCAGATTTTTGAGGGAACACCCCATCGCAATCGTGCTCGTACTCATACTCGTACTCGGATCCCACAAGCCGTCCTACCCCACTCTTGCCGTCACGCGAATGTCGTGGTATACTGGCAATTGTATCCGTAGGGTACCTTGTCCCTGGCAGAGGAGACCTGATTTATGACACCGACACAGCGCCCGCGAGGCTATTCGCGCTCTCTGCTGATCCTGGGCTTATCCGCGCTGCTGCTCCTGTTCATGGGCGGCATGGCGCTGGCCGATCCCACGGTGACGATCACCAAACCGGAGGCGAAAAGCGTGCTCTCCGGCGCGGTGCGCGTGCTGGGCGTGGCCACCGACGCCAACGGCCTCAGCTACGCCATCCTCTCGGTGGACGCGGCGGGGGTCGGCGTGACCAATACGCAGCCGCTGCGCTTCGAATTTGACACCCGCGCCTTCCCCGACGGCGCCCACCTGCTAAAGGTGGAGATCTTTGACGACGGCGGCAAGCTGGCGTCCTCGCCGGTGGTGAAGGTCTACTTCCGCAACGCCGCGCCCCCGGCGACCGTGCCGAACCTGATAGCAGACAAGCCCGCCGGCGCGATGCCCGCGGCGGACCCCGCCGGCGCCAACACGCCGGCCGCGACGGCGAGCGAACCGGCGGTCACCCCGACGACGGCGGACGTGGATTTGGTGATCGTGCCCATGCCTGCCGCGGCACCGGAAGCGCGCCCGGTGCGCGTATTGATGGATGGCAAGGCGGTGGTCTTCACCCCGGAGCCCTACATGAGGAACGGCCATACCATGGTGGCGCTGCGCGGGCTGATCGCCCAGGCGGGCACTGAGAAGCTGCGCTGGGACAACAGCGCGAAGCAGGCGACGGCCACCGTCGGCAACGCGTTGTACCTCTTCACGCCCGACCAGCGCCTGGTGCTGCGCAACGGCGAGGCGCTGACGCTGGCGCAGCCGCTGACGCTGGCCGACGGGCGGCTGTTCATCCCCGCCACCGCCTGGCGCGACCTCTTCGACGGCGGCGTCGTCTACAACCCGGCGACGAAAGAGGTGCTGCTGCGCACGACGGACCGCACGCTGGCCCGGCTGGCGAAGTGAACGCGCATGCTGCACTGTGAACGCTACGCTCCGGCCATCGGCGACATCACGCCCATCCCGCGCACGCAGGTGGCCGACGCGCTCGCCGATCCGGACGTGGTGCTGTGGGTCGAGCTGACCGGCCCGGACGAGGGCGAGCTCGCCTGGCTGACCGAGACCTTCCGCCTGCACCCGCTCACCGCCGAGGACCTGCGCAACCAGCGCCAACGCCCGAAGCTGGACCAGTACGACGACTACCTCTTCCTGGCGCTGCGCGCGCCGCGCTACGACCCGGCGGCGCGGGAGCTGGCGGTGGACGAGCTGCACCTGCTGCTCGGCGACCGCTACCTGCTGGCCGTGCACCAGGCGCCCATGCCCGTCCTCGATACGGTGCGGCAGCGCTGGAGGCAGACGCATCCCCGCGGCGCGACCGCGCCCTTCCTTTTCTACCTGGTACTGGATGGCGTCGTGGATGGGTATTTTCCCATTGTTGACCAGATCGGCGACGAGATTGACGATCTCGATGCCGAGGTGTTCAGCACGGCAAGGGCGCGCACGCAGCAGAAAATTCTCGCCCTGCGGCGCGTGCTGCTGGCGATGCGCAAGGTGCTGGGGCCGACGCGCGACGCCCTCAACGAGCTGCTCACCGTGGTGGAGCGCTCGCCGAAGCAGGCGGCGCTGCGCGCGTATTACATTGACGTGTTCGACCACGTGCTGCGGTTGACCGATTTTATTGACACGTACCGGGAAATGCTCTCCGTGTCCCTGGAGGCGATGCAGTCCACGCTGGCGAACCAGTTGAACAAAAACATGCAGCGGCTGACGGTCGGCGCGACGGTGCTGGCCACCGCCACCGTCATCACCGGCTTTTTCGGGATGAACCTGCAGGGGCTGCTCATCAACTCTCCCTGGCCCTACGGCGGGCACGCGCTGCTGGCGGTGCTGGCGATCATCACCGTCATCGAGATCTGGTATTTCCGCCGCATCGGCTGGCTGTAAAGGGAAATCATGCTCGTCCTGATTGATAACTACGATTCGTTCACCTATAACCTGGTGCAGTATTTCGGGCAGCTCGGCGTGTCGGCGGCCGTGCATCGCAACGACCGGATCACGCTGGACGAGCTGGAGGCGCTGCGGCCGGAGCGGCTGGTCATCTCCCCCGGCCCGCGCGACCCCGACCGCGCCGGCATCTCCTGCGCCGCCATCCGCGCCTTCGCCGGGCGCATCCCGGTGCTGGGCGTCTGCCTGGGGCACCAGAGCATCGGGCAGGTGTTCGGCGGCACGATCATCCACGCCGCGCAGCCGATGCATGGCAAGGTGTCGCCGATTGCCCATGACGGGCGCGGGGTATTCGCCGGGTTACCCAACCCCTTCGAGGCCACCCGCTACCACTCGCTCGTCATCGAGCGCGACACCGCCCCCGCCTGCCTGGACATCTCCGCCTGGACCGCCGAGGGGGAGATCATGGGCGTGCGCCACCGCGTATTCACCGTCGAAGGCGTACAGTTCCACCCCGAATCCATCCTCACCGAGGACGGCCTCCAGCTCCTGCAGAATTTTCTGCACACGCGCGGCGGGCGCTGGTAAGCGTTCGGCACATGTGACCCTGCCGTTGGCCGGTATAATCGGCAGCGTGGGGTCACCTCTCCCCCCGGCCCGTCGTACTCGTAGTCGTACTCGTACTCGCAATCGGATACGGGCGGACAGGATGTCCGCGCTCCGACTCATACTCGTACTCGAAACGGTTATGCTGAAGTCGGGAGCGTTGCTGCCGCGTGTCGGGCAGTCCGGGACGTGGCGATCCGACACGCGGTGAAGAAGCGAAGCCCGTAGTCGAGTACGACTACGACTACGAGTACGATGGGCCGGGGGGAGAGGTGAGGGAGGCCGCAACATGAAAGTGCGCGTGGACCGCAACCTGTGCCGGGGCGTGGGATCGTGCGTGGCGATCGCGCCGGGGGCGTTTCAGTTCGACGCCGACCGGAAAGCGGTGCTCATCGAACCGCGCGACGCCGACGACGACGCCCTCTGGCGCGCGGCGGAGTCCTGCCCGTACCATGCCATCATCCTGGAAGACGCCGCAACAGGGGAGTGGCTGTATCCATAGCGCCGGGCGGGCGGTCCAGGCCGCTCACACCACCGGCAGCGCGCCCTGGATCGACTTCAGCAGGATTTCACCGAAGAGGCTGCGCTGGGCGACGACCAGGCGTTGCAGGCGGATGAGCTCGAGCATGGCGAGGAAGGTGACGATGACTTCCATGCGGGTGAGCGGGTGCTCGCGACCCGCGTAGAAGAAGACGGCGGTGAAGGCCACGCCCTCCGGCGAGGCGCTGAGCAGGTGCAGGATGTGCAGCATCTGCTTGCGGATGGTGATGCGCGGCCGCGTCACCTCGCGCACGGCGGGCGTCGCCACCGCCTCCACGCGGGCCAGCACTTCCTGCAGCGCCGTCCACAGGCTGAAGGCGTCCACGTCGCCGTCCAGCTCCGGCAGCAGGCGCGTCAGCGGCAGGCTTTCCACCGCCGTGGTGCGCGGGAAGACGCGGGACTGCTCGTCGGCGCGCTGCGCCAGGCTCTGCGCGGCGGATTTGTACTGCTGATACTCCAGCAGGCGCCGCACCAGCTCCGCCCGCGGGTCTGCCTCCTCGACGTCCTCCTCCTCCACGAGCGCCGGCGGGCGCGGCAGCAGCAGGCGCGACTTGATCTCCAGCAGCGTGGCGGCCATCACGATGAAGTCGGAGGCCAGCTCGATGTCCAGCGCTTCCATCAGCGCGAGGTAGTCGAGGAACTGCGCGGTGACGAGGGCGATGGGGATATCGGTGATGTCAATTTCCTGACGCTTGATCAGATAGAGGAGCAGATCCAGCGGTCCGGCGAAGGCCGGCAACATCACCGGATACCCGGTGAATCGGGAGAGCTGCTCCTCCGTCAGGTTGACGGCGATCGGTGCGGTAATCGAAACGGCGGTATTTTCCACGGTGTATCCACACATTCTCCACACCGGGTGCGAAAGACGGTGTAACAGGGAGGCGTCCAGTAGTAGTGTGTCCCGGCGTCGAGCCCTCCAACATGTGGTGTTTTACTATAGCAAAATCGCGGGAGGTCCGCAAGGGGGCGGAGGGGTTATTCACAGTGATTTTTTCAAAATCTTCCCCGGTCAGGCCGCGCGGGGGAAGGCGTCTTCCGAGGTGATGTCGTCGGGCTGGCTGACCACGAAGACCACCACCCCCTTCCCCTGCTCCGAGGCGTCATGGTAAATCTGGTAGAGGTCGTGACGGAACTGGTCAATGATGCGGGTGATCGCTGGCATCTCGTCGGCGGCCACGTGGCGGCCGATGAGCGCCGTCACGTCATCGGGATGAATCTCGCGCGCCAGCCGCAGGGCCGCCAGCTCGCGGCTGAAGTCGCGCACGCGCGCCGGCGGCACATAATAGACCGGCATATTCGCCTGCGAGGCGATGCGGTTCAGGCGCGAGGGGCGCACGGGGTCTTCGAAGGCGCTCAGCACGCGCGCGTGCTGGCGTTCGGCGGCGACATCCAGCGGGTAGAGCGAGCTGACGGGGATGCTGATGGGATGCTCGCTGCCCAGCTCGTGCAGCCGCACCGCCACCAGGTTCAACACCGCCGCCTGCGGCGCCGCCATCTGCCGGACCACCGTTTCCAACTGCTCTTCAAGCTGGCGCAGCGCGCGGTCGTTCACCAGAATGAATGACGCGATTTGCATGGCCACCCCCTCGCACTTCCTATGCTACCCCGGCGAGGGCGCCTCGCGCGCGTCTCCGCGTTCGGAAAGTGGCCATGACGAGATGAAGAGGGGCCGTATCTGGGCGGGCGAGCGTCCCCGCGAGCCGACTCCGGGTGGAAGTTTTATCCGTCGTGCTCACGAGATCGTCTTGCTATCGAACACGACATATCATCATTTCCCCCCGGAGTCGGCTCGCGGGGACGCTCGCCCGCCCAGGGTAGCTCAGGGGGATGCGGCACGGCGGCGCGGGGTGGGCTGTGCGGCGGATTCGGGATCCATCGGTGCGCCTGGCAGGCGTTTACTGCGTCTCCCCCACCGTCCGCGCGATGGTGATGGCCACCACCCGCGACGCGCCGGCGGCTTTCAGCAGGCGGCTGCACTCGCGCAGGGTGGAGCCGGTGGTGTAGACGTCGTCCACCAGGCCGATGGCGCGCCCGGCGATGCCGTCGCCGGCGGCGAAGGCACCGTGCACGTTGCGGCGGCGCTCCTCGCGGGGCAGCTGCTGTTGCGGGGGGATATTGCGCGTGCGCCGCAGCAGCTCTTCCACCGGCAGGCACCACTGCGCGCCCAGCTCCTCGGCCAGCAGGCGCGACTGGTTGTAGCCGCGCATCGCCTCGCGGGCGGGGTGCAGCGGCACGGGGGTCAGGCAGTCAATCGGGATGGGGGGCGGCGCGGCGTCGGCGATGAGCGCCGCCAGCGGGGCGGCCAGCGCGCGCACCCCGGCATATTTGAAGGCGTGGATGGCCAGCCGCAGCGACCCGCCGTACCGCCCCGCCGCCCGCGCGGCGTCAAAGTGCGGCGGGTCGCTGCGACACTCCTCACAGTGCTCCGGCGCGTGCGCCAGCGGGTCAAACGGCAGCCCGCACTGCGCGCACCACGGCTCCCCGATGCGTACCATCCCCTCCCGGCAGGCGTCGCAATAGACCGCCTCCTGCAGCGTGCCGCACACCGCGCACCGCGGCGGAAACAGCAGCGAAAGCAGCCCATCCCGCAACTCGTGAAGAAACGAAACCGTCATGGCGCTGCCGTCCTAATTTCTGCCCGGCGGGCGGCTGTTCCTGCCGGCAGGAGCGACGCTCGCGGCGGCTGTGACCGCATGGAGGAGCGACCGCGGACCCCGTGGGCCAGGCCGGGCCAACACTCCCCACCCAACAGCGCCGTGTGTTGGTCGTGCGCCACGCCGGGCGCCGGCGTGTCCCCCGTCGCATCCCCCATAGCTTGAGCGGAGGGGGGAGCGTGCGCGCAGGGGAGAGTGGCGCCGCGCCGGCCGGAGTCATCGCGCCCACTACCAATGGTGACAGGCACGAATAATTCCGCTTTCCCACTCGTGACCAGATGATCCACCCCCAATTATTCGTGCCTGTCACCATTGGTACGCTCACAGCCCGGCGGCTTGTGGGGGCTCCCGCCGTCGCCTTCCAGGCTATGGCGGACAGGCCCTGCCCCCGCCGAAAAGGGGAAAAGGGCTTACGGGCCAAGGGGAAGCTATGGTCCCGGCGAGGAAGAGCCGCACCGGAACCCGACGCTGTACCAATAGTAGTCCGGGGTGCAGTAGTTGCGGACCGCGCTGCGGAGGATGAACTCGACGTAGTAGCCGGCCCACGAGCCGCACCGTAGCACGCGGCGAGTGCCGGTCGCCGGGCCGATGGGATTCCGGGCAGGAGCATTCTTGTAGTAACCGGCGTCATACCAGTCCGCGCACCACTCCGACACGTTGCCCGCCATGTCGTGCGCCCCGCAGGGGCTGGCCCCCGCCGGGAAGCTGCCGACCGGCCAGGTGCTGATGGCTTTCTCCTGCGAGTTAGTACGGTTCGCGCACTTCGCCGGGTCCCAGGTGTTCCCCCACGGGTAGATGCGCCCGTCCGCCCCCCGCGCCGCTTTTTCCCACTGCGCCTCCGTCGGCAACTGCGCGCCCGCCCAGGCGGCGTAGGCTTGCGCGTCATGCCAGGTGACGTTCACGATGGGGTGCTGCTGCAACGCCGGGTCGGCCCAGCCGGTTTTGCCCGCCCAACTGTAGTTTGACTCATAATAAGTCATCGGTTGGGGGAAATGGGGCAGCGCCCGCCCGGTGGCCGCGCAGAACGCCCGGTACTGCGCCACCGTCACCTCGTATTTGTAGAGCCAGTAGCCGTCGAGGTAGACCTTGCGCTGGGGACGCTCGTCGCTGTAGCCCTCGTTGTCTTTGCTGCCCATCACAAACTCCCCCGCCGGCACCCAGACCATCGCGGCGCCATCCTTCGGGTTGACCTGTTCCGCGCGTAGCACTGCCGGCGCCGCCAGCAGGATGGAGGGCTCGAAGCGGACGGTGAGCGTCTTCGCCCCGGTCAGCGCCAGGTCCACCGGCTGCGGTTTCTCCCCGCTGCGTTTCGTGATCTCGTGCGTCTGCTCGCCGTCTACTTCGATGATGAGCGCGCCGTGGTGGTTCTTCCACGCATCGCTCACGCCCACCGTCGCCGTGAAGCGCTCCCACCCCGTCACGTCGAAGCTGATCCAGCCGCGGGTGCGCTCACCCCTGTCGTCCTTCAGGTAGGCGTAGCTCCGGTAGGTCTTGCCATCCATCTTCACCGCCTCGGCGGCGTAGTGCCAGGCGTGGCCCGCGGATGTGGCGGTGACCTTCACGGCGCCGTCGAGCGGCTGCTCAACCGCGCGGGCGGCGAGGCCGATGAGCAGGAGCAGTATTCCGAGGTATCGTGGCATAATCTCCTCCTTCTTATCTATCACGGACCAACTCTGCGATTCTGGCAACGCGAAAGATTTTGGAAATACATAACCCGTCCCCGTATTCACTGAATCACCGATGGCATCGGCCATTCCGGGAAACGAACATTCTCGGAAGCCAGCGGGCGAAAATGTGTCGTCTGGCGCGCTGTTACGCCTGCATGGGGGCATTTTGCCCCCGAGGGCTGCTGTCCGGCGGCGATACCAGGGGCGTTTGGGGGGGAGAAAATGCTCAAAATGCTTGACAAAAGAGGCCCATAGCCGTAAACTGATTTCCGGAAATGTTCGTTTCCCGGAACCCTCCCCCTCACTCCACCCCGTCGGAACGCCCGCCACGGATGTGCCGGCGCACGGCGAGATCATCGCGTCCGACCGGCTCTCCGGCCGGGCAGTGGCCCTCATCTGGTAAAAAACAAGCCGGTAATTTGCGCCTGTGCGGCTGTGCGTGAAGTCCCTTATGCCCCAAAACGCACAACATGCGGGGCATACTGGAGGGTCAGCGGAGGAGGCGGGCGAGGGTGTGCAGGATGACGACGACGTCGCCGGCGAGGCTCCGGCGGTCGGCGTAGGCGAGGTTGAGGCGGAGCTTTTCCGGCATGATCTCATCCACGTAGGCGCGGTCGGGGTCGGCGGCGCGGGCGAGCACGGCATTTTCGTCGCGGTACTTGATGGAGGCGGGGTCGGTGATGCCGGGGGGCAGGTCGAGCACGCGCCGCTGCGCCGGGGTGTAGCGCGCCACGTAGCGCGGCACCTCCGGGCGCGGGCCCACCAGCGACATCTCGCCCGCCAGCACGTTGAAGAGCTGCGGCAGCTCGTCCAGCTTCGTCCGGCGCAGCCAGCGCCCCACCCGCGTGATGCGCGGGTCGCCGCCCACGGTGATCTGCCCGCCCAGCGCTTCGGCGTTCTGCACCATGGTGCGGAATTTCCAGATGCGGAATGGCCGCCCGCCGCGTCCCACCCGCCGCTGGCGAAAGAAGGCCGGGCCGCCGTCATCCAGCCGGATGGCGACCGCCACCGCCAGCAACAGCGGCGCCAGCAGCAACAGGCCAAGGAGCGCCCAGAAGAGGTCGAAGAGTCGCTTGCCCGGTGTCATGGCCTCAGCATAGCCGATCCGCCGGGCGAGTGGTGCGCGGTTCCCCGCTCATCGGCGGCGCGCTATAATACTGGCATGCCCATCACCACGGTAGTGCTGGCCTATATCGCGCGGCGGGGCCGCGTGCTCCTCACCCGCCGCCCCGCCGGCGCACACCTGGCCGGCGCCTGGGAATTCCCCGGCGGCAAGGTGGAGCCCGGTGAGACGCCGCGCGCGGCGCTGGCCCGCGAAGTGGCGGAGGAGTTGGGGGTGACGGTGCGCGTGGAAGAAGAGCTGGCCGCTGTCACCCACGCCTATCCGGACCGCACGGTGGCGCTGCGCCTGTATCGCTGCGCCCTTGAGCAGGGCGAGCCCACGCCCCGCCAGGCCGACGCGCTGCGCTGGGCGCCGGAAGACGCCTTCGACGCCGGCGAAATGCCGCCGGCCAACGCCGCGCTGCTGGCGGCGCTGCGCGGGGATTAGCGCTTGCGCGTCGTCTTTCGCGTTGGCACTCCTGGCGGGGTGAATTCCAACGCAAACTGCGGCGCCGGTGGCGGGATGGGCACGGCGGGCGAGCGCCGGGCTTTCGGCGCGGCGGATTCCGCGGTTACCAGCAGTGCGGGCGCCGCTGGCGCCGCGGTTGCTTTTCGGCGTGCCGATTTCGCCGGCGTCGCGGCGGGAGGCGTCGCCGGCAGTGTGGGGGATGCCGCGGGTTTCTCGGAAGGCGTCGCCGGCGTTGCAGCCTTTTTCGGCTTCGCCGCTGCGGCTTTTGCCGGTTGCGGCGCCACAGCCTCCGTCGGCACGCGATCCTCCAGGACGAGGCGTGGCTCCGCGCCGGCGCGACGCGCGCGGATAATTTTGGCGTTGGGATTGATGGCCAGCGTCACTTTCGCTTCGCGCTGATACTTCGCGCTGAACTCGGGGTAATCCAGCAGCGGTTTCACATAGCGAGTGAAGTAGTCGCACGGTTCGCCAACGATAATCGTACAGGGTGACTGCCCACGGCAGCCGTTTTGGCGATAGTTCGCGCATTCTCCGCGCGCGAGACGTGCGTAGATATCTGAGGTGGTGACTTTAGCTTTAGTACGTGCCATAATCCGTCGAAATCCTGTGCCGTGATGAACTGCTCTCAGTATATCAGGCGAACTACTGTTTGTAAAGACTGGTAGTAAATCGCTGACCCGCCGACGAATGCTATATTCGTGAGCCGTCCGTCCATTCCTCTCGCCAATCCGGCATTGACACACGTGGGGAAATTGTCTATAATCACCACGTAGACACGGGCGGATAGCTCAGTGGTAGAGCGCCTGGTTTACACCCAGGTGGTCGGGGGTTCGAATCCCTCTTCGCCCACCACACCACGCAGTGGTCGCTTGGCGCAGCGGTAGCGCGCCTCGTTCACACCGAGGAGGTCACTGGTTCGAATCCAGTAGCGACCACCATTATCTTTGGTACCCCGCCCCAATGCCGTTGCGTTTTTGCCAGATTGCCCAGCCGAACGCGCCTTGCTCAGGCTGCGGCGCTACTACAAACCTCAACACAGGAAAGCTTCTTGCACCAGTATTGTTTCCCGCCTATTCCGGCGGCCACCCCATTTCCCGCCCGCCGAGCAGGTGGAAATGGATATGCTCGACGGTTTGCCCGGCATCGGGACCGGTGTTCACCACCAGGCGGAAGCCGCTGTCGGCGATGCCTTCCTGTTTCGCGAGCAGCGCCGCCACCGCAAAGACCTTGCCGAGCATCTCCGCATCAATATCCCCCAGATCGCGCACATCCGCGATGTGCTTTTTCGGCACGATGAGGATATGCACAGGCGCCGCCGGCTTGATGTCGCGGAAGGCCACCAGCAGGTGGTCCTGGTAGAGCAGCTCCGCCGGGACGCGCAGATCGGCAATGCCGCAGAAAATGCACCCGTCAACCATCGTATCCCCCTTCATCCAGGGTCCAGCGCGGAAAGGCCCGCCGGACGTTCATTGTCGTGCTTTGTTCGACGTCCCCTGCCGGCTTCCCCGTCACCTCCGCTAACATTTGCAGCGTATACGGCAAATAGGCGGGCTCATTGCGCCTGCCGCGGAAGGGCACCGGGGTGATGTAGGGGGCGTCGGTTTCAATCAGCAGGCGCTCCATCGGCACCGCGCGCGCCAGGGCGCGGATATGCTCCGACTTCGGGAAGGTAATCCAGCCGGCGATGCCGATGAAGAGGTGGCGCGCGATTTCCGTGGCGGAAACGGCGTCAACGCTGCAGCAATGCCAGGAGCCGCCCAGCGCCCACCCCTCTTCGGCATCGAGGATGGCGCGCACCTCCTCTTCCGCCTCGCGCTCGTGGATGACGATGGGCAGCGCGGTTTCGCGCGCCAGCGCCAACTGGCGGCGAAAGGCCTCGCGCTGCGCGGGGCGCGGGGAATGGTCGTAGTGGTAATCCAGCCCGATCTCGCCGATGGCCACCACCGCCGGCTCCCGCGCCAGCACGCGCAGCGCGTCCAGCGCCGCCGCGTCTAGGTCCTTGCTGTCGTGCGGGTGTATGCCCACGGCGGCGCGCAGCGAGGGGTACGCACGCGCCAGCGCCACCGCCCGCTGGCTGGAGGGCAGATCGTAGCCGACAACCAGCGCGCCTTCGACGCCGGCCGCGCGCATGCGCGCAAGCAGATCGGGGAGATCGGCGGACAATCGGGGGTCGTTCAGGTGCGCGTGGGCATCAATCATGCCGCGTCGCCTTCGTCACGCGGCGCCAGCCGGTCGCGCGCGTCCGGGGGAGGCGCGCTGATGCGCGGGTCATCGTCCACGGTGTGCAGCGTTGTCATGGCGGCAGGCCATCCTCGAGACGTGATAGGGAAGGAATTCCGCTTCTCAGCGGAAAGTCCTCCCCACCGCACCTGCGCGCAGACCACGTCAGGCAATCCGCAGCATCCACCGCACCAGACAGTAGAGACCCGATCCCGCCAGGGCACAGGAGGGGATGGTGAAAATCCAGGCGGCGACGATATTGCCCGCGACGCCCCAGCGCACGGTTGACAGCCGCCTTGACGCGCCGATACCGAGGATGGACGAGGAAATGACGTGCGTGGTGCTGATGGGAATGTGCAGATGGGTCACGAGCATAATCGTCGCCGCGGCCACCGTTTCCGCCGTGAAACCGTGTATGGGCGCCAGTTTGATGATCTTATGTCCCAGCGTCTTGATCACCCGCATCCCGCCGAATCCCGTCCCCAGCGCCATCATCAGCGCGCAGGCAATCTTCACCCAGGTCGGGACATCCACGCCATCCGGGCCTTTGGCGACGAAACCGACGGAAAACAATGCCATCGTGATGATGCCCATCGCCTTTTGCGCATCATTCGAGCCATGCATGAAGGCCATCGCCGCCGCGGAGAACACCTGCAGCACCCGGAAAACCTTATTGATGCGGTACGGCGCGGTTGTATGCACCAGAAAGTTGATCGCATGCATGAGCATCCACCCGACGGTGAACGCCATGAGCGGCGCCAACACGATGAAGAGGAAAATCGTGCCCAGGTAGGCTTTGTTCAGCGGAATGCCCGCGAGCAGGAACACCCCGATCAGCCCGCCGAAGAGTGAATGCGAGGTGCTGACCGGTAATCCGATGCGCGCGGTAAAAAAGCTCCAGAGGCTGGCGCCGACCAGGCCGCACAGGATCATCATCGGCGTGATCGCCAATCCCAGCGCCTCGACCTGCCCCATATCCGCGAATTTCTCGGCAATCCCTTTGGCCACGCCGGAGAATGCCAGCGCGCCGACGAGATTGAGCATCGCCGCCATCACCAGCGCCGCAGCCGGCGTGAGTACACGCGTGGAAATCACCGTGGCAATGGCGTTGCCAGCATCATGCATGCCATTGACATAATCGAACGTGAGCGCCGCGATGACCACGCCCACGACCAGGACGGTATTGAGGGGCGCGCCCAGGCGCACCGCGACAACGCCAGCAACAATGAGCACGCTCACGGCCAGCGCGACGATACCCCAGACCGTGCCTTCGGCCATCCCATCGTGACCGGGCGCCGTCTGCGCCTCGGCGGCAGACTGATGCGCGCACGGGCCCGACACCCCGGCGATCATGCACGACGCGCTGATGCACTCGCCATGCCGTTCCCAGCAGTCCTGATGAAAAATGCTGCCGCACTGCGCGCAGGTGACCGTCGCGGTCTCTGCTGCCACCTGCTGGTAACACCCGCGACAGATTGCACGCGTCTCAGTGGAAATAGCCATACCTTCACTTCGTTCCTCAACCCAACGCATCAGGCATTCTTCGCGACGATACCTTCAATGACATCCGCCAGGTCTTCACACTGGTCAATCGCCTGCTCGATTTGCTCGAAAATCTCTTTCCAGCGCATCAGCTCCAGCAAATCACCGGCGCGGAACAGATTCCCCAGGGCTTCGCGATAGACGCGATCACCGGCGTTTTCCAGCCGGTTGATCTCGATGCAGAGACGGAGGATCTCTTTGCGCTGCCCGCCGAGATCCCCGAGCAGCCCCACGACGGCGCGCACTTCACGCGCCGCCTGGAGCAGCACGGTGCAGAGCTCGACCGCGCCGAGATGCGGCGCGGCGACGTTATACAGGACCACGCGCTCGGCCGCGGCCTGGGTGAAGTCAATGATGTCATCAAGGTCGTTGGCGATGGCGCGGATATCTTCGGGATCCAGCGGGGTGATGAACGTGCGATTGAGCTTGCCCATCGTCTCGTGGATGACGGAGTCCCCGGCATGCTCGATCTCCGCGATTTGCTCCCGGCACTCCTCCGCGAGCGTGATGTCTCCCAACATGCGCTGCAGCACTTCGACGCCGGAGACGCCGATATCGGCTGCCTGTTCAAACAGCCGAAAAAATCGTTCATCTTGCGGGATCAGACGCAATTTGGCCACAACAGGTCCTCCACAGCAACGGAAACGGCGATCCACAATGATCTGAGGATTCTCATGGGGGGTAGGAGAAGGCGCCCCCCTCCCCTGATTATTAATTCAAGGTTAAAATACGATTGCCTTCTGGTCAAGGAAGGTGAACGGAGGGTTCAAGATTAAGCGGAGATTAAGAAACTCCCTCAACAGGACCCGTCGTCGTCTCGCGGAGGATGTGGCGTGGCGCGCACGGCGGATTCTCGAGCGTGTAGGAAGCCAGCCATCAGGATGATGGGTCAGAGACCGCCATGCCAGGGCATCCACCGCGGCCCGGCGCGGCACATCCTCCGCGAGACGGCCGCGAGGCGTTTTGAGATCGTTTCTCATCCTCCTCCCGTCGTCCGGCCCCTGCCCCCCGGATGCGCTGTACCCCATGCCTCCCGCGTTGCCCAGCATCCGGCCAGTCCGCGGGGGCGGACTTCGTTTCTCCAGCCCCGGATTTCAATCCAGGGGACACTGGGGCCGCGGAGTTGTACTCCGCACGCGTTGCTACACAGGTCTATCAGATAATCCATGTTGCAGATGCGTGCGGAGTACAACTCCGCGGCCCCAGTGAACAGCCCACCAAAGCGGAAACAATGTGTCACAGAGCATCAATCCGGGGGGCCGCAGCCGCCCCCTGCCCGCCCCACCAGCGCGATCGCGCGGCGTCACAGCGCTTCAGGGGGGAGCGGAAGTGCAGTACGGGAGGCGGACGCAGGTTCATCCATCCCGGCGCGCTCCAGCGCGTCCGCCGCCGCCCGCTGCGCCGCTTCCTTTTTACTTTTTCCGGCGCCGCGGCCAATATCGCGCCCGTGGAACGAGACGACCACGTCGAAGGTCTTATCATGCGGCGGGCCGCTCTCGCTGATGACGTGATAGGTCGGCGCGGCCTGAAACCGCGCCTGGTACAACTCCTGCAGGCGCGTTTTGTAATCGCGGATGAACGCCTCCCCTTCCGGCGCTTCCAGCAGGAAGGCAAACTCGCGACGCACGAAGTCGCGAGTGATCGCCAGCCCCTGATCCAGATAGCAGGCGCCGATGATGGCTTCCACGGCATCGGCCAGCAGCGCCCGGCGGACGCGACCGCCGGAGGTCTCCTCGGCCTGCGACAGCCGCAGGAAGGTGCCGAGATGCCAGCGCTGGGCCACCCGCAGCAGCGCGGGCTCTTCCACCACCGCCGCGCGGGCGCGCGTCAGCTCCCCTTCCTTCCAGGCGGGATAGCGCCGGTAGAGCTCCTCGCCGATGAGCAATCCCAGCACGGCGTCGCCGAGGAACTCCAGGCGCTCGTTGGACTCGCCTCCCGCCGCTTCCGACGCGTATGACCGATGGGTCAGCGCCAGCAGCAGCAACTCGCGCTGTTGGAAGTGGAGGCCCAGCCGCGCCTGCAGCCGGTCGGTGCGGATCCGCTTGCCGTCCGTCGGCATCGGCTACTGTGCCTCCGGTTTCTTCAGGAGTGCCAGCCCCAGGTCGCGCAGTTGGATGGGATCGACCGCGGTGGGCGCATCCATCATCAGGTCGGCGCCGGAGGACGCTTTCGGGAAGGCGATGACGTCGCGAATCGTCTTCTCCCCCGCCATCAGCATCACCAGGCGGTCAAAACCGATGCCCATGCCGCCATGCGGCGGGGCGCCGAACTCAAATGCCTCGACGAGGAAGCCAAAACGCTCGCGCACCTGCTCCAGCGGCATGTTGATGGTGCGCAGCACGCGCTCCTGGATATCGCGGCGATGGATGCGGATGCCGCCGCTGCTCAACTCGTTGCCGTTGAGCACCAGGTCAAAGAGCTCGCCGCGCACCCGCAGCGGATCAGTATCCATCAGCGCCAGGTCTTCGGCCTTCGGCATGGTGAACGGGTGGTGCATCGGCTCGATCTGATCGGTCTCCGGATTCCACGCGAACATGGGGAAATCCAGCACCCAGAGGAAGCTCCACCCTCCCTCCGGGATGAGCTGCAGGCGCTCGGCCAGGTGCAGGCGCAGGCGGCCCAGCGACTGCGCCACCACCGCGGGCACGTCGGCCACCAGCAGCAGCAGGTCGTTCACCTCGGCGCCCATGGCCCGCGTGCACGCCGCGGTTTCCTCGGCCGAAAGGAACTTCGTCACCGGCGACTTCAATTCATCAGCGGTCACCTGGAAGTAGGCCAGCCCCTTGGCGCCGAAACCTTTGGCGAACTCGGTCAATTCGTCCAGCTCGCGGCGGGAGAGACCGGCGGCGCCCTTCACATTCAGCCCCTTCACCTGTCCACCGGACGCCAGCACGCCGGCGAAGGCGTTGAACGCGGTATCGGCGAAGACCGCGGACAGGTCCACCAGCTCCATGCCGAAGCGGGTGTCCGGTTTATCGCTGCCGTAGCGCGCCATCGCCTCGGCGTAGCTCATGCGCGGGAACGGCGTCGCCACCGCGACCCCGATCACCGCCATCACGCGCTGGATCAGCCCTTCGGCCAGTTCCAGCACGTCGTCGCGCTCCACGAAGGACATCTCCAGGTCAATCTGCGTGTGCTCGAACTGGCGATCACCCCGCAGGTCCTCGTCGCGCAGGCAGCGCGCGAGCTGGTAGTACCGCTCAATGCCGGCGACCATCAGCGTCTGCTTGAGCAACTGCGGGCTCTGCGGCAAGGCGTAAAACTCGCCGGCGCGCAGGCGCGCCGGCACCAGAAAATCGCGCGCGCCTTCCGGGGTAGATTTGATGAGCAGCGGCGTCTCGATTTCCAGGAACCCCTGCTCGTTCAGATACTCGCGCGCGGCCCGCGCCACCTGGTGACGCAGCGCCAGGTTGCGCCGCATGCGCGCGCTGCGCAGGTCCAGATAGCGATAGCGCAAGCGCAGCGTCTCATCCACCTCCGGCGCGTTCTCGTCATGAATGGGGAACGGCGGGGGTTTCGCGGTGTTCAGCACCGCCAGCCGCTCGACATGCACTTCCACCTCGCCGGTGGGCAGCTTCGCGTTGACCGTGCCCGCCGGGCGCGGCGCGACCACCCCCTGCACCGCCAGCACGAACTCCGCGCGGATATGCTGGGCTTCGGCATGCGCGGCGGACGCGTCCTCCGGATTGAAGACGCACTGCGCGATGCCCGAGCGGTCGCGCAGATCAATGAAGATCAGACCACCGTGATCGCGGTTCGTCTGCGCCCACCCCATCAATGTCACCCGTCGGCCGACATCGCCGGCGCGCAGATCGCCGCAGCCATCCGTCCGTCGCATGTTCGTCTTCGTCGTGTCGTGCATCATGGTCATCCCCATCGGTTATCATGCGGCATAGCGCCGCGCCAGCAGCGTCACGATGTCCGCGACCGCCACCGCCGTCTGTTCGCCGGCCCCCATATCGCGCAGCATCGCGTCGCCGCGCGCCAATTCGTCCTCACCAAGGATCAACGCATACCGGGCATCCTGGCGGGCGGCCTCTTTCATCTGCGCTTTCAAGCTGCGCGCCTCGTAGCTGATGGCGGCGGGCACGCCGGCGCGGCGCAACGCCTGCGCCAGCCGGGCACCCTCGGCGCGCGCGGCATCGCCCAGCGTGGCGATGAAGACCGGCCCCGCCATCGGCGGGGCCGGCGCCGCCTCGCCGGCGGCCATGAGCAGGCGCTCGATGCCGGCGGCAAAGCCGATGGCCGGCGTCGCCGGACCGCCCAGCTCAGCGACCAGGCCGTCGTAACGGCCCCCGGCCAAGACGGTGTTCTGCGCGCCCAGCCCGCCGGCGATGAACTCGAACGCGGTGCGGGTGTAATAGTCGAGCCCGCGCACGATGTGCGGGTTGATGACGAACGGCACCCCTAGCGCGCGCAGCCCCGCCTCGACCCCGCGCAGGTGGTCTCTACACTCGGCGCACAGCATATCAAGGATGACCGGCACGTCGCGCGTCACTGTCCGGCAGCTTTCCACCTTGCAGTCGAGCACGCGCAAGGGGTTGGTGTCATAGCGCCGCGTGCAATCCGTGCACAGCCCGGTGCGCGCGCCGGCCAGCGCGTTACGCAGGGCATCGCGGTAGCGCGGGCGGCAGGCAGGGCAGCCCACGCTGTTCAGCTCCAGCCGGGCATCGCTGATGCCGACGGCGGCGAGGAAATCGCTGGCGAACGCCAGCGTCTCCGCGTCAATCGCCGGGCCGGGCGAGCCAAACGCCTCCACGCCCACCTGATGCAACTGGCGGTAGCGTCCTTTCTGCGGGCGTTCGTAGCGGAACATCGGCCCGAAATAGCAGATCTTCTGTACGCCGCCCTGGGCGAGCAGGTTGTGCTGAATCATCGCGCGCACCACGCCGGCGGTGCCCTCCGGGCGCAGCGTCAGGGCATCGCCCCCGCGGCTCTGGAAGGAATACATCTGCTTTGCGACGATATCCGTCTCTTCACCCACGCCGCGGGCGAACAGCTCGGTGCTCTCAAAGATCGGCGTGCGCATCTCCCGATAGCCATACAGCGCGCCGTGATGGCGGAAACACTCTTCCAGCCACTGCCAGCGCCGGCTTTCGGGCGGCAAAATATCCTGCGTGCCTCTGGGTGCTGCGATGGGCATAGTCGCTGTGTCCCCGCGCGCTGCCGGCGATGTCTCGGCCGAACAGCATCCAAATTTCGTCCCGCTATTGTACCAGTCCTGCCCGATTGCCTCAACTCTGTGCGCCGGGCGCACCAAACACTCCGGGCGAGGCTGCCCGCCCCGCCCGGAAGATCGTGAGGGATTGCCCCCTGTTTGTACTGTCCTACGGGCCGGCGATGCCGGTGCCGGTGCCGCTGATGCCGCTCCAGCCGGCCAGGTTGAACGCCTCAACCTGCGCGGTCACCACGTTGCCTTCCGCCAGGCCGGTGATCTTCAAGGAGGTCGCCGCTGTCGTCTGGGTCTGCAGCATGCCGCCATTCACCCGGTAGCTCACGCGATACAGCGTGATGGGCGCCGCTGACGCGGGAGCCGCCCACTGGACGGTGACTTCCTTCGACCCCGGATTGACCCCCGGCGTCCCCGGCGTGGCCGGCACGCCGACAGCCGTCAGGGTGATCGTGGTGCGCGCGGTCCCCGTCACCGGTAGCGGCGCGCGATCCATTACGTTGATCACAATCGGCGTTGACGATCCTGCAGGAACATTCGGCGCCGTATACTGGAAGGTCACCTGGCCGTTCGTCCCGACAGTGGTCGAGGCATTGGCCAATGTCCCACCGCCGGATGCGAGCGCCAGCGTGACCGGGTACCCCGCGGCAATGTTCTGGTTCGCGGTCGTCAGGCGCGCCGTCACCGCCGTCGTCGAAGTCGCTCCCACCTGCGTGGTGGCCGGCGTCACCACGGTCGAGTCTGACGGGGCACCGACATAGATCGTGTCGCCGGTGCCGAGCAGCACTGACCGCGGCAGGGGATAGTTATAGTACGCGCGGATGACGAAGGACCCGGTCGTGCCCCCCGCATTGACCGTGCCGGTCACGCCGCCGCCAACCGAAGTATATCCCGTCTGCCCAGAGAGCTGCGTGATGGACGGCATGCCATGAGGCTCCAGCCTGACCGGGAAGCCGTCGAGCGCCCAGTATCCATCGTCATCATAGACGGTGGCCGTGATGTCGCGGACTTCGTTCAGCCCGAGCACCATCGCGCCCGGCACCGCCGCGCTGATCGGCTTCGTGACGTAGAGGTTCAGCGCCGCCGGATTCGGCAGCGGCGTGAACGTCCGGCTGATCGTCCCTGCCGCGCCTTCACCGATCATGTAGATGGTGATGTTGCGCTTCAGAATGTTCGCCATATTCAGCCACAGCGCGTGCGTCAGAATGATCTCGCCGTTGGTATTTGTTGACAGCATCGGCGGATCGTGGACCAGCGTGCCGCTATCCACGATGGTCGCTTTGAAGCCGGCCGGGAACGGGTTATCGAACTTGTCGGTCACCCGCAATTCGTACTCCGCCCGGCGATGCGTCTCCACGGTGTTGCCGGTGTCCAGGCCGGCGATGCGTCTCAGCGTGAAGTCCACCGTAAATTTCGCATCCGCCAGTTCCGGCCCGTAGAGGACGACGTCCGGCGCGCCGGGCACGGCCGCCGCCACGGTATCCCAATTATAGACCGGGACCGGGCTCGGCGGATTCGGGAAGAACGGCGCCTGCGCGATGTTGTTATTCAACTGCAGGCCGACGTGCCCGATGCGATTGCGACCGCGCACGAAGAAGCGGATCTCCGAATCCGGGTTCACCGGCATCTCCATGAACTGCCCGCCGAAGAACTGGCCGGTGGCCGGTCCATCGGTGTAGTTATTCGCATCCGTCTCCTGAATGAGGCGGCCGACATCGGGCCGGATCGCCACTTTCACGCCTTCCAGCAGTTTCTTATTGTCACTGTCACGGCAGATGACGTAGAGGTGCGTCAGCTCGGTACCGTCGGCGAGGATGCGCGTGGGATACGTCACCTCTTTCCTCACCTCGTAGTTGCGGGCGAAGGTTTTCACCACCACGTCTTTCGTGCCGGTAATGAAATCCGGCACCGGCGGGGCGCCCGGGGTGAAGCTCTTCGGCACGTTCGCACCGACGCTGTAGCGGCCGGAGTGATTGCTGCCGAACTGCCCGACGCACACGCCGCTCATGGTCACCGGCGAGATCGGCAGACGGAAGATGCCGTCGCCGCCCGTCTCCCACCACTCGGCCGCCGCGGGATCGAGCCACTGGAGCGAGCTCTGGATGAACTCCACCGGCCAGCCGTCGAGGACGGGTTGCCCGGCTTTATCGGTGACGGTCACCGTCACGTTCGTCTCCGCGTTCTGGAAGAAGGTCGCGGCCCCGGTGGTCACCGTCACGCGGTCGGCCTTGCCGACGATATCCAGGTCGGTGCCGCCCTGATTGGCGTCGAACGTCTTCGTCAGGTTGTTCTCCACCGCGGTCACCGTGAAGCGCGGCGTGCCGAGGTCGGCATCCGAGCCGCTGCCTTCGATATCCAGCGTCAGATAGCCCTGGCTATCCAGCGCGTAGGTCTTCGCGCTTTCGAAGGCATCTACCGTCCCCGTCTTCCGCATGACGCCGCGATCCGTGGCGATGGTCACCAGCGCGCCGGCTGCGCCGACGGGCACGGCGTCCCCGGTCATGCCGCGGAAGGTCACCGTGGTGCGGGTCGCGAGCTGCAACGGCACGTAATTGCCCAGGGCATTCTTCGTGTAGATGGTGTCCTCGGGTTTCGTGCTGTAGTAGATGCGCTTCGTGGCGCCGATGGATTCCAGCGACAGCGTGGCGATCAACTTCGCGTCCTTGACATTGATATCGATGAGGTTACTGGCCATCGGATTGCCGGTGCCGTCCACCTGCGTGAGCGTGGCGGCGCCGTCCTTGAAGGTCAGCGTCATCTTCCCGGTCGCCGGCTTCTGATTCGGCGCTTTCACGCGCAGAACGATCTTCCCATCGGTGCCGGTCTGCATGGTGGCCGTGCCCTGCGTGGGCGTGCCCAGCAGGGTATCGCCGATGAAGCCGTCGGAGGCGAGGACGGTGATATCCCGACCCTGTCCGAGCGGCTGCCCGGCGGCATCCAGCAGTTGCACGGTGAGCGTGCCTTCGGTGTTCAGGTTCAATCCGCCGTCCGGCGCCGGATGCAGCAGCGTCGCCGGCGTCTTCTCGGTCACCGTGTATTTCGCGGCGGGATCCACGATGCCCGGCCACGGCTTGTCGGCGATCTCGAAGAGGAAGTCCTGGGTTTTGGTGCCCGTGCCGGCCTGTTCGCTGCCCGTCACCGTCACCGTCACCTTGATCTTCTTATTGATGCTGGCCAGCTTGGCTTCCGCCTCCTCGGCCGTGATGGTATAGGTCAACGCGCACTCGCCGGCATTGGCGCCGGAGATGGCGAGCACCTGCGCGCCGCCCACCACGCCGACATCCGCCGTCACCTGCAGCGTGTACCACGACGGGTTATACGCCACGCCATTCTTCTTCAGCGCCACGATCAGGTCGCCCGTCGAGCCGGGCACCACCTTGATCGGCGCCATGACCGCCGTCAGCGCGGGATCATCCGCCGTCAGATTGCCCGGGCCATACAGCGACACCTGATTGGTGAAGCTGCTGGTGAAGATCGGCGCGCCATTCGGGCCAGGGACCATATCGGTATTGTACGACGCCACCTGCACGCCCACCGCGCCGACCTTGCCGACGACACCCTGGCCGCGCACGAAGATCTCCGCTTTTCCGGTATTGTCGAAGATCACGTCCTGCACGTCGCCGTAACTGGACTCATTCAGCGGATCCACCAGCGTGGCCAGCAGCGGGTCCGCCTGCAGGATGGTGAAGCGCGCCGGCGTGCCGGCCAGCACGGGGACGCCGTTGGCGTCAATACCGCTGACGGTGAGTTTCGCCGTCTCATGGCCATCCTGGCTGATGCGCTGCGTGGCCGGCGTCACGGCATGCAGCGTGATGGTTTTCGCGTACGTGCGAATCGTCACCGTCGTGGTGTCTTCGACGCCGGCAATGGGCGCGCCCGTCGTATCCAGCGCTTTCGCCGTCACGATGAACACGCCGGACTCATTGCTCGACAGGTCCGCCTTGACCGTGCCGCCCGAGATGAGGGTATTGCGGGCGCGCAGGATACCCGGCGCGCCGGCCGGCAGGCTGAAGTCAATCATGAAGCCGTCCAGCACGGTGTTGCCGGCACTGTCCTGGACCTGCGCCACTACCGTCACCGGATTGTCCTGCATCACGCGCAGGTCATCCGAGAGGATGTCCGGGTTGGGATACTTCGCGCCCGCCTGGCAGATAATGCGATACGGTAATCCGATCAATTGAATCGGCGTCGCCGCGGTGTTGAGCGCCTTCGTCACCGCCCCCACCGTGCCGGAGGTGGCGATGATATTCGGCGTGCCGACGTTGCCGCCGTCACCGGAGAAGCGGATGAGCTGCGTGCCGGCCTGGTTCAGCACCACCTTGGCGATCTTGCCGTTGGCCTCCGGGGTGACGCCCTGCGAGGCGAGGAACTGCCCCATATCCGTGGTGAGCGTCACTTCCGCGTAGGGCTGTACCGGACCGCCCACCGACTGATAGCCGGTCAACTCGAAGCTGGTGGCCTTCGGCAGATTGGCGGTGGTGGCGGGATCGAAGAAGATCCGTTTTTCCTCCTTCACCAGCATGCTGAAGTCCTTGGCCACCGGAATCACCTCGACGGTGAACGGCGTATTCGCGGTGATATCGTCCGCCTTCACGAAGATGTCCCGCGTGCCCGCCGTGCTGGCCGTCAGCGTCCAGCGCGCCCGTCCCGTGTCATCGGTGGTCGCGATATCGCTATTGCCCGCCACGGTGATCCCGTTCGCCAGGATGCTCAGCGTGGTGCCGCGCAGCACCGGCTGCGCCGGGGCCGCGGCATCCTTCGCCGTCACTTCCAGGGTGAACTGCGTGTCCTGGTAGACGGTGAGCTTATTACTCACCGCTGGCGGCGAGCTCACGTAGGTGAAGCCGTTCACCGCATCCGCCTGGCCGACGAAGGCCACCGCCAGCGGTGCGCTGGTGGCATCGCCGGAGGTCGCCACGCAGTCGCTGGCGCCCGGCGTCGTGCTGATGGTGCCGGAGAGCGTGAGCGTGGCCATGCCGCCGGCATCGAAGCGCGTGGTGATGGTCGGCGTCTGATTATTCAGGATGCCTTTCTGCGAGGTGACCGTCACCGGCAGCCCGCTCAGTTGCGCGCCGGTGAGCAGCGTGCCCGCGGAACTCACCGCTGTGCCCGTGGCGCGCACCTGCGTCTGGTTCGTCCCCGCGGGGCCGGAGATGCCGTCCGCGCTGATGCGCGCCGGCTGCCCGGTGACCAGCGCGAGGGTGAGCGACTGCGCGCCCTCCGCGCTGACTTTCACCGGCGCCGCCGCCGTGCCGTCCGCGCTGGCTTTCACCCACAGTCCGCTGTCAATCCCCGCTTTCACGATGGCGATGCGGCTGCAGTAAAAGTCCACGGTCACCGTGCCGTTCGTCGTCTTGGGCAGGCCCGGCGAGAACCGGTACTCATTCGCGGCCACCGGTGGGTCGCCGCCGGCGACCGGCTCGACGACCAGCGCGATGGGCGTCCCGTCCATCACCGTCTGGTTCTTTTCGTCCCGCGCGATGAACTGGAAGCTCAGTTTGTCGTTATCATTGGCCAGCAGGCGCGTGCCGCTGCTATTGACGATCAGCGTCGTCGTCAGGCCGATCAGCCGCACCGTCGTGGTGTCGGAGAGCGCGCCGCTGGTGACGGTGATCGTCGCCGGCCCGACCTGCGCGCCGGCGGCGCCGTTCACCCAGAAGGTACCGATGCCGGCGGCATCAATCGGCACGTTCACCTGCTGGGCGGCCCCGCTGAAATCATACTGATCGAGCGAGATGATGCCGGCCGGATCAATCGCCACCTGGGCGGTGAAGCTGCCCGCCGGCTTGCCCTCGGCATCCACCGCCGTGATGCGGTACTGCAACGGATTGCCGGTGCCGTTCGCCATCACGCGGGCCTGGGCCTCCGCCACCCCCACCGGCGACACGTCCAGCACCGTCGGGATGGAGAGATTCACCGTGAAGACCCGGGAATCCGACTTGCCGTTGGCGGATACCTCGACGGTGTAATTCCCCGTGACGGTCGGCGTCACGCTGAACGTCGCCACGCCGTCGGTCGCCGGGGCCGTGCTGGTCGCCACGATGTTATTGGCATTGGTGGTCTTGATGGTCACCAGCGCGTCCGCCGGATTGCCCGCCACGTCGGTGAGCCGCGCGGTCAGGCTGATCGTGCGGCCGACGACGACGTTCAGCGACGCCGGGTCATCCAACGCGATGGCATCCACCGGACCGTAGAACGTGGCGCCGCCAAAGGCGGTCACGCCGGTGGACTCCGCGGTGATCTGCACGGTGCCCAAGTCGGCGGCCGTCGGAGTGGCCTGGCCGTAGAGCCGCGCGGTGTAGACGCCGCCGCGGTAGGTGCCGGCGATCGTCTTCTGGTTATTGCTGAAGTGTCCCTTGTCCGTGGTCAGGGTGATGCCGGTGCCGTCGGGGACCGGATCCGTGGTGCCCGGCAGATACCCGTTCACCGTCACGGTCAGGAAGCTCGTGCCGTTGCTCAGGATGCGGGCGCTGGTCGGCGCGTAGCTGAATACCATGGAGCCGGTGCCCTGGAAATCGTACGGCGCGCTGGCGCGCGCGGCACCGTAGTTCGCCGCCACCGTCACCGAGCCG
>JAKPKV010000185.1 GCA_029553475.1 Armatimonadota bacterium
CGAACATTTCCAGAACTTAAGATACGGTCATGAGCCCATTTTGTCAAGCATTGCGAGCATTTCTCCCCCCAAAAACGCCCCTGGTATCGCCACCGGACAGCAGCGCTCGAAGGCACGCTGCGCCCCATGCAGATTGAAAGGAGCGCCAGGCAGCATGATTTACGCCTGCTGGCTTCTGGAAATGTTCGATTTCCGGAACCGTCCATTTCGCCGCATGCCGTCAACCAGGATGTGCGTGGTGTTTGTACGCCTGCGCGCCTGGCGACCCTCTCCTGCGAAGTTGATCGCCCGCACGCACGCCGCGCCATCGTTGCTGGACTCGCCACCCGCCGCGCGCATACCAGCCGTGTACGCGCGGGGCTGGCGCCGCTGTTGCTCCCACGGGCACGGCGCACGGCCTGGACGCCCCGCAGGCCGGCGCGGGCGGGGACGGAGGTCCACATGGGCCGCGTCCCGATAAAATCGGGACGCAGAGACCGGGGCCGCGGAGTTGCACTCCGCACGAGTTACCTCACCCTTTCGTGTGACAAAGAGCGGGCAAACTCGTGCGGAGTGCAACTCCGCGGCCCCGGTTGTGCGGGCATATTTCGAAGGAGCCAGCCGTTGTCGTCCATTCCGCGCCGCCGCATGCTTGGGCACCCGCGGAACCGAGCGGCGCCGGCTACGCGCTCATTCCGTCATCCCGTACCCGTACACTTCGATTTCCGAGACTTCACAGCCTTCCGGCACGCTCGCGCCGTTCGTCACGGTGGTGGCGGAGAGGTTGACGCGCAAGTGCCTATACGCCTTGACGCCGAACACCTCATACCGCTGCCACTCGATGGACGCGGGCCGGTAGGCCGGCAGCGGGGTGAGCTCCTGAATCAGCTCCCAGTTGGTGGGGGCGCCGGCGTCGTTCGAGCCTTCGACCTTCATGGGACCGGCGAAGCGGGTTTCCCAGCCGCTGTTGTTCAGATTGCGCGGGTAGATGCAGACTTTCGTCGGCACCACCGGCGGGACGAGATCGCGGATTTGCAGAATCGGCTTCACGTCAAAGTGATGCCCGCTCGTCCATTCGATGCCGTTGAGTTTGCCATCGAAGATCTCATCGGCGGCGGAATATTTGATGGTGCCCGTATTCGTGAAGACGGCGTTGCCAAAATCAGGGGCCACGTAGGTGGAGCCGCTCTTCACCGGGATGATCTTCACGCCGACGGAATCCGGCGCCAGCGTCAGCTTCGCGCGGCCCAGCACCCGGGAGGCCGTCTCGCCGCTCGCGATGGCGAGCGTCGCCACCGAGCCGTCCGCCTTGGCGACCATGAGGGCGCTGCCGTGGCGCCGGGAGAGCGCCGCGTCCAGCGTCAGGGCGTCGAAGGTGTAGGCGCCGGTCATCGCGGATTTATCCAGGTCGGCGACGATGATCGTATCCGACTGGCGCGCCACTTTCGCCACCGGCACGTCGAAGAGGTGCTTGTTATACCCGTATTCCGGCGCGGTGTTGCTGCCTGTGCCGGTCTGCGTCGGGCAGTCGTAGATGTTGGATTCATTGTAGGGCGTCAGCAGCGATGCCCAGGCGTGGGTGTCGGTGTCGCGCAGCAGCTGCTCGCCGTTATCCTGGGCGTACATCTGGATGGCGAGCACCTGCTGGCGCAGGTTGGCGAGACAGCGGTTCTGCCGCGCTTTTTCGCGCGCGCGGGCAAAGACCGGGAAGAGAATCGCCGCCAGGATGGCGATGATCGCGATCACCACCAACAGTTCAATGAGCGTAAACCCTTGCGGGCGCATGAACGAACGCATAGCATGTCCTCCATTTGAACAAGATCGCACAGGCCGGTCCCGCGCGACTACTTCACCTCGTATTGCTCAGACAACCAGCCGATGACGCCCTTGCGCTCGTCCGGCGACAAGGTGCGGTCATACAGGATCATCTCCGCCAGGTCCATGCTCACACCCTGGGTGGTCGGGCTGGGGCAATTGCCGATGGCGGTTATGCCGTTGAGCAGGCAGGTGCCGGTATACGTTTGCTCCACGGACGCGACGTTGGCGTCGAAGTCGTTGACGTAGCCCCACCCGGGATACTGGTTGTCGGACAGCGAGCTCATGGCCGCGGCCGCCAGCAGCACCCATTTATTGTTCGTGTAGGCCACTTGCTTGTCGCCGCCGCCGCCGCCGAAGCGAATCTCGAAGGGGGAGTTGGCCGCGTTATGCTCGTCGTGATGCAACGCGGTGCCGCCGCCCGCGTCGCAGAGGATGCGGCCCCAACCCGTGCCGGTGAGCTTGATGATGAGGAACGCGGCCTTCACATTCACGGTTGAGTCGAAGCGCATGCCCAGGGTGCCGGCTTTCACGAAGCGGAGAATCGGCTTGCCGTTCACCTGGTCGCGCTGGTAGGTCGGCCCGGTGGAAAAGGGGCTGGCGACGGACGCGCCCACCGTGCCGGCGATGCCGGCCCAGGTGGTGATCTGCTCCCCGTCCGCCGGCGGGGTGGCGATGGCCTCCGCCGCCAGCCAGCTCCGCGGGCCTTTCGTCGGGGAAGCGGTCGGCACGCCAGCGGCATTGAAGGTGACGCCGGGGAGGTAGGCGAAGCTCATCATCCCGGTGCCCAGCAGCACGTGGCCGTCCACGAAGCTGGCGATGTATTTGCCGTCGTGGCGGCTGCTCAAGTCCTCCGGCGTCACCAAAATGTTGTGCGTGGCGGACTTGATGTTGTAGTCGGCGGTGACGGTGGTGGTGAGCGGGTCAATGTCGCCCAGCGCTTTGCCGGCGATGGCCTGGTTGTAGCCGTAGGTGTTGACGGCGGCCGCCGCCTCGCTCGGGCATTTCAGCACGCCGCGGTCCAGCTCGATCTCCGACCAGACGCTGCCCGGCCCCGGCGTCTGCGCCAGCAGGATGGGCAGCGTGTTGCCGGCGAGCGCCCGCCCCGCCAGCGACGCGGAGGGCAGGCGTTCATCGTGGTCCTGCGCCCACATCATGATGGCGAGGCTGAGCTGGCGCTGATTGCTGATGCAGGAGTTCTGGCGGGCTTTTTCCCGCGCTTTCGCGAAGACGGGAAAGAGGATGGCCGCCAGGATGGCGATGATGGCGATCACCACTAGCAATTCGATGAGGGTGAAGCCCGCGCGGCGGCGGGTCCCTCTGCTTCGCAGGGAAGACATACCTCTACACTCCTTTCAAAACGAACGGATCATTGCCAACGTAAGAGCTTCCGAAAATCGTACTTTTTCAGAACTTAAGATACGTTCATGGGCCCATTTTGTCAAGCATTTCGAGTATTTCCCTCCTCAACGCCCCCTGTACCGCCGCCGGACAGCAGCGCTCGAGGGCACGCTGCACCCCATGCAGATTGAAAGGAGCGCCAGGCAGCACATTTTTCGCCCGCTGGCTTCCGAAAAAGTACGATTTCCGGAACCATCCACTTCCCTGCGTTCCGTCAACCAGGATGTGCGTGGCGTTTGTACGCCCGCGCGTCTGGCGACCCTCTCCTGCGAAGTTGATCGCCCGCACCCAGCGCCATTGTTGCTGGACTCGCCACCCGCCGCGCGCACACCAGCCGTGTACGCGCGGGGCTGACGCCGCTGTTGTCCCCACGGGCACGGCGCACGGCCTGGACGCCTTGTATGCTGGCGACGGCCGTGTGCCACCCCAAGGTTTCCACCCCGGGGACGCTTCCGCGCATGAGCGCCCGCCCAGGCCTTTACGGCTCCACCTCCGCCGCGGCCGGGTAGTCCTGGCGCCAGCGCCGGAAGGCGGAGATCAGGTCACCGAGGCGGGTGAGGACGGCGTCATCGTGGTGGGCGGCGGCGAGGGCGAGGAGGTCGTCCAGCATGGGAGACCATCGGCGGCGAGGTAGACCGGGCGTGGCACCGTGAAAATGCGCCCCTGGGCGCCCAGGGGCGCGCCGTGCAGCGCGCGGTGCACCGTGGTGCGCTCAGGCGCCGCAGCGGGCGGCGCCGTCACGGCAGGCTGACGCGTACTCCCTTCGGCGCGTGGTCCGCCGTCACGGTCACCTGCCCGATCTCCCGACCGCCGCTGAGTATGGCATACGGGCCGGTGGGGGGCAGCGAGGCGGTGAAGGCGCCGGCGGCATTGGCAGTGGCGGTGAGCAGCCAGTCCACCTCGCCCGCCTGCATGGCCGCGCGCAGCGGATTGCCCGGCGCGGGCGTGAAACGCAGCGGGCTCCCCGGCGCGGCGGCGCCCGCCGCCGTCACGACCGTGCCCGTCACCGCGACGCCGCGCCAGTCCTCCAGCGGGAGGGCGTCTACCGGCAGGAACAGCTGCGTCACCTCCTCATCCACGTAGGGCAGGTAGGCGCCGTCGAGCAGCTTCACCTGCACGGGCGCGAACGCCGCCGCCCACAGGTAGCTGAAGGGGGCGCCGGTGCGGAAGGACCAGGTTTCGTTCATGCCCCAGCCCACGGTGCCGGGAGTCAGGCGCTCCACCCACTTGCGGAACTCCGTCTTCTCCGGCGTATGCAGCACCACGCCGAAGGTGAGGTCATGGGTGCTGCGCGCGCCGGGCTCCAGGTGGAACTTCACCGCCTTCTCCGGCGCCGGGGCGGGCAGCCGCGCGGGAAATTCCGCGCCCTCCGCCGGGATGACGCCGGCGGCGACGCCCGCGCCGGAGACGATGACGCGCCGGTGCGGCAGACCTTCCCAGGTGACGCGTCCCCGCGCGTCCGCCGTGCCGCGCCGGATGGTCACTTCCCCGCCGCTCACGAAGCTGGCGAAGACCCGCGCCCCGGCCGCCGGCGCGCCGCCGGGGGTGAAGACCGTCTGCGTCACCGTGCGCGGCGCGCGGAGCGTACAGGCATCCGGCGCGTACGTCCCATCCTCTTTGATGACCAGCGTCACGCGGGCGCTCTCGTGGCCGGCGGCCCGCACGTTGAGGTCACACGTGCCCGCGACCATCATCTCCAGGTCCAGCCGGCCCTGGTCGTCGGTCAGCCGCTCGCGCTTGCCCATGGTGATGGGCGATTCGGAGTAAAAGCCCTCGCGGTTCGAGTCGGGCCAGAAATCATAGGGATCGCGCCACCAGCGGCCGATGCGCCCGTCCACGCGGGTGTTGCGCAGCGGATGCCCCGCGTCGTCGCGCAGGATGAGCCGCACGTGCACCGGCGGCGGCGCGGTCACCGTCAAGCGGCGCACCGCTTCGCGCTTCGGGAAGACCCAACGGCGCACCACGTTGCCGTGCATGAACGTCCCGCGCAGGCCGAGGATGACCGCCAGCTCGATATCGTCGGGCCGCACCGTGGGAAACCAGAAGACGCCCGGCCCCACCGCGCGCGGGGTGAGGGGCAGGAGCTGGTCATAGCGCCCGTCGTCCGTGCGCTTGCGGCTGGCGCCGGTCATATTGCCGGTGAAGGGCTTGCCGTCGGGCTGCGTCGCGGTGATGACCACTCCCGAAGTGGGCGTGCGCACCAGCGCCACCTGCGCCGCCTTGCCCGCGGTGATGGTCACCGGCGCCTCCGCGCCCTCCGCGCGGATGATGCCCGCCCCCGCCGGCGCCACCCCGGCGAAGGTCCCATCGTCGCCGGTGAGATAGCTGCTGGTCTGCGTGCCGATGGTCAGCGTCACCCGCTCCTTCGCCAGCGGCCCGCCGCCCTCGAAGATGAGCGTGCCGCGGATCAGCCCGTACGTGCGCGGCGCCGCCGCGCCAGTGGTGAAGCGCCGCGCCGGCGACCACGCGCCGGCTTCGTCGCGGAAGCGCGCGCGGATGCGCCAGTAATAGGTCGTCTCCGCCGCCAGCCCCTCGACCAGCGCCTCGCCGCCGAAGACGCGCGGCAGCTCCACCGCCGGCTTCGCGAAGTCTTTCGTTGTCGCCACCTGCACCATGTAGCCGGTGACGCCGACCAGCGGCGCCCAGCGCAGCGGCGCCGGCACGGGTACGGCGGTCGCGCCGTCATTGGGCGCGGCCAGCGCCGGCGGCTCCGGACTCCAGCGCCCCGGCGCCGCCTGCCAGTGCATGCCGGGGTACACCGTGCTGGTGAACAGGCCGGCGGCGAAGGGCTGGATCTTCCCGTCCGGCCCGATGCGGCGCAGGCCCTTCTCATCGCTATACTGGATGACGCTGCCGTCCGGACTGACGCACGGCGAGCTGACGCGGTCGGCGGTGGCCAGGCAAGTCTCGCCGCTGCCGTCCGTGAAGAGCCGCAGCAGCTTCATGCGCCCGTCGGCGTAGGCGGTGGTGAGGATGCTGGCCCCATCGCGGCTGAAACAGGGTTCCTGCTGCTGAAATTTGCCGGCATTCGGCAACGTGGCGAGTTTGGCGCCGGTATCGGCATTATAGAGGGTGAGGAGATGGCCGCTGGTGAGGAGCAGCGTGCCATCTTCGCTCAGCGCCGGCTCGTTCTGCATGCCCGCCGGAATGGCCAACCGGGTGAACGCCGTGCCGTCGGCGCGGATGTGGCACAGCCGCCAGCGCGCCTCGCGGTCTTCGCCCAGCGCGAAGTAGACGTCGCCCGCCGGACTGAAACAGGGCCGCCAGGCCCGGCCGGCCACCGGGCAGAGCTTGCGCAGGCCGCTGCCGTCCGCCCGCATCAGGTAGAGACCGCCGGCGCCGTACAGACCGGCATTCCCCGCGGAGGTGAAGGCGATCAGGCGTCCATCGGGGCTGAGGGCGGGATGGGCGGGCATCGGCAGCGCCGCCAGCGGCGTCAGGCCGCTGCCATCGCCGTTCATGACGGCGATCTGTCTGCCGTTCACCAGCACGATGCGCCCCCCGCGCGCCCCGGCGGGCACGGCCGCGTCGGTGGTGAAGGAGCGCGCCGCCGACCACTCACCCCCCACCTCGCGCGCGCGCCAGTAGTAGGTGACCCCCGGCAGCAGGTGGGAGAGCGCGCGCGACGCGCCGGTCCCCCCCTTCTCGATGAGCGCGGAATCCGTGAACCCGGCATCGCGGGCGACGTCGCACTCGTAGCGAGCCGTCGCCTCTCCCTGCCAGCGCAGCGTGACCGGGATGGCGACGCCCGCGGCCTTGTCGGCGGGTTCCCACAGCGCCGGTCCATCGGCCAGCAGCGGCACCACGGCCAGCAACAATAGGGCCAGGAGACACAGACGGCTCATCTTAGCACCTCCCTGCGCGAGCAACGCATACGTTGTTCGTCAACGGCGGCGCGTCTTCCTGCCGGCGCGTCGGGAAAGTGCACGCTGCGGCACCGGCCCGACCGCGCGCGCCATGTCAATATTTCGTCAAGTTATCGTTTCGCCGGTAGGGGGAAGCGAGCGATGGGAGGAATCCGAACCCCGGAGGAATTCGATACGAAATCCTCGATCTCTCACTCTCGCAAAGGAGTCTCTCGATGAAACTGACCTGCACGCTGGTCCTGACCGTGCTCGCCGCACTGCTGGGGCTCACCGGCTGCGGCGGGGGCGGGGGCGCCGCCGACGTCGTCCCCAACACCACCATCCAGGGTCGCCTCACCCGCAGCGACACGGACGATCCGATACCAGGCGCCACCGTGAACGCCTACACCACCCGCTCGCGCGCCGTCGGCTCGGCGCTGGCGACCGCCGTCACCAATGATACCGGCGCCTACACGCTGCGCTTCACGGCGCAGGGCGATACGCACGTCACCATCATCGCCGAGCCGCCGGCGGCCTCGGGCCTCGCGCAGATCGAGCTCTCCATGGCGGTGTCGGCCGGCGCCACCATCAGTGACATCGCCATCCGCGTGATCTCCACCACGCTGGCGGCGCACGTGGGCGCAGTTGCCGTCGCGCCGACGACCATCGCGCTGAAGATCGGCGACACCCAGCAGTTCCAGGCGACCGTGCGGGATACCGACCAGCAGGTGATGACGCTGCAGCCGACCTGGACCGTGGAAACGGCCACGAACGCGGTCGTTGGCGTGATTGACGGCAGCGGGACGTTCATCGCCCAGCGCCCGGGCACCTGCACCGTCGTCGCGCTCTGCGGCGGCAAACGCGGCGAAGCCACGGTGACGGTGGCGGAGCCGCCGCCCCCCGCGCAGCACAGCGTGCCGGTGGCCACCATCACGGTGGACGGCAACGGCGATGACTGGGCGGGCATTTCTCCGCTGCTCACCGACCCGGTCGGTGATGGCGGCACCTATGGAGGGTTAGACATCATCGCTATCTACATGGCGCACGACGCCCAGCGCATCTATTTCCGCATAGACCGCCAGAGCGATGCGCTGGCCCCGAACGAGCAGAACAATTACTGGCTCTACCAGCGCCCGACCGCTACCGGCACGCATGGCTACGCCATCGAATGCTTCCACCCGGCCAACGGCCAGCGGGAAGTGCGCCTGTGGAACACCGGCGCCAACCCGAACAGCGAATACGGCGCCTTCCAGAGGATCACCAGCAACCTGACGCACAGCTTCAACGGCGGCATCATGGAGATCGCCGTCCCCAAAAACCTGCTGGTCCTGGATCCGAGCTACCAGTTGAAGTTCTACACGCACCACACGGTCAACGGCCAATGGCAGCATAACGGCGATATCAATGACACCGTATCCACCGTCACCCTGGGGACGGCGCCGCCGGTGACGACATCTCTTGACGGGATGTGGGATGTGGGTGAACCAGGGTATATCATGCAAATCAAAGGTTCGAAAATAGCCCTTATGGCGCATGGAACCTTTACGGAAGGCGGACAGGCATACATGTACCAGGGGTTGCACACCGGCACGATCACCTTCGCCGCGGTAGGGAGTAACACCGGTACCTTCGCGCTGGATGGCGCCGAGCCGAATATTATCACCTCCCAGCCGCAAAATCCCAATCAAATGCTGAAAACCATTGTCACGATACATTCGACGGGAACATTGGCGTTGGAAAACAACACGCTGGTGTTGAAAGGTACTTCGGTTGAGGATGATGGATCCGTCTTTGACATTGATGCCCGCTGCACACGATTACCTGAAGGACCATATAATGGAATCTGGGCTGGGCTAGAGGAGTACACGTTTGCTATTGCCGGCACGTCCATCTCCTGTCACTCACAAGGTTCATTTACCGAGACGGACGGCAACTCTTCGCTGCAGTGGTATTACCAGGGACGATTGGTTGGAACAGTGAACGCGCAGGGAGCATTCCAATTCACGGGAACAGAAGTGAATGTGACGCTCCAGCCGCCTGCGCTGGTGGCGAATGTCGGCATCACGACGACGGGAACGATGACGCGCGTCGGCGCGAATATCTCCGCTACGTTCCATTCGGTCGAAAGCGATGGCGATACCTATGATGGGACCGCGACGTTGACGCCCGTGCTCTGATGGAGTCTGGATGGCATAGGGCAGGCACAGACGTCCCCCGTCGGCAGCAGTGCCGCCGGGGGACGTGGTGCATTCGGGATTATACCCCCGCCGCCACCCGCGCATCCGCCGCCGCCCAATCCGGCAGCAGCTCGTCGCGAAGGATGCGCACGTAATACGGGGTATCCATCCACGGGTGGAGCTGCTTTTCGCCGCGCTGCAGGAAGGTGATGGTCTCCTGGATGAACGCGGCGGCCTGTGGGTTGCCGTTGGCGCGGGCGGCGAAGGCGCGCCAGAGCTTTTGCTGGTACTGCACGAAGACGAGGAGCAGCTTGAGCGAGCGCTTCCAGACCGGGTGTTCCGCGGCGGCGAGGGCGGCGCGCAGCCGCGGCAGGAACGCGCGCAGCACCCGGCGCACGGCGCGCACCCGGCGCTTGGGCAGGTGCCGCCAGTAGGTATTGCCGTGCCCGCGGGCGCCGGTGGCGGCGGCGAAGGCCCGCAGAAACTCGCATGCCAGCGCCGCGTCCGGCCCGAAGGCGGCGGCCAGGTAGTCCGCCTCCACCGCCTCCGGCGTCGCCGCCGCCGACCAGAGGTAGGCGGCCAGCGCCGCCTGCGGCAGGCCGGTGGGGAAGGTGTTGCGCTGGGTCTGGCAGGCGAGCATGCCGTTCACGCCGGCATCGTGATACTGGCGCACGTCATCATGCAGCACGCGGGCGAAGTCGGTGCTGAGCAGGTCTTTCGCCACCGACCACCAGAAGTGATAGTCGAAGACGAAGGCGTCGGTGCCGGCGGGCAGGTAGTGCTGCCAGGCGCGCAGCATGGCGGCGTAGTCGGCGTTGGCGCGCGGGCGCTGCACCCGGTTGCGCGGCCAGGGCGCCAGCACCGGCTTTTCCGCGCAGCGCGGGTCGAGGATGCCGTGGGCATAGCAGCGGGCGATGGGCGCGAACATGAAGATGAGGCTGTCGCCCAGCCCCGCCGGCGGCACCGTCGTCGGCGGCCACATGGTGTTGGAATAGCACAGGCCCACCAGCCGCATGTGCGGCGCCGCTTCCGCCAGTTTTGGGGAGATTTCGTTCAGCAGCGTCACGTACCAGTCGGAGGGCTCCAGCGCCGCGCAGTCCGCGCACTCGCAGTGGTTGTTCGTGCCGTCGCTGGCCCAGATGTGCAGCACGTCCACCTCGGGATGCGCCCGCGCATAGCGCAGCACCTCGTCCACGAAGCGCCGGCGCGCCTCCGGATTGCTGTAGCAGAGCTCGGTGTTGATGGGGATGCCGTCCGCCCAGTCGCGCACGCCGTTCACCTCGGCCAGCAGCGGGCGGATGGCGTCCGGGGCGGGCGCGTCCACGTCCCACCCGCTGCCGTGATTGCCCACCGCCTCGCACGTCCAGCCGTGGCCCACGCGGTGGACGAGCAGCCCGCGCTCCCGCAGCGCGGCGATCACCCGGTCGTCCAGCGCGGCGCATTCCTCCAGCGACAGGCGGCGTGCATCTTTCACCCCCAGGTCGCCGCGCTCGTACCAGCGGCGCCAGAAAGCGGCGGCGGCGCGGAACTGCAGCATGTAGGCGTTCATGCGCAGCTTCGGCATCCACTCCACCAGCGCCAGCACGTGCTCCAGCGCGCAGGCTCCCTCGATGCACACCCCGCGGTGGCGGTTGGCGGCGGTCTCGTGGATGAGCCAGCCGTCGAGCCTCAGCGCGTCGAGCGCCGGCAGGAACTCCCCATCTTTCCCGGGCCGCACCCAGCGCGCCCCCAGCGCCTCCAGCCAGCGATAGGCGGCAAAGAGCACGCTGCGCGGATTCGAGCCGGTGAGCAGCAGCGCTTTCCCGACCGAGCGTACCAGCAGCGCGTCATCCCAGCGGCGCTCCGCGCAGACTTCCGCGCCGATCTTGCGCCGAAAATGCGTCGGCAGGCCGAGGTAGATGCTGGCGCGCGAGGGATTGAAGTGCTTGGCCGCGCGCACGGTGACCGTGCGGCCGGTCATCGCGCGCAGGCAGCGCGCCAGCTCCCTCGCCGCCAGCCGCACGGGCGCGAGATCATCGAGGCAATAGACCAAAATGGGGTCGGACATGGATGCCACCTCAGCGGAGAATCAACCGGGGTATACATTCGCGCCCGGCGCCAAAAGTCCCTTTTTCCGGTCAAGTGAGGTTTCCGCAGCCGCCATCCTGTTCGCTTGCCTGATGCTGGCGCGTCTACGGCTACCTCCCGCGACCATGCCCGTACCGGGGCCGGGGAGTGCTTCCGTGCAGGCCCGTGCGCGGGGGCCGGTCTGTGCGGCTTTACCGCGAAGTCAGGAAGACGGGAAGACACGAAGGGTGGGGGGGACGGGAGAGGAATGTCGGCGACGGATCCCTCCCCCGCCAGGGAGCGGCGCTGTCATCGGCAGCGCGGAGGGGCCGCGGCCGCCTCTCCACCCCCCTCCCGCGCGTCACCTCACCCCTGTCCTATCAACCTTCGCGTCTTCCTTGTCTTCCGTTCTTCGTGGTACAACCCCACCGCTCCGCCACCACACATCCCCACCGGGGCACCCGGTCATCGGTCGGCGAAGAGGCGTCCACGGCGGTCCCTGCGCGCGGCGCGACGGATGACGACGACGATGACGATGACGACCTACGGTCCCTGCGCGCGCTCCGCCGCGGCGTCTCACCCGCCGGCCTGCGCGGCAACCATCGCCCCGAAATTGCGCAGCATCGCCAAGCCGACGGCGCTGGATTTTTCCGGGTGGAACTGGCAGGCGTAGAGATTGCCGCGCGCCACCGAGGAGGCGTAGCGGAGGCCGCCGTGCTCGGTGGTGGTGGCGACCACGGCGGGATCGTCG
Source organism: Armatimonadota bacterium (assembly GCA_029553475.1). GTDB lineage: Bacteria > Armatimonadota > Hebobacteria > CAIYQO01 > CAIYQO01 > JAKIYB01. Next base: position 12,015 of record JAKPKV010000185.1, read on the forward strand.
GGCACCGGGTAATAGGAGTGGACGAAGTAGACGTAGGCGCCGTCGGGCACGCCGTCCAGCACCGGGGTGGGCGCCGCCGCGGCGATGGCGTTCCAGCCCATATGCGGGATTTTCACCCCGGCGGGGGCGCCCGCCGGGAAGAAGCGCACCACCCGGCCCGGCAGGATGTCCAGCCCGCGCACGGGGCCGAACTCCTCGCTCTCGGTGAAGAGGAGCTGCAAACCGAGGCAGATGCCGAGGAACGGGGTGTCGGCGGCGACGGCATCGCGGAGGGCGTCATCCAGCCCGGCGGCGCGCAGGTGCGCCATCGCCATGCCGAAGGCGCCCACCCCGGGCAGCACCACGCCGGCGGCGGTGCGCACGACGGCCGGATCGGCGGTCACCGTCGCCCGCACGCCCACTTTCTCCAACCCCTTCACCACCGAGCGCAGGTTGCCCATGCCATAATCCACGACTGCGATCATGCGAACTCCCGATATGGACATTGGCCCGTGACACGCGAAAATGTGCCAGTGCCCATGTGCATCTTTCCATTTTCCCTTCGGTATCTTGCCGGGAAGGGAGGGGGGCTGTCAAGGGTGAGGAAATATTTGGCATCGGCGGTGCAACCGGACGAGGCCATCGCGCGTACTACCTATAACCAACTACTCCGTGGAGGTATCAGTTATGAACACACGATTCGCGTTTCTTGCGCTGGCGCTGGCGCTGGGCGCCGCGCTGCTGGCGCAGCCGGATCCGAATCAGCCAGCCGGGCAAGGCGGGCGCGGCCCCGGCGGCCGTGACGCCGGCCGTGACGCCGGCGGCATGAATATGTTCGCCAATATGCTGGGCGGCGGCGCGGAGACGGTGGTGGACATCACCCCGAACGGCGTGTTCGTCATCCGCAGTGGCGCCATCGCCAAATATTCGCCCGATCTGCGCCTGGTGGGCGGCATCGAGCTGTTCGGGGCGCTGCCCGCGCAGCCGCAGCTGCCGCAGCAGCCCACCGACGCCGACCGGCAGAAGCTGCGCGAGTGGGCGCAGCAGGTGGGCGAGCGCAACGCGCCCTTCACCGTGCTGGCGCAGGAGAATATGCTGCACCTCGTCATCGGCCTGCGCTACTTCCGCGTGAACCAGCAGACGATGAAAGTTGAAGCGGACGGCAATCTGGCCGCCCCGCCCGCCGCGGGCGCGGCCGCGCAGCCGCAGCGCGCGGCGCCGCAACAGCGCACCGCCCCGCTGCTGAAAGTAGACAAAGAGACCCTCTATGTGGTGAGCGGTCGCGACTTCATCGCCGCGAAGACGGCCGACGCCACCGTCATCACCCGCGTCACGCTGCCGGAGCAGCTGTTCCCCGCCGTCAACTGGGCGGGCATGGGCTTCGGGAATCGGCAGGATCGCGCGCCGGGGGCTGACCGGCCCGCCGGCGGAGCGGGCGGCGGCGACCGGGGTAATCGCGGCGGCGACCGCGGCGGCGAGCGCGGCAACCGCGCGGGCGGTGGAGACCGGGCCCAGTAAGGCGCCCGCCCGCGTGACGGCTACCGCGAACAAGGGGTAGCGGCCCACAGGACGCGACGACACGTCCCGGAACCTCCGGGGCGTGTCGTCGTCCGCGCGCCGTTGTGCTATACTGTGCGCATGCTTGCTCATACCCCACAACTCATCGTCGCGCTGGACTATCCGGACGCCTTCCGCGCGCTGGAGATGGCCCAGCAGCTCATCCCCGCGCGGCCGTGGATGAAAGTGGGTTTGGAATTGCTGATGCACGCCGGGCCGCGGATCGTCGCCGATCTGCGCGACCTGGGCCTGGACGTCTTCCTCGACGGCAAGTTCCACGACATCCCGAACACGGTGGCCGGCGCGGTGCGCGGCGCGGTGATCACCGGCGCGCGCATGGTGAACGTGCATGCCGGCGGCGGCCTGCGCATGATGCGCGCGGCGCGCGAAGCGGCGGACGTGGCGGCGATGACCAACGCCCTCCCCCGCCCGCTGCTGATCGGCGTCACCGTGCTCACCAGCCTCTCCGAAGAAGAGCTCAGGGAAGAAGTGGGCTGCGCGCGAAGCGCGACGGCGCAGGTGATCGCGCTGGCGCGGCTGGCGCGGGAAGTCGGGCTGGACGGCGTGGTGGCCTCCGTGCTGGAAGCCGCCGCTATCAAGGAAGCCTGCGGCCCCGACTTCCTCGTCATCACGCCCGGCATCCGCCCCGCGCGGGCCGATGACGACCAGCGCCGCGTCGCCACCCCCGCCGCCGCCGCGCGCGCCGGCGCCGATTTCCTCGTCGTCGGCCGCCCCATCACCCAAGCGGAGAACCCGCTGGCGGCGTGCGAGGCGATTCAGGCGGAGATTCGCGGGACGGCAAACGGGTAAGATGAGACCGGCAAGGCATCGTGTAGGGAATGTCCCGCCGTGGCATTCCCGGCGGTGCATGGTTGATTCCGCCACCAAACTATATAGTCATAGTCCGATTTAAGCAGCCTATTCGTCACCCAGGGAATGCCACGGCGGGACATTCCCTACACGAGTACACTCTCTCAATGCCAAAGGCTATTATGACCGACCAACTCGCCCCGACAACCGACGCCGCCGTACAGACGATGGACGCGCCCGTTCTCACCGGCGATGAGGCGCCCGCGACGCCGGGGCGCGTCAGCGCGGTCGTCATCGCCGGCCTCGTGACCGTGCTGCTGGCGCCGGCCGCGCTGGCGCTCTTTGGCGGCGCCAGTTACGTGGCGCTGGTCTGCTTCGTGCTCAGCGTGCTCGGCATGGTCGTGTGCGGCGTGGGGTGGTCGCGCGTGAGCGCCAGCGCGGGGCGCCAGCGCGGGGCGCGACCGGCGGCGGGCGGCATGCTGCTGGGCCTGGTCTTCATCGCCATCCTCTTTCTCGTGAGCCAGGCGCACGGCACCATCGCCCGCGGCAACTGTCTGACGAACCAGAAGGAGATCAGCCTGGCGCTCATCATGTATGCGCAGGACCACGGCCGTTTCCCGGATGACTGGGAGTCCGCGCGAGCGGTCACCGATGCCATGCTGCCGAAAAGCATCGGCGCGGAGAAGTGGGTCTGTCCGGCGCGCAACTGGCTGGACCCGCGCCCGGCGAGCGGGAGCTACGGCATGAACGCCGCGCTGGCCGGGCAGCAGATGGGCGCGTACGCGGAACCGAGCGCGCTGCTGCTCACCGCCGACGCCACCGCCGACGGTCTCATCCGCGCCGATGCCGATCTGGCGCGCAATCGGCACGGCGGCGGCTTCATCGCCACCTTCGCGGACGGCGCCGCCCGCCGCGTGGTGCGCGGGGAGCCGGTGCGCCTGCGGCCATAATCCCGGCGAACATCGTTTGACAGCCGCACGCCGATTCGGTATACTGTCACCCGTTGTTCGGGGCGCTTAGTTCAGTAGTAGAACACCTCGTTGACACCGAGGAGGTCATAGGTGCGATCCCTATAGCGCCCACCATATACGTGTTGCACTATGTTGTACGTCCGTCATGAGGCTGAGTCCGTGACGACTACCCGGAGGCCATAACCGCATCCGGGAGCTTGTACACGCCTGTTTTGCAACCCCTTTCCCGGATACGGGAGAGGGGTTGTTGATTTTTCCCGCGGCTCACCTCTCCCCCCGGCCCCCTCCCCTACATGGGGAGGGGGAGTGACTGGAAGAAGAGTATCCGGCAGCGATGATCCGATTCGGTGCCCCCCCTCCCCGCGTAGGGGAGGGGGCCGGGGGGAGAGGTGAGCCGCGAGGAGGAAAGAAGGAGAACTACGATGTCTGAACGGGTGAGCGTGGGCGCGCACGAAGACGCGTCGCGCACGATTTTGTCCTGGCTGAAGCAGTATCACAAAGAGCTGGCGAAGACCGCGGTGGCGGCGAAGATGGGCGAAACGTACCTGGACCTGACCGCGCCGCTGCCCGTGGGCCAGGAGCTGGAGATCATCCTCGGCGGCGACCCGCTGGGGCTGGAGATCCTGCGCCACTCCGCCGCGCACCTGATGGCGCAGGCGGTGCAGACACTCTTCCCGGAGGCGAAGCCGACCATCGGCCCCGCCATCGAGACGGGATTCTACTACGACTTCGCCATGCCGCGGCCCTTCACCGAGGAAGACCTGGCGGCCATCGAGGAGGAGATGAAAAAGCTGGCGCGGCAGAACCTGCCCCTCCAGCGCGAAGAGGTGGATCGCGCCGAGTGCATCGCCCGGTATCGCGAGATGGGCAACCCGTTCAAGATGGAGGTGCTGGAGGAGATTCCACAGCCCACGGTGACGGTCTACCGGCAGGGCGACTTCTTCGATCTCTGCCGCGGCCCGCACGTGCCGAGCACCGGGCGCATCCCGGCGTTCAAGCTGCTCTCCGTCGCCGGGGCGTACTGGCGCGGCGATGAAAAGCGGCCCATGCTGCAGCGCATCTACGGCACCGCCTTCGCCACCCAGGAGGAGCTGGACGCCTTCCTCCAGCAGCGCGAAGAAGCGAAGCGCCGCGACCACCGCCGCCTGGGCCGCGAGTTGGGGCTGTTCCTCATCGCGCCGGAGGTGGGCGCTGGCCTGCCGCTGTGGCTGCCGAAGGGCGCCATCGTGCGCACGATATTGGAAACCTTCCTGCGCGCGGAGTTGACGAAGCGCGGCTACCTGCCGGTCTATACGCCGGTCATCGGCAAGCTGGACCTGTACCGCACCTCCGGGCACTACCCCTACTACAAGGAGAGCCAGTTCCCGCCGATCACCTTCAACGAGGCGGGCGGCGAGGAGGAAGGCTACCTGCTGAAGCCGATGAGCTGCCCGCATCACAATATCATCTACCGCTCGGAGATGCGCAGCTACCGCGACCTGCCGCTGCGGCTGGCCGAGTTCGGCAACGTCTACCGCTTCGAGCAGAGCGGCGAGCTGGGCGGGCTGACGCGCGTGCGCGGCTTCACCCAGGATGACGCCCACATCTACTGCACGCCCGAGCAGCTTGACGTCGAGTTCAAGGACACCGTGTCGCTGGTGCTCTTCGTCTTCCGCACCTTCGGGCTGGAGGACTTCAAGGTGCGCGTGTCGCTGCGCGACCCGGCCGGCGATAAATACGTGGGCGATCCGGAGAACTGGGACAAGGCGCAGGCGGCGATCCTCTCCGCCGTGCGGGACCTGGGGATGGACTACGTGGTGGCGGAGGGCGAGGCGGCCTTCTACGGGCCGAAACTCGACTTCCTGGTGCGCGATTCCATCGGCCGCGAGTGGCAGCTCGGCACCGTGCAGGTGGACTACAACCTGCCCGAGCGCTTCCAGCTCGAATACATCGGCGAGGACGGCCAGCCGCACCGCCCGGTGATGATTCACCGCGCGCCCTTCGGCTCGCTGGAGCGCTTCTTCGGCCTGCTCATCGAGCACTTCGCCGGCGCCTTCCCGGTCTGGCTGGCGCCGGTGCAGGCGGTGGTCATCCCCATCGCCGAGCGGCACCACGACTACGCGAAGGAAGTGCAGGCCGCCCTGCGCGCCCTGCCCGCCCGCGTGGAGGCTGACCTGCGCAGCGAGACCATGCGCCTCAAAATCCGCGAAGCGCAGCTCCAGAAGGTGCCCTACATGCTCGTCGTCGGCGACAAGGAGATGGAAGCCCGCGCCGTCGGCGTGCGCAGCCGCGTGGACGGCGACCGCGGCGCCATGCCGCTGGAGAACTACGCCGCCCACCTCCGCGAGGAGGCGAAGCTGCCGGAGTCGTAGGATAATCTCACCGCAGAGGACGCAGAGGGCGCAGAGGAGAAAAGGAAGGGGCATCCGGCGGGATGCCCCTTCCTGCTTCTGTCGTCATGGATAGCAGCGAGTCTGGAAGCCGAGTCATGCCCCGTCATGCGAGAAAGCCCAACTACGCGCGGACCCGTGCCGGTGAGGACACCGGCGCTCCCAGGAAAAATCCCCTACCGCCCCGCCTTCTCCCGTATCCGCGCGATCTGCTCGTCGGTGACCGCCTTCTCAAAGCTGCGGAAGCCGGCGAGGGTGAAGCCGTGTTTGGCGGCGAGGGCGCCGATGTCTTTCACGCGAGCGAGGTCCAGCTCTTTGCCCAGGCTGAAGGACTCGTAGCGGCCTTCCAGCGCGAGGATCATCGTCTCCGCCATGCAGGCGTAGCTGGTGCGCGGCGGGAAGCCGAAGTTGAAATGGAACTCCACGTCGCCGGGCACCGACACGACGCCGCCTTCGATGACCAGCACGTCGTCGCGCTCCCGCGCCACGCGCACGGAGACGTCGCGCGGACGGGAGACATCGCACACCACCGCGCCGGGCTTGAGATGGCGCGGCTCGATGACCGCCTCCACCGCCGAGGTGACGGTGATGATGATATCGGCGCGGGGCAGCGCCTCGTCGAGGTCGGTGGCGATGCCGACATCGGCATTGCCGGGCAATTCCTCCGCCACCGCCTGCAAGCGAGCCCGGTCGCGGCCGACGAGGATCAGCTCGCCCACCCCGCCCTCCGCCAGCAGGTGGGCGCTCACCCGGCCGATGGAGCCGGCCGCGCCCACCACCGCCACGCACGCGGCCTGCGGTTGCACGCCCATCAGCGCCGCCGCCCGGCGCGCCCCTTCGATGGCGGTGTAGCAGGTGTAGCTGTTGCCGGTGGTGACGGCGATCTCGGCGTTCCGATCCACCGTGATGCCGCCGTCGCCGGCGATGGAGGTATACGCCCCCAGCCCGACGATCTTCGCGCCCATCCCCTCGGCGATGCGGGCGGCGGCGCTGATCTTGGCGAGGACGAACTGCACGTCCAGCTCCAGGAACTGCCGCGGGGTGAGCGGGCAGCCGATGAACCACCCCTCCGCCTCCGCCCCCGTCGCCGAGCGGATGCCGGTGATGTGGGACACCACCTTCGGCGCCATCCGCGTCATCGCCCGCTCCACCCAGCTTTCCGGCAGCAGGCGGGCGACGGGATACTTGCGCGCGACATCGGTGCGGACGGAGATGGGGTGGATGAGAAATGCGAAACGTTCCATAGTGCCCTCGGGCAGCGAGATGAGGGCTGCCCGGGGACACTATACACGGTCCGGGGGGAATGGGCAAGGGCAATGCGCGCGTGCCCTTGCCCCCGGCATCATCGGCCGTTCTCCCGCAGTGCCTGCATCCGTGCGCGGGCCGTGCGGTGGTGCGGCCAGTTGCCGACCCACTGCTGATACGGTTCGCAGGCGAAGTCGGCGCATTGGCCGCAGTGCTCCTGGCCCTTGCCGGCGCAGCAGGCGTGGAGGCGGCAGTCGTCGGACCAGCAGCGGCTGCGATCGCCGTGGCACCCCTGGCAGCGGAACCAGTCCGGGCGCGCATCGGCAGTGCCGCCCGCCCTCCACGCCGCCGCCAGCCGCGTGGCCGCCGCGGGGTCATGGGCGGCGATGTAGATCTCACAGGCGGCACAGTCGAGGCCGCAGCAGCCGATCATGGTTTGTTCCGACAGGGTGATTCCTCCTTGATGATGGGTCGCGCTGCTCCTTTGGCATGGCGGCGTATCAGGCCTGGGCCCGCGCGTTAGACACGCTGGACATCACCGCTATTCCTCCGGACCGGCGTACGTATCACTATAGCGCTGTATCGCGGCACAGTCGAGATGGCGCGGGAAGTCTGTGGCCAATTCCTGACGGCGAGGGGTGCACGCAAAAACTGTGAGACCGCACTGATGCTTCCCCCTGCGGCGCTCCCCTCTCCCCCCGGCCCCCTCCCCTGAGCGGGGAGGGGGCCGGGGGGCATATGCGCCATCATAGCGTCAGCGCTCTTCTCGTGCTCGTGCTCCTGCTCCTGCTCGTGCTCCTGCTCGTACTCGTACTCGTAACTCGAAAACATCGGTGGCGATGTGTGTTGACGATGACGTTCGTCGAGTACGAGCACGAATACGAGTACGAGGAAAGCGTCAGGTATATCGTGACGCGTATGGGGCCGGGGGGAGAGGGGAGCGCCGGTCGAAAGGAAGCGCACAAGCTGTGCGGGCACCCACGGCGAGTGCCGAAGAGGAAATCGCCTGGCTGATGGATAAGGACTCTTGTCGAACAGGCGCGAAGGTATGGGAGGAGTGCATTGATGGCAATTCCCCAACGGCGTGTGTCTCTGCAACAGTTCGGCCAGGCGATGCGAGAGGCCGATCCCGGCTTTGCCGAGCGGGTCGCGCGGTTCGAAGCCAGCCACGGCACGGTTGATGCCGACCGGCTGGCCGTGCTGGCGCAGACGGCCTATTACTGCTGGTTCGAGCAGGAGTATGCCCGCGACTTCTCCGAAATCTGCCGGGCCCATCGGCACCGGGCGTCCCACCTCGCTGTACCTGTGCCATCAGGTGACGCCTGCCCGCTGGAACGTGCTGCATGCCTATGTCGTCGGTGTGCAGCGCTGGCTGGGCGTTGACCTGCCCGTCCCGGCCGCCATTGATGGCGCGAAGGTTGCGCAAATCGCCGCCTGGCTCGGGGAGCGCACGCCGGTAAAGGCAAGCCTGGCGATACTCTATCTGCGCGGCATCAGTGGCTCCATGCCCCGCTGGCCGCTGTCCATGCTGATCGGGGATGGCGAGCAAGCAGATGCTACCTATGAAGACTACGCTGCCTGGTACCCGCCCGGAAGCGACGATTGTTCCGACGACGTGACGCGGTATCGGCAGGAGGTGCGCCAGCGAAGCGCCCCCGCGGGCGAGATCGAGGAGCTGCTGCACGGTATCGTACGTGAGGGCCAGCCGGGATGCATGCACCGCTACACCCGCCACCAAGACATCAAGATCACCAGCATCGGCGTGCTGCAATGGCGCGGAGCGGTGCCGGCGGAGACGGACGCCCCCAAACGCGGGGCGGTGCACTATTTCGACCAGGCGGAGCCGGCCGTGCACGCCTGGTGCCGTGGCGAAGTGCGCGCGGATGCCATCGGCGCCTCCCTGCAGACCCTGCTCGGCGCGTATGCCGCCTGGAAATCCGCCATCATCACCGACTTCTTCCTGGCACCGAAAGACGACCTGAACACCGTGTTTTACGAATGGACAACTGAAGGGCGAGGCACGCGATAATCGCGATGACGAACGATACCAACTCTGTCCTGAGCGGAGCATGCCGACGATGACATGGACGAAAGAGCGCTATGAGCAGAGCGTTTCCAGCCGCTGCTGGAGCTGGACGCCGTATGGTGACGGCTGGGACAACTGCCTGAAGCGGGGCGGCGATCTGCAGGGGGATGCTGAGTTGCGGGAAATTGTTGCCATGGAAGCCGCGCTGGGGGAGGTGCCGGCCTGGGCCACGCAGGTAGTCCGCGGCCCGATCAACTGTGTGGCGCCGTGCGGCCACCTGACCTTCCCGCGCTCGTATATTGATGCGCTGCAAGCCATCGGGTCGGGATACTGCCGACCGGTGCACCACACGTGTTATACTGTGGATCGCCGGCATAAATTCCGCCTGCAGGATCTCGCCTTGCTGCTGGATGCCTGGTTGGCCGGGGCACAGGCGGACGACGTCGCGATTGAGGTGCAGGCCCGTGAAGGGGAGGGCTGGGATTGGCCGCTCATCTGCCGCGGCCTGTGGAAAGCCCTGGGCGACCGTACGGAGCTGAAAGACTTGCTGGTCGAGCGTTTTCTGCATCAACTGCGCTGGTGGGTGAAGGTGACGGTGTGGGAGGATGATCTGGACGGCGGCTGGGGACGCGATCAGTACCTGGGCGCGTGGCTCCCGGCGGATGACCTGATCACCGGCAACGGCAATCGGCAGCTCGGCACGCTGCCCGGCATGCGTCAGGCCGCCTCGCCGCGGGTGCAGCGCTGGGAGGCGCGGCTAGCGGAACTGTGCCTGGACTGGCGGTTCTTTCGCACGGTGATCGGCGATTTCTCCTGGCCCTGCGGCCCGAAGGCTTTCCGCTACTACGAAAAACTGCTCTGGTGCATCGGGCGAGAGCGTCAGGTCATTGCGCTGCCCGATTTCCCCCTGGCCGACCCCGAGCCGGTGCCCACCTTCCTCGGCCCGCTGGCCGCCCCGCCGGACTTCGCCGCCGCGACCGCCTGGTGGGATGCCTTCCTGGCGGCGCTGGATGCCTGGTGGCGGGAAGCGCCGCGGCCCGACGGTGCGGTGGCAGCGCTGGTCACACGTGCACTCGGTGATGCCACCCCGGTGAAGCGCTGGCTGGTGCGCCTCTACGCCCATCGGCTGCGCCTGCTGGTGGTGCACAGCGGGATTCTCGATAAGCTGGTGGCCGCGCCGGCGCTGAAGGAGGAGCGATGACTACAGACCTGTTGTCATCTTTGCGTAACCGCTGGGAACAGGAATTCGCTGCCGGGCATCGCTGGGGACGCGTCCAGGATGCTATCCGCGTTACGACCGAGCATGGCCGCCTGGTGGTGTTATGGCAGGCGATTCATGCCGATATACCACCCGCGGCGCCGTTGCTCGAGCAGATTCTTGCCCTCGAATTCTGCAACTGGCGGCTGGAGGAGAGCCTGCACGCCCTGTGCCGGGGGATCGGCGCCAATACGCCGGCGCCATTTGACATCGGTCATATCGGCTCCTGCACGGAAGAGCGCTGGCAGCGCATCTGGGCCTATTACCTGGCCGCGCGGGCATGGCTGCCGCGTACAGCGCCGAGCGGTTTCCCCGTGCTGCTGACGGCGTGCGATCCGGACGGGGCTACCCGTACCCATGTGGCGGCATTGCTTGGCGAACAGACGCCGATCAAGGCGCTGTATGTTGAGCGATTTTGCCTGAGTCTGGAATACTGGCTGCGCGGATGGTACGATATGGCGGATGGCGGCATCATCGGATTGCGCGCGGCCATCACGGCCATCGAGCAGGAGATTCGCCAGCATGATCAGGCGGATGATGCCTTGCTGTGGGCGATGGATCCGGAGAACGGCGGGCTGTTTCCCTGCCTGCATAAACTCTTCCGGCGCTTCGATATCATTTTATGCAGTATCGGGAATGGCCAGTGGCGGGCCGGCATGCCGGAGGAGGGCAGCAGTCGCGGAGAACGGCTGGCGATTTGCGGGCGATACCTTTCCCCCATCGATGCCTGGCGTGATTACCGCCAACCGGAGGATGCCTTCGCCGCCGCCATACACCAGGATCTCGGCGCACCAACACCGGAGAAATGCTTCCTCGCCGCGCTGCTGGTCTCATTATTGCGGTCGCAACTGCTGGCGATCAGTGGAGAATCGGCTGTGACCGAGTTCCCTGGTATCGAGTGAGTATTTTCCGGACCCTCCCTCAAGGGGGGCGAAGGAGGCCGAACGACGGTCCTTGATATGCTGAAGGCATCCAGCGGCATACGCGAGGAGCTGGTTGCCGTATCGCTGAAGAAGGAGAAGCGATGATCACCTATCGCATCATGGATGCCACCTGCCCGCTGCCGACCTGCCTGCATGGCGGGCCGCTGCCCCTCGCCTGCCAGGCGCCCGCGTACGTGGAGACGGTATCGGACATCCCGCCGGGCACGGTGGCGCGCACCCTGCAAGCGATCAGTACCCAGTATGGCGCCTGCGGGGTGCTGGCGGTCGAGGGCGAGAGGGTCGTCGGGAAGATCCGCGCCTTCCCCCAGGCGATACTCGATCGCACGGAGATCTGCCTCCAGGAGGAGCACTACGTCCGCCCACTCATGGCGCTCGATCCGGCGGAGCTGCCGTCGCGAGACGACTATCCGGTCCTGCATCTGCTGTGCATGCAGGTCACCAACACGTATGCCGGGCAGGGGATCGCCGGCGACATGCTGGACGCCCTCATCGCCTGGGCGCGCGCCAACGGCTGGCGGGAGTTGCGCGCCCGCGCCGTGAGTCACATTCCCCCGCTGCTGAACTGGTGCGGGCAGTTGAGCCGCGCCGCGCTGGAGCGCCGAGGCTTTGCCGTCACCGGCAGCGCCATCCATCCCGATTTGCGCGAAGTCGTCGTCGCCCAGCGCACCGGCGTCCACGGCGACGCGGTGCGCTGGCAATGGGAGGCATTCGCCCACCTGTCGGATGCCGAAGCGGGCACGATGTTCGACATGGCTCTCGACTTCACGCATCACTGATACGGATGGCCTGTATCAGGACACCGATCGCCGGTGACGCCCTCATTGCGTGTCATGGTACTCCTTGACAGGCGCCTGCCCCGCGCGACCGCTGCGTCCCGGTCATCCCGGGCCGGCGATGCCCTGGCTCTCGGCGAAGACATCGGCGAGGGGGATCAGCGTGCCGTCGCCCCGTTGCAGCGCGGAGAATCCGGCCTCATACATCATCCGGCGGCACGCGGCCATGTCCAGCCCGCGCCCGGTCGAGGTGTCAGCGGCGGTATCACGCGGGTTGATGCCCGTCTCGGCATACACGACATTGGCGCCCGAGGTGAGCCCGATGAGGTTGGGCTCGTGTACGGCGATGTTCCGCGTGCTGGCCGAGTGCAACGAGGCCAGCGCCACCACGGCGGTGATCTGGGCGAGGCGATGCTCGGTGATCTGTCCGCGGGCCGCCAGCGGGCTGCCCGGCACGGCGACGCGGCGCATGGCGGCATGCTGGAAGCAGCCGTACTCGATGCCGACGAACAGTTGCTCCACCAGCTCGTCGGGCGTGTGTTCGGGCCCAATCGGCTCGCAGCAGTAGTAGCAGTCAAGGCCGGCTTCGCGCAGCGCGCCGATGGTCGCCCTCCGCGCGTCGGGATCGAGCGCCGTATCCTCACCTTCCCGCAGCCGCAGCACGTGATAGGCGCCGTTCACCCCCGCGGCCTTCAGCTCTTGCGCCCGCGCCAGGTCGAAATCGCCGATATTCAGCACGATCTGCGTGTGGCGCGGCAGCTCGCGCCGCACGGCGCTCACCACGGTGAGCAGGCGGGCGAAGTCGAAGGTATGCATCGCCATCAGGAAGAGGGCGAACAGGTCGCCGCCATCCGCGAAGGCGTGGGCGCGCTGGAGAATCTCCTCCAGCGCGAGCGACGATGCGGTGAACCCGGTGTGTCCCTCGCCGAACGCGCAGAACTGGCATCCGCCCGGACAGGGGAAGACGTCAATGCCGATCTGCCCGAGCAGGATGGCCTCGTTGCGGAAGCGCCGCCGCATGACAGTATTGGCGACGCTCCGGGTTAACTCGATCTCCAGACTGTCCGGTGGCAGCGCCAGCAAATACCGGCAATCCGCCTTACTTGGTCCCTGGAACTCCAACGCGGCCGCCAACAGCTCCGCGCAGCGTGATGCGATGTGCATGGTCAGACTCCTGAGAAACTGTTTTACCGACGCGGACATCCAGCTGTTATGGCGAAGACGGTACTCCGCTGTCATCCCGCCGAAACTGGCGCGGGACCATCCGCTGGATGCCCTCGCGCGCGTGTTACACGACGGCTGCATACCGGTGCGTCGGCGTCGGACGGCCTGGACTCAAGCTATGCATGGCGGTGATGCTGACCTGTACCGCGTCACCGACCACGGTCCGCAGCACCTGCTCGACAATGCCCCGCAGCGCCTCCGGCGTCATTTCCACACGCGCGTTGATGGTGAGGGTGGCGGTGAGCGGGGCGCCGATGATTTCACCGCGGGTCGCGATCTGTCCGCCAGTGGACGTGAGATTGGCAACAAGCTGTCCGCCGTCAGCTTGAAGCGAGACTTTCGCATGCGCGATTTCGGTGGCACGGGCGGCAGACGCCTGTTGAATACCGGCCAGCACGCCGACGGCCAAGGCATTCCAATCAACGGCGCGCTTCGCGGTCAACGACGCGGTCGCATTCAGCCAGCCCAGCACCGCCTCGCCTTCGGCATACACGTCGTAATCCACCGCGAGGATATGCTGACCGGCCACGGTGCCCGCCAGCACCTCGTCCAGCCACTCCGCGACACCGATGTCACACCGTGCGGCCATGGCGCGGACCGGCGTGCCGGCGAAGGCGTCGGCGGCCGCGGCCAGCACCTCGGCGCGGTCAGCATCGTCGAGCGTATCCACTTTGTTGAGGAGGATCAGGTCGGCTTCTTCGAGCTGCTTGCGCAGGATGTAGCGGGCCGACGCATGCAGCGGGCTGTGCCGGCGCGGCTCCAGCACCTCCCACAGCCGGTCGGGATCCACCAGCACAGAAAATGGGGTGAGGGTGAAGCGGTCACCATACAGGTCCTTCATGGGCTGCAACACGGTCGCGGACAGATCGGTGCAGCTGCCGACGGGCTCCCCGATGATGATGTCCGGGTTAGCTGCCGCCACCAGCGCGTCGGCGGTCTCGATCAACTGGCCAAACCGGCAGCACAAGCAGCCACCGGCGATCTCTTCGACGGTGAGCCCAAGTTCGCGCAGGACGCCGGTGTCTACCAGATCGTCGGCCTGGTCATTGGTGATCAGGCCGACGGTCTTCTCCCGGCGCAGCAGGTGCGTGGCCGCCTGACCCAGGAGCGTCGTTTTGCCGGCGCCCAGGAAGCCGCCCACGAGGATGAGGTGTGTGTGCGAGATGGTTTGGCTCCCGTCAGGCAAGTCCGCCTGTGCAAAGGATGGATTAGAGCTGCGCTAACAGTTATCCTAACACGGCTAGTATACGTTGTCTAGTAGGTGAGATTCCCCCCTTTCCCGAAAAAATTTCCCCAAAAATTTTATCTGCCCGCCGAGGGACCGATTCTGTCCCTCGCTGTCGCTATACTACCTTTAAGGCTTGCCGGGCGCCGACGCGGGCTTATCCGGTAGGCCCCCAGGAGGTCTGTCATGACGCTGCGCACGCTGTGGATGGTCCTCATCGCGCTCCTCACGCTCGGGGGCGCGGCCCTCCGGGGGGCGGCGGCGCCCGCCGTCATCACCGGCCCAGCGGGGATGCGCACCGTGAACCAGCCGCCGACCGTGGCCCTCACCGCGCCGGCGGACGGCGCGACCGCGCTGCCCGGCGCGACGGTCGAGCTGACCGCCGACGCGGCGGATGCGGACGGCACGGTGGCGAAGGTTGAGTTCTTCCAGGGCACCACCAAACTCGGTGAAGACGACACCGCGCCTTTCGGGATCACCTGGTCCGGCGTGCCGCAGGGCGTCTACAGCCTCACCGCGGTGGCCACCGATAATGAGGACGCCACCGCCACCTCCGCCGCCGTCACGCTGCGCGTGAGTATCCCGCCCACCGTGGCGCTGCTCACCCCCTCGTCGGGGGCGCAAGTGTACACGGGCTCGACGCAGCCCCTCCGCGCGGACGCCGCCGACCAGGACGGCAGCATCACCAAGGTCGAGTTCTTCCAGGGCACGACAAAACTCGGCGAAGCGACTACCGGGCCCTTCGCATACACCTGGGCGACCATCCCCGCCGGCGTCTACACCCTCACCGCGGTGGCCACCGACAGCGATGGCGTGACGACCACCTCCGCCCCGGTCACCCTCACCGTGGCCGATCCGCCCGCGGTGACGATCACCAGCCCGCGCGTGGGCGACACCTTCCCCAGCGGCGGCGCCATCGCCCTCACCGCGGCAGCGGACGCCGGCGTCACCAGCGTCGAGTATTTCGATGAAACGGGCGCCTCCCTCGGCACCGCCACCACCGCCCCCTACACCATCACCTGGGACGACGCCGCCGACGGCGCCCACGTCCTCACGGCGGTGGCCACGCTGGCAGGCGGCACCTCCACCTCGGAGCCGGTCTTCGTGCGCGTCGGCTCGCCCCACGCCCCCTCGCCCACCGGCATCATCCTCAACGGCCCGGCCCCCGGCGCCACCTTCCCGGTCGGGTCCTCCGTCACCTTCACGGCGGACATCCCGGCCGAACGCGAGTCCTCCGTCGAGGCGGTCGAATTCTACCTCACGAAGATGACCGGCACCACCACCCTCACCAGCGGCACCGCGGTGAAAATGGCGACCGTCACCACCGCCCCCTTCACCTGGACCTGGCCGCGCAGCGAGGCGGGCATCTACCGGGTGGGCATGCTCGTCCGCTACGCGGCGCAAGAGGACGGCCAGTCCGCGCGGCGCCGCACCGAGCCGCCCGCCCCGCCCACCCCGGTGGACGGGCAGCCCTTCGCCATCGCCGGGACCAATCAGCCGCCCGAGATGAAGGTCGTCATGGTGTACACGGACGAATCGGCGACAGGTTTGCGCGTGCGTCATCAACCGATGCTCATCACCGGGACCGCCTATGACCGCGATGGCGTCGTGAAGCAGCTCCGCCTCGATGTCCATGATGGGACCACCTTCGAGATCGTGCATACCGGGACACCGACCTGGGTGTCGTCGGCGGGGGCGCCCATGCAGTGGGAGTATCGCTGGAACGCCGACATCACGGGCTACTTCTACATCGTCGCGACCGCCACCGATGATGCCGGGTACGACGGGATCAATACTGAGATGCTGATGGTCGCGGAATCGCCGGGCGCCGCGGTGTTTGAAGCCCCCGTCGACGAGGCAACGTATGCCGTCGGCGAACCGATTGGCCTCTACCTGCGCGCCTGGGATATGAATGGCCAGTCCTACCGGGTTGAGGGCATCAATATCTACAATGCCAACGGGCTGTATACCACGCTCGCGGTCGAAGGCGCGCTGCCGAAAAGCACCACGTGGGCCACGGTGGGCGTGCCGGCGGGCACCTATACCGTGGAAGCCGTCGTCATTGATGATGACGAGTATGTCTTCCCCTCGGGATGGCAGATCCTCCATCTGGTGACGACATTACCCACGGTCCAGACCGGCATCATCGAACCGGTCGCCGCCCCCGGCACGGCCACCTTCCTCTCGACGCCGCACGGCCAGCAGGCGACGGGGATCATCCTCTCCGCGCGGTACGTGCCGGGACAGACGGTGACGGGGGCGCGCTTCCTCGTCACCCCGCACGGCGGACAGGCGATTGTCTGCCCGGCGACACGTGTCGCGGACCTTGCGACGCTCGGTGACCACGAGCTGTACAGCGCGACCTGGACGCCCACGTCGCCCGCCATCCGCACGCCGTATACCGTCGTCTTCGAGTGCCAGCTCAACGACAACCCCACCTGGGTGCCGCACGGCCAGGGCATCACCATCACCTTCACCGACATCCTGACGGATGGGGGAACCCGCATCTGCTCGGGCATCGGCTTCCTCACCCCGCGGTATGAGGCACAGATTCCCGAAGGCCAGAGCGTCCTAGTGCGCGCCCAATCCACGTACTTCTCGAAAGATACCCCGCCCTATGCGCACGTCGAGTTCTACGCGGGGGGCACCTGTATCGCGACGACGGACGAGCTGGATTATGATGCGACGACGCGCACCTGGTCCTACACCTGGAAACATCCCCCGGTCGGGACACATATCCTGACAGCCAAATGGACGCTGCCGGATAACACGGTGATGACCGGCGAGCCGACGCAATTCACCGTCGTGCCAAAAGCCGCCGGCTGGGCCGCGCTCACGCCCAATGTCGGCGGGGTGAACTTGCTGAACGGCGACCTCACCCTCTCCACCGGGGTGGACCTCGCGGTGTATAATCCCTACGGCCCCTCGGTCGCCTTCGGGCGCGCTTACTCAAGTGACTTCCACCGGCGCGGCCTCTCGTCGCCAGGATTAGCCGCCGGCTGGCTGCACAATTTTGACCTCCACATCGCGATTGAGGCGGGCCGCTGCTGGCTCGTCTACCCGGACCGCACGCGGGACGACCTCGGCCCCCCCACCGCCCTCTCGGCCCCGGCCGGCGCCCCGTACGCGGTGGCGCGCGATGCCCAGGGCGCCATCCTCATCACCGGCACGGACCTGAGCCAATGGACCTTCGATGACGACCAGGTGACGAACGAATACCGCCTGACGCGCGTGGCCGATAAACTCAACCACGGCGTCAAATTCGTCTGGAACGCCACCCGCGTGCTCACCGCCATTACGACCGACGCCGACGACGCGCTGCTGGCGCTCAGCTACGCCGGCGGCGACCTCGCCACCGTCACCGACGCCTGGCACACGGCGGTCACCCGCCAGGTCACCGTCAGCGCGACCAGCAAAGGCCTCCTCGGCGGCGCCGCCGTCGCGCTGGGCTACGCCGTGCCGGACGGCCTGGAGCCGCCGGTGGCGCTCCTCTCCACCATCACCCCGCCCGCCCCCTTCGGCCCCATCCACA
>JAKPKV010000001.1 GCA_029553475.1 Armatimonadota bacterium
GACGAAAAAGTACGATCCGGCCGCCGTGCACCACCGAATCGGGAAGAAGTGTAGCACAGCAGATAGTCCCTGTCAACGCCGGCAGCGGATTTCGCTGGCGCCCGACTTGCCGGGCGGGCGGGACGCCCCCGTGTCCGCTGCGCAGAGTCGGCCTCCCTCCCAGCCTTCCCCCGTGCCCTGCGTGCACAGGGGGAGGGCCGGGGAGGGGGGCCGAATAGGGCGCGGGACGAGGGCCGACGAGGCGGGCGCGCCGGTACAGCCGGCAGCATTTACCCCGTCGTCGTCGTCAGCCGGAACACCTCGTCCACGGTGGTGAGGCCCTCGGTGGCTTTGCGGATGCCATCGGCGAAAAACGTGCGCATGCCGCCGGCAACTGCCAGGCGGGTGATGTCTTCCTGCGCGGCACGGCGCACGAGCGCGTCACGGATCGGTTGGGTCATGTCCAGCAGACTGAAGAGGCCCGTGCGGCCGCGGTAGCCGCGGCGGAAGCACTGGTCGCAGCCGGCGCCCCGATAGAACTGCGCGTCGGCGGGGAGGGTATAGCCGCCCTGCGCCGCCAACTCCCGCACGTGCTCCACTAACTCGGCGGCATACGCCGCCGGCTCGCAGCAGTGCGGGCACACCTTGCGAACGAGCCGCTGCGACAGCACACCGATGAGCGCACTGCCCACCATGAACGGCTCGACCCCCATGTCGGTGAGGCGCGTCAGGGCCGCAACCGGATTGCTGGGCATGAGCGTGGAGAGCACCAGGTGGCCGGTGAGCGCCGCCTGCATCACGATTTCGGCCGTCTCCAGGTCGCGCATCTCCCCCACCATGATGACATCGGGGTCCTGGCGCAGGAAGGCGCGCAGCGCCACCGCGAAGGTGAGGCCCGATCGCCGAGACACGCTCGTCTGCCGGGTGTGCGGAAGCTGGTACTCCACTGGGTCCTCGATGGTGAGGGTATTTTTCTCTGGTGTGGCGATGCGGGTGAGGCAACTGTAGAGCGTCGTCGTTTTGCCGCTGCCGGTGGGGCCGGTCGCGAGCACCAGTCCGGCGGGCGTCTGCATCCAGCGTTCCAGCCGCGCCTGGTCCTCGGCGGTGAGCCCGATGCGGGTGACGCCGATGAGCACGCTGCTCTGGTCGAGGATGCGCAGCACCGCGCTTTCGCCGAAAACGGTGGGCAGCACGTTGATTCGGCAGTCGTAATCCCGGTCGTCGAACCGGAAATGGATGCGGCCATCCTGCGGGATGGTGCGCTCATCCACGTTCATCTCCGCCAACTGCTTCACCTGTCCCATCACCGCCGGGTATGCGGCGGAAGGGATGCGGCACAGGTCATGCAGCACGCCGTCAATCCGCACCTTCACCACCACGTGCTGGCGTGCGGGCATCAGGTGGATGTCGCTGGCGGCGGCGGTGATGGCCAGGCGCACGATGTGCAGCACGTAGGCCTGCAGCTTGGCCTCGCCCCCCGCCGTCGGCTCTATCGCCGGCAGCGGCAGGTCAAGCCGTTCCGAGGCTTCCGCCAACGACGGCAGCAGGGCATCCACCTCGGTGGCGGGCACGGTCGCGAGTACCACGGCCTGCGGCCCGCGGTCGAGGTAGGCCCGCAGATCGGCCCGGCTGAAGCGCCACTGGCGCCCCACTTTGCTGCCTTTGACGTCCCGGCGATCAATCATGCGGTAGAGCGTGGATTTGCTCACGCTCAGCATATCCGCCGCCTCCTCAAGGGACAGCAGCTCCTCCTCGGACGATGGTCGCGCATGGGTTCCCATCAACGTTCCTCCGGATTGTGAAAGTACCACCGGTGATCCACTCTCACGATACCCCCGACTTTTTCAGTCGTCAAGGTCTTTCATCGTGACTATTGCATATTGGTGAACACTGAATAGCCGTGGGGAAATCAGCGGGGGTTTTGGCGCGAGCCGTGCCTAGATCACGACGGAACCGCGTTTGCGCAAGGCCATCGTTTGGTCAATTCCGCATGGATGCGGAATCCAGCCACGCAGTGGCGAGAAGCGACCCGTGGAACAGACCGCACAAATACCAGCGCGGACAGGGATGTCGGCGCCAGCATCGCAGAATGCGAGGCAGAGGTGGGCCCGGAAAGCGATGGAAGCGCGCAAACGTGGTTCAGCCGGCGTGATCTAGCAGCCGACCCCAGGGATTATGCCGGGTGGCGTGGCGTGTGCTGTGCACGGCTCCGGCATCCGTCGTGCGCACGCACGACAAAAAAACTCTTTGCGCCGTTGCCCCTCAGCGCCTTGGCGTGAGCATCGACCTGGCGATGACGATGACGAGTACGAGTACGATGACGAGTAGGGAGGAATCCTCCCCACCGTCGCCGAACACCGTTCTGCAGACTTTTCGATAAGGTAGGTTCGCATGGGTGCTGTTCCCGGTGCGTTGTCGTTGAAGCCGGATTGGCTGGAGGCGCGCCAGCGCATGCTGGCGTGGTGGCGGCATGAGCCGCTGGACCGGCCCTGCCTGGGCGTGATCGTGAAGAAGGACGATCCGGGCGCGGTGCCGCCGGCGCCGGATATCAGCGGGATGACGCCGGAGGAGTACTACTTCAGCGCCGAGACGCGCCTCGCGCAGACCGAGCAGTTCATGGCCGAGCACCTCTGGCTCGGCGAAGCGTTCCCCAATGCCTCCATGGATCTCGGGCCGGGCAGCCTCGCCCTCTATCTCGGCTCCGCGCCGGGGTACTCGTGGGACACCATCTGGTTCCACCCCTGGCCGCCGGCGGCGGACGGCGCGCTGCCGGCGTACGATTCCGACAACGCCGTCTGGGTGCGGCACCAGGCGCTGCTGGCGGCGCTGCGCGCGGCGGGCGACGGCCGCTTCATGGCGAATATCCCCGATCTGGTGGAAGGGCTGGACATCGTCGCCTCGCTGCGCGGCAATGACGCGCTGCTGTTTGACCTGGTGGATAAGCCGGCGTGGGTGCACGCCTGCATGGACCGGGTGACCGACCTCTACTTCACCTATTACGACCGCTGCTACGACCTCTGCAAGGCCGACGACGGCGGCGTCTCCTTCACCGCCTTCCAGGTGTGGGGGCCGGGGCGCACGGCGAAGCTGCAGTGCGACTTCGCCGCCATGATCTCCCCCGCCATGTTCGCCGAGTTCCAGTCGCCCTGCCTGCGCGCGATGTGCCGGCGGCTCGACTTCACCGTCTACCACTGGGACGGCCCCACCGCCATCCCGCACCTCGACAACCTCATCGCCATCGAGGAGCTGAACGCCATCCAGTGGACCCCCGGCGCCGGCGCCGAGGATGTCTGGAGCGCCGACTGGTATCCCCTCTATCAGCGCGCCCTCGCCGGCGGCAAGAGCCTGCTGCTCATGGGCCCCTTCGACCCCGCGCGCATGGACGCCACCGTCCGCGCCTGCGGCGGCCCCCGCGGCCTGTACCTCTACACCTGGGGCGCGCCATCGGAAGCGGAGGCGCGGGAGCTGGTGACGTATGCGGAGAAGCACTGGAGGTAAGGGGGTGATCGGGGAACAGAGACCCGAAGGGTCGCAGGCTGCTAGCCACGGGTGAAGCGTAGCGGAACCCGTGGGTATCGGGTACGGCTCCGACGGTAACCCCGAAGGGGTGATAGCCAGTGTTGTCGGACACGGTGTCGAATTTTGGTCACCACGCGCCGCGGAGGGCGCGGACTACAGAGCAAGGTACATCGTGACGGCCCGCTACACCTAACCCCTCTCACGGCCGATACTCCCCCGCCAGAATCTGCTCGTCCGCCGCGAAATACAGCCGCCCCGCGCGGTCGCCCGCCACTGCCGCCGCCGTCACGCGCGCGCCGTTCGGCGCGAGCACGCGCAGGTCTTCCACGATGGTGAGGGTGTTGTCCATGCGCAGCAGCGTGCCGGAGGCGGGCTCCCATGCCCACGGCCGGTCGGTGGTCGTCACCACCAGCGGCGTCGGCTGCGGGCGCAGGCGCTTCCATCCCGTCTGCGCGCCCTGCGCGGAGTATTGCGTCAGGAGGAGGCCGTGCTCATCGGGATGCACCCACGCCAGCGTGCTGTCCGTCAGCGCCGCGGAGACGCCGCCCACCGCCGCCGGGAAGGTCTGCATCAGCGCGCCGGCGGGCGAGAACGCCTGCACCCGCGCCCCCTCTTTCGTCTCCCGCTGCACGTACAGCCGCCCATTGCGCCCGGCCACCAGCGGCGTCGGATTCAGCGCCGCCGTCGAAGCGGCCGCGCCCGTCCACGCCTCGCGCCAGAGCGGCACCCCGCGCGCGCCGTCCTCCAGCACCACCTCCACCATCCCCACGCCGTCGGCGTCCGGCTGCCGCCAGCCCAGGAAGACGCGCTCATTGCCCAGCGACGCCAGGTACGGCATCGCCTTCTCCATCCCCGCCGGCGGCGCCAGCGGCCGCGCCCAGGCCAGCGCCCCCGCCGCGGTGAAGCGCAGCAGGCGCCCCCCCTCCTCGCCGCGGGTCGCGACGTAGACCCCGCCCGCATCCGCCGCCAGCGCCGCCACGTCGCGCAGCCGGTAGGCCAGCGGCGCGCCGAGACTGCCGATCAGCCGCCCGTCGAGCGCCAGCTCGTCCACCCGCGAGGCCGCGGGGTTGGCGGCGAACAGGCGCGGCGTGTTCGCCCCCGGCAGCACCGCCAGGTGCTGCCCGCCCACGCCCCGGCGCGGCCATGACGCGCGTAGCCCGCCCAGGCGGTCATAGACGCGCAGGAACGGGTCCAGCGTGTGCCCGCCGCTGATGACGATGTCATCGGCGGCGAGCTCCAGCGCGGTGAATAACGGCACGCAGCCCTTCGCCGGGTACCCGTGGCGCCCGGCCAGCTCCAGGTGGGCGCGAAAACGGTCCAGCGGCTTCCCCCGCCCGTCGAGGAGCGAAAAGTGATGGGTGAGCTGCAGGTCGCGCGTCACCGCGCCGTCGCGCAGCATCCCCTGGATGAGCCAGCTCCGCGTGAACGCGTAGGCGGGCACGCCGCCCTGCGCCAGGCCGATGGCCAGCCGCCCGTCCGCCCCCAGCGCGAAGCCGGTCAGCGCCAGGTGCTTCGTCTGCCCCGCGCACGGATCCTTCAGCGTGGCCAGCGTGACGAACGCCTTGCCCTCCTCCCGCGAGAGCACCAGCTCCAGGCCGTTGCCGTGCGCGCGCAGCGCCGCCACCACGGCGCGCCCCGCGGCGTCCAGCGCCACCGCGCCGTTCGTGGCGTGGTCGGGCAGCGTCACCGTGCGCGGCGGCGCGTCGCCATCCACCGCGGTGATGGTGAGCGACCGCGACGGGCGGTCCAGCGTCAGCAAAAACGCCTCGGTGCCGCTCACCGCCAGCTGCGGGATGGGCAGCAGCGGGTCGGCGGGCAGCGGCTGGTCGTCCGGCAGTCCCAGCGCCATGAGCGCGATGCGCTGGCCGTGCCGCGCGCCGCGGGCCTCGCCCGGCAGCGCAAACGTCACCACCTCGCGCAGCGCCCCGTCCAGCACGTACAGCACCGGCGACGCGGCCGGCGTGGCCGGCGCGATCGCCACCCCCCGCGGCGCCAGCAGGTCGCGCCCGCCCGCCGCCGGCGTCCGCGCAAACAGCGCCGTCGGCAGCTCCCCGGCATACACGATCGGCGCCAGCAGCGCCAGATACAACAGCACGGCACGCATGCGCATGGGAATCCCTTCTGTGAAAACTCGTTCATGATCCGCGCCGGCGCGTTTCCGCGTGATCCGGTCTCCGGCAGCGCTGATCGTATCAGTGGCGCCCACGGCCAGGGCCTCGCCGGGGGAGCGCGGTCCGCGCCTCCCCGTGGGGCGATCATCCCTATTGTACCCGAAATTCGGCGGAATCTCCCAGGCGGGCGCGCCGGCGGAATCCGCACAAGACCCCCGTTTTCGCCGGCGGCGGCGCGGGCATAGCCGGGATGGGACGGCGGAAACGAGGGACATGACATGGCATCGCATGGTGGCATCACGCTGGGACGCATCGGCGGCATCCGTATCGGCCTGGATTATAGCTGGTTCATCATCTTCGCGCTCATCGCGTTTTTGCTCGCCAGCGCGTACCTGCCGCTGGTAGCCCCCGGCATGACGGCGCTCGCCTATTGGAGCAGCGCGGTGATGGTGGCGCTGCTCTTCTTCGCGTCGGTCCTCTTCCATGAGCTCTCCCACGCGTTCATCGCCCGCCGCGCCGGCATCCCGGTGAATAATATCGTGCTTTTCATCTTCGGCGGCATGGCGCAGATGGAGGACGAGCCGGGCTCGCCGTGGGA
Organism: Armatimonadota bacterium; assembly: GCA_029553475.1. GTDB lineage: Bacteria > Armatimonadota > Hebobacteria > CAIYQO01 > CAIYQO01 > JAKIYB01. The sequence goes on from JAKPKV010000001.1 coordinate 6,208, forward strand.
CGAGTTCAAAATGGCTATCGCCGGCCCGCTGGCCAGCGTGCTCATCGCCGTCGTCTTCTTCGGCGTCGCGCTGGCGGCGGCGGTGGCGGAAAATCGCTTGCTGCTGGCGTCGTTCAACTATCTCTGGTTCATCAATCTCGTGCTCGCCGTCTTCAATATGCTGCCCGGCTTCCCGCTGGACGGCGGCCGCGTCTTCCGCGCCGGGCTGTGGAAGCTCACCGGCAGCCTGCGCCGCGCCACCTGGATCGCCGCCCTCACCGGCCAGGGATTCGGCTGGCTGCTCATCGCCCTCGGCGTCGGCAGTCTCGTCTATCCCCCGCTGCGCGCCTTCGCCAGCATCTGGTTCGCGCTCATCGGCTGGTTCCTCGTCAGCGCCGCGCGCAACAGCTATCAGCAGACGGTGCTCAAAGAGACGCTGGCGCGCGTGCCGGTGGCCGACGTGATGAATCCCGAGGTCACCGCCGTGCCGCCCGCGCTCTCAGTGCAGCGCCTGGTGACCGATTACTTCCTGCGCGAGTCCGCGTCCAGCTTCCCGGTGGAACACGACGGGGCGATCATCGGCATGGTCGCCGTGGAGGACGTGCGCGCCCTGCCGCGCGAGGAATGGGAGCGCCGCGTGGTGGCGGACATCATGCGCCCCCTCGCCGAGGAGCGCGTGCTGCACCCGGAGGATGACGCCTGGGACGCCGCCAGCCGCATGGCGAAACACAACGCCGACAGCGTCTTCGTCACCGCCGACGGCCGCATGGCCGGCATCGTCACCCGCGCCACCATCGCCCGCTGGCTCCAGACCCACGCCACCTGGGCCCCCGGCCCCGCGTGACCCCCATCGAAATCGTCATCGAAATCGTCATCGTCATCGGAAAGGATCCACATCCGGGGATGATGGCAGGAACCGCCCCCCGCCGCCGCGAATTATCCGGGCATCGCGCCTGCCGAGGAGCACCCGATGACCGAACGTGATCGCTTTCTTGCCACCATGCGCTATCAGCCGGTGGACCGCCGCCCGCTGCACCTGGTGGGGCCGTGGCCGGATACGCTGACGCGCTGGCGGCGCGAGGGGCTGCCGGCGGGGGCCAATCCGCACGCGTATCTGGGCGTGGCGTCGCTGCCGACGGTGAATATCAGCCCGAACACCGGCCTCTACCCGCGCTACGACGAGCGCACGCTGGAGGAGACGGAGACCGTGCGCATCTCCATAGACGGCTACGGCCGCACGGTGCGCGATTTCAAGGACCATACCTCCATGCCGGAGTGGCTGGATTTTCCGGTGAAGACGCCGGAGGACCTGCGCCGCGTGCTGGACGAGCACTATCTGGTGGACGACGTGAACGCCCGCTTCCCGGCGGACTGGGCGGAGAAGGTGGCGGCGGCGAACGCCTCGGACGCGCTCATCGTGGTGGACGGCGGCTGCTACTACTGGACGCTGCGCTCGCTGGCCGGGGTGGAATACGCCAGCTACCTCTTCTACGACGCCCCGGAGCTGGTGGACGAGCTGTTCGAGCGTTACTGCACGGTGGCGCTGGAGGGCTTGCGGCGCGCCGCCGCCCACGGCCGGGTGGACGTCATCGGTTTCGGCGAGGATATCGCCTACAAGACCGGCCCGCTCATCTCGCCGGCGATGTTCCGCGAGTTCATCCTGCCGCGCGACCGCCGGGTGATGGCGCTGGCGCGCAGCCTGGGCGTTGACCTCACCTGGTACGACAGCGACGGCGATATCCGCCTCTTCATCCCCGACTACCTGGAGGCCGGCATCAATTGTCTCGCCCCCTGCGAAGTGGCCGCCAGCATGGTGCCGACGGCGCTGCGCCGGGAGTATGGCCGCGAGCTGCGCCTGATCGGCGGCCTCGACAAGCGCGAGATCGCCAAAGGCCCCGCCGCCATAGACGCCGAGCTCGCCCGCAACCGCCCGCTCATCGAAGAAGGCGGCTACCTCCCCGCCATTGACCACTCCGTCTCGGCGGACATCTCCTGGGATGATTACCAGTACTTCATCGCGGCGATCCAGCGGGCGATCACCGTGTGAATGTGCCGATCCAGGTCTCCACCGCCTGCCGGCCGGGACTGACGTTTGTTCTGGGGTCGGAGCATGCACTCCGCGGCCCCGGTAAATGGCGAGTAACCGTTCAGTCCTGTCAGCATGTCGCCGATTGATGTCACACCTACCCCCCCTTCCCTGAGCGGGAAGGGGGAGTGATGGGTGTGCAGATCCGGTGCTCCCCTCCCCGCTCAGGGGAGGGGCGGGGGGGAGAGGTGGGCGGACAGGATGTCCGCGCTCCGATGAGCACGAGCACGAGTACGAAGGATACGCGAACCCTCTCGTGACGCCTGGGCGGGTTGATGCGGTCGTGCCGGCGCGGATGGTTCCGAAAATTACATGTTTCCGGAAATCAGCATACTCGGTATCGGCTTTTTCGTCAAGTATTGCAAGCATTTGTCCCCCAATATCCCCTCTACCGCCGCCAGACAGCAGCCATCGGGGGCCCAGCGCGCCGCATTCACGTTTAGCGGGACGCCAGGTATCCGGTTTTTCGCCCGCTGACTTCCGAGAACATGTAATTCCTGGACCCTTTCGTGTTGGTCATGCCACGTCATGCTTAGAAAGGAGTGTACGGGTATGTCTCATCTACAGAGCCGGGGGACCCGCCGCCGCGCGGGGTTCACCCTCATCGAGCTCCTGGTGGTGATCGCGATCATCGCGATTCTCGCCGCCATCCTCTTCCCGGTGTTCGCGAAAGCCCGCGAGAAGGCGCGCACGAACTCCTGCCTGAACAACCAGCGGCAGATCGGCATCGCTATCTCCATGTACGCCCAGGACCACGGCGAGACGCTGATGCCGGCGACCGGCACCTGGTCTGCCCACCTAGCGAGCTACAACGAAGCGAGCATTTACGACTGTCCCACGAAGACCGGCAAGGGCAGCAACACCGCGCCCGAATACGGCTTCAACGTCAATCTGCTGGGCAAGTCGCTGGGCGACATGAAGTATGCCGACCTCTTCATCGCCACCGGCGATTTGGTGATGAGCGGCGCCGCCGCCACCGCGCCGCCCTACACGCTGTCCGCGGCCTCGGGCGCCGAGCCGAACCTGGATGCCCGCCACAACGGCGGCGCGGTGCTCGGGTTCCTCGACGGCCACATGGATTACCTGCCGGTGAAGAGCGGCGTGACGCCATCAACCGCCCTCGCCGAGCGCAACTGGCAGATCAACCTGCTCTTCATCAAGGACGTGGACTGGACGCCGAACGCTAACGTGAAGATTGACGCCCCTATTCCGGGCGCGGGCAGCAAAATCTCCGCGTTGACGCCCATCAACGGGCAATGGAGCTGCGGCTCGGTGAGCCAGAGCGTCATCAAGCGGGACGGCTGGTTCGAGTGGCGCGCCGATACCGGCAACGCGGCCGACGTGATGATCGGCTTCGTCAAAGCGTCGCGCACGACGTTGAGCGGTTATGATCTCGACGTCGCCTTCTACCAGACCGGGCCGCTGCAGGTGTATTACGGGCCGGGCGTCAGCATGACGAACGTGAAAGACGCCGCCGGCAACAACCTGAACGCGTATCTCGGATCGCTGCTGCGGGTGGAGCGCAAAGGCGCCGCCATCACCTACCAGGTGGACGGCGTGGTGAAGTACACCACCACCGCGCAGGTCGCCGGCATCACCTCCGGCGAGCTGCGCGCCGCTGTCTATATGAGAGGCGGCGCCTTCGTCGCCAAGTGCCGGATGTATGGCGCCGAGTAGCCCTGAAAGGAGCAGTCCCGATGAACACGCCTCGTGGTTTTACCTTGATTGAGCTCCTGGTGGTGATCGCGATCATCGCGATCCTGGCCGCCATCCTCTTCCCGGTCTTTGCCAAAGCCCGTGAAAAAGCCCGCCAGACCTCCTGCATGAACAATATCCGGCAGATCATGATCGCCGTATCCATGTATATTCAGGACCACGATGAGCGGGTCTTCCCCGCCTCCGACCTGGCGTGGGCGACATATTTGAAGTCCTACAACGAACCGACGCTGTATGATTGCCCGTCGCTCACCGGCCGCGGCACGAACGCCGCCCCGGAATACGGCTTCAACCGCTTCCTCATGGGGATGGCGCTCGGCGATATCCCCGACCCCACCGGGATGGTGACGGTGGCGGATATCCCCACCCTCAAGGCCGAGCAGTTGGATCCTCCCTACTGCATCACCCAGTTCGAAGACGAGGTGAACGTGGACGGCCGGCACAACACCGCGGCGAACGTCGCCTGCCTCGACGGCCACGTCGAAGTCGTCCCCTTCAAGGACGGCGCCTCGCACTACATGGGGCTGGCGCTCAAAGGGCTGACCGTCGTCCTCAACACCGAGGTGAAAGACGTGGTGTGGACCAACCTGACGAACACGGTGGGCGAATACACCACGCCGGACCAGGGCAGCACGGTCAAGCCGACCGTGAATACGTCGGGCTGGGGGTCGTGCAGCGCCGTCGGCACCACGGTGATCTACGGCGACGGCTGGTTCGAGTGGGCCTTCAGTAACGGCGCATCCAATATCATGGCCGGGCTGATGTACGGCACCACCTGCACGAGCTATGACCAGATCACCTGCGCCTTATATAACCAGAGTATCCGGAGCTATTACTGCCCGACGCCCGGCTTCACGAGCAATCAAGTCTGGGCCACGCCTTCGGATTATCCGAATACAGTATGCCGCATCGAGCGCAAAGCCGGTCTGCTGATCTATGCGGTAAACGGAGAGATAAAATATTCCAGCACGGTGCCGTATTTGCGGCCGCTGCGCCCAGCGGTGGCCTTCCATAAGCTGAACACGCTCTACCTCACGAAAGCGCGCATCTGCGGCGGCGAGTGAGGGCGGGGCGCGCGTGAACCTATGTGTAGTGGGTCGTCACGCTGTCTCGTGCTCTGCGCACCGACCGCTGGTAGGGGTTAGGGGTTGGGGGGTCGTCCTGTAGCGCGCGCCCAATCCCTAATCCCTAAGTGTAGTGGGTCGTCACGCTGTGCCTCACTTCGCCATCTTGACCGGGGGCGCCCCACGGGAATCGGCCGGCGCCGACGCGGGCGGCGCATCAGCGGACCCCGCGGGCAGCGCCCGGTCGCCCCCCACCCCCATGCCCCGCAGGGACCGAAGCCGTTTGCCACGGGTGGAGCGCCAGCGGAACCCGTGGACCCCGGCCCCGCAAAACATCACAGCCCCGCAGGGGCGACAGCAGGAGGAGATCCTGGCCGATTCATTCGCCGCCCCGACCGGAGATGGCCCCGCGCCTCCTCGAGCAGCGTGAGCGGATGGGACGCGGTGAAGCGGTAGCGCGAGCCG
>JAKPKV010000002.1 GCA_029553475.1 Armatimonadota bacterium
CTGAGCCAGGATCAAACTCTCCACCAAGTGGATACCTGATAGCGCGAGCCCCCTCACGAGACCCCGCGCCGACTTGACCAACCAAGCCCCCAAGCTCGAGTTACAACGCGTCACTAAACACTGTTCAGTTGTCAAGGTGCCCTGACGTCCTGCCGAGTTACCCCGCGCAGGGTTTTAATTCTCGCACATGCGCTGGCATCCTGTCAAGCCTCTTTGCCATCTTTTTCACGGCCAGGCCATCACGAGGCCGGCGTGTGCGGCGTCCCATCCGGGCGCGAGGAGAATCATATCCAAAAGGCCCGGCAGCGTCAAGGGGGTTTTCGCGGTTTTTTTCGCGACAGCGGCAATTTTTTCGGCTGGAGCGCCCCGCGCTGCGTCTGCCAGGGTCGGTGAGTAGCCATTCCGGAAAAACCGCGTATAATAGAGTACGCACTCGCGAAAGGACACACTCGCATGGCTGTGAACGCAGGGATCTCGTACCCGCCGACGATGCCGCTCTACGCCGACCGCATTCGGCATGCGCGCGTGAACGAGCCGCTCTGGGCATCGCCCATCCCGTTCATCCCGTTCCTGGTGATGACCAGCGTCATCTTCCTCATAGGCCTGGGCAGCCTCTATGCCATCAATGTGCGCGGCTGGACACTCGGCACGCTCTCGCCAGAGGTGACGCTCATCCTCATCTCCATCCTGCCCGCGCTGGTGCTCGTGCTGGTCATCATCTTTGGTCCGCGCGCCTCCTCCCCCGCGTACGCCTACCAGGTGGAGCTCTTCCGCGACCCCGATGACGCGCGTACGCGCTGGAACCTGGCGGTGGTGAGCACCGCCAATATCTATTGCGGCGAGATCGCGCAGTCGGAATGGTTGAGCCTGCTGCCGGAGCTGGCGAAAAAGGACCGCTTTCGCGCGCTCGATTACCTCCGCCTGGTGGTGCGCCGGCTGCAGCGCTTCCCGCTCTATACCACGCCGGACATCGTCGGCATGGTCATCGGCAGCCTGATCATTGCCGGCACCAGCCTGCTCGCGTTCCACTATGAGCCGGTCGAGGCGATGCTGCACGCCATCGCCCTGCAGGTGGTCCTGCAACTCTTCCTGCTCTACGTTTACCTCCAGCGCTGGCAGCATATCCGCCGCCTGCGCGAGGTCGAGGACATTTTTGAGGAGCTGTTGCCATCCCAGCGCCCGCCTGATGCGCTGCCGCCGCCCACGGATGAAGTGGAAGAATGGTACAAGGCCCAGGCCCAGTTCACGCCGCCGCACACGCCGACCGACCCGCCGCGGGAGCTGCCGCGCGCCCCGTGGGAGTGAGTTGGCAAACCGGCGGGCTTCTGGTAGCATGATGCCGCGATGCGATGGCAGACGGGGCTGGCCTGGGGAGCGGCATTATGGCTGGCCGCCGGCGTGGAAGGCGCGCTGGGCGGCGGCGCGCCCGGTCCGCTCTTTCTCCTTCCCCTGGCGGCCGGCTTGGCCGGCGGACCGGTGACCGGCCTGCTGGTTGGCGCCGGCGCCGCCCTGCTCGCCAGCGCCGCCGGCGGGCCAGCCCTGGCATTGATCGCACTGCTCACGCTGGGCGCCGGCCTGGGCGCCGGCCTGCTCACCCGCTGGGTCTCCGCGCGCAATCTCCTGGTTGCCGGGCTCGCGGCCTTCGCCGCCTCCGCGCTGGCCGCCCTGCTGCTGGCGCTCGCGGCCGGGCAGCCCCCGGGGGAAGCCGGTTCGTTTGCCCTGCGGCGCGGCGGGGTACATGCCTTGTGGATGGTCGCGATATATAGTATCATATTAGTGATGTCCCCGCGGACTGTTCCGCGGGAGCGGCGGGAAGAATGATCGCACCGCGGTACGCGGTGGGAGCACAGCGTGACGATGAGCAGTCCATTACAAATTTTACCGTATCCGCATCCCGTGCTGCTGAAGCGCGCCGCCCCGGTGGAGCGCGTGACGCCGGAACTCGCCGAGTTCCTGCTGAAGATGCGCGACACCATGTATGCCGCGCACGGCGTCGGGCTGGCGGCGCCGCAGGTCGGCGTCTCGCTGCGCATCATCGTCGTGGATACCGACGAGCGCTTCGTCCCGCTCATGAACCCGCGCATCATCGCCGCCGACGGCAGTCAGACCGGCGTGGAAGGCTGCTTGAGTCTGCCGAACCTGCATGCCGACGTGACCCGCGCGCTGCGCGTCACCGTGCAGGGGCAGAACGCGCGCGGCAAAAAGGTGACGCTCTCCGGCGAGGGCCTGTGGGCACGCGCGATGCAGCACGAGATTGACCACCTGGACGGCATCATCTTCACTGAACGCGCCGATCCCGCCACCTTCCGCTGGGTCACCGGCGAATCCGCTGCCGACGGCGAACTGATTGAGCGCCCCACCACGCGCGAAGATGCCTATCACTTCTTCGCGCGTGAGCTGGCGCGCGCGTGAGCTGGCGCTGCGCGCGTAAAATGTTCGTCCATCGCGTGCGCGGGACTGCTCGTCTCTACCGCGACCGGTCACGGACGGGTATGTGTTATCACGGAGGCGACCATGCGCATCCTCTATTTCGGCACCAGCACCTTCGCCATTCCCGCGTTGACGGCGCTCATCGCGCGCGGTGACCCGATAGTCGGGGTGGTGACGCAGCCCGACCGGCCCGCCGGGCGCGGCGGACAGCTCACCCCCCCCCCGGTGAAGACGGCGGCGCTGGCGGCCGGCCTGCCGGTGTTGCAGCCGGAGTCCTGCCGCGCCCCGGCGTTCCTGGACACCGTGCGCGCGCTGGCGCCGGAGTTGAGCATCGTCGCCGCCTACGGACAATTCCTCCCCGATCCGCTGCGCACGCTGCCGCCATTGGGCACGGTGAATCTGCACGGCTCGCTGCTCCCGAAATATCGCGGCGCCGCGCCGATTCAGCGCGCGCTGTGGCATGGCGAGGCGACGACGGGCGTCTGCCTCATGTGGATGGTGCGCGAGATGGATGCCGGCGATATCATCGCCTGCGCGGAGACACCGATCACGCCGGAGGACACCGGCGGTACGCTGTCTGCTCGCCTAGCCGAGCTGGCCGCCGGTCTGCTGCTGCGCTGGCTGCCGGCCATCGCCGCCGGCGACGCCCCGCGCATCGCCCAGGATCCCGCGCAGGTCACCTTCGCCCCCATCATCCGTAAGGACGAACGGGTCGTGGACTGGACACAGTCGGCAGAGGCCATCTGGCGCCATATCCGCGCGCTGGCGCCGGCGCCGGCGGCGCTGACCACCTTTCGCGGGCAGCCGGTGAAGTTGCTGGCGGCCGAGCCGGCCGGCGAAACGACGGACGCCCCCGCCGGCATGCTGCTCGCGGCGGGGGGCGCGCTGCGCGTGGCGACGGGGGGCGGGGTGCTGGTGATTCATCACCTGCAGCCCGCCGGGAAACGCCCGATGACCGGCGAAGCGTTCCTGCGCGGCGCGCACCCGGACGTCAGCGAGCGTTTCGGGTGAGCATCACGCGTGACGCCCACCGGTTTCGTATTTTTTTCAGAATTTCGTTTGGAAAGTGTTGCCAACGGTGTGGTAAATTGCTATCCTACTGGCAGTTTGCCCGGGCATGCGCACCCGGGGACAATTCAGCATGATTTCGACATGCAGAGGAGACGATACTATGGCTGTTGATCTGCAAGCTCTCGCCGACAACATCATCAAGGGGAAAAAGGGCCCTGCCGTCGAGTTGACGCGCGAAGCCCTGGACGAGGGGATCGGCCCGGAGGCCATTATCTCCAACGGGCTGATCGCCGGGATGGCCGTCGTCGGCGAACGGTTCAAAAAGAACGAGTTCTACGTGCCGGAAGTGCTCATCGCCGCCCGCGCGATGCACGCGTGCATGGACCTCCTGAAGCCGCTCCTCGAGGAGTCGGGCGTGCAGCCGGTCGGCAAGGTCATCATCGGCACCGTCAAGGGTGACCTCCACGATATCGGCAAGAACCTGGTGGCGATGATGCTGCAGGGGAACGGGTTCGAGGTGGTGGACCTCGGCGTGGACGTCGCCCCCGAGAAATTCATTGACTCCGTGAAGGAAACCGGCGCGACGGTGATCGCCCTCTCCGCCCTGCTCACCACCACCATGCCCGGTATGAAGCAGACGATTGATGCGCTGCAGGCCGCCGGCGTGCGCGACAACGTGAAAGTGATGATCGGCGGCGCGCCGGTCACCCAGAAATTCTCCGACGAAATCGGCGCCGATGGCTATGCCCCGGATGCCGCCAGTGCGGTGGACCTGGCGAAGGTGCTGGTCGGCGTCGCCGCCTAAGCACCCGCGATATCCGCATCACGGCGCCCTCCTCGGTCCGCGAGGAGGGCGCTTTTTCTTGCCATCGCTTATCGCTAATTGTAGTGGGCCGTCACGATGTATCTTGCTCTGCGCACCGACCGCTGGTAGGGAACGCCCGCCGTGGCGTTCCCGACGATGGACGCGGCACGGTCTATCGTGACGGCCCGCGACAGATAGGAGATAGGAGTACGAGGTAGAGGAGATGATGTCATCCCGAAAGGGTCAACCCCGCCGGCCACGGACGGCGCATCAGCGGACCCCGCGCGCAGCGCCCGGTCGCCCCCCATCCCCATGTCCCGCAGGGACCGAAGCCGTTAGCCACGGGTGGAGCGCCAGCGGAACCCGTGGACCCCGGCCCGCAAAACATCACAGCCCCGCAGGGGCGACAGCAGGAGGAGATCCTGGCCGATTCATTCGCCGCCCCGACCGGAGATGGCCCCGCGCCTCCTCGAGCAGCGTGAGCGGATGGGACGCGGTGAAGCGGTAGCGCGAGCCG
>JAKPKV010000005.1 GCA_029553475.1 Armatimonadota bacterium
TTTTTCTCGTGCTCACGGACACGGTGGCGGACGGGCCGAAGGCTGTGTCGGAGGCCGTAGACCCACAGACCGGCCTGGCCGTGCCTGGTGCGCTGACCGTGTTCGCCAAGGGCAACGAAACGGACTACGGGGCCGTTTGCACCAAGCAGCGATGCCAGAGGAATCGCCAGAACCCGAAGCTCTGGCGGGTGACTTGCACATTCACCATGCTTCGCTCGGAGAGCGGCACGTGGCCCGGCGGCAGCATCGATCTGACGTTCGCACTGCCGGGGGTGCGGATGTGGTGGGTCGGATACCAGGAGGCGATCGACAAGGATATTCATGGCGCGCCGATCGCCAACAGTGCGGGGCAGCCGTTCAAGCCGCGCGAGGAAGTGACGCGGTACCGCCTGGCGATCGAGGTGACACGATCGGTGCGCTACTACAGCCCGGCCACGTGGGCCGCCTACGGCGGGGCCGTGAATGCGGACTACGCCTGGGGGATGCCGCCGGGGACGCTGCTGATGGTGGCTCCGCCGGGAGGCAATCGGCGCGTGGATCAGATCGGGACCTATTACGAAATCCGCATGGAAATCCACGTGAACCCAGACGGCTGGAAGCGTGAGCGGCTCGACCAGGGCACGCACCGCCTGGCCACGGCCGACGGCGGGATTCCATCGTACTCGACGCCCGCGGCGGGCGTGGGGTGGATTACGGATGCGACCGGCGCGCCGGTCGCGCACGACGTGCTGCTCGACGGCGCCGGGTTGCCGCTGGAGATCACCAATCCCGGCGGGAGTCCGGTGACGCTGGCGTTCGAGGTGTGCCACCCGATGCCGTTTGCGCCGCTTGATTTGCCGCTGCTGAACATCGCTTGGTAAGGAGGTGTAGTGTGGGTAGTGTAATCCGAGACGACGTGGACCGCGTGATGAGCGGCCGCTGGACGTTTGCCGGCGTGGTGGACCTGCCGGCGAGCACGATCGATGAGGCTGCGCTGAAGCCGGGCGCACTGATCCCGGCGGCGAAGGTGGTGGCGCGATTCGCCAAGGACCACCGGCAGGCCGCCGGCGCGGACGTGGCGGCCAAGACCGAGCTGATCCACATCGCCAAATACGCGGGCATCGTCGCGAGCGTCGAGGCGGCGATCGACTCGGCGATCACCGGCGACAACACGGTGACCGTCGACCTGAAGAAATCGAGCGGCGGCGGGGCGTTCGCGTCGGTGCTGACGGCGGCGCTGGAGATCAATAGCGCGACCGCAGTACGGACGGCCGTTGCCGCGGTGCTCGATGCGGCGAAAGACGACTACGCCGCCGGCGACGTGTTCGAGGTCGTGGTGAGCGCGACGGGGACCGGCACGCAGGCGCAGGGCCTCGTGGTGACCGTGTTCTTCGAGGAGCGGCCGGCGTAGGGGGTGCGCGGTGAGTAGAATCCAGCCGGTAGCGCTCGCGCCGGAGACGGCGATCCGGATCGTGCGGCAGACGCGGCGCGGCGAGGCTGCGCCGGCGCAGCCGATGCTGCGGGAGCATCCGATCGCGCCGCTGCCGCGGGTCTACCGGGCGTTCGAGTTGACCGAGTCACTCGCGGCAAGCGGCGAGGATGAGCTTGCCAGGGCGGAAGTGAAGTGGCTCGCGTGGGATTTCACCAAGGGCGAATACACCGACTCCGGCGAGACCGGC
>JAKPKV010000008.1 GCA_029553475.1 Armatimonadota bacterium
CGCATCCGTCTCCTCGGCGAAGAGCTGGCGCGGCAGGATGTTCATCGGGAAGGTGAAGCGCTCGCTGTCCACCCACTGCCGGCGCATGAGCACGTTGAAGCCCAGGAAGCCCAGAAAGAGCGCGCCGATGAGCAGCGTCCAGGCAATGGCCGGCCAGAACCACTGTCCGAGCGGAATGAACCCGGCGACCAGATAGCCCAGCCCGGTAAACGAGAAGAGGTTGTCCGGGCGGCGGAGGGTGAAGTCCCGCTCGCCCGGCCCCAGGTCGCCGTAGTGCGAGGCGCGGCGCACCTTCACGCCGGTATAGAGGCCTTCGATCGCCTGCGAGTTGAAGAACTGCACGTCCTGCACGGTGAGCTTGCCGGGGCCGGTGAGGCCGATGCGCAAGGTGAGCGTCTCCTCCAGGGTGACCGGTATCTGCACCGGGCACTTGCCGATGCGCTGAAAGCCCTGCCGCAGCGCGAAGGTGGGGCTAGTCGGCGTCGAACTCAAAATGACGGTGTGTTCGGCGCCGTCGTCCGCCTGCATGGTCACGAAGTAGGAGGAGCCGGATTGTAATCCGCCGTCCGTCTTCACCAGGCAGGAGAAGAGGAAATTTTCCCCCGGCACCAGCAGCGTGCGCGCGCCCGCCATTTTATTCAGGCGTAATTCCAGATACGTCCGGTCGGTTGCCCCGGTGTTGACGAGCGTGGGGCAGGCCAGCGTTTTCGTCCGATGCGGCCAGGGCTCGTCCGTCCACGCCAGCGCGCCCGTGCCTTTTTGCGCGATGCCCCCCAGCGTCGCCTCGCCGTTGAAGGGGCTGGGCGCGAGGTTGCCGCCATGCGGCCAGAGCATCGGGGGCAGGCTCTCGTAGGACTTGAAATCCTCGTTGTGCGGGATTGACGCGAGCAGGCCGGGGATGCGGTGCCACATCCCCTGGGTCATGAGCGGCGCGGCGACGAAGAGCGCGGCGAGGATGAACACCAGCTCGGCGGTGGCCAGCCGCAAGGGACGCCGCAGCAGGTAGAGCAGCGCGCTGAGCGCCAGCAGGATGAGGATGACGCCCACCGCGCCGTTGGGGGGCGCGTTCTCCGTGAGCGGTCCGCCGTAGAGATTGTAGAGTTCTTCGTATTCCACCCAGATGCCGAGCAACAGCAGGGCGAAAACGGCGATGACAAAGGAGCGCAGTGTCAGACCCCGTCGCGTCTCCTGCTGGGGAGCACTGGTGGTCTCCTGATTCGACACAGTGGTGACAGACAAGGTCTTTCCCTTCCCATTCAATAACTGGACGAAAACAGTGCTTCGCGGACCGGCGACCCCGGACACGCGATGCCGCGCACATGAGTTCCACGAAGTCGCCTTGGAATAACCTGGCCGGAGGGGCTCCCGGTCGCATGGCGCTCAGCCCATGCCGCACAGCCCAATGAGACGCATTACTGCGTGAGATACTCTACTCCCTCCCGGTAAGTGATGTCAAGGGTTTTTCGTGACCCGACGGCCTGCCCGACGGCGCACTCCCCGCGGAGCAACGAACGGCGGTAGAGGACGTCGGCAAACGCCGAGACCCCTTGCCAACCGGTCGCCGGCGGCATATCATACCCCTGCCATTGCGAGGGCTGCCATGTCTGACACCAACCACCGGGAAAATGTTTCGCCGCCATGCGATAGGCGCAACCTGCCGGATGACGCCGGCGCGCTGCTGGGGCCATGCCGCCCGCTGCCGGCGCTGGTCGAAGAGGGGCTGCGCGCGCTGCGCGGCCTGCCCGCCCGCACCGAGCGGCTGCGGAAGGCGGAGCGGCTGCGGGAGCGACTCACGGCCGCGGTGCTGATGAGCTGGCTGGATGATCCGGCTATCTCCCGCGCGCACCGCCTGCTGGCGGGCGCGCTGCTGATGGCGACCCCTGATGCCCTCGCCGGGCGCGCGGCGCCGCAGGACAGCCTGCCGCGGGCGCTGGCGCGATTCGGCGACCCGACGGACGTGGACTGGCTGGAGGCCGCGCTGCCGGACGCGCGGCTATCCTCTCCGGCGGCGCTGCCCGACCCGCTGGCGCTGCTGGCCTTCCTCAAAGGTCTGCACCTCGGATGCCTGTCGGACGCGCAGTTCGCCGGCGCGGTGCTGGACGCGGGGGTGCTGCACCCTGACGTCGCGCGACACCGCCCGCTGCGCTTGCTCGGACGGTTGCTCGATTACCTGGGGTTCCACCGGGACATCGCCGTCATCGCCCGCTGCCGCGCACTGGCGCGTGATGTCTGGCCGACGGCCGCTACCGCCAATTGGGCGCGATGGGCCTGGATCACCCTCCCCGGCGGGCCGGACGTGTTTCCGACGGCGATTCGCGCGCTGGCGAGTGGTGAGCTCACGCTGATGCGGCTGCACGAGCTGCGCTTTGGCCCGCTGCCCGCGCCGGACGCGCTGCGCACGCTCTTCGGCGCGCTCGATCCGGCGATCGCGCTGCTGGCGGGGTGGCTGCGGCCTGAGCTACGCCCCCTCCTTGCCGCGCTGCCGGCAATGACCGAGGGGTTCCGCTGGATCACCAGCGCCAATGCCCGCGCCGCCGAGGAGGCGTATGCGCGCCCGCCCTGGTGGGAGGCGTGGCTGCGGGACGGCTATCCGGCCGCCGCGGGGGCGCTGGCCTGGCTGCAGGCGCTGCCGCTGCCCGACCTGGCGCCGTGGGGCTGTTCGCGCCACGCGTGGCTGGAACGCTACCTGCTGCCGGACTATCCGGCCATCTGCCGCAACCTGCTGCTGGCGCATGCCGCCGCGGGGCGCTCTGTGGTCACCGTGCGCGCCCTGGCCGCGGACGGCGACCTGCCCGCGCTGCGCGCGCTGGGATGCGCCGCGCCCGATGAGGAGACGCTGGCGGTGCTGCAGCGGGTCGAGCGCGACGGCGGACGCCCCGCGCAGGCGGCGGCGCGCGCGGCATTGGACCGGCAGGCGAGCCGGCTGGGGCTGCCGGGTCGCGACGAGCTCGCGCGACAGCAGTGGCTCGCGCAGGCGTGGGAGGATGGGCCGCTCTTCGACGCGCCGGTGCGCGTGGGATGGGAAGCCGGCCTGTATCGGCTGCGACTGAGCCTGCATCGCGGGCAGGTGATGCTGGAGGCGCTGGGGCCGACCGGCGTGTTGCCGCGCATCCCCGCGGAGCTGCGGCGCGGCGAGGCGTACGCGGAAGCGCGGGCGGCGCGGCAGGAGGCGCGGGAGCGCTACCGGCTCTTCCGGGCGCACCTGGAGCGCGCGATGCTGGATGGCGCGCCGATGCCCGCCGGGCAGTTCCGTTTCCTGCTGGCGAATCCGCTCTTCTCCCACCTCGCCGAACGGCTGGTCTGGCGCGGCGCGGGGGGTGACGCGTTCCTCTGGGCGGCGCCGGACCGCTGGGAGACGCTGGACGGCGATCCGGTCGAGCCCACCGAAGGCTTGACCCTCTCGCTGGTCCATCCCATCACCCTGTCCGCCGACGGGCGGCTGGCGGCCTGGCAGCAGGTGGCGGCGGAGCGCCAACTGGTGCAGCCGTTCAAGCAGCTCTTCCGGGAAGTGTACGCGCGGGATGGGGAGAGCGGCACGCGCGCCACGCGCTTCGCCGGGCGCAAGATTGATCCCCGTCGGGCTTACGCGCTGTTGAAGGCCGCCGGCTATACGCCGGGGTCAGGGGTCGCGCGGCGCGAGTGGCCGGGAGGCGTCACCGCGCACCTCTGCTGGGCGGATGGCGCGCGCGGGCGCGATCTCTTCGGCCCCCACGCCCTGCCCGCGGCCATCACTGGCGCCATCTGGTTCACCCGTGATGATGCGGCGCTGCCGCTGCACCGGGTTGACGCCATCGTGTTCAGCGAGACGCTGCGCGCCGCCGATCTGCTCACCACGCGCGCCGCGGTCGGCGATGCCGATTTCACCTCCCGCGAGACGGTGGCGCTGCGGGCGACGCTGCTGCGGCAGTTGGCGCGCAGCTTCCGGCTGACGAACATCGCCGTGCCGGAGGATGGCCGCTTCGCCGTGGTGCTCGGCGCCCGCGCCACCTATCGCCTGAACCTGGCCAACGGCGCCGTGCTGCTGGAGCCGGAAGGCCGCCAGATACTTCTCCCCCGGGCCGATCCCCGCTGGCTCCCCGCCGAAGAGCGCGACGCCACCACCGACATCCTCGCCACTGCCGTCACGCTGGCCAACGACGGGGACGTGATGGATCTGACGTTTCTCGCGCAGTTGTAGCGCCGCTGGAGTCGGGATCAGCGGCGGGGCTGCGCGGCCACCGCCACCGTCACCTCGGCGCTGGCTTCCCCGCCGGGGCCGCGCACGGTGATGCGGTAGGTGGTGGTCTGGAAGGGACGCACGGTCACCGCGCCGTTCAGCGCGGTGGCATTGAAATTCACGGCGCGCACCACCGCCGTGGCGCCATCGGCATACCACGTCAGCGTCACATGTTCGCCGGGAGAGACCCGTCCCGCGTCCGCCTCCAGCGTCACGGTCGGGGCGGGATGGGTCACGCGAATCGTGACGCTGCTTTCCGCCGCCCCGCCCGGGCCCGCCACCGCCAGGCGATAAGTGGTCGTTTCCACCGGGTAGACGGTGAGCGAGCCGTTGAGCAGCTCGGTGTTGAAATTCACCGCGGCTTCCACCCGATCGGCCTCGCGGGACGTCCAGGTGAGCTTCACCGGCTCGCCTGGTTTCGTGTAGCTGCGGTCTGCCTGCAGGCTGACCGTGGGTTGGGGAAAACTGACCGTCACCGTGAACGTCCCGGCGAGCAGGTCGCCATCGGTGGCGTGGATGGTCGCCTGTCCCGCGCTCACGCCGGTGACGACGCCGGTCACCGGATCCACCACGGCGACGTCCGGCCGGTCGGAGGACCAGCGCAGGCCGCGCGCCGGCAGGAGCAGCGCCGCGCGGTCGGGATTCACCGCCCGCGCCGCGAGCACGAGCGTTTTCCCGGCGATGAGCGCGGAGGAGGGCGCGGTGAGCGTCAACAGCGCCCTCTCTTGTGCGCGAGCCGTCACGTGCAGGGGCGCCGTGAATGCCTCCGTCACCCGCACGTCGCCTTCCGCCTGTCCGAGGATGGTATCGGCGGCGTCATACGCGGTGACCAGAAACGTGTAGCTGCCGATGGGGACGCCGGGTACCGTTATCTCCGTGCGGTCGGTATCCGCCGGGCGGGCCATCGTCAACGAGGCGACCGTCCGCTCACGGGCGAAAAGATCCACTTTCAGCCGCGCGGCGCCGACCAGCGCTTCCGGCGCCATCCGCGCGGTCGGCCAGGCGACGGTGAAAAGGACCGTGCCCGTTTTCTGCTCGCACCCGAGCACCAGCACGAGCGACAGCAGCAGCAGCCACGAAAAACTACGATGTTGCACGAGGTGATCCTCCCTGCAGGTATGGCGCGTGATGTTACCGCCACCGCACCAATCCGGACGCGACGGTCACCGTGGCGCTGGCGGTGGTATCGCCGCCCGGCCCGCGCACCGTCAGGCGGTAGGTCGTCGTCTGCGCGGGATACACCGTCAACGACCCCTGTATGGCCTGGGTGGTGAAATGCTCCGCGAGCACCACCGCGGTGGCGTACGTCGAGTTCCACGAGAGCGTGACCGCTTCGCCGGCGGTGATGTCCGCGCGGCTGGCGGTGAGCGTCAGCGATGGCGCCGGATAGACGACGGTGACGGTGACGCTGTCGCTGGCGGTGCCGCCCTTCCCGCTGACGGCGATGGTGTACGTCGTCGTCTCGACCGGCCAGACGGTGAGCGAGCCGTTGAGGAGCGTCGTGCTGAAGTTCACCGCGGAGTCCACCCGGTCGGCATGTGTGGAGGTCCAGCTCAACTTGGCGCTCTCGCCGGGATCGAGGCGGTCGTCATCCACGGTCAGCGTGACCGTCGGCGGCTCATAGCGGACGGCCACCGTGGTCCGGCCGGTGAGGGTGGCGCCGTCGCTGGCGGTGATCTCCACCTGCCCTTCCTCCACGCCGGTGGCGACGCCGGTGAACGGATGAACCGAGGCAATCGCCGGGTCCGCCGATGACCACTGTATCGTGCCGGGCGCGCTGAGGACGTAAGCGTTGTCTACGTTGCGCACGGTATAGCTGAGCGCCACGCTTTTCGTCACGTAGACGGTGGGATGCTCCGGCGAGACGGTCAGCGTCGCGCCGAGCTGGCGCACGGTGGTGAGGTACACCGGCGGGGTCAGCGTGCCCGCGACCGCGGCGATGCCCGATGCCTGTCCGAGCATCGCGCCGCCGGCGTCCGCGCCATCATACGCGGTGACGAGGAAGCGATAGCTGCCGAGCGCCAGGTCCGGGAGGAGAATCTGCGATTGCCCCACGTCGGCGAGCCGATTCTGCACCCGCGTGAGCAGCGAGGCGCCGCCGGAGAAGAGCTCGACCTTCACGCTGCGCATCTGCGCGAAGCCGGCGCGCGTCTGCGCCCCCAGCGCCGGCCAGGCAATGAAGAGATAGAGGTTGCCCGTCCGCGGGCCGCTGCCCCCGCCGCACCCGGCGACCCCCAGTACCAGGCACGCCAGCAGGGCCACTCCGACTCGTCGCCGCCATCCGTCCATGTCCGCCTCCTGACCTGACATACGCGCCGGAGAAGGCTCCAGTTGCGCGCTATCCCGGTATTTCGCCGCGGCGCTTCGCTCTCCTGCATGGGTGAGGCATATGCGGCATGCTGAACCGGCCGACCAGCCCATCGCCGGCGTGTTACGGCGCGGCACCCCTTGTTTCTTCTCGCAACATCACGGGTATTTCTTCACCACCGCTCTGGCGCAGGCGCGCTATACTGGCATACCTGTGCAGACCCGCGAGGACTTATGCCGCATCACGAGTACACCTGGCATACCGAAGATGGCCTGCACCTGTTCGGGCAATCGTGGTCGCCGGACGGCCCGGCGTCGGCGGTGGTCTGCGTGGTGCACGGTCTCGGCGAACACAGCGGGCGCTACGCGGCGATGGCGGAGGCGCTTGCCGCCGCGGGCATCGCCTGCCTGGCCTGCGATTTACGCGGCCACGGCTATTCGGAAGGCGTGCGCGGGCATGCCGACACGTATGAGCGACTCCTTGACGATATGGATTTGCTGCTCGCCGCCGCCGCCCGGCACTTCCCCGGCCTCCCGCGCTTCACGTACGGGCATAGCCTGGGCGGCAATCTGGTGCTGGTGCATGGTCTGCGTCGGCGGCCGCCGCTGGCCGGCGTGGTGGCGGTCGGCCCCGCGCTGCGCATGGTCAATCCCGTCCCGGCGTGGAAGCTGGGCGCCGCCTGCCTCTTTTATTACCTCTGGCCCTCCTTCCAGTTCGATAACGGCCTGCGCCGCGCGCGGGTCGGCCGCCCGCGCGAAGAGACGCCCGACCCGCTGAGCCATCGCCGCGTTTCCGCGCGGCTGGGGCTTGACATGCTGCGCGCTGGCGAGTGGGCGCTGGCGCGCGCCGCGGAGTTTCCCCTCCCCCTGCTCGTGATGAGCGGCAATGAGGATGCCGTCAGCAACCTGGATATCGCCGTCGCGTTCGCGAACGCCGCGCCCGCCGGCACGGTGAAGCGCTGGGAGGGGTGCGCGCACGAGCTGCATACGGACGACGGGCGTGAGGAGGTATTCGCCTACTTACTCGCCTGGCTGCATGCGCAAACGGCGGTGGGCCAACGAGCAGGACATCACCCCGCGCCGTCAAATCTACACGATAATCGCCCATGACGCAGGACGGGTAATGACCGATTTCATCCCGCCGCATTTCGATCCGTTCGCGCTGCTGGTCGCGCGCCTGGTGCTGCCCCTGCGCCTGCGGGGCGCGGACCGGGTCACGCGCCTGGAGATTGACGACGCGAGCGCCGCGCGCCTCCGCGCGCTGCACGGTCAGCGGGTGATGCTCTGCCCCAACCACTCCTATCAGGCGGACGCCGTGGTCCTCTACGCCCTCTCCCTGCTGCTGCGACAGCAGTGGTATTACCTGTCGGCGCTGGAAAATTTCTTCCCGCCGCTGCAGGGGTGGCTGCTGCGCAACGTCGGCGCCTACTCGGTGGTGCGCGGCACCATGGACCTCCCCTGTTTCCGCTGCACGCGCCGCCTCCTCGCCGCGGGCGAGCATCCGGTCGTCATCTTCCCGGAGGGAGAGATCGTCGGACAGAATGACGTCATCGGCGCGTTCCAACCCGGGGTGGCGCAATTCGCCTTCTGGGCGCTGGATGAGCTGCGCGCGGCCTCCCAGGGCCCCCTGCCGCCCGTCTACGCCGCGCCGGTCACCATGAAATACCTGCTGCCGGGTGATGTGCGCCCCGCCCTCGCCCGACGCATGGCGCTGATGGAGCGCAAGCTCAATCTCACTGATCCGCGCACCGATCTCTACGACCGCCTGGGGAAGATCGGCGAAGCGGTGCTGGCCATCGCGGAACGGGAGTATGGGCTCACCCCCGCGCCGGGGGGACTCTTCAATGACCGCGTACAGGCGGCCAAGGCGGCCATCCTCGCCCGCGTCGCCCGCGAGGTGAACGTGACGCTGCGTCCCGACCGGACGACCATTGACCACGTCCGGATGCTCTTCAACGCGGTTGACCGCATCACCCGCGCGGCGCCCGCGCCGACCGCCTATGCCCGCAAACTGCAGCGCGAGCACCAGCGCCGGGTGAGCGCCCTCTACGTGGACCTCTGGCGCGTGCTGCGCTTCGCCGCCGCCTTCGATGGCTACAATCCCGACCGCCTCACCCAGGAACGGCTGATGGAGCTCACCAACCGGCTGGAGTGGGAAGTGCTCGGCAGCCTGCGCTGGGTCGGGCCGATGACCGCGGTGGTGCATGTCGGCGAGCCGATCAACCTCACGGCGTATTACGACGAATACCGCCGTGATAGGCAGGCCGCACTCGCGATGGCAACCCATCGCCTGGCGGCGGCCATCCAGGAGAAGCTCACCGAGCTGAATGCCCGCATGACGCCGCTGGCGGCGCTCACCCCGGCCGGCGCCCCCTGAAAGCGTGGCGGCGTTCGCGGCATCGCTGACGGCCGCCGTGCATGAAGTGTTCGTCCGCGCGCCGCGCCCCGCACCCCCATCGCCAGCCTCGCAGACCTCTTCCGCGGCGCCCCGCCTTTGCCACGCCGCCGCTGAACGGATTGCCCATCACGCTGACAACGGCGAACTCGTACCACGCGAGCCCTATTGACCTGCCCGTCATCTTTGGCTATACTACTGCCTGCGTGCTGACGACGCATCGGCCCTGTAGCTCAGCCTGGTAGAGCAGCGGACTGAAAAGGCGCGCTGCGCTGAAACAAACCCTTCCGCCCACGTTTGAACTCAATCCACGCCCAGCGTGCCGTCCCACAGGTCAGGAAATCGCCGCGTTTTTGACGAAGTACGCTACGCTTCGTGTCGGCGTTGCACGCCCATGCCCAAACTCGTGAAACCGCTCGCCCGCGTGCCTGCGGCCACTGCCGCGCAGAGCGAGTCGCTGGAAACCTACGTCAACTGGTTCTTTCTCCATTGCCTGGCGAAGAACCTTGCCGCTGGAACCATGCGCTTCTACCGGCAGAAGCTCTGTTACCTGGTCGCCGCCTATGGCGACGCCACGCCGGACATAATAACCCTGCACAACCTGCGCCAGCTTGTCGTCTCGCTGAAAACCGCGCGCGCCTGGAGCGTCTCCCAGACGAACTGCTTTATCCGCGCCGTCCGAACCTTCTTCAACTACCTGGAGCACGAGGAGCTTATTCTGACGAATCCCGCCCGCCGCCTGGAGAAGCTGCGTGAGGAAGTCCGCTTCCCGGACGTGCTCTCGAAAGCCCAGATTCAGGCGTTGCTCGAAGCCACAGCGGAGAGCTTCGCGGGATTTCGTGACCGAGCGATTATCCTCACGCTCCTTGATACCGGGCTGCGGTTGAGTGAACTCTTCGGCATGACGCTGGAGTCCGTGGATTTTCAAAGCCTGCAAATCCGCGTCTTCGGCAAAGGCCGAAAAGAGCGGTTTGTGCCATTCAGCGCCACGCTGGGAAAGCTCCTGGTCAAATACAAGACGCTGCGCGGCCACGCAGAATCCAACGCCTTCTGGGTCAACAAGGACGGGAAGCCACTCACGCCCTCCTACTTCGTGAACTTCTTGCGCATCTACAGCCGTCGCGCCGGAATCAACCCGTCTGTCCATCCGCACAGATTCCGGCATACCTTCGCCACGGAGTTCCTACGCAACGGCGGCAGCCCACTGACACTGCAACGGATACTCGGCCATACCACGCAGGCCATGACCGCGCGCTATACGCACTTAACCGACACGGACGCGGCAGCGAGTCACAGAACCGCGTCGCCGCTTGAAGGTTTCCAACGGCAAGGGCTGAATGCGCGAGCGAAACGGCGCTGACATGCCCGCGGCGTGAGGGAGGAAACGGAGTTTCCCTATCCGGCTTCCTATAGAAATAAGGTATCTATACCGGAGATATATACCTGATTCATAGGCTGGAGAAAAAAGGAAACTCCGCAAACTCCGTGCGTGTGGATGTTACGCCGCTTCCGTCGTCTGCTCTGCACGTATCCGCGCATTGCGTGCGTTCTGGCGGCATTGTCTGCTGCAATATATGGTATCAGTGTGCTTTGGCACAAACCACGTTTGGCAATGTGGGCATTCCGCCAACGTGAGATTACCGTGGGCTTCCAACATGCAGAGAACCCAGAGCGCGCCTAACAGCGACCGTGGGCCAACACGTATCTCGCCTTTGTAGATACGGTTATTCCAGGGATACCGTCCGACGGAGAGCGTGGCGACACGTGTGTCTATCTGCTGGGCGACGTAGCATTCTGCTGCTGCTTTTGCGTCATTTTCGGGCACGTGATAATCCGATTCGCCTGCCGGGTCGTGATAATGCGCGACATAGCGGCGGGTCTTTCCCTGTGTCAAGTAGACCTTCCCGTCGTCTTGCCACTGAAAGCGCCGTCCATATTTGCGTTCGTCAAACCGTGCCAGGGACGTTTGCGAGCGGCTCCGGGCGAAGTCCAGCATACCGAGCACATGCGCCATGTCGCGAATCTCCCGCTGCCAGAAGGCCAACGATTCGCCCATACACAAGCCCGTGAGCGTCGCTCCGTCTATTTCCCGATAGTACCGTGTAGGCGATTGGAGCCAGCCCCAGTTATTCGCGAACTCCAGAATCGCCGCTTCCTGGTTTTGCTCCCGTGCCAGGGCCGCAAATTTCCTATGTAAGGTCTGCTCCGTCATTAAGTCTTTTTCCATTGACGGCACACAGAGCGGGAGCGCAGCCTGCCCTTCCTTGCACATGTCGAGCACGTCGCCTTGCGCGTCTATACTCGTCAATGCGCGTTCCATGTCCCTACGGTAGTAGCCCGCAATGTTTTCTTCTGCTTGCCTGTTTGCGTCCGCTTCCGCTAACTCAGGCATGATTCCCCCAAGCCAATCACGCTCTTCCTCTACGTTGGGGACATAATAGGCCGATTCATTCGATACAGCCGTTATCCACTGGTAACCATTTTTCGCGACCTGAACCCGCGCCGAGACCAGTCCATATCGTTCCTGCGCCATACCGCTCCTTCAAACTCCTGTTTTCTATCCAAATTCTACAGGGTCGGTCGAACTAAGGCAATTCCGTATTGTGGATAATAGCCCTGGCCGCGAAAAATTTTCCTGACCCTGCGTGGATGGTGACCAGATTCCGCACAGACGATGATCTCGTGCGCCGGACGCGCCGCCAAAGGCGAACCTTTCCGCGTATGTGACGGATTCCAAGGAGATACAGTGCTGACACAACAATGGCGAGAACTACCTGCGTCCGGCTATATGCCGTATGGCAGCGTGCCGGTCTTCGACCCGGACGACTTACTACGCGACGTGCGCCTGGACAGCATTCACAATCCCGTGTGCTTTTCACGTCCCGGCACATACCGTGTGGATTTGCCGGAGCGCCGCGTGGTTCAGTTTGTTCGGCTTGACCAAATTCCGCTGCGAGAACGGAACGAAACGCCATTTCTGTTCCCCAGGAGCGTGCTACTGGCGTTAGGCGAAAAGCAAGGCGTTCAGCACGTAGTCGTGCTGGCCGTTGACCGCGAACTCGTCTGCACGTGTCCGTTGGCGTTCTACTGGTCTGCTCCAGCAATCACGCTGACGCAGAGCGCGTCAACGCCGAATCCGTGGACGTATGTGCCCGCCATGTATTTTGTGCAAGGGCGGTTGCTGAAACGAAGCCCAGAGACGGCGAAGGCCGCATAATCGCCGTGGCGAGTGGCGCTGCTCCAGCGGACGCTGCCACACGGCTCTGACTCTTTGAAACCCGTAAACGCGCGGGCGGCGGGCACGTGCTCGCTACGGAACGGACTGTACTTAATCTGAAAGGAGCCATTCATGGCACGAAAACGAAAGACCGAACGGCCGAGTATGCTGGGCAACTGGATAACCGCAGGGTTGGTAAAACGCCCAAGCATTCTGTGGTTAGACCCAGTGGATATTTCTGCCGAACTTCCTACGCGCGCGCAGTGGATAGATTGGCGCTATGACAGCGGCAGCCTGTCCGAAGGCGACGGCATTGCGGAATCCCAGCGGGCTACCGTCCTAGCCCTGGACACAGACAAGGAGTAATGGCATGAAGTTACAGGAAACCGGCGGGCGCGACCCGCTAACGCCGGAGCGCGTGCTGACCAGGATTGTCCGTAGTAAAGACGGGCCGCTGTTTGACGCCGTATTCACGCGCGGCGACCTGTCCCGCTATCACGGCGACCATTCTAAGGCGGATTTCGACATGGCGCGCAAGCTCGCGTTCTGGACGGGCGGCGACGCCGTGCTCATGGACGCGTTGTTCCGGCAATCGGCACTGTACTGGCCCAAATGGGATAGGAAGCGCGCGGCTTGCAGAGCCAAACCGCCCGCTACGCCTGGACAAAGGCTGACGCCGAATGCGCGTAGGCCACGGACGCGGCTTGGTTCGCCACAACGTCGAACCTGTGAACGGACGCGGCAACCGGCAGTGAACGAACAGAAAGGAGCATGATTCCCATGACAAGTGAAGACAGGAACGACCTTCGCAGCGATAGCTTGGCGGCACACTGCGAAGGTCGGGAGACAACGCACACGAATGCGTCGCCGCCATAGTTTACCACGTCTGCGGCGTGCCCGTCACAACAAGCGCGGCCTGCGGACATTCTCGCGGCCTTCACGCCGTATGACAAACATGACCCGTTAATCCGGCCTATGCCGTTGCCTGTGCTCTCGGTCAATATCCCGGCTGAGTTGAAAAAACTGTTGCAGTGGGTCTGCTGGCGGTTTGTGTGGCGGAATACCGTATGGTCGAAGCCGCTATATAATCCGGCGACAGGTCAGCTTGGAGACGCCACTGACCCTTCGACATGGGTTCCTTTCGACATAGCGTTCGACGCCGTGCTGTCCGGCGCTTACGACGGTCTGGGCTTCGCCCTGACAACAGGCGACCCATATACCGCCTTTGACCTGGACGACTGCTTCGACCCACGAACGCGGCAGTTTACCAATGCCCAAGCCGAGCGGATTGTGCGGACAGTCAATAGCTACACAGAGCTATCGCCAAGTGGCACGGGCGTGCGAATGCTCGTGCGCGGCGCAAAGACCAGCAAGAAGTCGAAGAAGGGCGGCGTGGAGATATACGACCACAATCGCTACGTGACACTGACCGGAATGCTGCTGAAGGAGATTTTTCATCATGCTCATTGAAGAACGACAGGACGTGCTGGCGGAAGTGGAAGCCGCCGTCTTCGGACAAGATACGCCGGATACGCAGCCCGGCGACGACCTTTACGAACTTATGGCCCAAGTTGGGCTGACGCAGGAACGACTGAATGGGATAGCAACTGGGCCTTTCCCACAGGCGACGTTCGACCGGCTCTGCGCGACGATTCCCGACTTCATGGGTAAATGGGAGCATACGCTGCCTAACCCGCAAGACAACTCGACTTCTGGCTATGACATGGCGCTGGCTCGTCGCATGGCAAAGGCGGGCGTCTCTGTCGAAGACCAAGTGGCGATTCTCCTTGCGCACACGCGGAAGTGGAATCCGAACCAATCAGGCCCAAAGCACGTCACGTATTACCAGCGCACGCTCGTGAGAAGTCGCAAGGCGCTAACAGAAGACGCGCGGCAGGCGGCGGAAGAGTTGGCCTTGGAATCGGCGCGAGAAGCGATTGCGGCGGCGCTGGAAAAGCGGTCGGCGCAGGCAATCTTTGACGTTGTTCCGCAATTGGCCCTGCTGCCCGACGGCGAGTTTATGGACTGGCTCAAGGAAGCCAAGGGGCTAGTTTCCCAGCTTGACAAGAATAAGTTGAAAAGCGCCGTTGGGAATGCACGGAAGACGTGGATTCAGGGACAGGAACGCCGTGTCAGTGCCGACGAAAATCCCAGCGACTTGCCGGTTATTTTCGTGGACGCCAACTGTCCACTTCGAGACAAAGGCCGCGACGTGGTTGAAGCCTTGAAGCAGGCGAATCAACCGCCGGATATGACCCTGTACTGCTGCGGGTCGGAGATTATCGAGCTAACGAAAAACAGTGAAGGAGAGCCGATTTTCGCAAATGTGGGCAAAGACAGGCTCATGGCAATCATTGCGGACGCCTGCGACACAATAGGCGAAAGCCGGAAAGGCATGGTACATGTCGCGCCGCCGGACGAGATCGTGAGCTATGTCTACGAGCAGCGTGACCTGCCGTTTAAGCAGTGCAAAGGTATCGCCCGAATGCCGCTCGTTCGACCAGACGGGAGTATCGCCGCCAAATCCGGCTACGACGAAGCCACAAAGCGGTTGATTCGCCTGCTGAAGGGCTTCGACCTGCCGCCGATACCGTCGAACCCGACGAAAGACGAAGTCACGCAGGCATTGGATACCTTCAACGAGCCATATCGCGATTTTGACATAGACTGCCCGGCGAACATACACGCCATGCGCCTAAGCGTCATGCTGGAACCCGTATACAACGCACGCAGCCCACTGGGAATCATTGACGCCGGGAATCCAAGTAGCGGAAAATCCTTGCTGGCAAGCGCGCTAGGTTACGAGATACTTGGCGGCGAACCCGGCTTTTTCAGCGAACCACAAACCGAAGAAGAGTGGCGGAAAGAAATCGCAACCGCCATGTTGGAAGGGCCGTCGCTGCTTATCATGGACAACATTGATAACATGCTGAAATCCGGCGTGTTTGCTAATGCGCTCACCAATAAACTGTTGCGCATTCGCAATTTGGGCCGGTTCAAGTTGCTGGCCATTCCGCATCCGGCGGTCTGGTTGGCAACCGGGAACAATATCAAACTCGGCGGCGATATACCACGCCGGACGTATGGAGTACGCCTGGGCAAGCGCGAGAAGGATTATCCGTTCGCGCACTATCCCTTGCTGCCGTGGTTGCGCGCGGAACTGGGAAAGCTCACGTATGCCAAACTCGTGCTCTGGAATGCGTACCGGGCTGCTGGTTGCCCGCAATGTGACGGCCCGTCGCTGGCGTCGTTTGAGGAATGGTCAGCGGTCATGCGTAACTTCCTGGCGTTCCTGGAGATTGACGGCTTCCTAGCGAATCAATCCAAACGTCTTGCCGATTCCGACGCAGAAAGCGCGGAGTGGGTACTCTATCTCAACGCCGTGTCAATGACATTCGGCGACAATGGATTCACAGCCAGCGACGTTACGAAAATAGAGTCTCTGCGCTACTGCCTTCCGAGTGAAATCGCCACGCGCATTAGTGGGAACAAAGATACACTCGCCAACGTGCTAGGTATCCAGTTCAGCCAGCGGAACGGGCGCGAGCATGGCGAAGAGCGGATTCGCATAGAGAAACTCGTGAGCCAGTATCGCGACCACGCGCAACTCTACGTCATTCGCAAAGGCCCACGGCAACCAGGCGTATAACCGGCACTCCTGCCGCTGTCTTCCGGCCCTGCGTCAGCACGTTTCCCTTTCACGGGACGGAGCCTGGCGTAGGGCCGGACGCGCATAGGCTCCAGCTACGCCGCCCGGTAGAGATAGAGATAGCGTTGCGGCCACAGGAAGGAGTTTCAGGAGTTTCTCTTCTTACCGGAACTCGGAAAAGATATATATTGCGCAGGTATATACCATTTCCCCCGCCGTGTGCGCCACAGCAAACTCCGCCGTCTCCGCGTCCTGCCCACAACGCCCGCGCCTGTCCCGACGGCGTGCCAGCCCTGCCACCCGGCCCCTACCCCCGGTATCCTTGAAATCTGCGCCTTCCTTTTCGCAACGGCAATTCGGCCAAATTTTATATGCGAACCGCGCTGCCGCCCTTTGAAATCCTACAGCCGCCCTAAATGCCGTACAACCACATAACTTTAGAGTTATACGATACCAGTACGCGCGAGAATGCTCTGCTGCCGACCCTACCGCCTTCTTCAATGCCCAGAAACAGGGCACCCGTGCTAAAATTCTAGACGCCGTTGGCCGACACGGGCGTAAATCCCGTCTGCGGTTATCCGGCTCCCCAGGCTTTGCAGAGCGTTTCGGTTTGTTCCAGCACGAGTTCCGTGGCGGCGCGCTGCATGTCGGGCGGGTAGCCGTACTTGCGGAGCAGGTTTTTCACGATCAGGCGGAGTTTGGCGCGGGCGCTTTCGCGGACAGACCAATCAATAGACAGGTTCTGCCGCACGCGCTGCACGAGTTCGCGGGCCAACATGCGCAAATCTATGTCCTGCATAGCGTGCCGGGCACTCTCGTTTTGCGCCAGCGCGTCATAGAAGGCAATCTCATCGTCGGACAGGCCGAGTTCTTCGCCGCGACGGGCGGCGGCTTGCAGGTCTTTCGCCAGCGCAATGAGTTCTTCAATGACTTGCGCGGCTTCAATGGCGCGGTTCTGGTATTTGCGTATCGCCTGTTCCAGCAACGCCAGGAACGACCGCCCCTGCACAATGTTTCTGGCAAAGCGCACGCGAATGTCATTATTGATGAGCTTCCGCAGCAGCTCAACCGCCAGGTTTTTATGCGGCAGACGGCGCACGTCTTCCAGAAATTCGTCGGAGAGAATAGAAATATCTGGGTGCGGGAGTCCCGCCGCCTGGAAAATGTCTACCACGCCTTCCGTGGCGACAGCCCGTGCCACGATTTGCCGAATGGCTTGGTCTACATCCTCCTGCGACGTGCGCTCTCCGGCGACGGTCGCTTTCATCAGCGCGGCGCGGACGGCCTGGAAGAACGCCACGTCCTCCCGCAACGCCTGGGCTGCGTCCAGCGGCGCGGCCAGCGCGAAGACTTTGGAGAGTTCTGCCACGGCCTGCACGTAGCGTTTCCCTTCCGGCTCCTGTTGGAGAATGAAATTGGACGCGGCCATGAGCAGGGCCAGACGGGCCTGTGGGGCACTGGTAAAGAATCCTTGGTAGGCGAAGCCGTGGAACATGGCGGCGACGATTTCGTATTTCTCCTGCAACACGGCCAGCAGTTCGTCCAAATCCAGCGTCGCGCGGCCCGTGCCGCCGCTTTCCGTGTAATCCGCCAGCGCGTGCTTCAACTGGTCGGCCAGGCCGAGATAATCCACGACCAGCCCGCCGGGTTTATCCTTGAATACGCGGTTGACGCGGGCAATGGCCTGCATCAGGTTGTGTCCCTGCATGGGTTTGTCTACATACATGGTATGCAGGCACGGCGCGTCAAAGCCGGTTAGCCACATATCGCGGACAATTACGAGCTTGAAGCCGCTATCCGGGTCGCGGAATCGTTGCGCCAGGGCTTCCCGTCGGGCTTTCGTGCGAATGTGTGGTTGCCAGGCCGTCGGGTCAGACGCCGAACCTGTCATTACGATTTTCAATACGCCGGTTGTATCGTCGTCGCCGTGCCATTGCGGACGCAGGGTAATCAGCGCGTTGTATAACTCGACGCAAATACGGCGGCTCATGCAGACAATCATGGCTTTGCCATCCATAACGTCAAGCCGTCGCTCGAAATGGTCAACCAGGTCTTGCGCAATCAAGGCAATACGCGTCTCCGCGCCAACCATCGCTTCCAGACTGGCCCACTTCGACCGCAGCCGCTCACGGGCGCGCTCTTCTTCCCCTTCCGTCACTTCATCAAATTGCGCGTCTACATGCGGGCGCTGCTCGTCGCGCAACGCCAGCTTCGCCAGCCGCGCTTCGTAGTAAATCGGGACAATGGCTCCGTCGTCTACCGCGCGCTGAATGTCATACACGTCAATGTCGTCGCCGAAGACAGCGCGTGTGCTTCGATCTGCTTTTTCAACCGGCGTGCCCGTGAAGCCGATAAACGACGCCTGCGGCAGCGCATCGCGTAAATGCTTGGCAAAGCCGTAGGTAATCTCCGCCGTCGCGGTATCTACATGAGCCTGGAGTCCGTATTGGCTCCTATGGGCTTCGTCGGCAATCACGACGATATTGCGCCGGTCGGAGAGCAGTGGGAAGGTATCGCCGCGCTCTTCCGGCAAGAATTTCTGAATGGTTGTGAAGATCACGCCGCCGGACGCCACGTTGAGTAATTCCCGCAACTGCGCGCGGCTTTCCGCCTGCACGGGCGTCTGCCGGAGCAAATCCTTGCACGCGCAAAACGTGCCGAAGAGTTGGTCGTCCAAATCATTGCGGTCAGTAATAATGACCAGCGTGGGATTCGCCATAACCGGATGGCGAATGATTTTACCCGCGAAAAACGCCATAGACAGGCTTTTGCCACAGCCCTGGGTATGCCAGACCACGCCGATTCGCCGGTTGCCGTGCGGCGCGGACGCCTCCAGCGTGCAGGCAATGGCCTTCTCGACCGCATGGTACTGATGATAGGCGGCGAGTTTCTTGCGTACCTGCGCGCCGTCGTCGTCAAAGACCAGGTAATCGCGCAGCAGCGTGAGAATCCGCGCAGGAGCCAACATGCCGTGCAGCAGCACGTCCAGTTGCGGCATATCGTCGGGAGCCAGCACGTCGCCGTCTATCGTCCGCCACGGCACGAAGCGTTCCCAGTCCGCCGTCAGCGTGCCCGCCCGCGCCTGCAAGCCGTCGCTGATTGCCAGCACGCCGTTGTAATGGAAGAGAGACGGTATGTCCTGCTTGTAGGTCTGGAACTGCTGGAACGCGTGCCGCAACGTCACTTGTTCGTCGGCGGGATTTTTTAGTTCAATGACGGCGAACGGTAAGCCGTTGACGAAGAGCACTATGTCCGCGCGCCGGTTCACGCCGTTTTCCACGACGGTATACTGGTTGACAGCCAGCCACTCGTTCTGCTGCGGACGCGCGAAATCTACCAGCCAGACGGTTTCTCCGGCAATCGTGCCGTCCGCGCGCAGCACTTCCACGCCCACGCCGTTGACCAGGTAGTCATGGAAGCGCCGGTTCGCCGCCAGCAGCACGGGCGCGTCCAGGGCACGCACTTTGCGCACGGCGTCTTCAATGCCGTCCGGCGAAATGGTCAGGTTCAGCCGCGCCAGCGCCGCGCGCAGCCGTCCGAGCAGCAGCACGTCGTCATAGCGGTCACGCTCTGCCGCCACGCCGCCGGGAGCCAGGTCAGGGCCGAAGGCCACCGTATACCCGATTTCCTGAAGCGTGGACAGGGCCGCGTCTTCAACCAGAGCTTCTGTCATGCCAACCGCAGACATACATCACTCCTTATATCAAGCAGCCCCTGCACTCCGTAGTCGTCTTAACAAATCAGGCATTCCCGCTTTTACCTTGTAAGCCTTCTGTAAGCAAGGGTTTGTCTCCCATGCTCTTTCTAACCTTTCCACTATATTAGGCATAACTCTATCAAGTTGGCAAAGGTAACCAAATAACATGCTTGCATGTGGGTATCTTTCAGCCTGCTCAAAGGCAGTAACCAGCCCTTGAATCGCACGCTCACGTGTCAAGGAATAGTTGAACAATGTCTCGAATATATCTTGAGCCAATGCTTTAGCAGTTTTGCCAATTCCAGCGATAGCCTGAATCTTCCCCATGAAGCCGTATGGGTCTTTTCCTAAACGAATAGGGATAATGGGTATATGTCTGCCAACGGCAAATCCTACTTCCTGGTCTGTCCAGCTACTCTCGGCGAAACGTTCCGTCAACAATGCCGTCAGAGCATCCATAGTATTCAGAGCTTTTTCAATTTCATGTAGCCATTCTTTGGTAGGCTCAATATCTTCATGTGCGACAAAAGCAGTGATACCGTAAGTCCGCAGTGATTCTTTCAATGACGCCGTTTCAACCTTATATTCCGATTTGTGACTCAAGAATAAGTGGAAGAATCCACGCTCCCAGAAGGCGGGAGCTTCCCTAGCCGGAATGAAAGAAGAAGCGCCTGCTTTTAACAGGACACCAGACTTCTCACGCCAATCAGGTTGTTGTTGCTCTTCTTCCATTTCAATAACTACGCCAGAAATGTGTTCATTGGCGAGCGCAGGAACAAATTTATTCACGTCGCGTAATAGTTCTGATAACAATGAGCGCAATTCGTCAACAAATTGCAGATACACTTGCATCGGCACTACAAAGTGAAGCTCATGTCCCCAACTACCTTCCCCATAAGTTGCGTAATCCCATCCTTCCAATAAATAATATCTGGCGTTTACAATAAATCCCTGGAGCTTCTTATTTCCTTTTTGCACATAGTAATCCGACAGAGCGTGCATGATTACTTCCATCTTTCCAGGCAACTCGAATACAGGTTTCACACTGGTACTCATAATAACTCCTAAAGAGCGAGGAGATATGGTTGCTTCTCAACCTTGGCTGCGCGTATTTTTGAGCGTAATAATTCCGTTAGATTGGCTTCCTGTTCAAGTAACCGTATAATCTCTCGTAGCTCACACAGTATAACGACTTTTTCACGGAGAGCTTCCCGAAAGTCGTTAATCGCCGGGTTTGTATATCCCGACGCAGAAATATAAATACCGCCAACGTCTCCACGGCTATATACAGATACTAAATGCGTCGCTACGTCATTTCGTCCTAATGCTTCATGCCACCATTTCATTTCCACAAGAAATACCATGCCGTCTAGCTCAATAACTCCATCAATCTGCTCAATCACTCCTTCTCCGTGGATACCTGAAAGCGTAAAGGCTTCTCGAATTAAAATGCCTTGCTGCTTAAACAGTCGGTTTAGGACACTCTCAAGTGCTTTTCCTCGCCTTTGTGGATTCGACTCTCGGCACAAAGCATTCAGTTCCGATAAAATACTCGCAAGCTCATCCTTACGCTCTTTGATTGCTTGATATTCGGCCTCTTGTTCTTCCCGACGGCGCTGCCTTGCCGCGTCTCTCTCCCGTTCACGTTCAAGGTTAATCCGAGTAATGGTATCCTTGGCATTGACTAAATCCCGGATATTAGCGGCAAGTCCTTGGGCTGTCAGTTGGTCGTCAGCATAGCATGTCGAGAAGTCTTCAAACTCAACAACTCGCTTTAAGACTTCTCGTCTTGCACGCAGCGCACTTTCTCCGGCATCATTCAAGCGAGTGAGTACCGTGCGCACAATATCATACTTTGTAATGCTGTCTCGGTCTTGCCGAACTCGCAACGCTAAATCTTTCAGCATTGCTGATTCAACCCCTGCCCCATGAAAGAAGAGCAATACATCTTTCTTCGACCTGAATAGCCGTGGGATTGCTTGTACGAGCAAATTCATTAGTTCTGGCGGGAAATGGAAGATTATCGCGTCGTTCATGCCATAATCTCCTGTACTCGTATTTCTCCAGACAGCAACTTCGGCAGTAATAAGTTCCTAATAGCGCCCAGTGCAGTGGATTGCTCATCATTCTCGTGTATAAACCGAAAGAATGCGATTACCGTATCCTCAAAAGCTGTCAACACTTCCTGGCATGGTACAAGAATATCGCTCATATAGGCTATATTCCGATTTAACCCAGGGACGGCTGAATCCGAGCCCAACGACGACAGGTTAAGGCTTCCCAAAGTAAAGTAAAGGTATGTGAAGCTAATGTCGGTTATCCATTTTATATAGAAGGTCGTATCAATTGGAAAGAAATCCGTCATAACTCTTGTAACTATACCGGGATTTCCCTTTCGACCAACAATGATTCCTGGGCCTTTCACACTTGCTTCACAATGCCAGCCAACTTGTCCATTTGAGCCGTATACAGGTATTGCTCCGGGCAATCGGTCAGTATCTTTCAATGCTTTTCCATACGCGAGTTCAACGACTTCGCTTAGTTTCCTTACCTTCCAATCTTTCGGCACTCTCCCCAGCGGCGAATCCACGAAGCTATCCGGGAAGAGCGCGGCGGTTGCCGAATCCATGCCGTCCGGCTGTTGGCCTGCCGCCTTCGCCTGCACAGGGTCAAAATCCACGAACCACGATCTGAACAGCGCCCGTGCCATAGCTTCCAGCGTGGCGTTCATGCGCCGATTGATTTCGGTTTTATCATCAAGGGAGCCGAGAATATAGGCAATGGCTTGCTGTTCTGCCATAGGCGGCATAGCCACAGGAAGCGCTCGTATTGTTGGCAGATTCAACCGTTCGGCTACGCTGCCGTCTTTGAAGCCGTATACATGTGCCGCAAGAAAGTGCGAATTGAGCCAATAGCGCAAAAAGCGGTAGTGCGCAATCCGAGCATTAGGGCGAATCAGAACCATGCGTTGCCCAAGGCAAACCTTCTTTTCAGCGGGTACTTCAGCAGCGATACCAAAGTATGTT
Source organism: Armatimonadota bacterium (assembly GCA_029553475.1). Classification (GTDB taxonomy): domain Bacteria; phylum Armatimonadota; class Hebobacteria; order CAIYQO01; family CAIYQO01; genus JAKIYB01. Next base: position 22,508 of record JAKPKV010000008.1, read on the forward strand.
CCTTCTCGGCTGTAAAAAAGGTCTCCATAACGTGGTTCTGTTCGGCGTGTTCGCTCGCAATATGTCTCTTCGGAGACGTGGGCAGCTTCGTCTACACGGAAAAAGCCTGTCCGAATATCCTGTGAACGTACCATGAGCGGGCCGAAGGGCGAAATGGTCGGCGTCGAGTGTGGACAATCAAAAATCCCATCACAGACCTCGTCAAGCCGTGCCCAGTACCACTCTTTCGGTAATGTATTTAGTCCGGCAGGAGTATGTAGCATTCGTTCGTGCGGAGCATTAACCATAACCCAACCTCCGCAAGCTCTCCCGAATGGCCTGCTCCAGCCGTGCTGACTCGGCGAACTGTGTCTCCAGCCGGGCGGTCAAATGGGCCATTTTCTCTGCAAACGGCTCCTCGTCATCCTCCTGTTCTTCCGCGCCTACATAGCGCCCTGGCGTGAGCACGTGCCCGTGCTGCCGAATCGTCTCCAGCGTGGCGCTCATGCAGAAGCCGGGCAAGTCGGCATACGCGCCCGCGTCCGCTTCGTCGCGCCAGGCGTGGTATGTCCGCGCAATGCGCAGGATTTCGTCGTCGGACAGTTCCCTGTGCGTGCGATCAACCAGCGTACCGAGCTTGCGCGCGTCAATGAAGAGCGTTTCGCCATGCCGGTCACGATAGCGTGGGTTGGTTTTGTTGCGGGTCAGGAACCACAGGCACACGGGAATGCCGGTTGTGTAGAAAAGCTGTCCCGGCAGCGCGACAATGCAATCCACTAGGTCGGCTTCCACCAGCGCGGCGCGAATCTCGCCTTCTCCGCTCTGGTTGGACGACAGCGACCCGTTCGCCAGCACGAAGCCCGCCATGCCGTTCGGAGCCATGTGGTAGACGAAATGTTGTACCCAGGCGAAGTTGGAATTGCCCACGGGCGGCACGCCGTATTTCCAGCGCGCGTCAGCCCGCAGCCGGTCGCCGCCCCAGTCGCTTTCGTTAAAGGGCGGGTTGGCGAGAATGTAGTCAGCGCGTAAATCCTTGTGGGCGTCGGCGTGGAAAGAGCCTTCATTGTTCCAGGCGATATGGGCGTCAATGCCGCGAATCGCCAGGTTCATTTGGCACAGCCGCCAGGTTGTGTAATTCGACTCCTGCCCGTAGACGGCAATGTCGCCAATACGCCCGCCGTGCGCCTGCATGAATTTCTCGGACTGCACAAACATGCCGCCGGAGCCGCAGCACGGGTCAAAGACGCGCCCGCGATACGGTTCCAGCATTTCGACCAGCACGCGGACGACGGATTGCGGCGTGTAAAATTCGCCGCCCGCCTTGCCTTCCGCATTGGCGAACTTGCCCAGGAAATACTCGTATACGCGGCCCAGCACGTCCAAGTGCCCACTCGCGCTGCTCGCGTCCGTCGGCAATACCAGGTCAATGCCGCTAATCAGGTCAACCAGTTCGCCCAGCCGCTGCTTGTCGAGCGTGGGCCGGTTGTATTCCTTCGGCAGCACGCCTTTTAGCCGTGGGTTTTCCGCTTCCAGGGCAAGCATGGCGTCGTCAATGAGCTTGCCAATGGTCGGCTGCCGGGCACTGGCTTGCAGGAAGGCCCAGCGCGCGGACGGCGGAACCCAGTAGACATTCTCGGCGGTATAAGCATCTCGGTCTTCCAGCACTTCATACCGCGCCGACGGCTCATGCACGAAGAAATCGCTCTCCGGGTCTGCCGACAGCGCGGACAAGTCCTTCATGCGCCGATCAAAGGCGTCGGACAGGTATTTCAGGAATATGAGGCCGAGGACGACGTGTTTGTACTCCGAGGCGTCCATGTTCCCGCGCAGTTTATCCGCCGCCGCCCAGAGCTTCTCTTCAAACCCCAGGTTCGCGCCGTTGGAGCCGTTTCCGTTGCGTGCTCGACGTGCCATAGCGTTGCGACTACTCCCACTGGTAGACTGACTATAGGGTATTGTTCGGGAAAAAGCGGGAAATGCCTGCAATGGCACGGCAAATAGCCACAAATCAATCGCAAGCCAGACCGTTACATCTCCAATGGGATTGTGATTTCGGCGACGGCCTGCAGGTCAGCCCAGAACGGCGACAGCGGGTTCTGGATAACCTGCCGCGTTATCGTCTCCACTACCATTGTCTCGGTAGGCCGCACAAATATCAAGGCGTCCGGGCCTTCTGGCTGATACAAGGCGACAAAGCACTCGTCGCCCGTCGTGTGCGCCTAGATTTTCCCGGCAGCTACCTGCTTTTGAAGGCTCACAGGCGTCATGCCGGTTAATTCCGCCGCGCGCGCCAGCGAGACAATATGGAAAATACGTCGTTCAAATTTTGGATTTCGTTTCATGGCGATTCGCTCCTAATTCAACGCTACCACACGCCTGTTTTATCCGTCAAATCTATCGCATTGTTTGCCGTCATGCGTGTGCCAACCGCTATCGCCACAGTGGAGTTACATTGCTCGGAAAATCCGGTATACCGGAACTACCCATTCGTCATAGCGGGCTTCTCCCTATCGCCCGCGAAGGTCATACTCAATGCTGGAGATTGTGTCTCACGAGTTAAAACAACAACAGCGCGCGCTGTGTAACTCCTGCCTTGCCGAACAAGCTTGGTTTTGTGTCGCGCCAGCAGGTCAGCAACGCCTGCAATACCTTATGCAAGTATCCCGGCGTGCAGCGGGTCAAGGGCACATGCGCGGTCTGTGGGAAAACGAGACTGGTCAACATGGCGCTGCCCGAAGAGAAATGCGTCCACATGACAGTCACGGTTGAACGCGGCACGGGCCGGGTTCTCTCGCGGAAGGTCGAGCACAGCGGGCCGCAAATTGACGTGAGAGCGAGCATTTACCGTGCTCTTCTTCCTGTCCTTGAGCGCATGGTCGAAGAGTTAATGCAACAGACGAAGGCAGAGTTGGACAGCAAATCCGGCGGCGTTGCGGAATAACGGCGTGCTAACCGGCTGCCACAGGGCTAGGCGACGCTTCCGTCCGCGCGCTATACTGCCGCATAAACAGATTCACGCCTTCCAGCATGAGACGAATCCGCGTTATGTCGGCCACTTCGTCCCACAGCCCGTGGGCCGCACTATTCCGAATCCCGGCCCAGCCGGTTATGTCTTTCTTATCCTGTTTCGTTATCAGCCCTGCCGTGCGCAGTGCATTGGAATACGAATCAATACTCGGCTTCTGGCCTTCGAGCGAAAGCGCAGCGTCTTCCACCCAGTTCCGCAAGAACTCTTCCAGCGCCGCGCCGATAATGACGGCGGGAACCGCCGCGTGGAAATCTGCCGAGTCCAGCATGGTCTGGGCTTGCTCCAGGAAATCCGATACCACGTCCAATCGCGCCTGGCGTTGCATGGATAGGCCGTCGTGAAGGCCATTCTCGGCATACCGAGCGAATGCGTCCAAGGCATTGATCGTAAATATGCGTATTAATTCAGGATTACTCTTCTCCTGCGTTCTTTCGCAGAGTTGCCTGTAGAACGCACTATTCTCTCCAGCGTAGCGCAGGAGAAATTCACATGCTTCAAAGAAACCACTCAATGCGTCGTTACTGTCCAACGTGCGAGTAAGGCCCGCTATACGCCGTGCTTGTGCCGCGAGTTCCTGGTTGTTCATGGCTATTTTCCTTCTTGTACCGCTGTGTTACAAAACCGCCACTCGTTCCTGCGCGCCCGGTATCGTGGCGAGAATGCGATATTTCAGTTTCTCTCGGAAATCGTCTTCCTTCCCGGCTTCCCACACAACGCAGTTATACTGCCGAATATCGAAGTGCAGGGAATCTACAAAGTCTTCCCGGCAGGTAAAAATGACCGGCAGGCCCAGTCCGGCGGCAAACCCGGCTTCATAGTAGACGCCGCCCCTATGCCCGGAGAAGTCGGCAATGAGAAAATGGCTCCGGCGAATCTCCGCAACAATCTGGTCGCAGATTTTGTCGTTGTGCGGCTTTTCGTCAATGCGCAGGCAGTCAAACCCGGCACTCTCGACGGCGGGATGAATGGCGCTGGCATAGACGGGCGCAATAGCGGCATCGAACCACATAGCGACGAAGCACTGATTGCTTTGTGTAGCTGACTGCTGTTGTTCAGCGTGCGCCATGCCTGTCGCTGTGACTTTGACGGCAGCAAAACCAGTCGCAATGTCGGCGTCAATATATCCAAGGTCGTCCAAGGCGCTAAGCATTGCGATCAATTCTTGCTCATGTCTCGCATACGCGAACGCCGTTCCTTCCGAGTAGGTAAGCTGGATATAGTCGCCGAATGCCTGGGAATGAGCATACAAATACCACAGCAACTTTTCCATGCGCGCCATGATTGTGCGCGGCAATTCGCCAGACGCCAGGATTTCTTCCAAGCTATCTCGGCTCTCGAAACGGACGTTCCAGCCACGTTCCGTGTGTTCGCGTAGATACCCGGAGAATAGGTAACGCACAGAGTCGTACTGCGTGTTCAGCGCATGTTCAATATAGAGAAGCGCGTCAGCGCCAGAATAGTCGCCACAATTCGGGCAACGATACGTACTCCACGGTATCTGCCGCCAGATTGACGCTTGCCGCTTGCAGAAAATACATGGGCCGTGTTCGGGATTCATGGCAATCTCCTTGCGATTGCGTGCATCAGCCTGTAAACCGGTTGGCAGGATAGTGACGACATAACGCCGCAATTATCATTATTCGCCGTGCGCACGCTTTGCCCTGCTGTGCCGCTCTGGAGCCACGTGCGGAGAAGACGGAGTTTTGTATTAACCGGATTGCTGGAAAAGAGAGATATATACGCGGGATATATCTCTGCAATCGCCCTCCCGTCCCGTGTGGAAACTCCTGCTCTCCCGGAACCCGCCGCAAGCCGTTAGTCTTCTTCGCCAACCATGCCGCCGTCTACTGGCTCACTGGGCAGCGCCAGCGGCTCGTGTTGCCCACGGAGAATACGCCGCACGATCTCCGCCGCCGAGACGTGCGTTGAGCCGCCTTGTCTCGCTGCCAACGCCGCCTGCTGGAGCGCCGCCCACACGTCGTCTTCAACGTACAGGGTTGTTCTGTGCATGGGAGCCGGATTCTCCAGGGCGCGCGCCGCGTGGTACAACTGCTTCGTGAATGTGATATGCTCCGAGTCGCCGCCGAGAATCAGCGTGAAGCTGTTCAAGTGCTCGAAATAGTGTCTGTGGCCGTGCGTATCTTCCACATGCAGGCCCCAGGACGTACAGGAGTCGTTGTGCAACGCGAAGATTGTGCGCCCGCCATGCCCGGCGTCGCCATTGCCGGGATAGTTCGAGCCGACACGCAACGTCAGGCGATTGTAAATCTCTTCGTTGAACTCGTGCATAGGCACGTCAAACTGGTCACTGGTATCCAACGGATAATAGGGTTCGAGTTCCATGATTACACCTTCCGAATGAGAGAATGCGGCGCGTTTCACGCCGTCCTATTATACCATGCCATACCCATGGAGCACAAACGGGCGTTCTTACAGCAGAGCAGGCGAGAGCCGCACGTTTTCTGCGGGTTCCTGCCCCAATAGCGGCGGCGTTGCGTCACGGCCAGTGCGCGGAAAAGAAAATACGCGTCGCCAGGGCAGAAGGGTTGTACTCTCCGACGGGCTATGGTACAATACGCGCCGAAAGGAGTAGCCGACACAGAAATACGCAGCTCTAATACGAAAATACGCTGCACTAGTCAACAATACGCTACTCTTTCCTGAACTCAAGATACGGCCCTGTAGCTCAGCCTGGTAGAGCAGCGGACTGAAAATCCGCGTGTCGCTGGTTCAAATCCGGCCGGGGCCACCATATCGCCTTGCCCATCACCGCGTTTGCGGTGTTTTTTTCGCCGCCCTCTTCACACCAGCGCTGACTGGCGTATAATAACAGCGCAATGGGAATGCCGTCGCTGACGATCTACACGATCGGGTTCAGCAAGAAAAGCGCCGAGCGATTCGTGGGCGCCCTTCGACAGGCCGGCAGCAGACGACTGGTCGCCGTCAGGTTGAACAACCGTTCACCGCTCGCGGGATGCGCCCGGCGCGACGACCTCGCCTTTGTTCTCGCCGACCTCTGATCCCATCGCCGCTGCCGGCGGCAATACCGCCATACGCGGCCGCGCCGCGCACGGGATAGTCGCGCGCGGCGCGGCACGTCTGCCGCGGGGGAGCGGTCGCCCCGCGTGGTGCGCCTGGATTCACGCCGTGGCGGTCGCGTAAGGGCCGACGCCGGCGGCGCGGTAGATATCGTTGAGCAATTGCACGGCTTTGCGCGCTTCGGCGGCGTTCACCCACGGCTCGCGGCCTTCCAGGATGGCGCGGCCGAATTCCTCGATATTCGCCGCGTGCGCGCCGCCCCAGATGGCGGAGGGATCGGCGGAGGCGCCGCCGGCGCCCTGCTGTTCGACTGCCACCAGACCTTCCGGCGCGCCGTCGGCGTGGAAGTAGACCACGCGGTTATCCTCGATGACCACCGACCCTTTGGTGCCGCAGATCGTCACCGCGGTGGTGAGGCCGGGGTTGGCCAGGGTGGTGCCCTGAATGATGCCGGCCGCCCCGTTCGGGAAGCGCAGCAGCGCGACGCCCAGGTCTTCCGCTTCCATGTCGCGCGCCAGCGTCGGGCAGTAGGCGGACTGCACGGCCGGCTGCATGCCCACCAGCCAGAGCAGGCGATCAATGGTGTGGATGGCCTGGTTGGAGAGCACGCCGCCGTCCAGCGCCCAGGTGCCGCGCCAATCGCCGCTGTCGTAGTACGCTTGCAAGCGCAGCCACAGGCAGGAGCCGTTGGCGAAGACGATCTCGCCGAGCCAGCCGTCATCAATGGCCGTCTTCACCTGCTGCACGGCACGCGGGAAACGGTTCTGGAAGATGCCGCCGAGGACGACGCCCTGTGCCGTGCAGACCGCGGCCAGCTCGTCAATCTTCTCGACCCACACGTCCATCGGCTTTTCCACCAGCACGTGCTTGCCGGCGCGCGCGGCCAGCAGACCGTGATCGGCGTGCATGCCGGACGGCGTGCAGACGGAGACGGCATCGAGACCGGGATGCGCGAGCAAATCGGCAATGGCGCCGTAGGCCGCCACGCCGTATTGCTCCGCGACGGCCCCTGCCTTCTCCGGCACGATATCGCAGGCGGCCACCAGCTCGATGCTGGAAACATCCTGCACGACCTGGGCATGAAACGAGCCGATCATGCCGCAGCCGATAATACCTAATCGCACGCGATCCGCCATGGGATTCTCCTCACTCATCAGAAAATGTTCGCGCCGGGCGCGTACTGTGTACCCTTCGGTATCCCCGGTGAGACTCCTCCTCACCGAGTGTCCACTGTTCGGAGGCGCGCGTAATTCCTGTGCCAGGACGCCGCCGATGCCGCTTGATCGCACACGACATACGATCATTGCCTCCCGGCGTCGTCCCGATTGCATCGGGATCGCCCGCCCAGGGTGTGGATGCAGGCCAGGTCACCAAACCATCCCGTTCGTAGTCAGGCACGCAGCAGCGCGGCGTGCCGTCAACATGGGGACTGTCCCCCTGAACGTCGTGACTAGATGATCCACAGGCTGTTCACCGGGACTGTCCCCCTGGCGCGTGGACGCGCCTTGCTTCGCCGCGGCGCGACGACGAACGATGAGGCATACGCACGGGGCAGAGTACGGATACGCGGGGGTTACACGGCGTCCGTAGAGTCGGGGTCCACCCCCACCGTGCCGACGAGATGGCGCAGGATCCGCCGGGCGTTTTCGGGGAGCGCGCACATCACCCGCACCGGCGTCTCCTTGTAGCGTTTTTGCCGCCGGGGGTCGGTGTCATTGCCCGCTATCATGCGGAAGCGCTCCACTTCCATCTCGCTCGCGCGGCGGATCTCCACCCGGTCGAAATCAAAGGGCGCCTTGCGGGCGAGCCAGTCGCCGGAGTAGACGCCGTGTTCGTGCACGTCCCCGGCCATCCCCTCATCCAGTACGGCGACGATGGTTTCCGCACGGTCCCAGGTGTTGCCGAGGCAGCCGGGGCAGGCGACATAGCGAATTTGCTGCCCCCCTTGCAGGCGGAGTGTCTGCCGCGCCGCGCGCGGCAATGCCGGCTCACATGTCGCCGGCCGGCGCAGGCATCGCGGGCAGTAGGCATCGGCGCCGGGATCGGGGGAGGCGGCGATGAGACGCGTGAACGCGATGCCAGCCGCTTCCCGCACATCCGAATCACCATCCGCCAGCCGCGCGACAAGCGGTTCTACCGCTCGTGCGTCCCCCAGCGCCCCCAGCGCCGCGCAGGCGGCCTGCCGCACATCCCAATTTATGATCCGCCAGCCGCGCGATGAGCGGCTTCACCGCCCGCGCATCGCCCAACGCCCCCAATTTTGTGCACGCGTATTTCCTTTCTTCCGCTGAACCGGCCCTCAGCCTCTTCGCCCGTTTTTTAATTTCAACTCTGTTGGCCATGACATCGGCGCCTCCTGTCACAGAATTATACGCGATTATACGCGGTGTCGCCGTCCTCTTGTGAGCGGGGTACGAGGGGACGGGTCCCGATGGCGGCTGCCTGAACCCGGATTGACAGGATGAACACACGCGGGCATTGCGAGCGAATCGGTAGCCGCGGCACGGTGCGATGCTGCCCGCGTGGGCGGGCACCTCACTGGCCGCGTCCCGGCGGGACCGGTCAATGTCCGCCGCTGCCGGTTGCGCGCGATGGGTGTGATGATTCGCGTGGGGATAGTCAACGCCTGGCGGGGTTTCGGTGTCAGCGGGGCGGTGGGCGTTTTGGCATGGCGGGGAGGGATTACGGCCAGGCGTCAACTATCCCCGTTGCCGCTTGTCGCGCACGGGGCGGAGCGTTGTGGGCGGGGGGCCTCTCGGGGCGCGCCTTCCCCCTTCGCACCAGGATGCAGAAGCGCTCGACTTCCATCTCGCACGCGAGGACGCGCGCCCGCCCAAGAGCCTGGCGCAACTACTTTGTTCGATCGGCGCCGCCCATGCCCGGAGGCTGGGCGGCTATGCGGATTCCGGGTCCGGCAGCAGCTGGCGCGCGAACTCCGCCGGGTTGAAGGGCGCAAAATCGGTGGGGCGCTCGCCGGTGCCGACGAAAGGAATGGTGAGGGGGATTTCCGCGGCGATGGAGAGGATGTTGCCGCCCTTCGCGGTGCCGTCCAGCTTCGTGAGGACGATCCCGGTGATGCCCACCGCCCGCGAGAACTGCTGCGCCTGCACCAGCGCGTTTTGGCCGGTGGTGGCGTCCAGCACCAGCAACACGTCATCCGCCTCGTGGCCCAGCTCGCGGATGATGACGCGGTTGATTTTTTTCAATTCTTCCATCAGGTTGTGCTTGGTATGCAGGCGGCCGGCGGTATCTACGATGACGTATTCGACCTCGCGGGCGCGCGCGGCCTGTATGGCGTCAAACACCACCGCGGCGGGGTCGGCGCCCATCTGGTGGCGGATCACGTCCACCCCGATGCGCCCGCCCCACAGCTCGAGCTGCTCGATGGCGGCGGCGCGGAAGGTATCGCCGGCCACCATCATCACCGAGCGCCCCCGCCCTTTGAGCCAGTGCGCCAGCTTCGCGATGGTGGTGGTCTTCCCCACCCCGTTCACCCCGACGACGAGAATCACCACCGGCGGATTTTGCGGCACCAGCACAAAGGGCCGGGCATGGCGGGTCAGCAGCGCGGTGATGAGCTCGCGCAGCAGCGCATAGGCGGCATCCACGTCCTTGATGCCCTGCTTGCGCACCGCGTCGCGCAACTGTCCCACCAGCATGGCGCTCGTCTGCACGCTCACGTCGCCGAGGATCAGCGCCTCTTCCAGCTCCTCGTATAACGCCTCGGTGATCTCGCTCCGGCGGAAGGCTTCCCGGATTTTGTCAAAGAACCCTTTAAACATCGCAGTACCTCCTTCGCCGCCCCCGCCGCTCTCCCTGCCGGCTTTCGCGGCGGTCCGGCATATTCGCCGCCGGATTCCGCGCGTCCCGTCACCCGTCGCCGCCGCGTGGCGCGCTACGCGCATCTTGCCGTCCCCATCAGCGCCGCATCATGGTATAATGCGTGACCGAATGACGCCCTGGAGTTGAGAAGATGAGTCAAACCGCCATTACCCCGACCCGCGAAGAGAACTATCCGGAATGGTATCAGGCCGTGGTGCGCGCCGCCGACCTGGCGGAAACCAGCCCGGTGCGCGGCTGCATGGTGATCAAACCGTGGGGCTACAGCCTCTGGGAGCATATTCAGCGCAGCCTGGACGCCATGTTCAAAGAGACCGGCCACGTCAACGCCTACTTCCCGCTCTTCATCCCGGTGAGCTACCTGGAGAAGGAAGCGGAGCACGTGGAAGGGTTCGCCAAAGAATGCGCCGTGGTCACCCACCACCGCCTGACGCTGGCGGATGGCAAGCTGGTGCCGGAAGGGAAATTGGAGGAGCCGCTGGTGGTGCGCCCCACCTCGGAGACCATCATCGGCGAGATGTACGCGAAATGGGTGCAGAGCTGGCGCGATCTGCCCATCCTCATCAATCAGTGGGCGAACGTGGTGCGCTGGGAGATGCGCACCCGGCTGTTCCTGCGCACGACGGAGTTCCTCTGGCAGGAAGGCCACACCGCGCACGAGACGAGCGAGGAGGCGATGGAGGAGACGCGCCGGATGCTGGACGTTTACCGCGTCTTCGCGGAAGACTACATGGCGATGCCGGTCATCATCGGCGAGAAAAGCCCCGGCGAGCGCTTCCCCGGCGCCGTGCACACCTACTCCATCGAGGCGATGATGCAGGACCGCAAGGCGCTGCAGGCGGGCACCAGCCACTTCCTCGGCCAGAACTTCGCGAAAGCCTCCGGCATCAGGTTCCAGTCTCGCGACGGCGTGGAGGAGTTCGCTTGGACCACCTCCTGGGGCGTCTCCACCCGCCTCATCGGCGGCATGATTATGACCCACGCCGACGACAACGGCATGGTCGTCCCCCCGCGTCTCGCCCCGCGGCACGTGGCGGTGCTGCCCATCATCCGCACGGACGAGGAGCGCGCGGTGGTGATGCCGTATTGCGAATCGCTGGCCGCCGCGCTGCGCGCGCAATGCTACGACGGCCGCCCGGTGGAAGTGGTGCTCGACACCCGCGACATGAACGCCGGGGAGAAGAGCTGGGAGTGGGTGAAGAAGGGCATTCCGCTGGTGCTGGAGATCGGCCCCCGCGACATCGCCGGCAACAGCGTCTTCGTCGGCCGCCGCGACCGCGGCCGCAAAGAGCGCTTCGGCATGGACCGCGCCGAGTTCGTGGCGAGCGTCGCCGCCATCCTCGACGACATGCAGCGGACGCTGCTGGCCCGCGCGCAGGCGTATCGCGACGCGCATACGCGCGTCCTCACCGATTGGGAGGACTTCCGCGCCTTCTTCACGCCGCGCAACGCCGAGCGCCCGGAAATCCACGGCGGTTTTGCCCTCAGCTACTGGTGCGAAGACCCCGCCTGCGAGGAACGGATCAACGACGAACTCTCCGTCACCATCCGCACCATCCCCTTCGACGCCGACGCGCACGGCGCCGGCGCGTGCATCCGCTGCGGCAACGCGGCGCGAAAGCGGGTGGTCTTCGCCAAGGCGTATTAACCAGGACACCGGTGCGCTGGCTTATCGGAAGCGCCAGCGCACCGCCCCGTCCCGCGGGGTGAAGCACAGCCCGTGCGACAGTTCCGCCACCTCGCCTTGCGTTACGCGCCAGTGGTAGGAAAAGCCCTCATAATTGAGTTCCACTATATCGGCTGTGACACGGGTTACCGGTACGGGCGCGTCACCCCCCCACCGTAGATCAAGACACCAATCACCATCGCCGGTTATCTGCATCTCCTCGGGCATACAGGTAAACGTCAGTGGATCGGTGACGACTTGCACGGTTTCGTCATCGAGCGCCGTCACCGCCGGTTCTCCGCAAGGCAGCGCAGCACCGCTGGCCGTTACCGGGTAAAGCCCGGCACGCGTTTGCCCGTCGCTCCAGCGGAAGCCATCCACCAGCGGCAGCGTGTCATACGTGCAGGCGGTGCCGGGGCAGACCGCGGTGAGGTAGCGCTCCGCGTAGCGCTCATCAAAGAGGTGCAGGTCGCGGATGCGGAATGCCTCCCCCTCCCAGAAAAGGTTGGCGCGGTAGTGTCGGCTGTGATACCAGACGCTGCGCCGATCGTGCCCCTGCCAGTCGGTCAGCGCTACCACCGAGGCGGCGGGAGTGACTGAATAGCGCGCACGGAACCACTCGGCGCTGTCGGCCAGTGTTTCCACCCGCAGGTCATCGCGTGCAGCGAGTAGGCGCATCTGATCGGTGAAACCGGTGACCATCGCCGACCAGCCGAAGGAGTTCTCCTGCCCGGCCTGCGTGTAACCGAAGGCGAGCGACGGTCCCTTCGCCATTAGATCGAAGAACCAGCGCACCCAGCGCGGATCGCCGCCTCCGCCGTTGCCGCAGTAGACCGGCTCCAGCGACACCACCCCCTGCGCGGGCACCTCGGCGCAGTTGGTGCCGTCATGCAGGCCGGTGTCATACTGGTAGATGGGATCGCTGCCGAGCATGCGGAAGATGGGCACGGGAAGCTGCGCCTCAGCGTGCTGGGCAGGCATATAGGCATTCACTTTGCTGGGGTAGTAGGCCTGATTCCAGTAGCCGCCCCACAGTGTGTAGCCATCAGTGCCCCACTGATCCTTGCAGTTGCAGGCGGCGGTGATGCCGTAGCGTTCATGCAGGTAGCGCAGCGTGTGCGCGTCCAGCACCCAGCAACCGGCGCTGGCGGGATACTGTCCGAAAACGTCATGGAAGCGCGCCATCAGCACGTCCATCAGCCGCTCGCGCTCCTTCGGCGAGTAGCCGATAGTGAACCCGACGTGGCTATGCCAGTCCCACGGGAAACGCCCGCGCCAGACGATGCCCGCCGCCTCCACCTGCGGCTGCACCACTTCCAGCCACACGCCCACTTCCTGTCGCTCATCCAGATTCTCTGTAAGCAGGCCGACAATGTGCTCATCGAGCAACGCGTCATACTGCAATAGCCACGTCGCCGGCAGCTTCAACTCGCGAATGAGCCGCAGTTGCTCGCGGATCGGCTCGATGAGATCCATCTCCCGTCGCGGCTCACAGGCGCGGAGGAAGTTGATGATGTTTACGCGGGCGGTTGCCGTCATTGCTGCTCCTTATCGTGTTATGTTGGATCATGCCTGGTAGTCCGCGCCCTCCGCGGCGCGTGTGATATGCGAGTGAACCGGACATGAACAAACGCAAGCGGAATTACTTTGCTACAACGGCCGTGCCGATGCCGGTGGCCCCGTAGCCGTTGCCGCAGTACAACAGGCGCAGGGCGTCGCCTTCCGGCAGCACGCAGGCATATTCCACCATCTGCGCGTCCCAGGCGCCGGGCATGTCGGCGCGCGGGGCGAGGGAGAGACTGTCGTCGCCGTCGCCGCGATGCCAGACGTATCCATCGTCGCTGACCGCCTCACCGATGCTGTAGTAGCCCCAGCGGGTGCCGATGGCGCTGTAGAGCATGCGGTATACGTCGCCGTCGCGCCAGACGAAGGGTGCGGCGACGGCGATGTCCTCGTACGACACCTCCTGGCGCGGGCTCATGATGAGCCGGTGGTCCGTCCAGTGGATGCCGTCGGCACTGTGGCAGACGGCGCAGTGCTTCTCCTGGTCCACGCGCACGTCGGCGTTCGGCGTGCCCACCGCCAGCGTGTAGTACAGACGGTAGCGGATGCTGCCGTCGGGCAGACTCTCTTCCAGGATCGTGCCCCCGCCGGCGATGCCGCGGTTGCGCGGGAACTCGGCCGTCCGGTCTCCGGTGATGATCGGCTCCTCGCCGTGGCGCGCAAAGTGGAGGCCGTCCTCGCTGACCGCCAGCCCGATGCCGGGAAAGCCCTGCAGGCCAGCCCCGGCGCCCCCCTCGTTGCCGGTGAAGTAGAGGTGCCAGCGGTCGCCGATGCGGTGCACCAGCGGCAGCACGCACCAGGCGGCGCAAAAGCTGCCCGGCGCCCCCGCCGCCAGCACCGGCCCGTGGCGCGTCCAGGCGGACAGGTCATCCACCGGCGCCGTCGCCAGGCAAATGCGATGTATCCCCGCGTCATCCGCACCCGCGTAATACAGATGATATCGGTCGCCCACCCGCAGCGCGAATGGATTCATCACCCGCGTACTGTCGCACGCGCTGCCGGGCCGCGGCGGCAGAATAGGGTTCCGCGGGTCGCGCTGCCAGCGGAAATGACGCAACGAGAGAGTTGACATGCCACGTAGTTCGCGGCAACGTCAGGCTATCCTTCCGTACTGTTTGTTCGGGTGCCCGCACAGCTTGTACGCTTCCTTTCGACCGGCGCTCCCCTCTCCTCCCGGCCCCATACGCGTCACGATATACCTGACGCTTTCCTCGTACTCGTACTCGTGCTCGTACTCGTACTCGACGAACGTCATCGTCAACACACATCGCCACCGATGTTTTCGAGTTACGAGTACGAGCACGAGAAGAGCGCTGACGCTATGATGGCGCATATGCCCCCCGGCCCCCTCCCCTACATGGGGAGGGGGCCGGGGGGAGAGGTGAGCGCCGTAGTGGGAAGCAGCAGTGCTGTCTCACAGTTTTTGCGTGCACCCGTTTGCTCCGTGGGTGCTTGACAGATGCATTACGCGTGTGTATTATATGAATATATAGACATAAAAGGAAGGGACTATGGCATCAAGCAACACCGCCCACCGGAGCAGACTGCCGGCCGACGTGAAGCCCAAACAGCTCCGCGACTTCTTCATGCGCCGGCAGGGGATGAAGCAGACCCTCTGGGTCATATTGCCGTTGGTCATGCTCGGCGGCGTCTTCTACCCGCCGCTGGGCATCTCGATCCTCGGCTGCATGATCGGCGCCATCGCCATCGCGCCGTTTCGCGGGCGGGCCTGGTGCGACGTCTGCCCCCGTGGCGCATTCTTCGATGTCGTCATGCGCAAATTCAGCGCCGGCCGGCCAGTGCCGGCGTTTCTGCGCGGTACGCCGTTCCGCATCGGCATGGTCATCCTCATCATGACGGTGATGACCGTCCAGCTCATCGGCGCCTGGGGCGATTGGACGGCGGTGGGCTGGGTCTTTCTGCGCCTGCTCATCATCACCACGCTCATCGGCATCGTGCTCGCCGTGCCGCTCAACGCCCGTACCTGGTGCGCGTTCTGCCCGATGGGCAGCATGGCCTCGTGGATCGGCAAGCGGAAACTGCCGCTGCAGGTGGATGACAGCCGCTGCACCGACTGCGGCCTCTGCGCCCGCGTCTGCCCCGTCGGCCTTAACCCCGCCGCCTCCCGCACCGTTGGTGAAATGCAGCACGGCGACTGCCTGAAATGTATGGCCTGCACGGCGCAATGTCCGCGGGCGGCGCTGACATTTGAGCGTAAAGAGCCGACCACGTAAAAAATGGGAGCGGCCCCTGGCCGCTCCCCCTGCCCTTACACTGATATTGCCGGTGGGGACACCGGCGCTCCCAGGGTTACTCCCGGCCACACTCCGCGCTGTAAATCCCACACGCGTCATCCGTGATCTGCTCCGGCAGCGTCAGCACCGCGCCTTTGTTGGCGCTGGTGACGAGGCGGCAGTAGCGGCCCAGCCAGCCGTGGCTGATCTTCGGGGCGGGCTTCACCCAGTCGGCGCGGCGGCGGGCGAGCTCGCGGTCATCCACCAGCAGAGTGAGGGTGCGGGCGGGGATGTCAATGCGGATGCGGTCGCCGTTTTCCACCAGCGCGATGGGGCCGCCTTCCGCCGCTTCCGGGCTGATGTGGCCAAAACAGGCGCCGGCGGTGCCGCCGGAGAAGCGGCCGTCGGTGATGAGCGCCACCTGCTTGCCCAACCCCTGCCCCTTGATCATGCTGGTGGGGGCGAGCATCTCCGGCATGCCGGGACCGCCCTTCGGCCCTTCGTAGCGGATCACCACCACATGGCCGGGCCGCACCTCGCGGCGTTCCAGCGCTTCCAGGCATTCGTCCTGCGAGTCGAACACGATGGCCTCGCCCTCGAAGATGAAACACTCCGGGTCCACGCCGGCGCTTTTCACCACGGCCCCGTTGGGAGCGAGGTTGCCGAACAGCACGGCCAGGCCGCCGTCGTCGGTATACGGGGTTTCGAGCGGGTGGATGATCTTTGCATCCGCGATCTCGGCGCCGGCGATATTTTCGCCCAGCGTGTTGCCGGTCACGGTGAGCGTATCCAGGTGCAGCGCGCCCGGCTTCTTGCTGATCTCTTTGAGGATGGCGCTGATGCCGCCGGCGCGGTCCACGTCTTCGATATGCACGTCCGGCTTGCTGGGCGACACCTTGCAGATGCACGGGATGCGCGCGGCTACCGCGTTCAGCCGCTCCAGCGGGTAGTCCACGCCCGCCTCGTGGGCGATGGCGAAGGTGTGGAGCACGGTATTGGTCGAGCCGCCCATCGCCATGTCCAGCGCGAAGGCGTTGTCAATGGCGCGCGCGGTGACGATATCGCGCGGGCGGAGATCCCGCTCGACGAGCGCCATGATCTGCCGCGCCGCCGCCCGCGCCAGCTCCCGGCGGCGGGGATCAACGGCGAGGATGGTGCCGTTGCCGGGAAGCGCGAGGCCGATGGCCTCCAGCAGGCAGTTCATGGAGTTGGCGGTGAACATGCCGGCGCAGGAGCCGCAGCCGGGACAGCTCAGGTCTTCCAGCGCCTTGAGCTGCTCCGCGGTGATCTCGCCGGTCTGGAATTTTCCGACCCCCTCGAAGATGGTGATGAGGTCGGAGGACGTCCCGTCGGGCAATTGCCCGGCCTTCATCGGCCCGCCGGTGACGAAGATGGTGGGGATGTTGATGCGCAGGGCGGCCATGATCATGCCGGGGGTGATTTTATCGCAATTCGAAATGCAGATCAGCGCGTCAAAGCAGTGCGCCATCGCCATCGTCTCCACCGCATCGGCGATGAGCTCGCGGCTGGGCAGGCTGTAGCGCATGCCGGCGTGCCCCATGGCGATGCCGTCATCCACGGCGATGGTATTGAACTCGAAGGGCATCCCGCCGGCCTCGCGCACCGCGTCCTTCACCACCTCGGCGAACTGCCTGAGATGCACGTGACCGGGGACGATATCGGTATACGAGTTGCACACGCCGATGAACGGCTTGCGCATGTCGGCATCGGTGACGCCGCACGCTTTCAGCAGGCCGCGATGGCCCGCGCGGTCATGGCCGGCTTTGATGATGTCGGATCGCATGGGGCAGCTCCTCGTTGAACAGTCAGCGCATATTATACACGCCGCGCGGGCGCGAGTTCAAATGTGCGCGGGTGCTGCACGCCGCCGCCGGGCTTACCATCCCGTCTCCTCATATCCCAAATAGCGCACGAACGCCTCGCGCGCGCCTTGCGCGACGTGGCCGCTGGTCACCCCCACGTGATGGCGGTATCCGGCGTAGCCGATGGTCCGCAGCTTCGCCTGCAAGCCGGCGATCTCCGCCACGCCGGCGCAGCCGAAAAAGTCGTCGGCAATCGGCTCGCCGGTGAAGGCGCCTTCGCCGAGGTAGAAGCGCAGCCGGCCATCCGTCGTTTGCAGGCTGGCGAACGTCATCGGCCCGGCGGCGATGCGCCCGACGTTGCAGCCGTAGCCGCACCCCGGTCCGAGGGTTTTCGCCAGCAGCGGATTATCCACCACCTGTCCGGCCCCGGTCATCAGGCTCCGCGGCACCGGGCCGCAGTGGAAGAGGATGCATTTGTCCTCCGCGTCACCGTAGTTGTTGTTCCAGTCCAGGCAGGTGGCCGGCTGATCGGAGGCGGCGTGGAGCGCGGCCATGATGACGGCGTTGCAGACATCCAGCTCGCAGGCGGCGGCGATGCCGCGGTCATTCAGCTCGCCGAGCAGCACGCAGGGGCAGACGCCCAGCTCCTGTTCGATCTCGTTCCAGCAGCGCAGGGCGATGGCATCCAGCCCGTATGCGGCGATCATGTCGTCGAGCACCACGCCCAGCTTCACCAGGCGGGTAAACGCATCGTCCGGCACGCCATCCCACCCGGCATAACCGGCCAGCCGCTCCGCCTTCGCGGCGAAGGCGTCGCCGGCGTCGCTCTCATGGAAACGGCGAAACACCTCCGACAGGTCGAAGGTTTCGGTGGTGATGCCCGCGCGCTGCAGCGCCACCTCGTCGAAGCGAATGGTCTTGAAGGCGGTGGTGCGCGCGCCGATGGCGCCCACGGTCAGGCGCCGCAGCCGCTTCACCACCCGGCAGGCGGCGGCGAAGGCCGACAGGTGGGCGGCGAAGGCGGGCGTGAGCGGATGCGCGGTGTGCGGCGGGAAGGCGGTGAAGGGGATGCCGTGCTGGCAAAAGACATCCATGATGGAGAATTTGCCGCAGAAGGCATCGCGCCGGTCATGCACGCCCATTTTGTCCAGCGCATCGGGATAGGCCTGCACGAGAATCGGCACGCCGGCGTCTTGCAGCGCCGCGACGGCGCCGTTTTCATCGCCGAAATTGGGCAGGCAGAGGATGACGCCGTCGTAGTGCCCGCGGTGCTCGGCGAGAAACCGGGCGTAGCGCCGGCCTTCGGCGGCCGTCTCCACCGCGCCGGCGCGTGTGGCGGCGGGGTCGAGCAGCAGCGCGCGATGCCCGGCGCGCTCCACCGCCGTCCGCAGCTCCTGACGCGCCGCCGCGATATGCGTCTCGGGAAAAATGCCGCGATGGCCGAAGAACAGCGCGAAGGTGACGGGATGCATGTTGCGTCGCTTTCTGGCGCCGCCCCCTGCCGCCGGCAGGGGGCGGGGGCCGGTTACTCCACCACCACCATCTGGTGGCACCGTACCGCCGGCACGATGGCCGTCAGCACGCCGTCTTCCACGGCATAGGGCAGGTCGGTATTCTGCGGGGCGAGATAAACGCGCGTCGGCGCCGTGCGCACGCGCAGCGCGAGGGCGACGTCGTGCACGGGCGTCAGGTCTTCCACCACTTCGATCCCCTGGCCGCGCTTCACCGGCACGCCGTAGACGAGGTGGACGATGGTGCGGTCCCGCTCCGCCTGCCGCATGACCGTCTGCACCCCCTGGGCGGGCAGGCTGGTGACCAGCGTCGGCCGGTCGAGCAGGGCGCGAAGGCCGTGCAGGATGATCTCGCGCAGCGCGTTCTGGCCCATCTTCGCGTACTGGGTGAAGGCGTCGAAGGCGAGGTAGACGGTGTTGGCGGTGCGCACCATCGCCGGCGCGGCATCCTCCAGCGTGCACGGGGCGTGCTGGTGCGAGCAAAAATGCAGGTAGTCGCGGTTGAAAAAACTGTCCTGCCGGTCGGCCAGCACCTCGCCGGACGCGGCGGCGATGTCGTACATCTCGGTATAGACCACGTGCGAGGCCGGCGCCCAGGGGGCGAGGTCGAAGCGCGGGCGCAGGTAGGCCGGATTCGATGCCGCTTTGCCCAGATACCGCACGCCGAAATCGAGGACGAAGGCGCCCTTCTCGGCATCCAGCGCGCTGGCGCCGGTGGCGAAGATCTTCCCGCCGGCCGCAAGGTAGGCGCGCAATTTGGCCCCCAGCGCGTCGTCCACCGGGATGGCGTCGGGCAGGATGATGACCTGGTACCTGCCGAAATCGCTCTCGGTATCAATGATGTCGAAGAGGATGCCGCCCTCCTGCAGCACGCGCACCGCGCCGGGGTCCACCAGGCGGGCGAGGCTGCCGGTGTCGTGCAGGGAAGAGGTGCGGGTGAAAGCTTCGATGGAGAGCACGCCGACGTCGGCGACGCTGGTCACGCCGTCGCACCAGGGCTCCTTCGGCGCGATCTCCGCGTAGGCTTCGCCGATGAGCCGATAGGTCGCCTCATCCAGCTTGCCGTAGGGGTGCATCTGATCGCCCACGCACAGCTTCGCGCCGTTGGCCAGCGCCAGCGCGGCCTCGTAGCGGAGGGCGTTGGGGTGCTTGTAGCCGCCGAACTCGCCCCAGAAGGTATGGAACTTGCCGGTCATGCCCAGATAGTCGCGATCGAGGCCGTGGACGTAGCGGGCGGAGAGCGGGAAATGGTCATACCCCCAGCCGCCGGTGGGCAGTGATTCCAG
The DNA here is from genome assembly GCA_029553475.1 of Armatimonadota bacterium. Lineage (GTDB taxonomy): Bacteria > Armatimonadota > Hebobacteria > CAIYQO01 > CAIYQO01 > JAKIYB01. The sequence goes on from JAKPKV010000008.1 coordinate 42,477, forward strand.
CTCGATGTGGGTGTTCAAATAGGCCAGCTCGCGGTCGCCGCGGATGATATGGCCGTGGTTGTGGAAGATGAGCGCGTCCGGCGTGATGGCGTGGATGGCGGCGTTGATGCGGCGGGCGTAGTTCACGTACGTTTCGCGGCCCAGCTCCTGCTGCCGCGCCGGATCGCGGGGATCCCAGCCGCGGCGGCGCATCTCGGCGATGCAGGTCTGGCAGCAGCAAGATTTCGGGCCGACGATGTCCAGCCAGATGCCGTCGGGGGTATACCGGCGGCAGACTTCCTCCGTCTGCGCCACCACGGTGTCAAGATACGGCGTGCGCAGGCAGATTTCATGGTAGCCGGGCTGCATCCAGCCCACCCAGGCGGTGCCGCCGTCCGGCTGGCGGCGCAGCCACTCGGCATGGCGGCGGGCCAACTGCTCATCGAGACCGACGGAAATGTAGACGGGGCATTTGACGCCAATCTCGTGGCACGCCTCGATCATCGCCCCCAGCAGGTCGAAGGTGAGGGTGGGGTGCATGGCGCACCCGTCAACCTGCGTCGGGTAGTAGCTCCAGCCGTGGTGGCACTTGCCGAAGATGTTGATGGAGTTGACGTGCCCGAGCCGCAGCATGCGCTGGAAATGGGCTTTATCCCACTCTTTCCCCACGCCGGGGATGGCTTCCGAGGTGTGGAAGTCGAGGTGAATTTGCCGGAAGGGCAAGTGAATCATGGATGTCGCTCCTGAAATGTGATGCGGTTTGGATTTCCGGAGGTTATTTCGGTGCGGGGAGTGAGATACCTTCCGGTGATGGCGGGGCGATATGATGCACCGCGGAGAACGCGGAGCGCGCAGAGGCGTCATTGTTCTCCCGAAAATGCCCCCGTCCGTTGGCAGTGCGCCACGCAGGGAACCGGAGTGGCGCCGCCCCGGCCGTAGTCAGCGCACCCCCGCCGAAAAGAGCATCACTAGGACCGCGTTCCGATAAAATCGGGACGCATCCCCGGTCGAAGCCCAGACGGCTCCGGTCCCGCCGGGACTGACTGCGCATGGCCGAATACGCACTCAGGCGCATCGCTGCTGCCCCGTATCGGGCACCGTCCAGCCATGCCATGCGGAATCTGTCCCTTCCGCGCCGGAAAGCAACCATCTGCTTGACAAGAGAACAAAAGTGTGCTATACTGCCGCCTGAACCATGACAAGAGAAGATCGCCCGGCAGCTCCCCGCTTCGGCGCACCAGCGGTATCACCCCGCATTGTGCAAAAGAGCATCTGGCGCGGGGTGATACACGGCCCCACCAACCAGCGCCGCGTGTTGGTAGTGCGCCACGCAACAGCGTGGAGTGGCGCCGCCCTAGCCGTAGTCAGCGCACCAGGTGGACGCCGACCATCGTCGCGCTCCGGCTGGACGGTCGCGCAGTACGGCGGTGACTGACCGCGCATTGCTGACGCTTAAGTCATGCGTCCGCTTTACCCTTCGCCGATGCGATACTTCATCACCATGCGCACGGGGTTATAGGAGAGTTTGGCTTTGCGCAGGCCGGGGATGCCCAGGTCCTGCTCGCGGTTGACGTAAGGGTAGTCCAGCACGGCGTGGGCGAGGAATTCGCGGTTGATGGCCTGGTACAGGCCGGCCACGCCCGGTTTCGCTTTTTCGATGTGGATGACGAAGGTCTCGGCATTCAGGCGCTCGCCCAGGGTGAGGGCGATGAGTCGGCCGTCCAGTTCAATGGCCCCGCCGACGGCGCTGAGCGATTCAAAGTGTGTGAGCATCTGGAACACGGCGCACATCTCCTGCTGCAGGCCGTCGTTGTGCGCGCACTCCCGCTCCTCGCACCACTCGTGCTGAAAGAGCAGGCTGCGCCCGATCAGCTCCGGCGCGAGCGGCACGTAGTGGGCGCCGGGGTATCGTTTCTCGAACTGGTGCAGCAGATTCTTCTTGTCGTGGTATTTCTCGCCTTTCAGCGCGATGAGCTCCGGCACGCTGTAGACGTAATCGGCGTTGTCGCGGTCCTCTGTCACAGTGACGGGCCACGAGGCCCAGTCTTCGCCGGCGAGGAAATCTTCGCCGGCGCGCTCAATCACTGGCGCCGCCCCCAGTCCGCGCAGGTACTCAAGCGCCGCCAGCACCGCCGCGCGCTTCTCGGCGGCGACCAGCGGCTGCAGCAGCGCCGGGCGGCCCGCGTGATCCGTCTTCAGGATGAGGAAGCCGTCGCCGAAGGCGGCAAGCTGGTAGCGGTACGTCTCGCGCCAAGCGAAGAGATTGGTGAAGGTATACTCCGACGCCAGCGGCGGATGCGCGGCGAGAAACGCCTCCACCGCATCGCGGTCGGTCAGCTCAATCGGCTTGAACGCTGGAAATCGGGGAATCATGCGCCTTCATTAAACGGGAAGGCGAGTGGAATGTCAATGCGCGGAGGCGGCGGTCCATGTCGCGGAACCGTGTTACGCCAGCCGGATCTCGGATTCGCGCTGACTCAGGTGCGAGACATCGCGGCCATCCGCGGCGACGTGCCAGCGCCCGTCGTGTTCGTAGAGCTGAATCACACAGCACAGCGGCGTATGCAGGGGCACGGCAGGAGCAAGCAGGGCGTGCCCGATGCCGTAGAGGGTGGCGCCGTGCCCGATCAAGAGCAGATTGCCGGGATGCTGCCGCAGCAACTGCGCAACGGTTGCCGCCGTGCGCGCGCGCAGCGCCGCATCGTCCTCGGGATATGCGGGCCGGTGCACCGAGTGATAGGTCGTGTTGACGCGCGGAAAGCGGCGCGCCATCTCATCAACCGGCAGATAGTCCGGCGGGCACGGAAACCATTCGGCCCTCAGCATCTCGCATAACCCATGCTCGATATGCACCGGCAGATCCAGGCACTCGGCAAGATGCCAGGCCGTCTCGACTGTCCGCAGGAACGGTGAGGTGAACAGATAATCAATGTGCTCGCGCGCCAGCCGCGCCCCCGTCTCCCGCGCCTGCATGACGCCATCGTCCGAGAGCGGGGGATCGTGCGGGCGCGGCGCGGTGTCCCGCCACGTCCGATCCACAAAGTCCGCGCGATTCCCATGCCGGACCAGCCACAGCGTGCGCATCGTGCCCTCCTTTGCGTTACATATTCCCCATCCCGCGCGGAGCCTCCTCCCGTCGTGGGCACACCGGCGTCGCGCATACCGGCGCACCGTGCTGCCCCTGTGCGCGTTCGCTGCCCGGTTGCCGCCCCCGTTTTCCCTCTGGTATACTTGTGGCCGACTTTTCACAGGTAAAGGAACGACGATGCCGGCAACTTCTCTCGACGCGGTCGTCTCGCTGTGCAAACGGCGAGGTTTTTTATTTCCGGGCAGCGATCTCTACGGCGGGCTGCAGGGGACGTATGACTACGGCCCGTTGGGCGTGGAGTTGAAAAACAACCTGAAGCGCGCCTGGTGGCGGGCGAACGTCTACGAGCGCGACGACATGGAGGGGCTGGACGCCGCCATCCTGATGAACAAGCTCGTCTGGCGCTACTCCGGCCACGAGGAGACTTTCGTGGACCTGATGGTGGACTGCCGCGCCTGCAAGAGCCGCTGGCGCGCCGACCACGTGGCGGGCGGCAAATGCGAGCGCTGCGGCTCGGCCGATCTCACCGAGCCGCGGCCCTTCAACCTGATGTTCCGCACGCAGGTGGGGCCGGTAGCGGACGAGGAGTCTTTCGCCTACCTGCGCCCGGAGACCGCGCAGGGCATCTTCATCAATTTCAAGAGCGTGGTGGATTCCACCGGCCGCCGCCTGCCCTTCGGCATCGCGCAGATCGGCAAGGCGTTCCGCAACGAGATCACCCCGCGCAACTTCATCTTCCGCGTGCGCGAGTTCGAGCAGATGGAGATCGAATACTTCGTGCTGCCCGGCGAGGACGAGAGGTGGCACACGCGCTGGGTGGAGGACCGGCTGGCGTGGTGGGTGTCGGTGGGCCTGAGCCCGGACAACCTGCGGCTGTACCACGTGCCGGCGGATGAGCTGGCGCACTACTCCAAGGCCACCGTGGACCTGATGTACAAGTATCCCATCGGCTGGGAGGAGATTGAGGGCATCGCCAACCGCACAGATTTCGACCTCGGCGCGCACTCGCGCGGCCAGGGCGAGTTGGGCCTGCACGCCCGCGTGGCGCCGAACGAGCACAGCACGGCGAAGCTGACCATCCCCCACCCCGACACGCAGAAGCCGGTGGTGCCCTTCGTCATCGAGCCCTCCGCGGGGGTGGACCGTGGCGTGCTGGCGCTGCTCTGCGAGGCGTACGACGAAGAGACGCTGCCGAGCGGCGAGACGCGCACAGTGCTGCGGCTGAAGCCGGCGATGGCGCCCATCAAGGCCGCCGTGGTGCCGCTGAAGCGCAACGCGCCGGAGATAGTGGAGACCTGCAAAGCGGTGAAGCGCGATCTGCAGCGCACTGGCGAGATGCGCGTGGTCTACGAGGATACCGGCAATATCGGCAAAGCCTACCGCCGCCACGACGAAGCGGGCACCCCGTATTGCATCACCGTGGACTTTCAGACGCTCAGCGACGACACCGTCACCATCCGCGACCGCGACAGCATGCGCCAGATTCGCCTGCCCATCAGCGAAGTCTACGACTACCTCCGCCGCGGCATCGCCGGGCAGTTGGCGGAGGACGCGTTCGAGGAGCCGTGGACGGAATAGGGGGAAGTGGGGGAAGGGAGTAGTAAGGGAGTGATCAGTAATCAGTGAAGAGGTGGGTGCGAATATTATCCGTCCCCGTCTCTCCGCTCCACTGAAAATGTCGCCCTCACCGGGACTGACTGCGCATGGCCAAATCTGCAATCGGCAGCATCCATTGACATACGCCCCATGCGTAGCCTCGTTTTGCCATGCGTAGTCTGTCCCTCCCGCGCCGGAACCGTGCCACCCCCAGTACGTACCCGCGCTCGCGCCTTCACTGACTACTTGTAGTGGGTCGTCACGATGTACCGTGCGGTGTGATCCGGGCCCTCCATGGCACGGGTGAGGGAAGGAACAACCAGGGTATGACTTTCGGCACCACGCGCCGCGGAGGGCGCGGACTACCGGTGGCTCGGCGACGGGACACGGTACATCGTGACGGCCCGCTACAACTACTGAATTACTGAATTACTGATTACTCCCTCACTACTCACTAACTCACTTCTTCTTCTCATGCCGGTAAATCAGCACCTCCGCCGCTTCGAGGGTGACCAGGCCGTCGTCCATCAGCTCGTCTACCACCGGGAGGAAGGCGTCAATGCGTTCGGGAAGGTCCACGATCTCGATGATGACCGGGAGATCGGTGGAGAGGCGGAGGATGCTCGCGGCATGCAGATGCGACTTCGCGCCGAACCCCATCAGCCCATGGAGCACGGTGGCGCCGGCGAGTTTGTGCGCGCGGGCTCGCTCGACGATCACCTCATACAGCGGGCGGCCATGGTAGCGGTCGGAATCGCCGATGAAGATGCGGAGCAGCGTGCCGTGGCGGGATTCGGAAAAGGGCATGGCATCCTCCCTTGCTATCGCCAGAAAACCAACGCGGCGCGGTAGCCGAGCGCGACCATCAGCAGGCAGCCGGCCACCGTGAGGCCGATGTAGAGCAGCGCGGTATTGATGCTGCCTTTATGCAGCAAGGCGAGCGTTTCCGCGCTGAACGTGGAGAAGGTGGTGAACGCGCCGAGGAAGCCGATGCCGAGGAAGAGGCGCCATTCCGACTTCACCATGCCCGTCTCGATGCCGCGCAGCACGGCGCCCATGACCAGGCAGCCGACGACGTTCACCAGCAGCGTGCCGCCGGGAAACGCCGGGCGGTTGAGGCCCGTCATCCCAAAGCGCGCCCACGTGCCCAACACGCCGCCGAGCGCCAGCAGCAGCAGATCGGGAAGTTTCATGATGGCTTAAATGACTTCTTCCACCGGCGTGATGTAGCCGCGCACGCCGTGCCCCCGACTCTCGCGCAGCGCTTTCAGCTCGCGGGCGATGCCGTGCACCGTCTCACAATCGGCGACGAGGATGAGCAGATGGTTGCGGCTCTCCGGCTGATAGTCAATGTCCTGCATCGTCTCCACCCGCGCGCCGACGACGTTGCGAACCTTCGTATAACGGGCGACCCCCATCTCGCGCTGGATGATGCCGTTGATGGCGTCTTCGAAATCCTCGTGATAAATGAGCACCAGCGAGCGCATCGTGGTCGCCGCCGGCGCTTCGAGCGGACAGGTTGATGGTTGATATATCGGTTGATCCATAACGCACACTCCACCGGACAGCGCGATACTGCCGTCCGGTATAAGAGACTGTTTCGGAAGTCGGCGTCGTCGAATCGCGGAGGATCGCTCGTGGCTGGCAAGGCGGAGTTCCGCGCGTGTATTGAGAAATACATCAGTAGGAACTCCACCGCGGCCAGGCGCGAGCGAGACCCGCGAGGCGGCGGTGAATACTTTTGAAACAGTCTTTAATTTACCACAATCCGGGGGAACGGGCAACGGGGAGGCGTCATGGCGCAGGTTCAGCTCGGCGGATTTTCGGCGGGTTTCTCCGCTGCCGGGGGCGCTTCCTCCGGCTGGGGCGCTTCCTCCAGCGGGGGCGCTTCCTCCGGCGGCGGCTCCGGCTTGCGCCAGTGCGCCAGCGGCGCGGGGTCAATGAGGTCTGGCGCCATGAGGAGCAGGGCTTCGGTTTCCTCTTCGGTGGGCGCCAGCGCGTAGGCGGCGAGGAACTCCCGCCAGGCCGCCGTTTTCCGCGCGCGCTCCTCGGCGAGGAATTGCCGTAGCTCCGCCAGCGCCGCCGTCGCTTTGTCCGCTTCCCCGGCGCCTTCATAACTGATGAGCAGCGCCAGCCGAGCGCGCACCCCGCCGCCGGGACACAGCATGGCATTGCGCCAGCATGCCCGTGCGCTGTCCTCCTCTCCCTGGATGTGATAGATCTCCCCCGGCTCCAGCCAGCCGGCGGCGCTCTCTTCGCGGAGGCGCAGGCGGGTGTAGGTTTGCAGCGACAGCGCGTAGTTGCCGGCTTCGCGCGCGATGCGCGCCTGCGCCAGCAGCAGCTCCCGGTCATCGGGCCAGCGCGTCAGCGCCTGGGTATAGAGGCGTATCGCCTCGCTCCACTGCCGCTGCTGCTGGCGCAGGCGCCCGAAGGCCAGATACGCGGGCCGATACCCGGTGTCGCGCTTGAACAGCTCCGTCAGCGCGCTTTCGGCCTCCGGGAGCTGATTGTTTTCCAGGGCGTAGTTGGCGATCTCCAGCATGATTTCCGACCATCCCATGGGCGCCTTCACGTTGGGGGCGAGGTAGCGGGTGAGGATGCCGCGCGCCTCGGAGAGATTGGCCAACCGCTGATACAGGCGGACGGCGCCCCGGATCGCCACCACGTCATCGGGGTGTTTATCGCGCAGGGTCGCCGCCATTTCCGCGGCCCTGGGGATGGTGCCCGCCCGCAGGAAGCGCTCCCCGGCGAGGATGAGGAGCGGCACCGTCTCCGGGCGCGCTTTTGACAACTCCAGCGTCAACTGTGCCGCCTGGGGAAGACGGTCGGTCGCGCACAGGCGCTGGGCGAGCATCGCTTTCAGCAGCGTCTCCTGAGGAAAGAGCGCCATGGCGCGCGCCAGCAGCTCATCGCCCTCCTCGTGTTTCCCGGCGGCACACAGCGCGCTGACGTAGTGCTGCGCGGTGACCGGGTCGGGCAGCTTCATCCAGCTCACCTTCAGCGCGGCGAGGGCGGTGTCGTAATCGCCGGCAAACAGCGCCGCCACCCCGAGCTGGCGGTTGACGGCGGGATTCACCGGCTCGCGCATGAGCATGCGCTGCAGCGGACCGATGGCTTCGCTGAACTGCCGCTGCGCGATGCTCCAATTCGCCAGCGCGCGGTCCAGCTCAAAATTGCCCAGCGGCGCGGCGGCGTTCAGCACCGCCAGCGCCTCGTCGGGCTTGCCCAGCACAAAGCAGGCATGGGCGTAACTGTTGATGATGACCGGATCATTCGGGCGCAGCTTGATCACGCGGCCGAGGAGCGTATAGGCGGCTTCACGGTTGCCCGCTTTCCATTCTTCGGTGGCGAGCGCCGGCAGCGCCGTGGGGTGATTCGGACTGTCCCGCAGGATGATCCGCAGCTCATGCGGCGTCGCCTTGCGCGCGCCGATCAGGTAGCCGGCTTCCAATTCCAGCGGCGGCAGGCTGGATTCCCACTGCGCCAGCGCGCGCGCGGCGGATTCCTTCTGATTATTGGCCGCGTAGACCTCCGCCAGCCGGCGCAGCAGCGGCGGGTCCTCCGGAAAGAAGCGCAGCAGGCCGGAGAGCGCGAGCAGCTCCAGCGCGCTGTCGCCGGCGGCCCGCGCCCCCGCCGCCAGCGCTTCCCACGTCGTGATCTCGGTGGGGGCGAGGAGCATCGCCCGGCGCAACTGGCCGGCCGCCACAGCGTGCAGGCCGGCGGCGGAGAGCGCTTGCCCGTAGAGCATCTGGCACTGCCAGTCCTCCTGTCGCAGATCGGCGGCTTCGCGCAAATCCGCCACCGCGTCCCGCGGGCGCCCCTCGTGCAGGGCGATGGCGCCGCGCAGCAGCAGGATGCGGTCGGGCGTGATGTCGGCCAGGGCCGGAAGGAGGGCGGCAAGCAGCGTGATGCAGATGAGCCAGCGTTGTGACAGCGTCATAATGTTCCGATTTCGCGAGATGGGAGTTCAGGATGCTTTCAGATTCACCACCGGCCGTACCTGTCCCTCCTTGACCTGGCCGATGCCCGCGAAGCGGGCGCCGAGATATACGCGATATATACCCTCGGCGGCGTCCACGGACACGAACTTCCCTTCCAGATAGCGGATTTCCTCTTCCGGCAGGTGCACGGCGGGGAGATAGGCCACCGCGCGGTCGGCGGGAATGAGGTGGTCGGACAGGCGCCCGTCCTCCGCCGCCCGCGCCAGCTCGTCGGGGGTGACGGCGTCTTCGAGGCGGTAATCGCCGACGCGGGTGCGGGCGAGGAAGCCGAGCGTCCCACCCACCCCCAGCGCCTCGCCGATGTCCCGCGCCAGGCTGCGGATATACGTGCCCCCGGAGCAGGTGATATCGGCCAGCAGGCGCGCGACCGCGCCGGGGATGACGCGCACGGGAGTGAAGGCGTGGACCGTCACTTCGCGCAGCGGCATCGCCACCTCCTGGCCCTGGCGCGTCAACTGATACGCGCGCACGCCGTTGATGAAGACCGCCGAGTGCGCGGGCGGACGCTGGTGCAGCACGCCGGTGAAACGCGGCAGCACGGCGGCGACCGTCGCGTCCGTCAGGTGCGACGCGTCCGCGCGCGCGGTGACATCGCCCTCGGCGTCGTATGAATCGGTGGCGACGCCGAGCAGGAACTCCGCGCGGTAGACTTTTGGCTCGCCCACCAGATAGTCCGCCAGCCGCGTGGCCGGCCCCAGGCATACCGGCAGCACCCCGCAGGCGGAGGGGTCCAGCGTGCCGGCATGCCCCACGCGCTTCAGCCCGGCGATGCGCCGCACCCGCGCCACCACCTCGTGCGACGACATCCCCGGCAGTTTGCAGATAGTGATGACCCCCAGCATGCTGCCCCTTACCTTCGCTTACCTTCGCCGCGCCCGCGGGGGATTCCTCGCGCGCACAAGCATGCACGGCGGGGATTTTTCACGACAGTACGGCATTATCCCGCTATGGCACAGCAAAACAGTGCCCCATGCCGCGCGCGCTTCTCCGCGCGCCCGCGGTGTCCCCCGACAAACGACTTGCCCCGGCGAGAAAGGTGTCAAACCGGCAGGAATCCCACGCCGAAAAGCGAAGGTTAGCCGATAGCAACCGGAAAGGACCGCTCGCATGCCCACCTCCGCCCTTCGCGCCGGCGCGCGCCTGGAATTTCATCACGGCCGCCCGGTGATCATGCTCGATGGCCACCCTGTCTCGCAGGCGATGTATTTTGACTGGATCTGCGACGTGGACCCGGTGCAGCACGCCAAACCGGAGCTGTGGCTGGCGCGCAACCGGCAGTTCCGCGACAGCGACGTGCACGTCTACGCGGCGCACGTCTCCCACTGGTACGCGCACCAGTTCAACCAGAGCTGGTTCTGGACGGGCGACGGGGAGTACCCCGCCGAGCCGCCGGCGGACAGCGTCTTCTGCGTGGACAAGGCGGCGCCGGCGCTCATCGCGATGGACCCGCGGGCGGCCATCGCCGTACGCTTCACCGATTGCTGCCCGCGCGCCTGGGCGGAGGCCAATCCCGACCACATGCAGCAGCACGTCACCGCCGCCGGCGAAGTGGTGGAGCTTTTCCCGCAGATCTCGCTGGCATCGGAAAAGGGCATGCGCGCCACCTGCGCCTACGTCGGCAACATCGTGCGCTACTGCGAGCGCCAGCCGTGGGCGGCGCGCGTCTTCGCCTATCTCTTCTACCCGCTGGGGGAAGGGCTGCCGAGCATGAATACGCACGGCTACCTGTTCGACCATTCGCCGGCGATGCAGGAGGCGTATCGGCACTTCGTCCGCGCCCGCTACGGCAGCGAGGCGGCGCTGCGCGATGCCTGGGGCGCACCGGACCTCACCTTCGACGCGGTGACGGTGCCGCTGGACGAGGAATGGCAGGCGGCGCGCGCGACAACCGAGCACTGGGTGGAGGAGGGCGAGCTGCGGAGGTATCGCGATTACTTCCTCTGCAACCGCGAGCTCTTCCTGCGCTGGTATCGCGCCATCATCCACGCGGCGAACGCGGCGAAGGCCGACCGGCCGGTGACCTTCGGCATTGACATGTGCAAGCAGCCGCTGATGGGCTGGCAGATTTGCCTGGCGTTCAACGGCGCGGGGCCGGGCGCCGATTTCCCCGACATCCTCGCCGCCGGCGGCAGCATTGACATCGCGGAGATCATTGACGAGCCGGGGCTCGATTTTTTGGTGACGCCGGCGGACTACACCGCGCGCGGCATGGGCTACGAGCAGGAGCCGGAGGGCATCGCCGACTCGCTGCGCCTGCGCGGGAAATGCATCATGGTCGAGAATGACTGCCGCACCTTCGTGCCCGGCATGGAAGACGACACCCAGGGCGCCTTCCGCAATCTGGAAGAGTGCCGGGCGGGCATCCTGCGCAACGCCGCCTGGTCGCTCACCCGCGGCGGGCTGGATTACTGGTGCGTGCCCGGCGGCGCGTATTTCACCGATCAGGCGATTCATGATTATGCCATCGCGCCGACGGCGCGCATGCTCAACGCCGCGCACAACTGGCCGCACGTGGAAACCGCGCACGCGGTGGCGATGGTCATTGACGACGGCGCCTGCATCCATGAGGACGGCACCAGCGGCTATCAGAACCTGGCCATCATGTGGCAGCGGGTGCTGGGGCTGGCGCACTGCGGCATCCCCTACCGGCTATATCTGCTCTCCGACCTGCTGCACGACAACATGCCCGATTACCGCTGCTATCTCTTCCCGAATCTCTACAAATTGGACGAGGAGCGGCTGGCGTTGCTGGAGCGGAAAATCTTCCGCGACGGGCGCATGGCGATTTTCGGGCCGGCGACGGGCATCGTGGATGGGGACACGCTCTCCGCCAACTGGGCCAGCCGCCTGCTGGGGGTGGAGATGGAGCTGGTGCGCAAGCACGCGCCGCGCCGGGTGATGGTCGGCGGCGACCACCCCGTCGCCGCAGCGCTGCCGGCGGCGACCGTCTACGGCGACAGCCTGCCCTATGGCCCCATCCTCGTCCCGAAGCGGGGCGCGGTGGAGGCGGGCGGCGCGGCGGAGCTGGGTACCGCCACCGCCTTCTGGCAGCTCAACCGCACCGGCCTGTTCCTCGCCGACCGCGGCACGCACACACTCGCCTGGAGCGCCGCCATGCCGCTGCCGGGGAACCTGCTGCGCGAGCTGGCGCGCGCCGGCGGCTGCCACGTGTGGGACGAGGATGACGACGTGGTGATGGCCAGCGACACCATCGCCGCCCTGCACGCGGTGAAGCCCGGCCCGCGGACGCTGAAGCTCCCCACCCCGCGCACGGTCTGGGACCTGTTCACCGGCGAGAAGCTGGGCGAGGGCATGGCGGAGATCGCGCTCACCATCACCCCGCCGCAGACGCGGGTGTTCTACTGTGGGGAAGAGGATCCGTATGCCTGAACCAGCGCCACTCCGCTGCGCTGCGTGGCGCACTACCAACGAACGGGTGCATTTAAGGATACGCTATGCTCAACGAAGACCTGCTGTACCTGCTGCTGCCGGGATTCATCCACGGGGAGACGGTGGAGTTCCGGGAGTATCGCGACGCGTGCCCGGTGCGGGTACTCGACCGGTATACGCTGGAGATCGCGGGGGAGTTCCCCGCCGCGCTGGTGCGTTTTGACGTGGAGCTGAAGCCGGGGAAGCTCGATTATCGCACGCTCTACAACCAGTTGAGCGAATACCCCTCCGGCGAGTTCGTGGATGTCGGCCCGCTGGACCTGGGCTTCCCGGCGCCGCCGCGCATGCAGATCCCCATGCTGGCGGTGTCGCTGGACGGCGAGCTCTTCGGGAAGATGTGGTTCGAGATGCCGTCGGTGGAGCAGGTGCGGGCGCGCACCCTTAGCGGCGTCTTCGTCCTCGACTTCCCCGAAGGCGGACAGCATCGGATTACCATCGCCGTGGACGAGGGCGACCGCGACCGACTGGACCTGACGATGGTGCGGTCCATCGCCGCGCGCCCGGACCGCCGCCGCCTGGCCGAGATCGCGCCCAAGACCGGGTGGAGGCCGGATGTCCCCTGGCTTTTTCTCGGTGGACGCACCGTGGAGGAGCTGCGCGGCCAGCGCG
>JAKPKV010000030.1 GCA_029553475.1 Armatimonadota bacterium
GCGCGTGCGGACGTGGTATTCCAGCACGTTGCCCCAGTACGTGTTGCCGTCCGGCGTGCTGATGGACACGTTGCCCCGCGCGCGAATCAGTTGGGTATTGTCGTCATACGTCGCTTCCGCGCAGCGAATGGTCGTGCCTTCGACCTCGATGGTGACGGTGCCGATGAACTGGTATAGCCCCTCTTCGGCGAGGATGAGATAGCGCTCGGCGCTGACGCGAAAACGCCGGACGCCAGGCGCCGGCGCCGGTGCTTCCCCCGGCGGGGGCGGCGTCGCGGCGGCGGGAGGTTCCGTCGGCACAGGCGCCGCCGGCGGCTCCTGCGCCAGGCCCCAAACGGGCAGGAGCAGCACGAGCAGCAGGCAGCGGATGAGCGTTCGTCCCGAGTTCATGTGCATTGTCGGCTCTCAGTGTACGAATCCGCGGGAAAAAGGGCAAGACGATAGGCCAAACGCGCGGACAAGCATGGGGATTTGTCCCATGTGTTTCCTACACACGCGCGAGCAGGTGGGGTACGGTGATGCTGATACTGCCTGGGTGACGAGAGGAAAAAGAGCGATGGGAAGCTTTCTGGCGCGGGAAGAAGCCCCGCTGTCCGCTGAAGAATGGGCGCGGCTCGATGACACGGTCACCGCGGCCGCGCGGCGCGTATTGGTCGGCCGGCGGTTTCTCGATATCTATGGGCCGCTGGGAGCGGGGATGCAAGACATTGACTACCAGGTTTACGGCCCGTTGGGAGAGGCGGTGATCAGCCTGCTCGGCGAAGAGGAAGCGCATCCGATCAGTCCGCTGCGGCGCGTGCACGAGCACCTCCCCATTATCTATAAGGATTTTTATCTCTTCTGGCGCGATATCGAGAATGCCCGGCGGCTGGGGGTGGCGATGGATACCGGCGCGGCCGCCGCGGCCGCCACCTTCGTCGCCCAACGCGAGGATGATTTCCTCTTCAACGGCATGGAATCCTACGGATATCAGGGGTTGCTGACCGCCAACGGCACCCACGCCGTGGATGCCGGCGACTGGTTCGAGGCGGGCAGCGCCTTCAAGTCAGTCGCGGCAGCGGTGCAGACGCTGCTGGCCGACGGCTTCTATCCGCCGTATGCCGTCATCGTCAATCCGGTGGCGTATGCGCAAATGCAGCGCGTGTATGCCTGCAGCGGCGTGCTGGAAGTGCAGCATATCCGTGAGTTGGTGCAGGGAGGCGTGTATCAAACCCAGGCGATACGCTCGATGCCCGGCCTGGTGCTGGCGCTTGGCCCACAAAATGTTGACCTGGCCGTGGCGCAGGATATCGTGACCGCCTTCCTCGGCCCGGAAGGCATGAACCACCCCTTCCGCGTGCTGGAGACAGTCGTGCTGCGGATCAAACGCCCACCGGCGATCTGCCTGCTGCATGGCCCCGCGCCCGATCCGGCGAAAATCGGCGGCGAGGCCACCTAGCGCGCCGCAACCTCTCATCCAGCCCCTTCGCACCCGATAAGTGACATTATCGGGCAAAACGGGTACAGGTGACGCAATTACCCGCGCGAAAAAACCGATCCCGGCGATGATTCTCTCGCTCTAGAGAGAGGAATCACTCGGTCAAGCGCGAACAATACACGATACCCGTCGCCTGGAGACGTGTGGATAAGGGGTGGATGACCAATGACGATAGAGATTGGACGTAATCGTATTGCACGGCAGACGTTTGGCTTTGACGACGTGGCGATTGTCCCGAGCGCGCTGACGCTGGACGAAGAGTTGGTGGAGGTGGGCTGGCAGTTGGGCGACTTGACGCTGCCGCTGCCGGTTCTCGGCGCGGCGCTGGACGCCATCAGCAGCCCGGCCTTCTGCACCGCGCTGGGCAAGCTGGGCGCGCTGCCGGTGATGTTCATCGAAGGTGTGCAGACGAAATACGAGAACCCGCAGGCGATCATTGATCAGATCATTGACGCCGACGAGCAGGACGTGGTGCGCGTCATCCAGGAGATTTACCGCGAGCCGGTGAAGGATGACCTCATCCTCAAGCGCATCAGCGAGGTGAAGGCGGGCGGCGCCCCCTGCGCGGTCTCCGTCACCCCGCGCAACGCCGAACGCATCGCCAGGCTCATCGGCCCCGGCGGGGTGGACGCCTACGCCGTCTTCGCCACGGTGACCACCGTGCGCCATCTCTCCGCGCGCTACGCGGCGCCGAACTTCCCGACCATCAAAGACGCCATTCGGGCGCCGCTGATCATCGGCAACTGCGTCACCTACGAGGCGGCCACCGAGCTGATGGAAGCGGGCGCCGACGCCATCACCGTGGGCGTGGGACCGGGCGCCATCTGTACCACCCGTCGCGTGTGCGGGCTGGGCGTGCCGCAGATCACCGCCACCGCCGACTGCGCGGCCGCGCGCGACGACTTTGCGCGCCTCACCGGCCGCCGCGTCGCCATCATCACCGACGGCGGCATCCGCTCCGGCGGCGACCTCTGCAAGGCCATTGCCGCCGGCGCCGACGCCGTCATGCTCGGCTCGCGCCTCGCCACCAGCGTCGAGGCCCCGGCGAAGGGCTACTCCTGGGGCATGGCCACTTCCTCCCCCACCCTGCCGCGCGGCACGCGCATCCACGTGGGCGTCAGCGCCACGCTGGAGCAGCTCCTCCTCGGCCCCGCGCGCCGCGACGACGGCCTGATGAACTACATCGGCGCGCTGAAGCTCTGCATGAGCCAGTGCGGCGCCCGCACCCTCCGCGACATGCAGCAGGCCGAGCTCGTCATCGCCCCCAGCCTCCCCACCGAGGGCAAGGTGGAGCAGCGCGCCCAGCGCGTCGGCATGGGCCGGTAACGATCGCGAGAATTACGCAACCGGACGGGGCGCCCATCGGGCGCCCTGCTGCTTTCACTGTTGCAACAGTTCAGTCCTGTCAGCATGTCGCCGATTGATGGCAAACCTAACCCCCCAACCCCCTTCCCTGCGAGGGAAGGGGGAGTGATTGGTGTGCAGATCCGGTGCTCCCCTCCCCGCTCAGGGGAGGGGCGGGGGAGAGGTGTACGGGCAGACGCCACATCACGCTGACAAGACTGAACTGTTACTCACTATTCTCCGCCTTGCCATTCCCGCCCGAACCTGCTAGGCTAAGGGACACATTTTCCCCCGCGGCGGCGGGGCATTTCAGCGGGAGAGCGATCATGGCATTGCGCGGACACGTGTTGAGGTATGGCGACCACATTGATACCGACGTCATCATCCCGGCGCGGTATTTGAATACCACCGACCCGGCGGAGCTGGCGAAGCACTGCATGGAGGACGCCGAGGATGATTTCATCGGCCGCGTGCGGCCCGGCGACTTCATCGTGGCGGGCGAGAACTTTGGCTGCGGCAGCTCCCGCGAGCACGCGCCCATCGCCATCAAGGCGTGCGGCGTCTCCGCGGTGGTGGCCAAGAGTTTCGCGCGCATCTTCTTCCGCAACGCCATCAACGTCGGCCTGCCCATTCTGGAATCCCCGGAAGCCGCGGAAGCCGCCGCCAACGGCGACGAGCTGGAAATTGATCTCACCACCGGCGTCATCCGCAACCTGACGCGGGGCGCGAGCTACCAGGCGCAAGCCTTCCCCGGCTTCCTGCGCGACATCATTGACGCCGGCGGGCTGGTGCCCTACGTGCAACGGCAGCTCGCGGCGCGGTAGGGGCGAGGGCAGAAAAATGCGGAAAGCGGCAGGCCGCTCGGCCTGCCGCTTTCCGTTTGGTTATCGCAGGGTCAGCGCCGTCTCTCCCGCTTTCAGCGTCAGCGTGATCACGCCTTTCTTCGGGGTGAGGCGTTTCCCGTTCAGGGTCAGGCCGCGGGTGAGACGGCGGCCGGAGAGGGTGATCGTCTGTTCGGCGGCGCTCGACAGAGTGAGGGCATTGCCGGCGAGGATGAGTGACGCCGCGGCGGGCGCTTCCAGGGTCAGATCGCCGATGGACACCACGCCGCCCTCACAGAGCTGCAATATCGTGCGTTCGGCGCCGAGGCGGATGCCGCCGGCGGCGCCGGTGAAGCTGACCGCGCCGTCGGCGAAGCGCACGGGCTGGGGCGCGAGGAAGGCGTAGTCGGTGAAGCCGCCTTTTTCGGCGGGGGCGCTGATCTTCACGCCGTCGCCGTTGGCAATCGTCGTGATGGCGGGAACGGGCTGGTCCGGCGTGCGCGGGTAGAGCAGCGCCAGTACCGGCTTGCCCTCCGGCTGGGTGACGCGCAGGCAGAGCTGCCGTTCGCCGCCCCAGTTTTTATGCTCCCACTGCCAGCGACTCAGCGCGGGCGCCGCCGGCTGCGCGATAACGATGTCCAGATCCACCCCGAACTGCCCCTTCGCGAAGGCGCGGTTGCCCTCCCAGGTGAGTTCGTCAGCCATCAGCCAGTAGCTCACCGTCGGCGGCGGGCAGGGGGCGGTGAAGTCGTCGCGCACGAGCAGGTAGCTGTCATCATGCGGCGCCTGCGCCTTCATCAGCAGCACACGGCGCTGCCAGGCGAAGGGGTCGGTGGGGCGGACATCGCGTTTTTGATTCGGGTCGGCCTTCAGCGCTTCCGGCGTGTCGGGATAGTAGGGCGTGATGAGCAGCGCCTGCACATCCACCTGGCCCATCAGGAAATCGGCGGCGGAGGTCGTGGCGAAGACGTTCACCGCGCCGTAATGGTCGAGGATGCCGGCGCCGGGCAGCGCGGCTTCCGTCTGCTCGGTGAAGGGTTCCACGGTATGGGGAAAATGACTGTAGCCCTGGTAGAAGCAGCCCGCTTCGCCGTAGCCGGGACAGGGGCGCGGCTCCCCTTCCCGCACGTCCCAGGCCACGCGGTTGTGCAGCACGCCGGTGCCGCTCTCCGGCGAATACATCGAGCCGAAATCCAGCAGCATCGGCACGCCTTTCGCGAAGAAGGTGAACGCGCCCATGTCAGCCTGGAAATGGTCGAAGGCGAAGCGAGAATAGCGGATGGCGAGCCAGCTCTCCAGCGGCTGGCGGTCGCGCAGGATGGCCCCGTAATGGGGATACCAGCGCGTGCCCAGCTCCGGCGCGACCGGCGGCGCGGCGGCGTTGGAGAGCAGCGCGGCGGGCACAAAGCCGCCGGCGGCTTTTCCCATCTCCGCGCTGACGCCGTTCAGCGTGCCGGCCAGCCGGTCATCCACCCCCTGGTACCCGAGCGCCAGCATGTCGAGGATGGCGGTCGGCTCGGTGCGCGAGGTATGGCCCAGCGGCCAGAGATTGCGCCGGTTCTCCGCCGGGTTCAGCGTGTACGGCTTCCCCAGCGGCTGACCGTAATAGGGGCCGGTTTTCGGCGAGCGCGGGTCGGGCGGGGTGAGGATGTCCATCATGAACTGCCCGAAGCGCGCCAGGCGGGGGTCGTGTTTGAAGGCGTCATAATCCCCGCCGTATTTCAGCGCCAGCGCCATGTACAGAATCGGGTCCATGCTGGCCCCGATATAGTGCGGGCAGGAGACCGCCGAGCCGTCCGCCGCCAACAGCGGCTGCAGGTTGCCGTCCAGATACCCGCGGCAGCGGCGCAAACGCGCCTCGTTGCCCGGCATGCCGGCCATGGCGGACGCGGTGAGCACCCGCGCGGTGCCCGCCAGCGTGCCCATATTCACCGATCCCCAGCCGTTATTCGTCTCCTTCGGCGGCCAGTAGTCGTCATCCCAACAGCGCTGGGCGATGAAGGCGCCGTACGCCTTGATGCGCGCGCGCGTCTGCGGGTCCATGCCCGGGGTGGCCATCGCCGCCTCCCAGACGGGCATGGTGCTCATCATATGCAGGCTGGCGTGGAACCAGTTCACGCTGCCGTGGCCGCGGCCGGTCAGGGGGCCGTCCACGTAGGGCTTCAGCATCTGCAGCGCCTGCTTGCCCATTTGCTCCGGCGTCCCGCCCCTCTTATAGCCGGCGGGGATGCTGCCATGGCTCAACTGCGACGCGGGGGCCATCTGCACGCGCGCCTGCATGCCCGCCAGGTCGCCGGCGGTGCAGAAGAGGCGCGGCCAGGCGTCCTTCGGCTCCTCCCAGTCGAAGGACCAGTCCTTGATTTTGTCCAAGGGATAGCGCGCGTACTTCAGATGCGCGGTGAAGGCCGTCGGCCAGGCGTCGCTGGTCTTCGCCGGCAGCGCCGCCGGCGGCTCCACGGTCAGCAGCCACTGCCGCGCGCCCAGGCAGATGGGGCCGATGGCCTGCAGGTCCTTCGTCGCCGGCTTCGTCCAGATGGCCAGGTCATTGAAGCCGGTAATCTGCTTGATCCACGGCTCCGGCGTGGGGAGGAGGTTCGGGTTCACGTTGCGGCTGGCGCGCCCGCTGGAGATGGAGACGGCGGGCAGGTTCGGGTCCGCGTCGTTATAAGCGGTGTATGCATGCGAGTAATTGCTGAACGAGTTGAGCCAGAAGCCGGCGATGCGGTTCACGCGCTCGTCCGCCTCGTAGGTGAGCGGCACGAAGGCGCGGCCCGACTCCACGTGCATCAGTGGGTTGCCCTGGGCATCCAGCCCATATTTCGGCTGCGACACGCGGCCGCCCACCCACTCCGCCCGGTTCGGCTGCAGGCCGTCCTTCAGCGAGATGATGAGATTGGCGCGCGGATACTCGGCCTGCTTCACCCCCAGGTGCTCGCTGTCGGCAAGCGACCACCACTCCCAGGTGGAGGCGTCGGCGTGGTCGTCGTAGGTCAGCAGCGTATATTTGCCGCCGGGGTTCAGGTCCATCGTCTCGTCAATGATGGCGGTGGATTGCCCGACAATCACCCGCGCGGACAAGCGATAATGCTTCCCCCCCTCGAAGGTGTAGTCCACGGTGGCTTCGGCGAAGAGCGGGCCGGTGGCGGTGACGGTCGTCTTCGCGCCGGTCACCTTCAGCGGCGCGTCCAGCCAGCTCCTCCCGATCCATGGCCCCTTCCCCAGTCGAATACCCTGCATCGGACCGGGAACACGGTCGGCGGGAGTACCCGCGAAATAGTCGGCAAACGCCAACGGCAATCGCACGGCCATCACACCGGAATCGAGCACCAGATGCTCAACAGTCTGCTCCGCAGATGCCATCCGGTCAACAGGAAATTCGGCGTTTCCCGGCGCGATGGTAAAGGTCAATTCACCATCCGCCGGCAATGTCACCAGCAGGTAGATGCGCCCATCCTTCACCTGGAACGGCACGGATGTCCCGGCGGCATCCGTCACGGCCAGCCCTTCCGCCTTCGCCAGCTCGGCGTCCAGCGGATAGCTGACCAACTCATCCGTCCAGGTGCGCCCCAGATACTCTTTCAGATGTATCTGTTGCGTGGCGGCGGCGAGGACGCAGCCGAGCGTCAACAGCAGGATCCAGCATACGCGCATGGGATGCCCCTTTCGATTATTCCAGTGTCAGCGTGTGCTCCCCGGCGGGGATAGCAATCGCCAGGATACCTTTGCGAAGCGTGGCCGAAATAACGTTGCCATCCAGGCGGACCTGCTTCTGCGGATAACGGCCGCTGACGGTCAGCGTCTGCGCGGCGCCGTCCGTCTGCACCTGGATGCCTTTGCCCGCGATATGCATGCTGGCAGCCGCCCCGGTCCGGAGTGTCACACCGTTTATCGTCACACTGCCCGCGTCGGAAAGCACGGCTAACGCATAATTCGGCGCCACGCGCAGATAGCCTGCCGTGCCGGCAAACGCGACCTTCCCTGAACGATAGTTCACCGGCTTCGGCGCCAGGAAGGCGTAGTCCGTGGAAGCCGGCAGGGTGATCTTCACGCCGTCGCCATTCGCCAGCGTGGCGAACGCCGGCATCGGTTCCGCGGGACGGCGCGGGTAGAGCACGGTGAGGAATGGCTTGCCGTCCGGTTGGGAAACGCGCAGGCAAAGCTGCTTCTCGCCACCCCAGTTGGTATGTTCGAAGTGCCAGGTGCCGAGGATTGGCCTCGATGGTTGTGCGACATAGAGTTCCATATCCACGCCGAATTGCCCCGTCGCGTGCGCACGATTGCCAGCGGTCTTCAACTCCGACGCCATCACCCAGTAGCTGGCGGTCGGCGGCGGGCAACGACCCTGGAAATCGTCGCGGATGAGGAAATAGACGGGATCGGCTTCCCCTCGCGCTTTCGCGAAGAGCACGCGCCGCTCCCAGGCGAAATTCGCCGGTTCCATATGCACGAGCTGGTTCGGGTCGCCCTTCTTCGCTTCGGCGGTATCCGGCAGATGTGGCTCGATGCTCAACGTCTGAATCTCACTGCGTCCCTGCAGGTAATCACCGGCGGGCAACGAGGCGTAACGCTGGATCGTCCCGAACGCCTCCTGCGGGCTCATGCCCGGACCGAAGAACTCCGCCTTACTCGTCCATGGCTCGTGGGTGTGCGCAAAGTAGGTCATGCCCTGGTAAAAGCAGCCGTCCGTGCCGTTGCCGGGACAGGGTTTGCGCGGGCCTTCCTGAAAATCCCACCCCACGCGATTATGGTAGACCACCTGGTCGGTGCTGGGCGAATACATCGAGCCCCAGTCCATCATCAACGGCACGCCTTTGCCGAAGAGGGTGAAGGCGCCCTGGTCGTACTGGAAGTGATCCACCGCGTATTTCGTCTGACGGTAGGCGAACCACGTCTCTCGTGGCTGCCCATCGCGCAGGATGGCGCCATATCCGGGATACCAGCGGCTGCGCAGGTCCGGCGCAGCCGGAGGCGTCGCGCGGTTGCACAGCATCGCCGCTGGCACGAAAGCGCCGCCCGCGGGATTATCCATGCGCGCGGCCATCGTGCGCAGCGCTCCGGCCAGCGGATCATTCACCCCGGCGTAACCGAGCGCGAGGATGTCGAGAATGCCGGTGGTCTGCGTGCGCGAGGTATGTCCCAGCGGCCAGAGGTTGACGCGGTTCTTCGCGTTGGGATCGAGTTTCGCGCCCAGCGGCAAGCCCATGTAGGCGCTGCCCATCGGCGAGCGCGGGTCGGGCGGGGTGAGGATGTCTATCATGAACTGGCCGAAACGCGCCAGGCGGGGGTCGTCCTTGAAAGCGTCATACCCACCACCATATTTCAGCGCCAGCGCCATGTAGAGGATGGGCTCCAGGCTGGCGCCCAGGTAGCTGGGGCAGGAGATGCCAGCGCCGTCTTCAGAGATGAGCGGGCGCAGGTTGCCCTCCAGGTAGGCTTTGCTGCGCGCAGTCCAGGCGGCAAATCGCGGGTGCCCGGCCATGGCCATCGCCGCCATCACACGCCCGGTACAGGCGAGGGTGCCCATGTTGATGGACCCCCACCCCACGTTTGCCTCCTTCTCCGGCCAGTAGTCTTCGTCCCAGGACCGGTGCGCGATGAAGGCGCCATACGCTTTGATGCGCGCGCGGACTTGTGGGTCGAGGCCGGGAGTGGCCATCGCCGCCTCCCAGATGGGTATCATCTGGATGGTATCCAGGCTGATGCGGAACCAGTTCACGCCGTTGAAGCCATCCATCGCCAGCGCGGCCTTTACCTGCCGCCCCAGCGTGTCGGCGGCGTATTTCGCCTCCTGTTCCACCGTGCCACCGGGCTTGTAGATGGGCGACAGCATCCAGTGGTCCTGCATCGCCTTGCTGGCGGATGCCACGCGCGCCTGCATGCCGGCCAACTCGCCGGCGGTGCAAAACAGGCGCGGCCAGGCGTCCTTCGGCTCCGGCCAGTCAAAGGTCCAGTCCTTGACCTTGTCCAGCGGATACCGGCCGTATTTCAATATCGTCAGAAAGGCGGTGGGCATACGCGGATCGCCCTTCGGGTAGAGCGCCGCCTGTGGCTCGATGGTGAGCAGCCACTGGCGCGAGCCCAGACAGATGGGCGCCACCACCTGCAGATCCTTCTGCGTGCTGGTGCAGAGGCGCAGATCATTGGTGGCGGTGACCATCGTCACCCAGGGCTGCGGCGGAGTCACCAGCGTGGGATTGATATTGCGACTGGGGCGGCCGGTGGTGAACGTAATCACCGGCTTCGCGGGATCGCCTTCGCGCAGGATCGCGAAATACTGCGAGTAATCGGCAAACGAATTCACCCACCAGCCGGTGAGACGGTTAAATTCCTCGTTCACTGCGTAGGTGAGCGGCGCGTAGGCTTCAGTCTCATAATTGCCCCAGGCCGTCCACGGCTTTCCTTGCGCATCCACACCCTTGCGTGGCTGGGAGGCTTGCGAGCCGCGCCAGCGGCACTGGTTCGGTTCCAATCCGTCGTAGAAGGAGAAGACGGCGTTCGCCGGGTGGCCGCGGCGCGTTTCCACCCCCAGGTGGTCGGTATCGTCCTGCGCCCACCACTCCCAGGTCGAGCGCTCGACATCGTCCGTGTAGGTGAGGAGTGTATACGCCCCGCCGGGGTTCAGGTCCATCGTCTCGTCAATGATGGCGGTGGATTGCCCGGCGATGACGCGGGCGGTGAGGGTGTAGTGTTTGCCGCCCTCGAAGACATAGCCCACCACCGCTTCCGCGAAAAGGGGACCACGCGCGGTGACGGTCGTCTTCGCGCCGGTCACGTTCAGCGGCGCATCCAGCCAGCTCCTCCCGATCCACCCACCCTGTCCCAGGCGCACGCCTTGCAGCGGGCCGGGCACGGCCGCGGCGGAGACGCCGGCATCATACCGGGGAAAAGCCGCCGGCAGGCGAAGCGCAATGGCGCCGGAGTCGAGGATGAGCGCGGCGCCATCCGGCGAGAATAGCGCCCGCGCGCCATCGGCGGGCGACGGCGGGGCGGCCTGCGGCTGCACGGTGAAGGCTAACTCGCCATCGGCGGGCAGTGTCACGAGGAGGAAGATGCGCCCCTGGTACACCTGGAACGGCACCGCTTTGCCGGCAGCATCGGTCACGGCCAGCGCTGGCGCCTTCTCCAGCTCGGCATCCAGCGGATAGCTGACCAGATCATCCGCCCAGGTGCGCCCCAGATATTCTTTCAGATGTATCTGTTGCGTGGCGACGGCCATCGCCATGACGCTCGCCCAAAGCGCCAGCAGCATCAGCGGCAAACAGCATCGCATGTTATACTCCTCACGTTAGCGGTCTGACTGTTGACGGGTGACGATCATGCGCGATCCGCTGCGCGCATGACGTGCCCGGCGCGAGCGCGCGCCGCGCGGATCACGAAAAGGCGAGATTCGCGTGCACCATCGGGTGCCCCCGGGGTCGAGCGCCATGCTGTGGATCTGCGCGACGGCGACGTGTCGGTGACGCATACCGCTGCTCCTGTTCATTCGTCGAAGGTCAGGGTGTGGTTCCGCTGATCCAGCTTCAGTTGTCCGGCGGTCACCGGCCGGCCATTCAGCAGCATGGCGCGCCGCCGCGCCCCCTGCTGGATCTGCACGGTTTGCGCGCCGGCGGTCTGCAGCGTCCAGCGCGCGCCGGTCCTGCGCGCTTCGGCTGGCCCGTCCGTGACGATCGTCATGTCGGCGAGGGCCAGGGTGCCCCCGGCGCTCAAGACCGCGCACACATCGCCGCCCGCCACCTGCAGCATGCCGGCAGTGCCGCGGATGGTGATCCCACCCTCCGCGGCGGTGACCGGCGCGGGCGCGAGGAACGCATACGCCGTGGCGTCGGGCCGGGTGATCTTCACCCCGTTTCCCCCGGCCATCGTCGCGAAGGCCGGCGCCGGCTCGCCCGTCCGGCGCGGATACAGCAGCGTGAGGAACGGTTTCCCCTCCGGCTGGGTCACGCGCGCGCACACCTGGCGCTCCCCGCCCCAGTTCTTATGCTCGTAATACCACTGGCCGATCCGCGCCTGCGCCGGCTGGGCGACGTAGAGATCGAGATCCACGCCGAAGAGGCCGGCGGCCCGGGCATGGTTGCCCTCGACCCGCAGCGCGCTCGCCAGCATCCAGAAGCTGGCGGTGGGAGGCGGGCAGTGTCCCAGGAAATCATCGCGCACCAGCAGGAACTCCACCGGCGCCTTCACAAACAGCAGCCGGCGCTGCCAGGAAAACGGCGCCACCGGCTCCACCTTGCGCTGCTGCGTCGGATCGTCGGCCTGCCCGACGGCGGAGTCCTTGAAATACGCCTCCGTCTCCAGCGCGCGCACGTCGCTCTGCCCGCAGAGGAAGTCGGCGCCGGGCAGGAACGCGTGCGCGATCACCGTCCCCTGCGCGTCGGCCACCGCCATCCGGTCGGTGAAACTCTCGGCTTTGGCCGTCCACGGCTCATGCGTATGCTCGAACCAGGTCATCCCCTGGTAGAAGCAGCCCCCCTGCCCGCTGCCCGGACACGGCCGCGGCTCGCCCTCGCGCACGTCCCAGGCGATGCGATTGTGATAAATCGCCTGCGCGGTGCGCGGGGAATACATCGAGCCGAAATCCAGCATCAACGGCACGCCTTTCGCGAACCAGGTGAAGGACCCCTGGTCGCTGTGAAAATGCTGGAAGGTGGTCTTCGTCTGCCGGTAGGCCAGGTAGCTCTCGGCCCCCGGCGCCCCGCCGTGCAGGAACGCCGCGTAATCAGGATACAGCACGCTTCGGCGCGCGATGGGCCGCGTCGGCGAGGTGGTATTCACGAAGAGCCAGGCCGGCAGCAGGCCGTCGGTGTTGCCCCCCTGTTCGTCAATGGCCGTGCGCAGCATGCCCGCCAGCTCCTCATCGAGACCCGCATAGGCCACCGCCAGGGGATTGAGCAGCGGGCATGTTTGCGTGCGCGAGGTGTCGCCGATGGGCGGGAGATTGCGCCGGTTTCGCGCCGCCGGATCCGGTCTGGCCGCCATCGGCAGGCCCATCACCGGCCCGCCGAGCGGCGAGCGCGGGTCCGGCGGGGTGAGCATATCGAGCACAAAGCGGCCGTAGGCTTTCAGCGCCGGGTCGTCGCGGAAGGGCGTAATCACACCCGCCTGCTGCAGCGCCAGCGCCATGTAGAGGGTGCGCGCCTCGCCCGTGCCCATGTAGTGCGGGCAGGAGACACTGGAGCCGTCGGCATTGAAACAGAAGGCGCGCGACCCCTGATAGTAGGGCACGGCGCGCGCGAGCCACTCCCGCTGCCGGGGATGACCGGCCAGCACGCAGGCGCCCATGGCGCGCGCCAGCGCCGGCACGGTGGGCATGGTGGCCGACCCCCACCCTTCCCCGTGCTCTTTCCGCGGCCAGAAATCCTCTTCCCAGGCGTGGTGGATGAGGAAGGCGCCGATGGCCTTCACGCGCCCGCGCGCCGTCGGGTCGAGCCCCGGCATCCCCATCGCCGCTTCCCACATCGGCAGCGCGGTGTAGATCGCCATCCCGGCGTGGAACCAGTTGATGCTGCCAAAACCGGTGCCGGTGAGCAGATTCGTCTTGCACCGCTCCAGCATCTCCAGCGCCTGCTTCGCCATCGCCTCCGGCGCCTGTCCGGGGAAATAGGCCAGCGGCACCCCATGCGCACCCGGTTTCAGCCCGCAGGCGGCGACCCGCGCCCGCATCGCCGCCAGCTCCCCCGGCGGGCAGAAGAGGCGCGGCCAGGCGCGCGCCGGCTCCGGCCACTCCAGCGTCCAGTCTTTCACCTTGTCCAGCGGGAAATAGGCGTACTTCAGCATGGCGGTGAACGCGCTGGTGCGCGCCTTCGTGCCCGGCGGCGACAACGTGCGCTGCGGCTCGACGGAGAGCAGCCACTGGCGCGAGCCCAGGCAGATGGGCGCCACCACCTGCAGGTCTTTCGCCGGCCGCGTCCAGATGCGCAGATCGTTGATCGAGGTGGTGAGGCGAAAATGCGGATTCGGCGGCGGCACGAGGAGGGGATTCACCGTGCGGCTCGGCCGCCCCCGGCTGAAGGAGATGACCGGCGTCTCCGGCCGCCGATCGTTATAGATGAGGAAATCGTTCGCGCGGTCGCCGAAGGAGTTGACCCACCAGCCGGCAATGCGGTTGAACACCTCGTCCCGCTCGTAGGTGAGCGGCGCATAGGCGAGCTCGCCCCCCTCCTCGGAACCGGTGAAGATCGCGCCGGCCGCGGTCATCCCCTTGCGCGGCTGCGTGGCGCGCGCCCCGCTCCAGCGGCACTGATTCGGTTCCAGGCCCGCGTAGAACGAAAAGACCGCGCTGGCGGGATGGCGGCGGTCGGCCTCATCAATCCACCACCACTCCCACTGCGCGCGGTCCACGTCGTCCGCGGGCCGCAGCAGCGCGTACGCGCCGCCCGGGTTCACGTCCATCTGCTCATCAATGATCGCCGTCGGCTGCCCGGCGATGACGCGGACGGAGAAGCGGTAGCGTTTGCCCCCCGCAAAGGCATACTCCACGGCGGCATCGGCGAAAAGCGGTCCCGCGGCGGTCAGCGTCGCGGCATACCCCGTCACCGGCATGGGCGCCTGCAGCCAACTCGTCCCGATCCAGCCGCCCGCGCCCAGCCGCACGCCCTGCAGGGGCCCGGGCACCGTCGCGGGGTCGGCGGAGGGCCGGTACCGCGCGCCCCCGTCGGGCAGGCGCAACGCCATGACGCCGCTGTCCAGCGTGAGCATCCCCCCGGCGTCCGTCACGCGCACCCGGCGCTCCGCCGGCGTCGCGCGGCCCGGTCGAATCGTATACACCAGTTCGCCATCGGCCGGCAGCGTCACCAGGAAGTAAATGCGATGACCGGCGCGCTGATACGGCACCGGCGCCCCGGCGGCATCGGTCACCGCCAGGCTGCGCGCCCGCCGCAACGCGGGGTCCAGCGGAAAACTGATTAACTCATCGGTCCAGGTGCGGCCCAGATACTCCTGAACGCGTACGCGTTGCTGAGCAGCGGCTGCAGTCATCAGCACGGCAAGCCCCAGCAGCACAAGCAAGCAATGGACGCGCATACGTCCCCTCTCGGCATGGGATGCAATCGCCGTCATCTTCGACACCCGGCGACGAGGAACGTTGCCGCTGCGGACGACGATGGGGGAGGTCCCGCGCCATCCGCTGACGTTAGAAATTGTCCGAGCCGTCAGGGCGAGGACGGCCAACGCCGAGCCTGCGGCAAGCCACCGGCAGGCACGCGCCGAGACTTGTTGGACAGTTTCTGCGAGACTGTTGTCAACGTGCTCGCCGCCGTCTCACGGGTCCGGGCCGCGCCTGGCCGCGTTGGATGGCCTGGCCTATACTCCCCAGTACACGCGCGGCCCTCCGCCGTGCCAGGCGCGGCCCATCCACCGCGAGCCAACGCCGATCCCGTTGACAACAGCCTCTTAGGTCGCCAGCTGTGAATCCTCCTGCTGTTTCTCGCCGGTCAGCTCCGGCCCGGTCACGCCGTCGGGAATCTCGACCGGCCCCTCAACCGTCGCCACGGTGGGCGCGGCGAGGAGCACGATGAGCTGTTCGGGGTTTTCCAGCAGCTCACAGTTGGCCGGCAGCGCCAGTTCGCCGGCGTGCACGGCGTCGCCGATGCCCAGCGCGGAGACATCATAGCTGATGTTGGCCGGCACGTCGGACGCGCGGCAGCGCAGCGTCACGGAATGCACCATTTGCTCTAGCACCCCGCCGCGGCGGGCGTCCGCCGGCTCGCCCAGCAGCACAACCGGCACGCTCACCTGTACGTGCTCATCCATCGAGACGCGCTGCAGGTCCACGCTGTAGACCGTCCGCGACAGCGGATGTGTCTGCACCGCCTTCACCAACGCCGCGCCGGCATCCGTGCCGTCCAGCACCAGGCGGACCAACAGCGACCCATACTGCGACACCGGCACGGCATGCGTGAATTCCGCGGTGGAGAGCGCCACCGCTTGCGGCGCGCCATGACCGTAGAGCACGGCGGGAATCTGGCCCTGCCGGCGGAGCCGGCGGGCGGGGCAGGAGCCCACGTGGGCACGCGACCGCACGGACAGGGTCGGGTGTTCGGACATCAGCATCTCCTCTCATTGCGCCAGTATACGAATCCGGACACGGCCGGGGGGACTATACGAGTTCCAGCGTCAGGCTATCCGCCCCCATCAGTTTTCTCACGGCCTTCACGCTGCGTTTCAGGCGATCATCTTCCCACTTCAACACTTCGCGTTCCGTCGCCCCCGATTCGTGGGGGAAGCGCAGCGCTGTTTCATCATACACCAATGTGCCCCGGCGCAACAGGCCGGCCAGCGCACGCGCGGTGATGCGCGGGTAGCGTTGGAGGAAGGCATCCTCCAGCACCGGCACGGCACAACGCTCGGCCGCCGTTTGCAAGAAAACGGTCAGCTCCGGTTTGCGCGCCTTCAGCGCTTTCAGCACCGCGACGATCTCCAGCGCGCCGTCATTCACCGGGCAGTTCACCAGCATGACGCCGGTGTTGGTCCGGTAGACGGCCAGGTCTTTCACATGCGCGCCGTGGCAGTACGGGCCGAGGATCTCGGCGGCGTCCACCGGGTCTTCCGGCACGGTAAGGGCGTTGCCCATATCATAACAGGCGCCGACGTAATCGCTCTGGGCGGCCTGGATGAACGCGGCGAGATCCGCGGACGCGGTATGGCGACCGTTTTCGAAAACCAGCGGGATCTTGTAGCGTTCCGCGCGCTTGATCGCCACGTCGAGGTCGGCGAGCAGCGCCTCCAGCCGTCGCTGGCGCTCCTTCACGTTGCCCTGCAAACAGCAGAGGCCGACGACCACCTGCGCCGCGCCCAGCGTGTGCGCGGTGTGGATCATGGTGACCAGGTGCTCGCCCGCCAACTGGTTAGTGGAGAGCGTGAGCGCCAGTCCCAGATCGCGCGCCTTCTTCCCCAGGTTCGCCAGCGCGACCAGGTCGTCAGTCGCCACCTGCGCGCGCGCGAGCTGCACCGCGCTCAATCCGAGCTTCTTCGCCGTGTCCAGCATGTCGGCGGCGGTCATCACCCCGCGGCCCACCGGGCGATACTCGCGCAGCCCCGCGGCAAGGACCAGCGAATAGGCATGTAATCCCAGCGTCATCTTCATGGACGGTCGTATCCTCCTCTACAGGATACACGATTCGGGGAGAAGCGGCCAGGGCGCACACCAGGGCGTCATCCGGTTGGCGTGCCGCCCTCGCGTACATATTGCTGCCAGATGCGCTGCGCGGTCTGCCGGATGGGGATGGCGCGGTCGCGCAGCGCCGCCTGCAGCACCGCCACCACGCCGGGGCGGTCCAGGTGGTTCGCCAGCGCGGACACCGCGGCGCTGCGCACTTCCTCGCTCTTGCGGCGGAATGGCGAAAAGAGACGAGGGTGGATGATCTCCGCCAGCGCGCGGAACGCCTCCTCGGCGTCAAATTGCCCGAGCGCCAGCACCGCCGCCAGTTGCACGCCGTCCGGTTCATCTTTCCCAAGGCGCGGCGGCATCAGCAGACGCAGCACTTGCTCCAGCACGCGCGGCGACGGGCAGAAGCCGACGAGGGAGAGCGAGCGGGCGCGCACGTCCGCGTCGGCATCCTGCATACCGGTCAACAGGTAGGACGTCGCCTGGTCCTTCGCGATACGCACCGCCGCGGAGATGGCCTCCGCCCGCACCCGCGCGTCGTCGTGGTGGAGCTTGTCGGCGATGGCCGCCAGCGCATCCGGCGTCCCGATCTCTTCCAACACCTGCAGGAGGTTGCGATAGACGTACCAGGCATTCGGCGCGCGCAGCTCGTCCAGCAGCAGCGGCTGCTGGATGTCGCCGAACTCGCGCAGCAGCTGCATCACCCGCACGCGCTCCTGCATGGCGGTCGTCTGCTTCAGCGCATTCACCAGCGGGCGCATGGCGCGCTCGCCCAGCAGCACCACCACGCGGCGCACGCGATCCAGGCTGCCCGGGCTCTGCACGCTCTGATCAATCAATCCGCGCAGCGCGGTCCCTTCGCCGATGCGGTCAAGCACCCCGCCAAGCTGGCGCTGCACGTCGGTGCTCCGGTCGCGCGCCAGTCGCGCGCGAATCGGCTCCAGCAGCGCGATCATTTCGTCCCACGCCCGCCCCAGCATCAACTGCTCCAGCCGCTTTTCCGCGGTGAGCGCGGTTTCGCGCAGCGCGATCAGGTCCGTCTCCGTGTGCATGCGCTCGATCAGCAGGTGATCCAATCCCGGTGGGGACGCCGGCGGCCCGGCCCCCCGCGCCTCCTGCTCGCGCAGCCACCGGGTCAGGTTCGCCATCAGCAAACGGCGGGCGGGCGCCGGCACACGGTCAATCATGCCGGCGAGGCGGTCCCACCCCGCGGTATCTACCGCCGCGGGGTTCGCCAGCAGCGCGGCCGGGTCCATCGGTGGCTCGGCAGCCTCCGCGGGCGGCACGTGGCTCGCGGTGCCGGCGAGGAGGGTGTTCAGGTCAAATCCTCCCCCCTCGCTCTCGCCGGCATGCGCGTGCGGGGTGTCGCTTCCCGGCATGCCCGGCGGCGGACCGCCGGCCACCAAGCCGTGCGGCACGCCGGCGCCGCCGTCAGGTGGGGAGACGGTCGCGGTGGCGTCGGCCTGCATGTCACGCGACAGCACCTTGATATTCACCAGTGGCAGTGTCAATACCACCTCGGGCAGCGTGGCGTGCTGATCGTTCAGCTCGAAGAGTACCAACGCTTTGAGGAATTCCGTCAATTCGTCTTCCGCCACGCCGGGGGCAAAGCCGATGGCGCGGAGGCGTCCCTCGGTCATCCAGACGTGAAAATCTTTCACCGCGACCTGCACGTCGCGCCGGCTGAAGATCTGCCCGTCGAAGGCGACGTGCTGTCCGTCGAACGCAATGACCAGGCTCGGCCGCCCCGAGAGCAGGCGTTTGAGCGCGGCAACGGCGTCACGCACCGCGCGCTGCACGAGAGGGCTATTGGCGGGATAGAGGCGCAGCTTCACCCCGGCCATGCGGATGAGCAGGATCGCCTCCAGCAGCATTGGCGTATCCGCCGCCGTCACCGGTGCCGGCGCGGGAATATCCCAGCGCTCCATGTCGGCGCCCACGGTCGCCGCGGCGGTCGGCGTCGCCAGGATGGTCGGCTGCACCGCCTGGTAGTAGGGCTGCGCCCGCTCGCTTTGCCCGGACGCGTCAAAGTGATAGGCCAGCTCGCGATAAAAGCCCTCGGATTGTCCGGCGGACTGCATTTCCATCATCGCCGCAATGGCGGCATGGGCGGCGATACGCTGCGGTTCTGCAAGCGCCTGGGCAAAAGCGGAGGCTTCATCCGCATCGTGGAACTGCACCCGGTCGGGATCATGCAGATCGAGCGGGCTGAGAAACCCCAGCGCCCGCGCGCGATCAACCAGCAGCCGTGCACGCTCCTCCGGGACGTTCCACAGGGCAGAGAGGAAGTGCAGCGAGCAGGGACCGGCGATGGCGGCCTGGCCGAGCGCCGCACGATCTTCGGCGCTCAAGCCAACTTCCTCTGCCGATGGCGCCTTTTCCGGGAAAAATTCCCACCGGTTGCCGTCCAGGGTGAGCAGGCCGTCTTCGACCCAGGCCCGCAAGGTCGCTTCGACGGAAAGCTGCAATCCAGCGGTTTCCTGATAGAGGCGCGCGGCAATGGAGGGCAGCGCGACGGTGGGCGCCACCTCGCGCAGGAGATCGAGCACCTGCGTTTCGGTGAGCGGCGGCAGCGCGATGACGGTGCCTTTCTGGCGAATGAATCGCCGCAACACCGCCGGCATCTCTTCATCTTCCGCATCGGCGCCGGCGATGATGCGCAAGCCATGCCCCGCCATCGTCTGCAGCGCGGTGAGTGCGGCGAGCGATTCCGGGTCGGCGAGATTGATGCTGTGAATGACCGCCACGTGGGGGATGTGGCGCACCAGCTCCATCAAGACGCCTTCCAGCCCGTGCCGAAGTTGGCTCTCCTCGCGTGGCGGGGGCGGCGGCTCGCCGAAGCCGCGCAGCACCGGGAATAATCCCGCCAACCAGGGACAGGTGACGATCAGCGTCCCCATCCGCTGCTGCAGCAGCTCGCTGGGGTACGCGGTGAGAAAGCGGTCAATGATGCCGACGATCACGGTGAAGGGCACGTGCTGGTCGCTGGGGCGGCAGATGACCTCGGCCAACGGCAGATGCTGGCCATCCAGCAGGCTGAGGATATTGCCCAACAGCCGCGTCTTGCCCGCTTGCGGCGGGGCCACGATGATCACCGTCTCCGGCTGCACGGCGGGGAGCTTCAACTCCGCGAGCATGCGCTCGATGAGCGCGTCACGGCCGAACAGGCGCACGGCTTCCAGCCGTCGGTTCAATTCGTCCAGCGCGGAGGCCGCGCGCGGCATGCCGTCCGGCGCGCCGCCGTCATCCGGTTGCCGCACCAGCGTGCGCTCCAGCGCCACCACCGCCTCCAGCACCGGGGTGTTGTTCACCACCGGCTGCACCACGGTGAGCAGCCTGGGGTAGATCTGCTCGCCGCCGGGCAGCGCCAACGGCACGCCGCAGACCCCCTGGCGCAGGTGACTGACGAAGGCGTCAACCACCATGCCGGAGAGATCCGGAAGGAAGGCGAACAGGGTGTTATCGCGACCACGTATCAGCACGGCGGTGGGGGGGAGCGCTTTCCGCGCGCGCACCACCACTTCCCGGAGCAGCAGGTCGCCGGCGGCATGGCCGAACGCCTGGTTCACGCTGCCGACCCCCGCCACCTCACACGCAATCAGGCTTCCGTCTGCGGGAAAGACGCTGCCGAGCAGCTCTTTCACCCATCCCTGGACGGTGGGCAGACCGGTAAGGCTATCCTGATACAGCGCCGCGCGCGATGACGGCTTGGACGAATCCATCGGCGAAAGTCCTTCCGGTGGATGATGCTGGCTGCGATGACATATTGGGAGGCACGTTGCCAATTAATGCCAGTTATTATACCGCACCGCGGGCCGTTTCGCAAACAGATTAATGAACAACATACCCGCGACGAACCCGCCGATATGCGCCCACCACGCGACACCGCCGTCTGGATCGGCGCCACTCAGGGCCGCCACCCCTTGGGTGAACTGCAGGAGGAACCAAAAACCCAGCACGATGAGCGCCGGCAAGCGGATGACGGTGATGAAGAAGAAAAAGACGCAGGTTTCGACCTGCGCGGCGGGGAACCGCACCACATAGGCGCCGAGCACGCCGGCCACCGCGCCGCTGGCGCCGAGCATGGGAACGGCGGAATCCGGTCCGGTGGCGATCTGCGCGGCGGCGGCGGCGACGCCGCAGAGGAGATAGAAGAGGAGGAAACGCCCCGAGCCCATGGCGTCTTCCACGTTGTTGCCGAAGATCCACAGATAGAGCATATTCCCACCGACGTGCAGCGGACCGCCGTGCAGGAACATGGAGGTGAAGACCGTGAGCCAGACGGGCTGCAGCACGGCATGGGGGACATCGTTCCCGAGGAGCGCGGCGGGGGTGAGCGCCGCGCGCTCGACAAAGGCGCGCAGCACGTCCGAGCCGAGCGTCTCCAGCCGGAACATGTAGAAGAAGACGAGCACGTTGACGATGATGAGCGACAGCGTCACCACCGGAAAGGTGCGCGTGGGATTGATGTCCCGAAACGGCAGCATGCCGTTAGCATACCATAAAATGCGCCCGGCGGGCAGCATCAGGGTGCCGGCGGGCCGTAGAATTTCTCTTCGTATTGCTCCAGGTCGCCCATCTCGTCGGGGCCAACGAGCATGCGCACCAGCACCCGCTTCCCGGCGGTGTAGTCGAAGTGCTGATCGGGAATCGGATCGCCCGACTTTAACGTGTCGTACCACATCGCCACCGGCTCACTGCCGACGGGGTTTTCAATCTCGATACGCACGTAGACGTGCTCGGCGCCCGGCAGCAGCGGCGCGGAGCCGGGCCGGTAGACGCCGTGCATCTTCTGCTGTGCGCCGTCCGACAGCACCAGCGTGACGGTGGCGGCGCGCTGGACCATCGCGCCCCCTTCCGGCTCGGTGCGGATCACCGTACCCTTCGGCACGTCATCCGACTGCTCCTTCTTCATGGCGAACGCGCCTTTGTAGCCTTCTTCGCGGATGCGGCGTTTGGCGGCATCTTGCGACATCTGCGTCACGTCCGGCATGGCGAAGATAGACGGGCCGTCGCTGATCCAGTAGAGGATCGGCGTCTCGTCGGAGAGCACGGTGCGCGCCGCCGGCTCCTGCCGGCACACCTGGCCTTCCGGTATGTCGTCATTGGACTCGCGCATCTCGGTGGCGGTCAAGTCACGACTGGCCAGCAGCGCTTTCGCCTGCACCGCCTCCATGCCGAGCAAATCGGGCATCACTTTCTTCCCCGGCGGGGGCGGCGTCACCTCGTGCCCGCCGTAGAAGACCTGGTAGCCGCCATACCCGACCACGCCGGCGAAGATGAGGAACAGAATGACGATGATCCAGCTGCCCGCGCTGCTGCCGCGCGGGGGGGGGGGCTCCGCGGGCGGGCGTTCACGGCGTACCGGCCGCTGCACGGCCACGGTGGCGTCGGCCGGCGCCGGCGGCGCCGGCAGCAGCACGGTGGATTCGGTATCCGGCAGCAACAGGTGCGAGAGCACGCTCAACAGCTCGGCGGCGGATTGGTAGCGGGCCTGCGGATCCTTCTCCAGGCAGCGCAGGACCACCGCTTCCAGCGCGGGCGAGATCTCCGGGCGGAGCGCGCGGGGCGCGGGCGGCTGCTCGTACACCTGTTTATGCGCGATGGCGAGCGCGCTGTCTCCGTCGAAGACGGTGTGCCCGGTGAGCATCTCGTAGAGCACGCAGCCCAGCGAATAGAGGTCGGAGCAGGGGGTGGTGGTTTCGCCGCGCACGTGCTCGGGAGAGACGTAATGCACGGAGGCGAGAATCACGCCGGTGTCTTCACCGTCGGTCACCAGCTTGGCGATGCCGAAATCGGTCACCTTCACCGTGCCGTCGCGGGTGAGGAGAATATTGTGCGGCTTGATGTCGCGGTGGATGAGCCCGCTTTTATGGGACGCTTCCAGCGCGGCGGTGATCTGTCGGGCGATTTCGATGGCGGTGGGGATGGGCAGCGCACCGTCACGGCGCACGCGCTGCTTCAGGTCGGTGCCTTCGACGAACTCCATCACGATGAAATATTGCCCGTCGGCGAGGCCGGTATCGTAGATGCCGGCGATGTGCGGGTGGGATAGGCGCGCGGCGGCCTGCGCCTCGCGCCGAAAACGTTCGACGAAGTGCGGGTCCGTGGTGTATTGGTCCCGCATGATCTTCACAGCGACGGTCCGGTTGAGCAGCAGGTCGCGGGCGCGGTAGGTCACCGCCATCCCGCCTTCACCGACGCGTTCTTCCACTACGTAGCGTTCGTTCAATACCTGATGAGTCATGGCATCCGTGATTCTGGTCCGATGTCTGCTGTCTCAGCATACCCGCACGGGTACTGGGTGTCAAGGAAGGGGCCGACGCCCACGATCACGCCGACGGGCTGTGCGCCTCATGCGCGGAATTGGCCGCTGCCAGTGTCAGCCGTGTTTCCACCCGGGCGCGTCTGCAGGTGCGCGTGATTCCACAGTATAACGATGCCGGTGCGCTGTCAAATGCCGGCGGCATCACCCGGGACGGACCTGCGTCAGCACCTCGGCCAACGCCTCCTGCCAGGGACGAAAGGGCGGCATCCCCGCCAGCGCCCACGCTTCCGCGCGCAGCGCGGAGTAGTCCGGACGCGGCGCGCCGCCGAACTCCGTCACCGACACTTCATCCAGCGTCACTTCGACGCCGAGCAGGCGAAACATCTCCGCCGCCAGCTCGCGCCGGCTGCACTGCCCGGCATTCACCATGTGGTAGATGCCGCCGGGCGGCCGCGCCTGTATCATGCGCGCCAGCGCCTCCACCAGGTCCGTCAGCCCGGTGGGCGAGCTGGTCTGCCGCGCCACGCGCGCCCGGCCGCTCGGCGCCGCCGCCAGCATCGCCGCCAGAAACCCCGGCCGCGCGAGATTCATCACCCAGGCCGTGCGGACGATGTAGGCGCGCTGGCAGCCCGCCAGCGCCGCGCGCTCGCCGGCGATTTTCGACTGGCCGTAGACGCCGCGGGCGGCGGTGGGGTCCGTTTCGACGTACGGCTCCCCTTTGCGGCCGTCGAACACGTAGTCGGTGCTGAGGTGGATGAACCGCGCGCCGGCGCGCTCAGCGGCGGCGGCCAGCGTGCCGGGCGCTTCCGCGTTCACTGTCCAGGCGAGGTCGGGCTGCCGCTCGCACCGGTCCACGTTCGTGATCGCCGCGGGGTTGATGATGACGTCCGGCTTGAACGCGAGCACGCATGACCAGACCGCCCGGGCATCGGTGATGTCGAGCATGGCGTGGTCGCAGGGCAGCACGGCATGCGTCCCGTCCAGGCGGGCGGCCAGCGCGCCCCCCACCCCGCCGCCGGCGCCGGTGATCAACACGCGCATCGCGAATTACCTCGGGAGATACGGATACGCCAGCGAATACAGGCTGGCAGCGACGAAGACGAAGAAAAACGTGATGGGGATCACCTGCTTCGGCGCCTGTTCAACGTACAGGAAGCGCCCGAAGGTCAGGCCGGCCAGCGCCGCCCCCACGGTGAGCCCCAGCAGCGTGGCGAAACCGTCCACCGATGCCCAGGCCGCCTGGTAAAACACCGTTGCCGGCATACCATACCACATCGCCAGGATCGCGCCGCAGATACACACCGTCAGCAGATGGATGCGCGGGCGGAGAATCGTCAGCACCAGATAGCTGCCGAGCATGGCAATAATCGTCAGGTTGAAACGCAGCCAGAGCTTGAGGGTTTCGCCCAGCAGCGGCAATACCAGCAGCAGCGCCAGCCCGACAAAAATGGCGAGATATCCATACGGCTGCCAGGCGTCCGGCGCGTCGTCCTCGAAAAGGACGGGCTTCGGCTGCTCGTCATCCGGCATCAACGGAATCGGCTGATCGGACATGATGATCCTTTATCGCTCTGGACGTGCCCGCCGGTGGTCTCACGTGCCCGGCGCAATGCCCACTTCAAACAGGCGGCCCCACGGCAGCACGGCGCGGAAGGGCCGGTCGAGCTGCGCCGCCGCCGGGTAGCGCGCGCACAGCGACCGCCACAGCGCCTGCATGGCCGCGTTCACCCACGCTTCGACGCGCGGGGCGTCATCCCTCAGGTTCAACGGCGAGGCGCCGATCTCCTGCGCGCGCGCCGCCGCCCATCCGCGGACAATCGGCTGGTAGAGCCCGTCGTCCAGCAGGCGCGTGAATAGCGCGTCGCGATGCGCGGCCTCCATCGCCAGCGTCACCCCGCCCGCCAGCGCCGCCGCGCGCAGCGCGGCGTGCGCCAGTGCCGTGCCCAGCGTATTACCGGCGGTATTCCAGCCGGCGTAGCCGTGCAGTACGGTATAGCGCCCGCCGTCCAGCAGCGCG
Organism: Armatimonadota bacterium; assembly: GCA_029553475.1. Classification (GTDB taxonomy): domain Bacteria; phylum Armatimonadota; class Hebobacteria; order CAIYQO01; family CAIYQO01; genus JAKIYB01. The sequence continues at coordinate 25,030 of JAKPKV010000030.1, forward strand.
TGCAGCAGGTGCGGATCGCCGCCGTTGCAATACGCGACATCCGCCACCGCGAGAGGGGCGGGCAGGCGCGCCAGCCACGCGCCGTCGCGCGGCGGATACGCGGCCAGCGCCGCCTCCCAGGTGGGGTCAGGCAACGGGGCCATCTCGAACAGATCCGGCTGCGGCGGCGCGAAGGTATGCACGGCCAGCGTCGTCCCCGCGCCGGCCCGCGCCCCCACGGCATCCACGTGCCGGCGCACCGTCTCCGCCAATGGCACGTCCTCAAACCGCGCGGGGTGCGCGGCGGCGGCAGGGTCTTCATGCACGGGATGGGCGCGCCAATCCAGCCCGCGCTCCCGCAGCACCGCCCGCGCCAGCAGCGTCTGCGCCGCCTCGTCGGTGCCGGCATACAGCCGCCAGCAGGCATCCGCCACCCGTTCACGGGCATATGCCGCCAGCGCCGCCTGCTCGGCCACGTGCAGCCCGGCGGGCGCGGTATCTTCCTGCACCAGCGCCAGGAAATCGAGCACGCCCGCGGCGAGCAGGTCCAGCGCCGCGCGGTTCACCGCGTGGTTGCGCGCCCGCGCCGCCAGGTATGCCGCCAGCAGCGCCGGCGGGATGCGCGCCTCCACCGCCGGCAGCTCCGCCGCCGCGTCCGCCTCGCCCAGGCGCTCCGCCCGGTCGCGCAGCACGGAGTAGCGGAAAATGTCGCGGCCCGCCGCGCGCGTCTCCGCGTCGTGCCCGGTGATGGTCAGGCGCATGATGACGCTGAAGGCGGAGAGCCGCAGCTCCGGCCGTCGCGCTTTGGCCCGCCGCAGCACCGCCAGCCGCGCCAGCGCCTCGTCCACCGGCGTCACCGGCGTGCGCGACGCCACCAGCCCGCCATACGCGAGCATATCCAGCGCGAGGATGCCGCCGCGCGCCGCGTCGAGATGGCTGGAAAGCCACGCGGCGAGGGCGTCGGCGTCGCCCGGCCGTAAAAAACGCCCGAGCAGCGCCGGCGGCGGCAAGACGAGCGCCTCGCCGGCCACCGCCCCCAGTTGCCGCGGCACGGCGCAATTCACCGGGCGGTCATCCAGCGGCAAGAGGAGCAGCGCGGTCATGCCTGCCCGCCCTCCACCGCCTCTTTCACCCGCGCGCAAATCGTCGCGAACACCTGGTTCATCACCCCGTAGGCCACGAACTCCGGCACCGCCGGCCCGATCCCGTCGGGGATGAGGTAGTGGATCGAGAGGGTGAGCTGCGCGGCCGCAGCGTCGCCGTCCACCTGCCACCGGCCGTGAAACGTCTCCAGGTCGCCGGCGAGCGCGCGAAAGGCCAGCAGACCTTCCCCCTCCAGCAGCGCTTCCTCCTCCCACCGCAGCTCCGCCAGCGTGGGGATGCGCAGCCGGCGCCGATACCGCCAGCGGTCCGGCGCCGCCTCAAGAAAATCCTCGATGGCGACGTAGGGGAACAACCCCGCCACCCAGCGCACGTCGCGCACGCGCGCCCACAGCGCCGCCCGCGACGCCGCCACCGCCACCGTGTGGGAAAAATCCGCCACCGTCACCGCCTCCGCCGTTCAGTGTACCCATTCGGCCGCGCACGTGTCCAGCAGAGACAACGCGACCGCGTTGCTGAAAGGCGCCGTGCCTCCGCCATTCGCCCTGCGTGATGTGTATTACTCCGTTATGTGTGTGCTCCCGAATGCGGTGACGGCCTCCTTTGCAGGAGTGCGGCCGCGCGGAACGGAAGAAAAAGGCCGGCTCCTCCGAACATGCCCTGACTGGGGCCGTGGAGTTGCACTCCGCACGAATGCCCTCACCCTGTCGTTGAACACAGAGCGTGCCAACGCGTGCGGAGTGCAACTCCGCGGCCCCAGTGGTGGGCGGGGCGTCCCCCGGATTGGTGCTCTTTGACACATTGTTTCCGCTCTGGTGGGCTGTTCATCGAGAGGCTTCCGTCCCCCGGATTCAAATCCGGGGCTGGAGCCACGAAGTCCACCGGCGTGGACTGGCCGGATTGGGCCGACGGACCGGATACCGGGCAGCGCGGAAGGAATTTGGCAAAGAGCATGTACTCCGCCCACCCATTATTCGGCCCTCGCCGGCCCGGCCAACGGCCTGCCGAGCAATATCTCCACGTAGCGCGCGATGCCATATGTAGTGGGTCGTCACGTTGCACCGTGCGCTGTAGTCCGCGCCCTCTTGCCTGCCCCGATGGCATCGTGGGCGGCGCGTGGTGACGCATTGCTACATCGTGCCCGATGATGGTAGTGTCGGACACCGTTGCGCATGTTGGTCACACGCGCCACGGAGGGCGCGGACTACAGCGCACGGTGCAACGTGACAACCCGCTACAGCCGCACGTCGCCTCACTGCTCTCCCGTCGTCTCCAGCGCCTCGTCCCAATCGAAAAACACCTGGTTGCCGCCGAGCGCTTTGCTCTGCAGCAGGCAGCGCTGGGATTTGGCGAGCAGCTCGTCCGCGGAGACGACGCGGTTGGACAGGCAGGCGACGCCGACGCTGGCGGTGAGGTGCCAGCTACCTTCCGGCACCTCAAAACTCAACCCCGACAGGCGGTCGCGGAGGCGCTCCGCCACCACCACCGCGCCGATGCCCGGCGTCACCGGCAGCAGCACGAAGAAGAGGTCGTCGGACAGGCGTACCGCGACGTCCCGCCCGCGGATGCTGTGCGTCAGCGTCTGCGCCACCTGCCGCACGACGTTGGAGGCGAAAGAGATGCCGTACGCCTCGCAGACCGCCTTGTACCGGTCAATTTCGATGCGGAGCAGCGAGACGTTGCCGCCGGTCTGGACGCCTTCGGACACCACGCGCTCCAGCTCGAGGTCGAAGTACGCGGCATTCGCCAGCCCGGTGAGGGCGTCGGTGTATTCGTCATGTCCCTGCCAGTCGCCGCGCTCATCCAGCTTGCGGTGCGCGAGATCCAGGCGCGCTTGCAGGCGGCGTTCGCGCAGGGCGGAGGCGAGCAGATAGCCGATCAGCCGCAGCGTCTCGGCGACCAGCGGCGCCGGCGCCGCGGGCAGGTCCAGCGCAATCGCCCCCATCGGCGCCCCGCGGGTCACCAGCGGGATGAGGAGCAGGCCCTGCATGTCCGCCGCCCCCGGCGTGCCGGAGCCGCCGTCGCGGGTCTCGCCGGATTCCAGCGCGGCATCCGAGCCCAGGCGCTGCGCCGCGCCGCCGATTTCCGGCAGCAATCGCTCGATGAGCGGGGTGAGGCCCGCCAGGCGGGACGGGTCTTGCCCGCGACCGTGCAGGTGGGCGGCGATGGTGAATTGCTCGCCGTCGTGCATGAAGATGGCGCCGGCACGCGGGCGCATCACCTCGCTCAAGCGGGTGAGCACCATGTCCAGCAAGGGCCCTTCGTCACGGATGGTCAGCGTCGCCCCGGCGATGGCATTCGCCGCGAGCGCCAGCGATGCGGTGAGGGGAGAAGCTTCATCGAGGTAGGGAGATTGGGATGACATGGTATCTATCCTCATGATTGATGACGGACGATAGAATTTTCGGCTACGTCTGCCGACAACTGAAGGCCCTTCTTAAGCGGCATGTGCGAGAGGAATTCCTCCGGATAACTGTAATTAAAGTATACCAGACACGCGCCAGACTGACTATTCCATGAGGTAGATTATGCGAAAATGCCCGGCCTGTGATGCCCCCTACACCGTGCTCGATGCCCTGTGCCCGCAATGCGGCCGCGAGCTGCCTGCGCCCTATGAAGGGTATGACGGCGCTCCCGCCCACCCCGAGAGCGACGCCATCAACGCCGACGCGGTGCTCGCCGCCATCGTCAATGATGATATGCCGGAGAGTACCGTCATCCTCTCCGGCGCCGAGGTGATGCTGGGCGACGCCACCTATCCCCGTGGGGCGGTGGTGGTGGCCGACGGGAAAATCACCGAGGTGCTGAATTTCCCCATCACCGACCCGGACAGCAGCGCCACCTTCGTGGACCTGTCGGGCATGCTCCTCGCCGCCGGCTTCGTGAACATGAGTCCGGCGCTGCCCGCCGCGCCAGTGACCCCGGCCGCCTTCACCGCGATGGCCGTGAACGCGGCCGCCGGCGGGGTGACCACGCTGATGCCGCGCATCGCCCCGCGGTCGACCGCGGAGTTGGCGGCGGCGCTGGACGCCTTCCGCGCCGCGCTGTCCACGCCCGCGCCCGGCGCGCGCCTTGCCGGCCTGCGCGTCGAAACGCCCTTCCACGCGCCGGCGCTGGGCGGGCTCGCGCTGGACGATCCCGCCGCGCGGGAGATGCTGCCGCTCATCATCGAGCACAGCGACATCGTCCGCATCGTGACGCTGGCGCCGGAGCTGCCCAGCGCGTACGAGCTGCTGCATCGCCTGCGTGAGGCGGGCATCCTGGTCTCGCTGGGCGCCTCCGAGGCCGAGTATGAGGACGCGCTGGAGGCGCTGGAAGCGGGCGCCACCCACGTGACGCGCCTCTTTGAGCAGATGCCGCCGCTGCAGCCGCTGGCGCCCGGCCTGGCCGGCGCGGCGCTGGAACGTGATGAGTTGTTCGTCGAGTTCACCTGTGACGCGGCGGTCATCCATCCGGCCATCATCTCGACCGTCATTTCGGCCAAGGGCGCCGAGCGCGCGCTGCCCGCCGCGCCCGACGGCGAACCGCTCACCGCCGTGCGCATGCTGGTGGAGGACGTCGGCTGGGATGTGGGAGAAGCGCTCTCCATGCTCGCCGCCACCCCCGCGCTCTGCCTGGGCGGCGCGAATTTCGGCGCCCTGCAGGTCGGCGCGGTGGCCGATCTCGTCATCCTCGATCCGGAGCTGCATCCCGTCGCCACCCTCGTCGGCGGCGGCACGGTCTGGCAGCGCGGGTGACGGCGGCGCCGCGCGTCGCGCCTGATTTTCGCAAGCGTGCCACCGTCTCACCAACGATCCGCCCACCTACGGCATCTCTCTAAGAAATTGTCCGAGCAGTCTCGGTGTGGGACTGCCGAGGGGATGCCGGCCGGGATCACGGCGGACGGCCGAGGTGCTACCGAGAGAGATAGGGTGAGGACGGCCAACGCCGAGCCAGGCCGGAAGCCACCAGCAGGCACGCGCCGAGACTGCTCGGACAGTTTCTCAGTGAGGATAGCGGGATGGCTGACAGAGAAGTGCACGGATTGGATGCCATGTAGGCAGCGCACCAGCAGGCCATTCGGCGCCTGTTGATCGGCCTCACGCGGGACATTGATCTGGCCGATGACCTGGCGCAGGAGACGTATCTGCACGCGCGCCGAGGCTTTGCCGGTTATCGCGGCGGAGAGGCGTGCGCGTGGTTCGCGGCCATCGCCCGCCAGGTATTTTTTCACTATCTCCGGCGGCGCCGTGCGCATCGCGAATTGCCCATCGAGGAGGCTACCGACGCCACCGCGACTTTCCCCGCGGATCATGCCATCCTGCTCGACCTGCGCCAGGCGATCGCCGCCCTCCCCGCCACGTTACGCGAGGCGCTGTTGCTGAAGCATTACGGCGGTTTCTCGTACCAGGAGATCGCCCAACGGCAACACTCCCCGGAAGGCACCGCCAAATGGCGCGTCTCCGCTGCCATCACCCGTCTGAAAGCCGCGTTACGCACCACGGAGGAACAGACCATGGCCTGCCGTACGCTGCGGGGAATCCGCCTGGTGGATTATTTGAGCGGTGTCCTGCCCGAAAAAGACGCACGCCGCATCCGCGCCCACCTGGAACGCTGTGCCGCCTGCAAGCGGGACGCCGAGACGCTGCGCAGACTCGTCGCCACCCTTGATGCCGTCGAAGGGGACTTCTGCGCGACGCAGATCATTGAGTTGGATACGCGGGGAGTGCCCACCAAATACTGCTGGTCGAGTACGGCGAACGTTTTCCCGTTCCCCATGCCCACCGAATGGTGGATGCTGGAAAAAGAATTTGTCGCCGATTACGCGATGGTCGAGGGGCACGAGGTGGTGTTGGAGCAATTGCCGGGCAACCCGCGGCAATATCAGTATGAGGCCGTACGCCCGACCGTCGCACCACCCGGCGGACGGATGAACGCGCTTTTCGTCTTTCACCCCATCGGCCGCGACGGCTGCGCGGAACAACTGGATGAGGGCCGCTGGCGCTTCACCGTCGAGACCTCGCCCAACACTGGTCAGGACTGGGTTTTCACCCATGCCATCCGCCTGCCTCCGGGGGCACGGCTCTCGCACGCCAGCCCGCAACCCACGGATGTGCACGAGGGGTGCGGCGTCACCGTCATCTGGCGAACCCTGCTGCGCCGCATCACCACGGCGCCGCCTCCGGGGCAGTCGCCGATCCAGTTCCGGTGTACCATTGCCTATGCGCAAACCATCACCGCGGCTCCCGCCGAACCGGTGCCACATCCCACTGGCATGGTGATCCGCGCCCCGGACATCGTCTTTACGATCCTCGAGGATCCTCGTACCGCGACTACGGAAGAAGCGCTGGCCCGCTACCGCGCCGCACTGGCCGCCGCGATGGTCACGCCGAAAGCGTGGCTTGTGCTCGGGATCGAGCTGTACCGCCACCGCCGCTGGTCGGAAGCTCTCGACGCCGTGGCCCGCGCCGCCGCCCATCCCGAGCGCGTCTTTCCCCCCTATCATCTCTGCGCGCTCACCTGGCAAGGTCAACTGCTCGATCTGCTCAACCGCCGTGATGAGGCCGTGACATGCTATAGACAAGCCTTGGCACGCTATCCACACGATAGCGAGTATGCGTTTCGCCAGCGGCAGTACGGCATTGACATGAACCGCCGGGTGATCGAGCACCGCCTGCACAGGCCGTTCAGCGGAGAAGAGCTGTGAGATAGGGGCTCGCGTATCACCCGCGGCGGCGGCACGGCCGGGCAGCGCGGCGCCGTGCTGTGCGCTGACTCGCCCACACGCCTGTTGACAGCCGGACAACACCGGAGTACAATATATGTATATTCTTACTCGGGAGCAGGGCGCGGTGATCCATAGCACCAATGGCGGATTCTGGTATTACTTTACGTGCGACATACCGCGTGCCGCCTGGGTGACGCCGGCTCCGTGATGTCGGCGCAATAACGGAAAAACCCTCCACACCGCAGGCGGACCGCCTGCGGTGTTTTCGTATATCCGGTGTCTGAGAAGGAGTGCTGCCATGAACGCGTTGGCTGTTGCGGAACGCACGATGTCCCTCCCCCGGCTGCCGTTGGAGCCGGATCTGTTCGGCCGTGTGCTGGACGACTGCCACCGGGGCATCTCGACGGAGTATTTTCTTCGTCGGGACGACAACCTGCTGGAGCGCGACAGCAGCCTGCGCTATTTCCGCGCCTGGCACGAGATGCCCGCGCATCATCGCTGCCTGCTCACCCATGCCCGCGGGCGCGTGCTGGACGTGGGCGCCGGCGCCGGGCAGCATACCCTCGTCCTGCAGGAGCGCGGGCTGGCGGTCACCGCCATTGACGCCTCACCGCTGGCGGTGGAGGTCTGCCGCCGGCGCGGGGTGCGCGACGCCCGCGAGATGGACGCCCACGTGCTGCGCTTCCCCGCCGGCTCGTTCGATACCGTGCTCTTCATGCAGCAGACGCTGGGGCTGGCCGGCACGCCGGAGGGGCTGCGCTACCTGCTGCGGCGCCTGCATCGCCTCGTCGCCGACGGCGGGCAGTTGCTCGCCGACATCGCCACCCCTGCCGACGCCCTCCAGCCCGGCCATCGCCGCTACCAGCATCAGAACCGCGCCCTCGGCCGCTATCCCGGCACCGTGCGCCAGCGCATCGAATACCAGGGCATGCGCGGCCTCGATTTCGACTGGCTGCTCCTCCCCCTCGACGACCTGCGCGCCCTCTGCGCCGATACCGGCTGGAAAATCACCCGCTGCGTGCAGGTGGACGCCAACGCCACCTATGCCATCGCGCTGGGCAAGGTGTGACGACAGCCGAACCGCGTGCGGAATTGCGGCACGCGGCGGGACGGGTATCCCATGCGCATGCAGATCAGGTGACCAATCCATCCCGTTCGTCGTGAGGCACGCAGCGGAGCGGCGTGTCCCCCGTCGCATCCCCCATCGCTTGAGCGTGCGGAGTTGCTGACGGTTGCAGACACGCACAGTGGGGACAGTCCCGGTGCAGCCCCATTGCCGCCATCGAGCAGATGCTCCGCGGCACCCCCATGTTTCCCGCCTCCGCATAGCGGCCAACGCCGAGCCAGGCCGGAAGGCACCAGCTGGCACGCGCCGAGACCTTTCGGACAGTTTCTTACTGATCCTTGCCGTAGCTTGGCGCCTGTGCGTGCGATCGCTACACCCGTTCCACCGGCGCTGCCAGGATCGCTCCCTGCGCCAGCAGCGCGTCGCGCACCGCCGGGTAACCGACGTCCACGAGATTGCCGCCGGCCTGCGCGCCCAGCGCTGCGCTGACGCCGGCGGCCTGGCCGATCGTCATACAGCGGGCCATCAAGCGGAAGGTGTCGAGCACGCGGGGCTCGCAGGAGATCGCCCGACCGGCTGCGGCGACATTGCGGAAGCTGGCCGACAGCAGCGCGCGCCACGGAATCGGCCGAATGCCGGGGTGCGATTTGGCCCAGGGGGCGACGAACCCCTTCAGGCTGTGCCCGCCATAACCGCGCGTGCCCAGCGCGACAGGTTCCGCCACCGGGGTATCCGTGTCGACGTCCGCCATGGTGATGGTCTCCAGCCCGACGATGTTGCGCCCGGCGCGCACGCCGACGCCCACCCCCGTATCCACCAGGAAGCACGCCTCGAAGCCGGGAATATGCGCGCGGAACCACTCCACCGTCACCAGCACCTGCTCGCGCAGCTCGCCATCCATGCGCGTCAGCGCGCGCGAGGTGAGCGCGCTTCCCGCCGTCAGGGTGAAGTTGATCTGCGCCTCGCCGGGGTTGAGCATCGCCATGCCCATGAAGCGGTCCTGTTCGGGATAGGGCACGTTGCCTTCCGCGACCAGTTGATCGAATACCTTCGCCATGTCCGGGCGGTAATAATTCTTCACCCCGCCGACGCGGAAGAGGATGGTTTTCGTCATCGAATCCTCCACCGGCGCTTCACGCGTCGCGCCGCCCGCGCGCCAGACGAGCTGGGCGTCGCCGGAGGCATCGACGAACGTCGTCGCGTGCAACAGCCCCGGCCCCTCCACGCCATCCACGGCGATCGCCCGGATGGCGCCGTTCTCCGCCACCGCGCCGAGGCAGGAGGTGTAATACAAGCGCTCGACGCCCGCCCGCTCCAGCAAGCGATTCGCCGCCACGCGCAGGCCCTCGATGGTGACGATGACGTTGGCGCGTAGCGGGCGATCGCCGATCGGCGCGTCCTCCGGCGCGTGGGCCGGGTCCGCGATCATCCTGGCGTGCCCCATGCGGTCCATCTCGCGGACCAGATCGTCGGCGATGCCCCCGGCGATCTGTTGGCCGTGCGCGCCGAACCCCATCAGGTACGGGCAGCAGGCCATCGTCGCCACCCCGCCGGGGAAGCCGTACTTTTCCACGATCAACGTGCGCGCGCCCAGCCGGCCCGCGGCGGCGGCGGCGCAGATGCCGCCCGGACCCGCGCCGACCACGATCACATCATATCGGCCGAATACGGGCCAGGTTGATGCCGGTTGAAACAGAGGGGTTGCCATATGAAAAACCTTTCTGGAGATGATGTGTGCTTCACGCACGGGCGCGAAGAGAGTTCGCGATCAATTTGCCGTTCACAAAATTATTCCCGCCCGCCGGTGCGCGTTGCACCGGATGTTCACGGCGCGTGGACGCGACCGGCGGCAGGCTCGCACGGCACTCCCCCCTTCGCTAAAGCTACAGGGGACACGCCGCTCCGTTGCGTGCCTGACTACCGAGTTCTGGTGTTACCGGGGGCAAATGCGACCGCGGCAACGCCTCGCATGGGTGAACAAGCACACCATGCGGGGGAGTCATGGCCGGGCAGCGGGCAGCTTCCGTCTTACCGGTCTTCGATGCCCCAGGCGCGCAGGTGCCGCAGGCTGATGGCCAGGCTTTCGAAGGGATCGCGGCGACAGACGTCCTGCTCGACGGCGTACCACTGCACCCCGGTGGCCCGGCAGGCTTGCAGGATGCGCGGCCAGTTGAGGTTCCCCTCGCCCACTTCCGCCATCACCGGGGCGCCTTCCACCACCGCCATATCCTTGAAGTGGACGATCACCATGCGGTCTTGCATGCGGGCACACCAATCCGCCGGGTCGGCCCCGCCGTGCTGAATCCAGTAGGTGTCAATTTCCGCGAGCAGATCGGGACCGCTGTTTTGGTAGATGAGCTCCAGCGCCGTCGGCCCGCCAAAACGCTCTAACTCGAAAGAGTGATTGTGATAGCTGAAGGTGAGACCTTCCGCCCGCAGCGCGCGCGCGACCTCGGTCGCCTCCTGCGCGAAGCGGACATACCCCTCGGCGGTGCGGTATTCGCCCGGCAGGCCGCCGATGGCGACGTGCTGGCAGCCCCACAGCGTATGCTCGGCAATGAGCGCGGGGAGGTCGGTGCGCAGCCGGTCCCACCCGACGTGCGTGGCGGCGGCGGCCATCCCCTCGCCCCGCAGGATGGCGGCCAGCTCGTGCGGATCAATGGGCCCGAGCGCGGACAGCTGCACCCCGTTATAGCCCATCGCCTTCAACCGCGTGATGGTCGCGGCGATGTCGGCGGGCGTGCGCGTGAACTCGCGCAGGGTGTACAGTTGGGCGGCGACGCCGGAGGTAATCATAACGTGTGCTCCTTGTTTCGATCAGGGGGAGAGGTGACCCCCGATCCGTCTGATTGTTTCAGGTTTCGGGTGATTAGTTTCGGGCTGGAGGGGAGGGTTCCTGCCGCCCGCCAGCGATTCACCACGAGCGCACGTCCCCTCCTACTCTCCCATCACTTTCACAATGACGCGCTTGCGGCGCTGGCCGTCGAACTCGGCATAAAAAATCTCCTGCCAGGGTCCGAGGTCGAGCTTGCCGTCGGTGATGGGCACGATGACCTCGTGATGCACCAGCATACTCTTCAGATGGGCGTCGCCGTTATCCTCGCCCGTCTGATGGTGGCGGTAGCGGGGGTCGGCGGGCGCCAAGCGCTCCAGCCACGCGTCAAGATCCTGGATCAGGCCGCTCTCGTTGTCATTCACGTAGACGCCGGCGGTGATGTGCATCGCGGACACCAGCACCATCCCCTCGCGCACGCCGGATTTCCGCACCGCCTCCGCCACCTGGTCGGTGATGCGCACGTATTCGCGCCGCTGGCGCGTGGTGAACCAGAGATATTCGGTGCGCGTCGTCATCCCTCATCCTTCCGCCACCGGGTCGTCGCGCTCGGCGATCACCCGGCGCACCACGTCGCTGAGTTCGCTGACCTTGTACGGCTTGGCGATGCCGGTGCGAAAACCGTACTCGCGGCAATCCGCCATGATGGGGTCGTTGGAGTAGCCGCTGGAGACGATGGCGCGCACCCGCGGGTCAACCTGCCGCAGCCGCGCCATCACCTCCTGCCCGCCGATGCCGCCGCGCATCGTCAGGTCCAGCAGCACCGCGTCGAACGGCATGCCGGTGCGCAGCGCTTCGTCGTATTCGGCGATCGCCGCCTCGCCGTCGGTGACGCCCACCACCTCGTAGCCGAGCACCTCGAGCATGGATTCCACCGTCTCCAGCACCAGCGGCTCGTCGTCCATCACCAGGATGCGCCCGAAGCTGATCACCGGCACCGCCGCCTCCGTCACCGGCTGCGGCACGACGGCGCCGGGCGCCGCCGGCAGGTACACGGTGAAGGTCGTGCCGATGTCCACCTCCGACTCCACCGTGATGTAGCCGTGATGGTTGCGCACGATGGAATACGCCGTCGCCAGCCCCAGCCCGCTGCCGTCCGGCTTGGTGCTGAAAAAGGGGTCGAAAATTTTCGGCAGGTCCTCCGGCTCGATGCCGATCCCCTGGTCTTCCACCTCGATGCGGACGTAACTGCCCGGATCGAGGGGGAGCATGTCCCCGCGCGGCACGACGCAGTTACAGGCCCGCACGCAGACGCTGCCGCCGAACGAGGTGGCCTGGTCGGCGTTCACCACCAGGTTATGGATCACCTGCGTCACCTGGCCGGGATCCACTTCCGCCGGCCACAGGTCGTCGGCAATGGCGAGGTCGCAGGCCACGCTGGAGCCGGGCAGCGCGAAGGCCACCGTTTCGCGCAGCAGCTCGGCCAGCGAGATGATGCGCTTCACCGGCGTGCCGCCGCGCGAGAAGGTGAGGATCTGCTGGGTGAGCGCCTTCGCGTGCAGCGCGGCCTTTTCCGCCTCCTGCAGCTTCGGGTACACGGCGTCGGAGGGCGCCGCCAGCACCCGCGCCAGCGAGAGATTGCCGAGAATGGCGGTGAGCACGTTGTTGAAGTCGTGCGCGATGCCGCCGGCGAGGATCCCCAGCGATTCCAGCTTCGCCGCGCGCTGCAATTCCGCCTCCAGCCAGCGTTTCTCGGTCACGTCGCGGAACACCAGCACCACGCCGACGATCTCCCCGCCGGGATCGGTAATCGGCGCGCCGCTGTCGTTGAGGATATACTCGGCGCCGTGGCGGGAGACGAGGACGGTGTGGCTGTTCAGCCCGACGATCGTCCCGCTCTGCAGCACCTGGTCCACCGGGCTCTCGCAGCGTTCGCCGGAATATTCGTCAATGATGCGGAACACCTCGGTCAGCGGGCGGCTGTCGGCCTCCTGCTGCGTCCAGCCGGTCAGCTCTTCCGCCACCCGGTTCATCAACACCACGCGGCCGTCGCGGTCGGTGGTAATCACCCCATCGCCGATGCTGCGTAGGGTGATCGCCAGACGTTCAGTTTCCGCGTACAACTGCTCCTGGAACCGGTGCCGTTCCGTCACGTCGCGCCAGGACACGATGAAGCCGTCGTGCAGTTTCACCGCCTGGATATCGAAGACCCGCGGCGCGACGCGCCGCGCCACGTCGCCCGGGTCCACGTACGAGAGCAGGATCAGCGGCTCGCCGGTGTCAACGACCTGGCAATAGTCCGGGAACAGCGCCCGGTCGCGCTGCGCGCTGATCACGTCGGAGAAATGCCGCTCCAGCGCCGCGTCCTGCGCGATGCCGTTCAGCGCGCAGGCGGCGGCGTTCAAATACTCGATGCGGAAATCGGTGATCCGCCCCTCGCGGTCGCGCACGGCGGAGAAGATGCCGAAAGCGTCGAGCATGGTATCCACCGAGGTGCGGAAGCGTTCTTCGCTCGTGCGCAATTCCGCCTCCACCTGTTTTCGCTCGGTGATGTCGCGGACGAAGCCGCACACGTATTCCCGCGCCTGATAGCGGAGGAAATTGCCGGTGATCTCCACCGGGATCATGCGGCCATCCCGCGTCCGGTAGCGCGACTCGTAGGTGAGCGCGCCCCCCGCGGTGAACGCCTCCCACCGCGCGGCCCACGTCTCCGGCACGAAGTCGCCCTCGAAATCCTGCACCCGCATCGCCAGCAGCGCGTCACGGCTGTACCCCAGGATCGCGCAGGCGGCATCATTCACGTAGACCACCCGGGCGCCGGCATCAATGAGGAACATCGCGTCGGAGGCGCGGTCCAGCGCGAACTGCGCGAAGCGCAGCGCCTCCTCGGATTTCACCCGTTCGGTGATATCCTCGACGATGGTGGCAAATTGTCCGGGCGCCGGCGAAAAGACCGAGATGTTGAGATGTTTATCCATCGGGGCGAAAAACGTCTCGAAGGTGACGGGGTCGTGCGTCTCCAGCGCGCGCGCATACTCCGCCAGATACGGCGCCGCGCCGGTGCCGTACAGCTCACTGGCGAGAGCGCCTTCCGCCGTTTCGCTGGTGAAGCCGGTGATGGCGGTGAAGGCCGGGTTGACGGCGAGGATGCGGTAATCTACCGGCGTCCCCTCCTCGCCGGTGATGATTTCATGCAGCGCGACCCCTTCCTGCATGGAATTGATCAGGGTGCGGTAGCGCGTTTCGGATTCCTGGCGCGCCTGTTCCGAGCGCTGATACGAGGTGAGGATCGGGGAGATATAGTACAGACCAGCCAGCAACAGCAGGGAGGTGACGAGAATGCCCAGGGCGACCAGCAGGTTGGAGCTGAATTCCAGATACGCGTACTGCCGGGGCAGGAGATCCATCACCATGCGCAGGGCCAGGAGCAGCAGGGCGCCGCTGATCATGCCCCAGGCCAGGCGGTTCCGCGTCAGCCGCATCAGGTGGATGGCGCGCAACGCCGCGAGAATCTGGAGCGCAATCGCGATGACGAGGCACAGTCGTTCAGGCAAAGCACACTCCCGGATCAGGCAACAGGCCGCCATCCCGCCGATGGCAATGAGGACCGGGGGAGTCCATCGTCGTTACACATTACCATGCGACGCCGTTGTACGCAACCCCTGGGCGCCACGGCGTCATCATCTCCAGGCCGCCGGCGCAGAGCATGGACCCGGTGCAGGGGGACGCGCCCCCGTCGGCGATGAACGCATATGCGTTCACTTCGCCGCCTGCCGCCGGCATCCTTGGCAGCACGCGACGAGAAACGCCGTCTCATCCATCGTTTTTTCCGGATCGGCGGCGAGGCTGAAGATGACCTGATCGCCCGGCGCCGCCTCCGCGAACATCTGCGCCACGCTCTCCGCCACCGCGCCGCGGTCATCCATGTTGCCGAACATCTGGATCATCCCGGCGATGATGCTGATGCGCGGGCCGAGCCGCGTCCGATCCGCGATGGTCACGTCGCCCAGCGGCCGGCAGGTGTAGGCATGCACGGCATCCATCTTCGTCTGCCGGTAGAGCGGCAGCAGATCGCGGATCAACCCGCAGGAATGGTGGAAGTAGAACTTCCCCGCCGCGTGCACCACGTCGGCCAGCCGGTCGGTATATCCCAGGCAAAACTCCGCGAACATCGCCGGCGAGATGGCGGTGGTGGAGGTATCGTCCATGGTGAGCAGGCAGTCGGCGAATTCCAGCGCCGCCGTCAGGGCGAACTGCCGCACGTGCGCCTCTTCCATCACCGCGAACAGCGCGTGCAGCTCCGCGCGGGCATCCGCCCAGAGCAGCGCCGTCGTCTCCACCCCGGCATGCACGCGAATCATCTGCCCCAGCGGCGTGCCGGGCAGCGCGAACTGCAGCAGGCCATCGTCGCCGATGAGCGCCTGGCGCGCCCGCAGCATCGCCACGCCGTCGGGATTGTAGGCGTATTCCTGGTCGGCGAAGAGCTCCGCCAGCCGCGGCAGGTCGTCCGCGTCTTTCACCATGTGTTCTTCGGTGTACCACATGCCGGTGTCGGGCGCGTAGCGCTTCACCTCGCGCAGCTCGCCGTTCCGCGTCCGCCAGCGGGTGATCAGGCGGCCGTCATGGTGCGCCGTTTCGACCGTCACCGCGCGCTGCGTCGTCACCAGCGGCGGCATGCAGAAATCCATGATGTCCAGCCCGAAGTAGCGCGAGAAGGTCACGGTGGCTTCGTCGCCCCAGCGCACCTCGCCCAGCTTCGCGGCCAGCGCCGGGTCCATGCCGGAGCGGTTCGGCTGGTTGTAAGGGTCAACGTGGGCGACGATGGGGATCCATGCCGGCGTCTCGCGCCGGAGGAGACGGAGGAGGTTCTCGCGGGGGGTCATCATGCGGCGCCTCCCGGATTCAACGTCAGGTGATAGACCAGCGCGTCGGCCGTCCAATCGCCGGCCGACCGCGCGAAGAGGCGCGAGAGATGCAGGGCGATTCCGCCCGTCTCGCGCTCCTCGCGCGCGTAAAAGTTGGAGAGGGTGAGCGCCGCGTCCTCGCCGGGGCGGCGGTCATCAATGGCGCGCACGCCGTCGCGGATGAGCCGCCCCGTCCGCTGGTCCACCTCGGCGATGACCAGCGGGTAGCGCGGGCTGTTGCTGTTCGGGTTGCGCGGGGCGATATTGCCGATCCAGTAGAGGGCGCCGTCAGTGTGCCGCAGCAGTTGCGCGCAGGCGCTGGGCGAATAGAACAACTCGCCATCGGCGTAGGTCCAGGGTTCCGGCGGCGTCCAGCGCAGGCCGCCGTCTTCCGAAAACGAGACCCAGCGATATCCGGGCAGGTGCGGGGCGCCGTGGTTCGAGCCGCGCATGGCCATCAGCACGCGGCCGTCCGGCAGCAGCGCCAACGTGGGCTCGATCATCCCGCGGGTGGAGCGCGCCGGGTCGCCCGCCACCCGCGCCGCGCCCGTCCAGACGAGCCGCCCCCCGCGCCACTGGCCGCGGATGATGAAGGCGTCGGTGTAGGTGAAGCCGCCGGGGGGCGCGTAGAGCGCGCCATCCTCGCCGAGCACGCTGCTCTGCGCGGGCACGAGCAGGCTGCCGTCCGGCAGGCTGAGCGGCACACAGGTGAGGTCGCCGAGCATCACGCAGTTCCGCCCCCGGTACACGTCGGGAAAGGGATGGTCGGCGGTGTAGCCGTCCTGGATGATCTGCGCATCCGCCAGCGCCGAGGCGCCGCCATCCGCGGACACGGTATAGTGAAGCTGCCACTGGCGCATGCCTTCCAGCGGATCATCGGTGGGCAGGATACCCTCGGTGCGGAAAGCGAGATACCGGCCGGAGACCGGGTCGGCGTAGCCGGCGCGCAGGTGCCGGCGGAAGGTGCCCTCCGGCCGGCGTTCGCCGGTGACGATTTCCACAGGCGCCGACCAGGTGCGGCCGTTATCGGGCGAGAGGCGCTGATACGCCACGTCGCAGGTATCGCTGCGGCTCATGTGCGCGTGGATGCTCACCAGCTCCGGGCCGGACGGCGTCGCGTAAAAACTGCCCGCGTGGGCGGCGATGCCAGGCCCAGGCGAGGGAACGAAGGTTTCGCGAGTGATCGCGCGTATCAGCATAGCGTCCTTTATCCGCGCGTCCAGCGCGCGACATCCGCGAGCAACTCTTCCGCCGCCCCCGCGTCATCGCACCAGGTATCCAGGCAGAGCAGCGCCGGGTCGAGCGCCTTCACCAGCGGCTCGATATCGGCGGGAGCGACCTGCACGTGCACGATAACGCCGGCGGCCTGAATGCGCCGGTAGAGCTGCAGCCACTCCGGGCCATTCGGCGGCATGTCCGGCTCCGGCACGAACTGCATCACCCGCAGGTAGGGGCGCGAGAGCAGCGTGGGCAGGTGCTGCAGGGCGCGGGCGCCGTCCAGGTGATACCAGAGCGCGCCGAATGCCTCGCCGTAGACCTCCAGCTCCGGCAGGATGCAGGCGTCGAACATCGCCGGCGAGAGCATGCAGGAGACGTCGGATTGCGTGGCGAGATACCGCTCCGGCGCCCAGAAGGGCATCCACTGCGCGTTGCCGTAGGGGAAAGCGTGTACCGGCGCCGCCAGCTCGTAAAAGTGGTTGAAGAGCGCCACCCGCTGCCGCGCCATCGCGATGATCGCCTCGCGCACCCACTCCGCCCGCTCGACCAGCGCGAGCATGAACTCGTCCGGGCCGAGGAGGGCGATGAGCAGGTCGTTGCCCGGCAGCAGGCAGGGCTTGCCGACGAGGAAATCATCCCAGCCCGCCAGCTCCAGCACGGCCTGGTACAGGCGCCGGTACTTCACTAGCCAGGGGTCATCCCAATCCAGGTCAAAGGTCGGGGGGCTGTCCCAGTCCACGGTGGTCGGCCCCAACCAGATGGTGCGGTCCTGGAACTCGACCGGTGAGCCGAATCCGACCGCCCATCCTCCCATCAGCAGGTAGGAGGGGATGGCCTCGCCGAGATAGTGGGTATGCGCCAGCGTCGCGCGAATCGCCGCGGTGACGAACTCCGGTCCGAGCCAGCGTTCCTCGCCATCGGCGGGCGTCGGCCAGGGCACGTCGCTCGCGCGCGGCGCCGTCACGCTGACGCAGGGGCGGTCGAGACACCGCCCCTGCCAGAGCGCCGTCAATCGTTCCGCGGCCCGCTCCCAGTCGGGTTTGTATTTCATCCCCGCCCTCCGCTCCTTCACACAATGCTAGCGGTCGGCGAGACGCCGTCGAGCCGCGCGCGGAGGGGACGCTGCCGAACCTCCCCACCCCCCGCGCGCGTCACCTCACGCCTTCCGCACCAACCTTCGCGTCTTCCCATCTTCCAGACTTCGTGTTGCCCCCCCCCACAGCTCTGCTCCCGTCAACCGGGGGCATCTCCGGCAGGGGTTCGAGTACGAGTACGAGCACGGTGCTGATGGGCGGAGGGAGGGGCGGCCGTTACGCCAGCCCCATCCGCTTGAGGTTCTCGATGCTCATCCGCGCGCTGTCCAGGCTGTTGCCGGGGCAGGCATCCTGCTCGACGATCACCCACTCGGCGCCGCCCTCCCGCGCCGCGGCGAAGATCGCCGGCCAATCCAGGACGCCGTTGCCCACTTCGGTGAAGCTGCCCGTCTCCGCGTCCATGTCTTTCGCGTGAATCTCCGGCGCGCGGCCGGCGTGCTTGCGGATATACGGCACCACCTCGGCGCCCCCTTTGGCGATCCAGAAGGTGTCCAGCTCGGCCTGCACCAGCGCGGGATCGGTGGCGGCATAGAGCAGGTCCAGCGCGTGCTCGCCATCAATCAGCGCCAGCTCCTGCGCGTGGTTGTGGTAGGTGAAGGTGAAGCCCTGCGCCTGCACCACCTGCGCGGCGGCGGCGCAGCGCGCGATGGCGCCGGGCCAGTCGCGCTCCACGTCGCCCGGCAGGCCGGTGGTGAGATACGCGCCGCCCAGCGCGCGGGCGTAGGCGTAGGTGGCGCTCTCCGGGTTCAGCATCTCCTCCAGCGAGGTGTGAAAGCCGATGGCGCGCAGGCCCGCCGACCGCAGGAACGCCGCCATCTCGTCCGGCGCCAAGCCGCCGTAGTGCCAGGCGAACTCGACGCCCTGATACCCCATCGCCGCCAGCGCGGAGAGCGTGCCAGTGAAATCCTCGTCCAGCAAATCGCGAACCGTATACAACTGAATCCCCACCGGGATGGCTGCCATGACTGACTCCTCGTTTCCGTGTGAAATGTGCTCCCGCTCAATTTGCCGGGCGATGCCGATTCCCTCTCCGCCTCGCGGTGATTTTCGCGATTTTTTTCCACGGCGTCCCCACCCGGCGAGACGCCGTCATCACCACCCCGCGCAGGCGCGAAAGGCGCCGAGCAGGCGCATCACCTCGCGAGTTTCCTCCACCGGCACGAAGGGCGGTTTGTCTTCGGCGTAGTAGGCGTAGCAGTGGTCGTAAAAATCGGCGCCGGGGTAGTCGGCGAGGGGGAGTTCTTCGGTGCGCCAGGGGATGACGTCCTCGTTGCCGTATTTGCGGTTGGCGGCGGCGAGGCCGTCCTGCAGGCCGAGGTGGGCGAGCTCGTCATCGCGATAATAGCGCACGATGAATCTGTCGCCCTGGTGGATGGCGGTGCCGCGCCGGCCGCAGATGGTCCAGTTGGGAATGCTCACGCCGCAGGCCATGTTGATCTCGATATCCACGATGGCGCCGTTCTCCAGCTCGACCAGCGCCTTCACCACGTCGTCGGCATCGCCCAGGCTGGCGATTTTGCGCAGGTGGCAGTCACAGCGGCGCACGCCGAAGCCGAAGAGGTGCAGCACCTGGTCCAGGCAGTGGGCGCCAAAATTGTTCAGCATGCCGCCGCCGTACTCGGTGAAGGCCTGCCAGTCGTTGCGGCGGGTGTAGCTGCACAGCGTGCGCCGCACCATGAAGATCTCGCCGAGCCAATCCCGCGCCAGGATATGCCGGATGGCCGCCGCCTCGTTCGTCACCCGGTGCGGCTGGAAGACCATCAGCTTGCGGCCGTGGGCGCGCATGGCGGCGATCATCGCGTCCACTTCCGCCAGCGAGCGCGCCATCGGCTTGTCGCAGAAGACGTCAATGCCCCGCGCCATCGCCTGTATCGCCTGCTCGGCGTGCAGGTGCGTCGGGGAGGCGAGGACGATCAGGTCGGGCGTCTCGCGCTCCAGCAGCTCGGCGTAGTCGGCATACCCCTGCACGCCGAAGGTCTGCCGCGCTTCCGCGCGCCGCTCGTCCAGCGGGTCCACGACGGCGGTCAACTGAAAGCCGTCGTGCGCGAGGATATGCGGGATGTGGAACTGCCAGCCGACGCGGCCCAGGCCGATGACGGCGGTGGAAAGGGTGTTCATACGGATTCCTTCATTCTCCTCTGCAAATGCCTTTACCGGGGCCGCGGAGTTGCACTCCGCAATATTCATATCGTGACGGCGTCCCCGTCCGGACGGCAGAGAGGCATTGGATGCCTGCCGCGAATGTCAGCGATGATGCGCAGGGCATTTTCGCCGAGGATTTTCTTCTTCTCCGCAAGACTCAACCGCGCATAGACCACCCAACCGAGCTGCTGGCGGGGGTCGCGCATGGGGAGGTCACTGCCGTAGAGGACGCGGTCGGCGCCGACGGCGTTGACGAAGTACTCGACGATGCCGCCGGTCACCGGGGTGAGGGTGAGCTCGGCGTAGACGTTGGCGTGGGCCGCCATGCAGGCGATGGCCAGGTCGGCGACGGCGAAACTCTCGCCGCAGTGGGCGACCACCCAGGTGATGTTCGGGTAGCGGCCGGCGAGGTTGTCCACCTCGCTGAAGTCGCCCGCGGTGCGGTGGATGAGGGCGTAGAAGCCGCGCTCGTCGGCGAACTCCCACATGGGGGCGCAGCGCTCGTCATCGTAGCGCATGCCGAAGACGGGGTACGGCTTCACGCCGATGAAGCGCGGGTCGGCGTAGACCTCCGCCATCTGCCGGCGCACGTCCTCGGCGGAATAGTGCGAGACATCGAAGGAGGCCAGCCCCCACCAGCCGGCGGGGAAGACATCCAGCGCCGCCGCCGTCGCCTCGTTGCAGCCGACGGAATCCGCGTTGACGATCCAGCCCATCGCGCCGCCGATGTCGTAGCCCAGGCGCGCCATGAGCGGCAGGCAGCCTTTCGGGTCGCCGTCGCGCATCACGCAGGTGCCCCCCGCGCCCTGCAGGCCCTCGTGCAGCACGTGGACGTGAAAATCCACCAGCGTGGTCGGCTGCGGCTGTCCGAGGCGAGCGGCGCGCATCAGCGCGTCCTCGTCGGGATTCGGCATCGTTTCGGGGAGCGGCACGCCGAGCAGCCGCGCCAGATTGCCGCCGGCGATCTTCGCCGTCGTCGCCTCCGGCAGGTCGGCGTAATCTACCGCCGTGCGGTGGGCGCCCATCGCCATCTCCGGCGCGCTGCTGCTGTAGAGCACCTGGTCCTCGCAGCCGAGCGCGACCAGCGTCTCCAGCCCATAGTGCGCCTGGTAGTGGCTGGTCATGATGTGCAGGTTTTTATAGGCCTGCAGCAACGGCGTGTAGTAGCGCTGATGCGTCCAGTACGCCTGCGCGATGGCCACCGGCAGGTCGGGATAGCGGGCGAGCAGCGTCTCCAGATCGGGGAAGCCGCCGAACTGGTCGGCGCGCAGGATGGTGAGCCTGCGCGCCGCCTGGAGCATCTCCAGCAGCGGGGCGTTGACGGCGGAGAGGAGATCCCACTGGTTCGCCGCCGGGCAGAGCATCACCGCGCGCACGTCCCGCTCGCGCAAGCGCGCGGCCAGCGCCGCCGGCTCCGGGCATTCCCCGGTGTGCCAGGGCAGCAGATTCCAGATGGGGTAGAGGTGCGGATAGGGCGCCAGCGCTTCCGAGAGGCGCGTATTCGCCCACATCGGGTCGTAGAGGATGCTCTGGTGCGTCATCACCAGCGCCCCGGCGATGGAGCAGTGGCGCATCTCGTCGCGGATATCCGCCAGCCGCCAGCGGTACGCCGGGTGTTTTTGCGCCCGCGGCCCCAGGCAGGTGAAGGCGTCGAAAAAGTGCAGGGTCATAACGGCTCCATCTTGACGGGTGAACATTCACAGTATATCATGCGCATGAACCCGTTGGCTAATCGCCAATTCTCGCGGGCGCGCTGGCAATAATGCTCGTTGATAAATTACTCCCGCTCTGCGCGGTATCCGGTCCGTCGGCCCGCTCCGGGGGGTCCATGACGGTGGACGTCGTGGCTCCAGCCCCGGATGTCAATCCGGGGGACGGCAGCCTGCCGATGCCCAACCCACCAGCGCGAGAGCAATGTGCCAACGAGCATTATTACGCGGCGCCCCCGCGGAATCCTTGCGGTTCCCCACCCTTTTTCCACAGAGGATCAGATGGACGTTCACATGCATGCGATCGCCGAGCGATTTCGGCGGATGTGGTTGGACGCGCGTCCCGACAACGTGGCGGCGCTGGACGCGCGGGTCGCGGACCTGCTGGCGCGGCAGCTTCTCGACCCCGCGCACGCGTGCTGCGGCGGCTGGGGCGACGTGACGTCGGTGGAGAGCCCGCCGCTCTCCTTCGGCGGCGAGACGTTTGCGCAAGTGCTCGCGCTGGCGCAGGCGTGGGCGCTGCCCGCCTCCCGCTATCACCGAGACGCGGAGGTCGCGCGGCGCCTGACGCTGGCCTGGCGGTTTTACCACCAGTTCGTCTACGCCGGCTGCCCGTTCCCGAATAACTGGTGGGCGTGGCAGATCGGCATCCCGGAGCTGTTGAACGCCACGCTGCTCGTCGCCGCCGACGCCTTCCCGGCGGAGGAGCGCGCGACGCTGCTGGCCGCCATCCGCCACCTGGTGGATCACATCTGGGATTTTCACCCCGGCGCCAACGCCATGTGGGCGGCGATGGTTTTCGCCGGCTACGGGCTGGTCGCCGGCGACGCGCGCTACCTGGCGCTGGCGGCGACCACCGTGGACCGCGCCTGCGAGCTCACCGACACCCAGGGCATCCTCCAAGACTACTCCTACTCCTTCCACGGGCGCGGGCTGAACATGGGCTACGGCACGCTGCACTTCAACTACATCGGGCGTTTCACCTACCTGATGGGCGACTCCCCCTGGCGAATGCGCGACCGCACGCTGTCCAACGCGGTGAACCTGCTGCTGGACTTCGTCCGCTGGACCATCGTCGGCGGGCAGATGGACCCGTTCATCATTGACCGCGGCATCTCGGGGGGCGAGGCGACCATGACCGGGAAGACGGATGAGGTTCTCGCCGGCGCGCTGCTGCTCTCCACCGGCCCCATCCCCCGCCGCGAGGAGGTGCTGGACTGCTGCCGCTGGCTGCTGGCGCAGCGCCCGGAGGTGCAGAACCCCTTGGCGGCGGAGATTGCCGCCGCGCTGCCGCCCGGCGCCATCACGCCGCTCCTCGGCATGCGCTACTGGCCGGAGAGCGAACACTTCGTCTGCCGCCAACCGGGGTGGACGGCGGCGGTGAAGATGGCCTCCGAGAAGAACAAGTGCTACTTCGGCATCAATAAAACGAACCTGAAAGGCTGGCACATCAGCGACGGCCACCTGGTGCTGCGCCTGCGCGGCGACGAGTACCTGGAGGGCGTCATCCCCACCATGGACTGGGAGCGCTTGACCGGCATCACCCGCGCGGACCGCTACAAGGCGGCGGAGGAGACGCACGGGCATGCCTGGTTCGCCGGCGGCGCCACGAACGCGGACGGCACGCTGGGGTGCGTCGGCATTGACTTCATGCTGCGCCACCTCGACCGCACCATGCTCACCGCGCGCAAAAGCTGGTTTTTCCTCGGCGACGCCATCGTGGCGCTGGCCACCGAGATCGGCTGCGATGGCGACGACCCGGTAGAGACGATCATCCGCCATATGCCGCTGCCCGCGGATCAGGACATCATCGAAGGAGAGCAGGAGCTGCGGACGGAGTTCCTGGAGAGCGCCGATTGCGCCTACATCCTCCCCGGCGCGCCGAAAATCCTCGTGCGCACGGAGCGGCGCGCCGGCTGCTGGAGCGACCTGCGCGCGGA
Source organism: Armatimonadota bacterium (assembly GCA_029553475.1). GTDB lineage: Bacteria > Armatimonadota > Hebobacteria > CAIYQO01 > CAIYQO01 > JAKIYB01. Next base: position 48,663 of record JAKPKV010000030.1, read on the forward strand.
GACGCCGCTCACCCCACTCCTCACGAAACCGTACTGGACGGCGCTCATCCCCCACGGCCGCAAGCCGAACAAGCAGAGCTACGTGATCGTCTATCTGCCGGGCATGACCGCCGCGCAGGCCCGCGCCTGGCGGGCGACCGACCCCTTCACCATCCTCCAGCAGGACGACCTGGCCCACCGGGTGCGCGACAACCGCACCGGCGCCGTGCTGACGATCCGGCAGTGGGTCGGCGGATCGGTAGAGATGCCGGCGGAAGCGTAAATGGCGGCAGAGCGCGAGAGGAAACAGGGCAAGGGGTGCGAAGTTAAGAAACGGTTTCGAAAGTATTCGCCGCCGCCTCGCGGGTCTCGCGCGCGCCTGGCCGCGGCGGATGGCCTGGCATCCCGATGTATCGGGACTCTCGGCCCTCCGCCTTGCCAGCCACGAGCGATCCTCCACGATCCGACGACGCCGACTTCCGAAACAGTTTCTAAGGGGTGTCAGCAACTTCACCCGCTGCGGGTGACGCTGGCACTGATGACGACGAACTCCGACACAGGGGGGTGCTCATGGCAAAGTTGGCAATGCACGGCGGCGCGCCGGTGCGCACGCAAGGGTTTCACCCCTGGCCGGTGCACGGCGAGGCGGAACGGCAGGGGCTGCTGGAGGTGCTGGAGAGCGGCGAGTGGTGGTACGGCGCGAAGGTGCGCGCCTTTGAAGAGCAGTTCGCCGCCTTTCAGGACGCGCGCTACGGCGTCTCCTGCATGAACGGCTCGATGTCGCTGGAGATGGGACTGTACGCGTGCGGCATGCAGGCGGGCGACGAAGTCATCACCACCCCGTATACCTTCATCGCCACCCCGATCTCCATCCTGCGCATGAACGCGGTGCCGGTCTTCGCCGACGTGGATCTCGACACCTGGAACCTCGATATCGCCGCGGTGAAAGCCGCGACGACCGAGAAGACGCGCGCGATCATGCCGGTGCATTTCGGCGGCGTGCCGGTGGACATGGACGCCTTCAGCGCCTTCGCCGGCGAGCGCCAGCTCGCCATCATCGAGGACGCCTGCCATAGCTGGGGCACGCAGTGGAACGGCAAGGGCACCGGCGCGCTGGGCGCCTGCGGCGGCTTCAGCTTCCAGGTGAGCAAGAACATCACCGCGGGCGAAGGCGGCATCCTCCTCACCGATGACGCGGAGATCGCTGAAATGGCGCGCGCGTTCTCCAACTACGGGCGCGGCAAGGGCGGCATCTGGTATCGCCACTACCTGCCGGGCACGAATCTGCGCATGACGGAGTTCCAGGCGGCGGTGCTGCTGGGGCAGTTGTCGCGGCTGGAGGAGCAAACGCTGCATCGCGAACGCAACGCCGCCTGGCTGGACCGGGCGCTGTCCGCCATTCCCGGCATCCGCGTGCAGCAGTGCGATCCGCGCGTCACCCGGCGCTCGATCCACGTCTATCTGTTCCGCTTCATTTCCGAGGAGTGGGACGGCGTCACCCGCGACCAGTTTTTACAGGCGCTGCAGGCGGAGGGCATCGCCGGCTCCGGCGGGTATCCCGTGCCGCTGTACCGCATGCCCGTCTTCAGCAAAGAAGCCGACGAGCACGGCTTCACCCCGGAAGCGCGCCCGTACTATGCCCAGGACGTGGACTACGCCCGGGTCCACTGCCCCAACGCCGAGCGCCTCTGCCGGGAAGCGGTCTGGTTCTTCCAGCCGTGGTTCCTCGGCGAGCAGGCGGATATGCAGGACATCGCGGACGCGGTGGCAAAGATCTGGGAGCATCGCCGCGAGTTACTGCAAACGCGCGTATAACACGATACAGGAGGTATGCCATGAAACTGTCCCTCTGCCTGCTGGCGCTGCTGGTGGCGCTGGGCTGCGCCGTCGCTCAGGAGACGGTGACCGTGTCCCGCAAGATTCTGCTGCCGGACGGCAAGCCGGCGGCGGGGGTGAAGGTCATCATCCGCTCGTTCGCGCAGGTGAAACTGCTGCAGGAAGTAGAGGCAACCACCGGGCAGGACGGCGTCGTCACCGCCACCGTGCAGTACCGTTCCTTCAACACCGGCGGACCGCAGGGACCGGGCGGACCAACCTCATACGGCTATCTGGTGGTGGATGTGCCCGGCTGCGCGCTGGCGTTTGGCAAGCTGCTTGCTCCCAAACCGGCGGCGGCCGCCGGCGCGCCCGCCGTCGGACCGATGCCGGGCTTTGGCGCCCCCACCACGGGCGGGGGGAATAAAGCCGACGAGAACGTGCTGAAGCTGGCGCCGGCGTACACGCAGACTGGCCTGGTGGTAGACGCGGCCACCAAGCAGCCGGTGCCGAACGCCTCCGTCTTTGTCGGCAGCCTGGCGCGGTCGGTTCCCGTCAATATTTACTGGGCGGGACACACCTGCAAGGAACTGGTGACCACGACCAACGCGGAGGGCATCTTCACGCTGCGCGGCGTAACCGCCGAGACGTTGAGCAGCAGTTGGGACAGCATGCCGAGCGTGGGTGGGAGCACGCAGGCCGGGATGATCGCCTACGCCACGGCGGACGGCAACGTGCTGGGGGGCGAGAACGCGCGCTTCAGCTTCTCCCCGACACCACAGGCCACGCCGCAGCGCATTGAAATCGGCCCCACGACCACGCTCACCGGCAAAGTGGTGGACCATGCCGGCAAGCCGGTGGCGGGTGTGAAGGTGCGGCTGGACGGCGTGCCGCAGGGCTGGATTACCTGCCTACCGTATGCGACGACCGATGCGGAAGGTATCTATATCTACCAGGCCATCACCGCCACGGAGCGCATTTACGCCTTCGCCGAAAAGGAGCAGTACATCAACGGCCGCGTGCAGGCGTATGCGAGGGGCCGGCGCATGGGGCAAGGCGATCCGCTGCCGCCCATCGCGGCGCCGAATCTCACCATCCGCGCACTGGGGCCGATGGTGACGGTGCGCGCGATCGATGCGACGACCGGCAAGGCGCCCGCGGTGCCGATGAAGCTCTCCGTCACGCTCACCGAGGGGATCAGAGATGAGAGCATGGGCTGGATTCTCGGTGAGAGTACCTCCGCGCCGATGGCCGCGAACGGCACGGCGACGATTCGCATGCCATACGGCCGCAACGAGATTCGGTTTATTGGCCCGGGCTACACCGGCAGCGGCAGCGTTGACATTCCCTGCAAAGACACCCCGACGCTGACGATGACGCGGCGCACCGGCATACTCGTGCACTTCGTGACCGATAATCCCCTCGGCATGAAGAACGTCATCAAGCGCATGCGCACCGTTGATGGGAAGGCCATGCCCTTCTCCACGGATCCCTTCGGCCCGGATGACTACTGGTTCGTCGAGATTCACCGGCAGTCGCCGCCCGGCCCCTACGAAGTGTCCGCCACGCGCGGCGGCGTGGAAGTCTGCCCCTGGACGCGAGTAGACCCGGCGGTCTGGCCGAACGAGATCCGCGTGAAGTAGCCCCTAGATGTCGCGGTTCGTCACGCTATACCGTGCCTCGTCCATCGTAGGGATTAGGGATTAGGGATTAGGGATTGGGCGCGCGCTACAGGCGGTTATCCTGATACGCACACGACAACGTAACGACCCCCTCACCCCTAATCCCTAATTGTAGCGGGTCGTCACGCTGTGCCTCGCTTCGCCATCTTGACCGGGGGCGCCCCACGGGAATCGGCCGGCGCCGACGCGGGGGGCGCGCCAGCGGACCCCGCGCGCAGCACCGGTCGCATCCCACCCCCATGTCCCGCAGGGACCGAAGCCGTTAGCCACGGGTGGAGCGTCAGCGGAACCCGTGGACCCCGGCCCGCAAAACATCCACAGCCCCGCAGGGGCGACAGCGGGAGGAGATCCTGGCCGATTCATTCGCCGCCCCGACCGGAGATGGCCCCGCGCCTCCTCGAGCAGCGTGAGCGGATGGGACGCGGTGAAGCGGTAGCGCGAGCCGCAGGCCGAGCAGTAGCGGACGGTGACGTTGCAGGAGGAGGATTCCGGATGCTCCGCGGTAGCGATGGGACGGGACGCTGTCGCCCCGGCGGGGCTGTGGATGTTTGCGAGGCCGGGGTCCACGGGTTCCGCTGACGCTCCACCCGTGGCAAACGGCTTCGGTCCCTGCGGGACATGGGGATGGGGGGCGACCGGGTGCTGCCTGTGGGGTCCGCTGATGCGCCGCCCGTGGCCGGCAGGGGTGATCCCTTCGGGATGACATCATATCCTCTACCTCGTACTCCTATCTCCTATCCCCTATCTGTAGCGGGTTGTCAGGTCATCGTGTGCGTATCAGCGCAACCGTCTGCCGCGCGCGCCCGCCTGCCCGCCGCCGATGACCGGCCTCCGGTCATCGGCGGCGCATTATCGCATCAGCATCGTCACCGCCGTGCCCGGCCAGCCGTTCCATGTCCAGAAGGGGGTCTCGCCTTTCGCCAGCGGTTCGCCCATGGTGGTGCCGGTGAAGACGCGGACGGTGCCTTTTTCACAGGTCCACTCGTACAGGATGGGCAGATCGCCGGCTTTGAGCAGCACGTTCGCGCCCGGCTTCGGCGTCACCGCGTGGAAGAAATACAGCAGCGGATTGCCGGGCAAGAGTTTTTTTCCGTCGTTGAGCATCAACGGTTTCGGCGCCTGATAGACATCGCGCGCCTGGCGCACTTCCACCGGCAGGACCGCCTCCAGCGCGGTGCCTTTGAAGAAGCCCTGACCGAGGGTGAACTGCCCGCCGAAGATCACCAGCCGCCCGCCCGCCCGCACGTAATCAGCCAGCCGCTGGTGGCCGTCGGCGTTCCAGTATTCCGCGCCCATATTGATGAGCGCCACCACGTCGTACTGGTAGAGGTCGGCGTAATCCTTCGGCAGGTCGCGGCTGGTGCACTCCGTCACCCGCGCGTCCGGCGCCAGCGCCTTCAGCGCCTCCGGCAGGCGGTAGGTGTAGTGGTAAAAGCCTTTCACCAGCAGGATGTCGGTGCCCGGCTCCCCGCCCACCGTCAGGCCGGCCGGCGGCGTCACCTTCGCCGCGCCGAAATCGCGCAGCTTCGCCTGCTCCGAATTGAATCGCGGCGTCGGGTTCAGCAGGTTATCCGCCACCGGCACGTTGCCGGTCGGCTTGCACTGCTCCATCTCCGCCAGTTCGGCCTCGCTCAGCGGCTCGGTGAAGGCCGGCGGAGCGGGCGGTACGGCGTAGTTACCTTCCAACTCGGCGACGACCATGCCCCAGATGTCGAGGCGCGGGACGCTGATCTCCGCCACGCCGGCCTCGCCATTCCGCCAGCCCAGTGCCTCCGCGCGGTTCGGCGCGCCGGGGGCGATGAAGAGCACGCGCTTCAGCGTCTCCTTGCCGGCCAGCAGCGACAGGTGCATGCCCTCGATCGGCGCCGGCACTTCGTCTTTCGTCTTCGCGCACTCGTCGTTCACCGGCGGGTTCAGCAGGTGGATGATGACGTAGCGTTTCGTCGGGCTCACCACCAGCTCATTGCTGAAGCCCGTATACCAGACCGGACGATCACTGCGCACGGTGAAGGCGCCGTCGTCCGGCAGCGCGCGCAGGCGGTGATCCCAGAGAAAACTCGACCAGCGGGTGAGGAAACGGCCCCAGTTCTCCGAGCCTTTCGCCTGCAGGTGCTCGCCCATGTAATCGTGCGCGCCGATCATGGTGCCGATCATGAATTTGTACAGCTCGGTATCGCCGTAGGAGAAGCAGACGTGGCCGCCGTAGCCCTTGATGGTGCGGATGGCCTGCACCATATCAGCGGCATAATCGCTCCACGTCTTGTAGGGGCGGCGGCCCCAGAAATTCGGCTTGTCGCGCATCCCCTCGAACATCCACAGCCCGCCGCCCGCCAGCATCTCGCGAAATTCGTGCCCGCAGGCATCCGTCGGCTTCAACGGGCTCACGCCGCCGACGCTGTACGGGTCGTTCGTGTTCACCCCGAAGAGGAAGCCCGGCAGCTCTTTCCACACGCGCTCCTTCGTGTAGCGCATGTTGCGGGCGTTGTAGCTGTCCACGCCGTCGAAGAGCACCTTGCCGTCTTTCGGCACATAATGCGCGCGGAAACCGCCGGAATCGTAGCGCACGCCGTCCCAGCCGAACTGCTTCGCGCTGGCGATGAGCTGGTCAATGCCGTGGTCGAGGGGCGCCATCTGCCGCAGGTCCACCCAGCGATACGTCCAGACGTACTTGTAGTCGCTGTACTTGTACTTGTCCGCTTCCTGCCAGTGCTCCATGTCCCACACGTCCGCCGGGCGGCCCATGGTGCGGCCGTGGGCGTCCACGGTGAACCACTGCGGCTTCGTGCGCGCCAGCTCCCATCCCGGCAGGCCGCCGGCCATGCATTTGCCGTAAGTGATGGCTTTGATGCCGTGCGCATGGGCGGCCTGCACCTGCTGTTGCAGCCGCTCGGTGTTCTCATGCCGCCGCGCCTGCCCGCTGAACCAGGTGGCGCCCGGCGGGGTGACCATCAGCCCCCAGTCATCCGGCGCCCAGAAATCCTTCTCCACCCAGTTGCCGTAGCCGGCGCGCACCCGCAGCATCTCCCTCGCATACGTCTCCGCGCTGGTGGCGCCCGTCTGCGCGATCTGCCGGCTGCCGATGGCCACTTTCCAGAGGTTGTCGGCGACGCTGTAGGCATCGCGCTTTGCTTCCACCACCTTGCCGTCGCGCACGATCTCCACCAGCAGGTCGCGCCCGTATTCGATGGCGCCGACGTTGAACGGCAGCGATACCGCCGCCTCGCCCCCCGCCGGCACCACCACCGGCTTCACTCCGAGGACGCGGCGGTCATCGAGACCGGTAACCTCCGTGAAGCGGATGTCGGCCTTCAGCGGTTCGGCGGCGTAGTTCTGAATCGTCGCGCTGGCGGCCGCGTCCTGCCTGGGCGAATAGAGGATTTTGTCCACGGACAGGTCTTTGACGGTGAGGGGGGAGAGGCGTTGGATATGCAGGCCATCAATCATGACGGTCGCTTCCTGCTCCGGAATGGCCGCGCCTTCCCAGGTGATGCGCGCCAGCGCAGGCTCGGCAGCAGCCGCGGGCGGCACGATGAAATCATAATCGTTGCCCTTCAACGGCGTAACGTGATCATTGATGCGTACGCTGTAGGGTTGCTCACCCTTATACATCGCTTGCATGAGGAAATGGAAGCGGTAGCGACCCGTGGGGAGCGGCTTCTCTGTGATACCCTGCGCCACGACTTTTCCCGGGCGATCCAGTTTTGCCATGTGCAGAATGCGCGTGGTCACGAATTGCTGCGGGCCAGGATCATCCGATACCGGGATCGTCATCAATGCCGGCCATCCCAGGTACTTCCCCTCCAGATACTCCTCGATTTTCAACCGTTCCGCCGCCGACAGCGCGCGATCATACACCAGCACCTCGGCGATTTCGCCGTCGAAGCGGTTCTCCGGCACGTTGTTCAGCTCGTTTTTGCCCAGGTGCTTCAGCCTTTCGTTCGGCTGGGGGTTGTCGGTGATGGCGTAAACGTTCCATTGCAGCAGGCTGCGCAGGTCATTATGGAAAATCTGCCGGCCGTCGCCGGCGGTGTATCCCACCTTCGGCGAGGGGATGCTGTTCTGGTAGAGCATGGGGTAGCGGCCGCCAACGAGCAACCGCGTGGCGTTGCTCATGCGCAGGTACCCGTCGGTGCCGGCGTCGAGGCCGAGGGCGAAGCTGTAGGTCTTCGCCTTGTTCCACTTCACCGCCGCGAAGACGGATTTGCCCGTCACCGGGAGCGCCGTCGCCAGCGAGAGCACGTCGTCCACGCCGTCGAAGCGCAGCGCGGGCTGGCCGTTATCGGCGGTGACCAGCAGCGGCTGCAGCGCGGGATCGGCCTGGATGAAGTCGTTCCCCGTGCCGGATTGGTCCTTCACCGCGGCGACGCGCCCCTCGGCATCTTTCGTCACCCCGGCGTCGGCGCGCATCCACAGCATCAGCCCCGGCACCTCGGCCGGCGCCTCCGCCATCGCCATCCCACACACCGCGAGCAGCATCGCCACATAGAGCCAGTATCGCATGACACGCCCCCTTGCCGTATGTCCGACCGGATACAGGAACCCTTCCCCATTACCAGTCCATAAATTCATCAATTCATCGGGAAGGGGATGATTACCTGCCAATGATAGAGACTACCTGTAGCGGGTCGTCACGTTGTACCGTGCTCTGTAGTCCGCGCCCTCCGCGGCGCGTGTGACCAAAAGGCGACACCGTGTCCGACAACACCAGCATCGGGCGCGGTGGAGCAATGCGTCACCACGCGCCGCGGAGGGCGCGGACTACCGGTGGCGTGTTTGAACACAAGGTACAGCGTGACGGCCCACTACAACTACCTGCGTGCAGATTGCGCCCCCATACCTGGCGCTTGCCCAGTTTCGTTCAATACAGCGGCGGCAGTGTTGCCGTCTCGTGGAAATCAGCAACGGACCGAGGGAGGTTACCAATGGTCGCATCGAAGGTGGTGTAGGTGAGCACGACCAGGGTCAGCGGGTCACGCGAGTCTTCCGATATGTTATCGGGGAAAGGCGCGATGATGGGGTATTCGGCCTTAACAGTCTTGCGTGTTCCCTGCAATATTCCGAGGAGGATGCTCCGCTTTTCGGGTATGAACAGACAGCGCTGGGTGCTCCGCCCCCCACCATCCATGAATGCATCACAGAGCAGCAGGCGGTCGAGTCCGAGGCCGCGCGTGGTGTGAAACGACAGACGGGCCGCGCTGTCCCGGAAAGCATGCTCCACCGCCAGAGACGAGGAGAGAGGACAGACGTAACAATCGCGCGCGCGAACGTCACCGCGGGCGTGCTCAGGCAAGCCGGCAAGGTACTCTGCCATCACGCCTTTCGCCAGCCGGACTCCGGGATTGCGGCGAATCTCCGGGGAACCGGTGCTATCCTGGGTGAGCTCCGAAGCACCATCAGGCGCCCAGCGCGTGAGCAGCTCAGCGACCTGTTCCCTGGCCATTGACACCAGCGTCACTTCCAGCATGCCGGCGCCACCGGCCACATCCAGGCGTTTCATCTGTGCGGCGAACGTTGCGGCGGCCTTTTCCGCGTCGGCTCGCGTCTTAGCGGACGGCTTCACCAGGAGCGCGCGCAAGCCTATCAGGCCAAGACAGTGTTCCGGGGTTATCTCCGCGGGTATCCGCGCAAAGGCCTGGGGAGCCGTCGGATCATTGGGCAACCAGCAGTACGCATCCCTGGTGCACTGTAGCATTTGCGTCACCGATTGCGGCGAGAGATGCTGCACGTCTATCCGCTGGATAACCGGCGGCTCGCCTGGGGCTGGTGGCGGTGCCGGTTTCTGGGGCGGAGGGGCGTTCGGGTCCGGTTGGGCCAGGGCCGCGAGGGCGTGCAGCAGCAGGATCATGAGGAGCGGCCAGCGTGACGTCATGGATGGACCTCCATGCGATGGGTCGTATTACCGGTTAGATACCCGGCGGGGGGTGGGGTGAAACAGTGTTTTGGGATATCCGCCGCGCGCCTGACGACGAACGGAATGGTTCGGGGGCGCTCAAAAGAGCGGCGGCAGCGGTTTGAAGACCGGGAAGGGATCCTGGAGCTCTTCGGGGATGATGGTGGGGGTGGCGAGGAGGAGGATGACGGGGTCGGTGACGCTGAGGTTCAGGCGGCGGGGGAGTTTGAGCGCGGGAGGCGGATCCATGGTGGTTTTGGTGATGGCGGGGCCGCCGAGCATGCCGAGCAAAAGCGCTTCGCCGTCTTGTCCGCGCACGACCGGGGTATCGAGGTAGACGCCGGTGAGGGTGTAGACCGGCTCGATCTGCAGGGTGATCTGGCCGTTGGGCAGCGCGGTCGCCTTGCGCACGGCGAGGGTATCGATCGGGAGGCCGGCGCCGGCGAGGCTGATATAGCCGCCGCCGTTCTGCATCACCATCACCTTCGCGGTGCTGAAGACTTTCGCTTTCTCGTGGACCATCATCGAGGAGAGGCCGGCGCGGAGCTGGCCGTCCATGTAGCGCAGGTGAAAATTCCCCTCGCCGCCGCCGGGGTTGACGGTGACGGCGGCAGAGCCGCTGGCCGCGGTGCCGCCGATGGTGAGCGCGCGGGCCTCGCCGTAGGTGGTCTCGATGAGCGCCACCTCGATGATGAGGCGCGGGGCGGGCTTGTCGAGCATGCGCACCAGTTGCGTGAAGGCATCGAGGGCGGCATTGGCGGCGGCGCGGGTGGGCGCGGTGGCGCGCACGAGGATGGCGTTCGCCTGCACCAGCCCGAGGAGGTTGTCAATCTCTTTCGGCACGAGGTCGGCCATCGGCGAGTACGGGAAGGCTCCCCCGCGTCCGGCATTGGTGAAGAGCGGCATCCCCAGCAGCGGCTGCAGCGCGGCCACCTCCAGGTTCTCCAGCACCACCACGCGGGTGACGGAGGCCGGCGGCGCCGACTGCTGGGCGACGGCGAGCGCGCCCAGCAGCATCAGCAGCACCATACAGCGGATGCGCATGGAGATAGTATAGCATAGGATGCGGGATGGCGGAGGGAGGGAGCACATCAGTCGAGGAGGGTCCCCATTGTATCGGTGAGCCGACTGATCGGGCGGAGACGCGTCCTCGCGAGCCACAATGGGCGAGGACGCGTCTCCGGCCCCGATCAAGCTCGCCGTTCCTCGATGGGCACGTATGCCAGATCCACGTCGCCGGTATAGTCGGCGCGGGGGCGGATGAGGCGGTTGTTCGCCCACTGTTCGAGAATATGCGCGGTCCAGCCGGTGATGCGACTGACGGCGAAGATGGGCGTGAAGAGCTCGGTGGGGATGCCCATGAGCGTGTAGACCGTCGCCGAGTAAAAATCTACGTTCGGATAGACCTTGCTGTGGGCGCGCATGGTGCGCTCCACCTCGCGCGAAATCTCGTAGAAGCGGGTATCGCCGGCCTTCCGCGAGAGCGATTCGGCGTAGCGGCGCAGCACGCTGGCGCGCGGGTCTTCGGTGCGATACACGCGATGGCCGAACCCCGGCACCTTGTATTTCACCGCCAGCTTGTCGAGCACCCACTGCTCGGCCTGCGCCGGGTCGCCGATCTCCGCCAGCATCTTCGCCACCTGCTCGTTGGCGCCGCCGTGCAGCGGGCCTTTGAGCGCGCCGATGGCGCTGGTGACGGAGGAATACATATCCGACATGGTGCCGGCGGTGACGCGCGCGGCGAAGGTGGAGGCGTTCAACTCGTGGTCGGCGTGGAGAATCAGCGCCACGTCGAAGGCGCGCACCATATCCGGGTCGGGCTCGCTGCCGTGCAGCGTATACAGGAAATTATACGCGATGCTCTTGCCGGGGATGGGCTGGATCGGCTCCAGGCCCAGCCGCAGGCGCTGGTGCGAGGTGACGAGCAACGGCAGGCGCTCGGTGAGGCGCACGGCCTTGCGCAGGCAGGCGTCCAGGCGGGTGTTGCCGCTGTCGGGATCCCAATGCCCCAGCGACGAGACGGCGGTGCGCAGCACTTCCATGGGGGTGGCGGCTTTGGGGAACATGCGCAGGATCATCACCGTCTCCAGCGGCAGCTCGGTGCTGCCGGTGAAGCCGGCGAGGAAGGCGTCGAACTCGATCTCGCCCGGCAGCCGGCCATACCAGAGCAGATAGGCCACCTCCTCGAAGGTGCTGTGCTCCGCCAGGTCGGCGATATCGTAGCCGCGATAGAGCAGGCGCCCCTGTTTGCCGTCAATGAAGCAGATCTCCGACGTGCAGGCGATGACATCTTCCAACCCGGCTTTAAAACCCTGCGGTGCGGTCGCGTCGGACGATCCCATGGTGCCTCCTTCAAGCGTGCGCTCTCCCCGCGCGGGGGCGGTCAGTATCGGAGATGTATCTTACCATGAAGCGAGGGAGGAGGTGAAGAGGTGAAGAGGTGAAGAGGTGAAGAGGTGAAGAGGTGGCGGGGTCTACGCTATGGTTGGCGTGTACGCGTCTCGCCCGCCCGCCTGTACTGCTCCGGATTTTTGCAACATTCAGCGCTAGCCATGCGACACACCCGCCGCGAAGCCTCTTTTGCGCAGTTCCCCTCGCGCCCGCGCCCCAAAGGCGAAGTGCTCTTGTCTGGTGATTGAGCCAAGCGCTATACTTGCACTGAGGAAACCAGGGAAGAGGAGTCTCCGATGCGGCGTGGGCTGACGAGGGGCTGTCTGGCAGCGCTCCTGGGGGTGCTGTGTCTGCTCGGCGGGCAGACGGGTGTGGGGTCCATGCTGGCGCGCCAAACCGTTATCACCACCCCGGTGCAAACTCCGGCATGCCCGGTCGCACACTTAGCGAGCGTGCCGCAAACTTCCCGTACGGGCTTCACCCTGACGGCGGAGATTGATCTGGACTTTACCGAGTCGGTCTACTGGGTCGGGGAAGCGACTGCCACCGCGACGCTCGCCCTTAGCGGTGGAGACTTGGAGCCGGGCGGCGCAGGCGATGTCTCCATTGTCTGTGTGGATGGCCCAGATAACAAAGTTGGTCCGGGTTGGTCGGGCACCATCAATGATAATCCCATCACGATTCCGCTGCCCATGGAACCCGGCGAATATACCTACCAAGCCGTCTTCAACGTACATACCGACCCCGATGATCCCGACCAGCACGATCCCCATGCGACGCGGGAGTCGAATGCTGTCACGATTACGGTGGTCGATGTGAGCCTCGCGCCTGATCCGGTCGTGGTGACGAATGGGCAACCGGCGTCGCTTCAAGTGATGGTGCTGCCGGACACCAGCACGGCACGCAATGCTATCGAAGTGATCTCGAGCCATACCGCGATTGCGACGGTGACCGGAACGCTGACGGATCTCATTTCGACTTTATCTGTTCAGCGGGGCACACAGTCGGGGCGGACGACCGCGATTGCCCGCTTGCGTGACCGTCCGAGTGTCGAGTGCGCAGCAACCGATATTCTCGTGACGAATCTCGCGCTTTCTGTGTCCCAGGAGTATATCCTCGCGGATGCCCAAGATACCACAACGGTCACGGTGCAACTCGGTGATGGGCAGGGGGGAGATGTTCCAGCAACGGATGTCATCTTGCACACGACCGGTGGAACGTTTGCCGGTGGGTTAAGCACGATTACCGTGCAAACGAATCAGGATGGGGAAGCATCAGCGACACTCACCTCGTCAGATATTCCCGGAGAGGTGGCCGTATCGGCCGAAGAAGGTACGAGTCAAGCCTCGGTGACAGTAACCTTCTTTACGGCGACAGTTTCTGTGTCTCCGGCGACGTATGTACCCAACACAACCCCGGCGGTATGGGGTATCCCGCTCGGAGAGGCAGGCGAGTATGTTGACCTGATGGTGCGCACGACGCCGGATATTCCTACCGAAGTGCTGACCCCGCGCGTGACATGGACGAACGGGGAAGCCTACCCCATTCCAGAGACCGACCCGCAGGAATACGATCCCCTGATGCGCCGCGTCAGCCGCCGAACGTCGGGCATGACGGAAGTGACGGCGACGGTCGCTGGAAACGTCACGACCCAGGATGTCGTTACTCAAATTGTTGTCGTTGCTGTCACCGACCTCCAGGTTGAAACGGGGTTGACGGCGATTGACAGCGCCACGGCCGCGGCAGCGGTGAATGCGACGCCCGATACCTATGGGGTACTGCGAGCGACGGTCTCACCGGCAACCCCGAACGTCAGCGCAATCTATTCCTCCTTGTTGACATGGACAGGAGGGGACAACGGCAGCAGTGTGGACCGACGGCGGGTATCGCTCAATGAACCGTCGAAACAGACGATCACTGCGCATTGCGGCACATCGAGCGCCAGTAAAGAGGTGTTCATCATCCAGGTGAACGTGGCACTGCCCGGCGTCAAGGAAGAAGATGAGACGGACCCCACGAAAGTGCCGGACATTGTGATCAACGATGATGACGACGATGATTCAGATGAGAGCGATATGGTCGAATCGCCGGTAACAGGCGAAGACGACCTGCTGCCGTTGCGACTGTACGTCCTCCCCGATGGGCTCGGTGGGGAAGTGACGCTTTCAAAAGGGGCGCACACCAAGCTGTATACGAAGGATACGAAAGAGCATGGGGAAAGCGTGCAATTGTGGACCCTTGATGTCGGAGAGGTCGTGCCGCGGCAACTCTATGTCGAAGGCACCGGGCTGAGCACGACGGCCGGCGACCAGGAGTTCACACTGGCGTATAGCTGGGGCACGCTGACGCTTTCCGATACCGTGAAGGCCACGGTCGTCCCCCAGAAAGTGTCGTCATGTCATCTGAAAATCTGCAAAGCCAGTACGTTGAACGGCCAGCCCTTCCCCGGCGAATCGTCGTACGGGGCAATCGGGGGCACCCAGATGGGGGTGGCGGTATCGTTCACCATCGGGATTGGAGAACGGCTTGACCCGGCGATGGTCGAGGCGGAGCTGCGCATTCGCGATGACCTGGATCCCGAGGGCACCTACACCGACCTGTCGCTGGGATTGAACGACGGGGCCGGTTGGTGGCATAAAGAGACGAACGGTTGGGTGTATGGCGGAGTGGCGCCCTCTGCCGCAAACCTGAATGGGGATCGCGCACTGCGGTTCATCAAGTTCATCCCCTGGAACACTCAGACGACGCCATCGAAGCGATATGAGGTGGATGATGACGATGATGGCGTATTTGACCGCGAGGTTGAGTTTGGGGTGAGCCATAATGGTGATCATTCCGTAGGGTTGCTGCTGGACGGAGTATTCGGATGCCAGATGGTATTTCAGACGCAACTGCTTGGCGGAGAGTGGCCGACTGAGGGGTATGAATCAGGGCCGCAGGTGCAGACGGCGTGCGTGAAGAATCTGGTGATCAAGAATGTGAGCTCGTCGAATGGGACGGTGGATTATCTGAAGTATGATATAGATTATGATAGTGAAAATAACCGGCCATCTGTGACGTTTACGTTTGAAGATGATGGTGAAACACATCAGCGTTATCGGTGCTCTCTCATGTTACAGCCGACAAGCGATTCTGGGTTTGATTTTATACAATCTGGAGATGTCTTTGCGCTTTCTCAATCAATTGTCGTTAGCGAGGAGGATAATCCGAAGACGGTTACACTAGTATGGGACGGTAGCACGAGGCAATATCCCATAGTTGATACTGCAACGACAAGTACTTATGCTTATGATGTTATGGTAGAAGAACTAGATGAAGAGGATAATCTCATTGATGCATTCTCATATAAGTGGCCGTATTGTCTCACAGCTGGA
This sequence comes from Armatimonadota bacterium, assembly GCA_029553475.1. Lineage (GTDB taxonomy): Bacteria > Armatimonadota > Hebobacteria > CAIYQO01 > CAIYQO01 > JAKIYB01. The sequence continues at coordinate 63,794 of JAKPKV010000030.1, forward strand.
GAACATGATGTATGGTTGGATGATAAAAAAATTATGTTTAAGTATCGATTGCATGATAATGCTTTTGGTAGTGGTACCTTTCAAGACAATAGTAACCATCAAGAGTCAGATGAGATTGAAATTAAAGCTTTCAATGAGTACCTTGAGGAATATCCTATTGAAGAATTTATCACGGATACGGGTGCGATAAATGTATTACATAACGGCATTGGAGAAGGTATTGTCGCATATTCGTATACCGATTATTTAGGTGGGCCATGGCGTGTTGTCATAACTGGTGTAGATCATTGTTGGAAGGACTATCGACGAGACAGGGAAAACTCTCGTATGCTTGCAGCAAATAGTGATGTTACTGTTGAAGCAGCAAAAGAGTGGTTGCAGTTTCAAAACTATGATATAGATGGTAATTGTGACAATGATAGAGAGGCTCTATGGTATCATCTTGAACTTTGTCGACAGATACCAACTCATGCCAATGGAAGCCATCCACGCATTGCAATAATTTTGCCAGGTTTTGGCGCGGCAAATGATCCGGAGGTATATAAACAACTAGCTAAGAACTTATATAAATGTAATAAAGGAAGACGGGAGTATGACAGGGTAATATTTTTGAGATTTCCTACATGCACATGGACGGATCGACCGGCTTTACAAGCGAGACCGTTCCGTTTTCGTACGGATCAGATTGCTGAAGCTGTTGCATTAAAAATTGATAAAGATTTACTCCTGACTGATCACACTAGCCTTAAACTCGATTTCTTTACCCCGTGTTATGGCGGCCTAATCATTGAAATGGCGATAATGGAGTTTGGACTCCGTGGAAATACAAATAATTTTGTCACGATATCAAGTCCGTTAAATGGTATTCCGTATTGTAAACGTCCTGTCAAAGGACAACACTTAGATGAAGAACAACGTACATATCAATGGATAAAAGCGCTTAGGCGAGGATCTGATGAAGAGATTTTGAGCATGATGAATTCAGAATTGAATAATGCGAATGTACCTAATACAAACAAGCGTTTTAAAATGATGAATGAAGATATTAGTCCATTGCCCATAAATATCATCAAAATAGGTGGAGATCAACCACTGTTATATATAACACAGCTTATACCATTTATTAATAGGACGTTTGATCGATTGTATGGTGGTGAAGACATGTATGATGGAATGATTGGTTGGGTGTCAGCAACAACGTTTAGGAATGCAAGGCGAACATATTCTACTGTTAAGCATTATAATCATGACTATATTACTACAAAGCAGCAGGATATTCGTGACATAATTGATATTCAGTTAAAAAAATGGGATAACCAATACCAATAGCATTGTATTATATTTGGACAATCGTAAAAATATTTTTCACTTGTTCGGAGTCATGGACAACTCTTAAACTCCAATCAAGTTACCGCCAACGGCGGGATATTTTTGCGTAAGTCCTTAGTGGTTTTTTATTTATGATTTTAGATAATTGTAGAATTTAATGATCAATTCCAAATACCAATATATGGTAAAGCGGAAAATGTTGTCGTAATATTTTGCATCGCTAGCTAGGCAGATAATTATAACGATATTCGTATTCGCGATAAAATTATTAGCGATATTGCCCTGCAAATATAAGAGAAGAATGCAATGGCAAATATATGAAATGCGGCTGTGTTGAGTTGCCTGAAAATAAATGTTGGGATAATCACCTATATGCGGGCAGTAATAGCACAGAAGCAAAGTGCTATCTATTTACATTAGGTGAAAACATCATGGTCTAGTGATAGAATGTATTATTGAATCAGCGGAGTGATATAATCTTATACCAGATGTGATTAGCTCCGCAACCTACACTGAAACGCGAGCTTAAGTAGGTACAACCTTACCACTACCGTGGTAATACTTATAGGAAGTACTCGTTTTCCGGAAAGGGGATAATAATGGCCGTATACTGTTGTGAAGGCAGCCATGATGATAATCACAATAAATATAATGCTCTTATACCGCCTACCCCCGTTCCTTTGGGAGGCAAGGCTGTTAAAACAAATGAGATTAGGTATGCCGCTACTCATTTCGTCATCACAGGTATAATTCTATTACATTTCATCGTTATGGCTTACTTTGGATTCGGTCCACGAAATATTATCGAACTATTTTCTGGCGACATAATGATTGTATTATGGATTCCACTAGTTATTGCCGCAATTATTCATTTTATCATGGGTATTGTAATTATGAATCACGCTACGGTCGCCACCAATTTTTTAAAACTAATACGAAACATATTTGTTATTTGCTTGTGTATATGGCTAGCTACATTAATCATTATTTTGTTGAACGATACTTCGGGTTTAATAATGCTAATATTGGTCCCATTAATTTCTCATATACCAGTTTCGGTTATATATATTATACTAATAAATAATACGATCACCAGAGGCGATGAAGATATTTATAATCGTTAGTTGGATGAACACTACCACCACCAATATAGTATTTACTACGTTGGAATAGTAAAGACACTACCATGTACTTTTTTCAATGCTCCCATACTCGCGCTTGGGTAGTAGTTACCGTTTGAAAGGAGAAATAGTCATGCGAAGGCATACGCTTCTACTCTTTCTTGTTTCGTTAATTATGATAAGAGCTACTTATGCACAGGCCTCATTGGCTGACATGAGTGATGCGTTTAAAGCTGAAAAGTATTCAGAATGCATCTCTTCATTTATTAACGATACTCCTGGTAACTACCTGTTGTCACTAAATAATGCAATTATGCTTGTGATATCAATGGAAAAAGTACGCAATATGCCTGAACAACGCGTTCATGAAATTATAAAGAGTTTGACTAAGTGGAAAAACGGTAAGCTGTATTACACAGTTGCACAGGAACTTCTATCGGGAGAGATGCGCAGCCTAAAAATTATAATTACCGATAGGAGCCTATCACCTAACAACACTGATCTGAACAAGTGTGTAGCAATACTTAAACTACATGAGAAACTGCTAGCAATGCAAGCATTAAAAGTGATAATGACAGATATTCCTGAAACTAGAATTATTGCCTGGTTATCAATTCCAAAGGAAAAGCGAATGCATATTAATGAAATAATGGATATACGTTATCCAGTTAACAGTCCTAATCGTATGCAACTATTACATGCTATGTTAAATCTATATACGCATACTGATAAAGAAAATATTCTAAGATATGATGGATGTATTGACCTGTTGCTTTGGTATGGGAAAGGTTCGACGATCCTTTCTTTCAGAACCGCAGACGAACTGCTTCTCGCTGGAAAGAAAGACGGCGCAATACGTATTGCAAAGTCACTAGTGTCAGAGACTGATAATGATGCAGAGAAACACCGTCAGTTAGCAGCATTTCTTCTCCGGACAAACGAATACTCCATAGCCGAGAATGCCTATCTGCAAGGTATGAAGGTTGTTGAAGAACCGTATACTCGTGAATTACGCCTTGATTACCTCGAATTCCTCATCACATCAGTACGTCTTCAACCGAAAGGCTATACTCCACACCCCCTACCGGCACTTCAAGCGGATAAAAATGCCTTACTAGCAAGTGACGCGTTGCTGATAGGTGAGCGTTATGTTGAGGCGAGCAATAAATACCTACAGGTGCTCCAGGATAGCAAATCTCCCGAAGGTAGGCGTTTGGCCGCCTGGAGTGGTCTCCTCGACAGTGACCCAACAACAGCACTGCAGCACTACCCTGCACTCCTGAACAGCATCGAAAAGCACGATGCGATTAATCGCGGTGATGAACTGCGTTGGCTAGGGTGGCAACTCATGCGCGCGATCAACCGTGAGATCCCCCCAAAGCCAGGAACATTCGCGACCCCTTCGCGTCGACAATTCCGTCCCCTCCACAGCGTGAAAGGGTGGAAGGAATCATTGGTTTCGATGATTGATCGGATGCTCACTATTGATCATGTCGCATTGTTACAACCCGATAAAAAGGCGGAACACGGCACATTCCGCTATACCGCTGCTCTTGTCTATGGGGTGGCAGGAAAAATGCAGGAGGCAGAGGCCGTTATCACGAAACCGATAACCTATACGCTACTGCCACCGCCTGGCGGCTGGCCGACCTTTGGAGGGCCGAAGACTCCCGACACCGATAAACCGCGCCCATTCTCCAGCCCTGAACGCGGGGAAGCTGAGCGCGTGATGACAGAAGTCATGACGGCTTTGGCTCGCTATCAGACGCAACAGGGATTAACTCACAACGTGGCTGATGGGCAAGGGAACCCTCCGATGAACGTGACGCTAATTACCGATATGGCGACACAGATTGTCACCAGCGAGGATCAAGCCACGATAAAATCTCATATGCGACGGATGGGTGAGCAAGTCACTTTGGCAGTTTCAACAATTGACCTCCCTCAACAGCAAAAAGACCATCTCCCAACGACGACTTTGACTGACGAGCAGAAGGCGGCCCAGTTTGCGCCTATCGGGAAGGCAATACAGAAGGTGTTTGCCGATCAGGAAGCAGTCCGTGAAGCCCCCCAACTGCTGTTCTTCGGTCTCAAACACAGCATGCTCGTCGCCCATAGTCCCAAACTGCTGGACGAACTGTTCACGTTCACGATCGATGGCTTTACGCGATATATCGCCGTCACAGGCAATGCGGAGCAAGGGGCCTCGCTAGCCCATTCCTTTGCCGCCGCCTTGGACGCACGCACTGGGGGCGATCTGAAACCCTATGCCCAACGGTTACGCGAGCAGTTTCCGAGACTAGAGGAGAAAAAATAAAGCGCTTGCATGCCGGCAACAATGAAGACGGCCGCTTGAGAATGTGCAATGACACCCACCGCATTGTGAGCGCATATGCTATGGATATCTCGGAGATATGCAGACTGAAGACGACAGTTTACACGCCAATGACAAGCCAACCTCACATACCAGTCACAGTGGGCTATAACCTCTATACCTGGAGAGCTTTCCTGCTTCCTGTAGCACGACTTAGTGGGCGCTTGGCTGTCAGACATATTTCTGGCCACGCTCACAACAGGCCGGCCTACGAGCAAAAACGCCGGGATCGCTTGGTCGCCCGCGCGCTGGCCGATCCGGCGTGCGGGCTGGACTACCTCGATGAACCTGGTTCGTCCGGGTGCCCCCGCGGGCCTGCTGAATCCGGAGGTCGGCGCCGGGTGAGCGCCGACGGGACAGCCGCCAGCAAATCCGTCCTGTCGCAAAAGAGCCGGGGGGATCTCGAGCGCCTACCTGTGCCTGGACGGCCAGGAAGACCGCGTCGTGTGGCCGATACACCGCCAACACGAACAGCGCGGAATCCATCGCCGTCCTGAAAGACCGGCTCGCCGTGCACGCTGCGCGAGGCCATCGCCGGCTGGTCGTCATCTGGAGCGCCGCCTCCTGGCAGCATCACGCGCACAATCGGCAGATGCTCGCCACCGGCACCGGGTGCAGCAAAACCGCAGAAAAAGAGAAGGAGGCATCGGGGGGACGAGGAGAACGCGGAGTGGAGAGACCGCGTTGCCGTTCATCGTCGCGCCGCCGTGCAGCCACGCCCGTCCGCGCCATCCACCCCCCTCCCCCTGTGCGCGTAGCGCAGCGGAGAGCACGGGGGGAGGGCCGGCGAGGGGGGCCGCCCCCAGAGCCGGCGTAACACCAATTGACAAACAAGAGTTTTATAATAGACTCTCGCCGTACCACATACGACCGCCTCGGCGGGCGACGCTTCCGGAACACGGCTACCCCCCGTTTGGCGAAAATGCATCATTTTGGGGGGTAGTCAGCGGGGGGGGGTAGCCGCCCAGCGTCGGCATCAGCGTACTCACACACGTGCGCGAAATGCCGGCGCGCCGGCGGGAGAGGAATTCGCCGGGACAGCGCGAATGATGATGATAAACGAAGCGCGGGAAGGAGGGGACGGATGAGTTCCATGGAACAGCGGGCGGCGGCGTTTCACCAGGACGTGGCCCGGTTGCGGGCGGAAGTGCAGAAGGTGATCGTCGGACAGCGGGAGTTGGTAGAGGACGCGCTCACCTGCGTGCTGGCCGGCGGACACGGGCTGCTGGAGGGCCTGCCGGGCCTCGGCAAGACGATGCTGGTGCGCACGCTGGCCGACGCGCTCAGCCTGCACTTCGCGCGCATCCAGTTCACGCCCGACCTGATGCCCTCGGACATCACCGGCACGAACATCCTCATCGAAAGCCCGTCCGGCGAGAAGGAGTTCCGCTACCAGCCCGGCCCGATCTTCGCCAATATCGTGCTGGCGGACGAGATCAACCGCGCCACCCCGAAGACGCAGTCCGCGATGCTGGAGGCGATGCAGGAGCACTCGGTGACGGTGGCGGGCACCGTGCGCGCGCTGCCGGAGCCGTTCTTCGTGCTCGCCACGCAGAACCCCATCGAGCAGGAGGGCACCTACCCGCTGCCGGAAGCGCAGCTTGACCGTTTCATGTTCAAAATGCTGGTGGGCGCGCCGTCGCTGGACGAGCTCGGCGGCATCATTGACCGCACCACCACCACCGTGTCCGCGGCCGCCTCCCCGGTGATTGATGGGCCGCGGCTGCTGGAGATGCGCCGGCTCGTGCGCGAGATCGTCATCGAGAAGCACGTGCAGCAGTTCGCGCTCAAGGTGGTGCACGCCACCCACCCCACCAGCCCCTACGCCACGCCGCTGGTCACCGCGTTCGTCCGTTTCGGCTCCAGCCCGCGCGGCGCGCAGGGCATCGTGCTCGCCGCCAAGGTGCGCGCGCTGCTCGACGCCCGCTACCACGTCGCCCTTGACGACGTCGCCGCCGTCGCCCTCCCCACCCTGCGCCACCGCATCCTGCTCAACTTCGAAGGCGAGGCGGAAGGCGTGCCCACCGACCGCGTGGTCGAGGAAATCGTGGCGACGCTGCGGGCAGCCACCGGCGAGGAAATCGAGGTCTAGCGGCACGACAGGCACGGCGTAACGCCGGCGGGATTAACACGGGTGTTCGCCGGGCATATTAACAACACAGCTTTTCCATCAGGCACGTGCCTCACGCTGTCGAAAGAAATCATGCCGCATGTCGTTGTTGTCACGTATTGCCGGGTCGCTGCTGCCGCATCTCGCGCATGTCTTCGCGATCTTGCTCTGTACCCTGTCGCTCGCCCTGCTCCTCATCTTCGGCGCCGCCCATCTCATGCTGGCGCGCATGGCCGACCAATATACGCCGATCATTGAGCGCGAGCTCTCGCGCATCCTCGGGCGCGCCGTGCGTATCGGCAGTCTTCACGTAGATGGTTTCAGCAACCTCGTATTGGCCGATTCCGCGGTCGCGCACGGCCGCACGTTCGCTGCCGGCGTCGCGCTCAGCGTGCCGCGCACCACGGCGCGCCTGAACCTTTTCACGCTCCTGCAGCATCGCGGAATGGACCCGATGCGAGCCATTGAACAGGTTGAGCTGCGGCAGCCGGTGTTGAGCGTGAAGCGGGATGCCGCCGGGCATTTTGATTTCGCGGACGTGCTGGACCGCCTGCGCGGCGGGGACGCGGCAAAAACGCTTCAGACGCGCGTTCTAGTGACGGACGGCGCGGTCACGTACCGCGACGTGCCGGTCGGCGTCACCCAGCGCCTCGCGCACGTGGAAGCCTCGCTGCGCCCGGGGGGCGATGGGATGCGCTTTGCCGTCTCCGGCCGCGATCCCCAGCACCGCGCGGACCGCATCCGGCTGGCGGGCACCTACCGGCCCGCGGAAGGCCGTGCCCGGGTGCGGGTACGGGCGGAACAGCTCGATGTGAAGCTGATCGCGGAGCTGCTGCCGTGGTCACTGCCCATCACCTTTGAGGACGGCACCGCCGCGCTGCGCCTCTCGGCGCTGCTCACCAACCTGCCTACCCCGGCCGATGCCCAACGATCGCCCCGAACCGCGCTCACCGCGGAAGTGGACCTGCGCGGCGTCGGCCTGCGGCTGGATGAGCTGACCACGCCGATCATGGCGACATCAGGCCGCCTGCGGCTGACGCATGACCCGGCGCGCTATCCGCAGGGCAGCCGACTGGAACTCCTCAAGGTGAAAGCCCGCGCGCGTGACCTGCCGCTCACCCTGTCGGGCAGCATCAGTGAGCTGGACCTGCGGAACCTGCCGCGGCTCACCCCGGTGTTCGACGTGCGCGTGCGCATGGCCACGCGCGATGGCGAGGCGATTGCGCGCCTGTTCCCCAGCGGGGAGTGGGTCCACGCCATCGCGCTGGATGGCCCGGCAACGCTTGACGCGCGCATCACCGGCCAGCCCGCGGATCTGCGCATCGCCGGCACGCTTGCCAGCCGCCGTTTCACGATACGCGGCCTCGCGGCCGAGCAGGCCAGGGCCTCGTTCACGCTGGCGCCGGCTGACCCGACGACGCTCTCCGCCGAGGTGGCCGTCCGGCGGCTGTGGGCGGGCGATGTCGCGCTCCACGACGTCATGGTGGCCGTCAGCAGCACCACCCCCTGGCGGCAGTTGGAGAAAGCGCCCGCGCTGGCAGGCACGGTGCGGGCCGCACGGGCGCGCCTGCCGTGGTTCACCTTGCCCGATCTCGCCGGAGAGGTCGTCGCCACCGCGGACGGCATCACCCTCTCGAACGTGCGCACGACGATCTTCAGCGGCTCCACCACGGCGCTTCTCCGCATCCCCTTCGCCTCGCCGGATGTCCTCCGGGCGGACGCGACGTTCGCGGGGATGAATCTGGCGCGGCTCTCACGCGCGTTCCGCCTCCCGTCGCTTTCCGGGCATCTCGACGGCCACCTGGCGCTGCGCCTGCTGCCGGACGGCGGCGCGTCGCTGGAGATGCAGGTGCAGAGCACGGACGCCGCGTATGCGGCCTACGAAGCATCGCGCCTCAACGCGGTGCTGCGGATAGACCGCGATGGTGACCGCCTGAACGTGACGATTCCTCGCGCCGACGCCCGCACGGCGTATGGCGACTTCACCGCGACGCAGGGCGTGTATCGCCGTGAGGCGGGGGCCGCCGACGCGCTGACGATGGCGCTGCGCGGCGCACGCATTCCGCTGGCGATCTTTGGCGACGATGCGGAGTATGGCGGGTATGCCGAGCTGGATGGCACGCTGAGCGGCGATCCGCTGGCGCCAACGCTGGCGGGCGCGGTCACCGTGAAGGATGGGATGCTGCTCGGGCGCGCGTTTGCCGAGGGCACCGGCCAGATGACGTACCGGGCCGGCGGCGCCCTGCGCTTCCGCGACGTGGTGCTCACGCGCCCGGGCATGCGCCTGGAGATGGCCGGCGGCGCTGACGGTTTTGACCCCCGCGACGGCATGGTCGGCCAGGAAGGGACGTTGACCCTGCAGGGCGCCCCGCTGGCCGATGTGTTGGGCGTCGTTGGCCTCACCTGCCCCTGGCGGGTGGACGGCGGCACGCGCGGCACGGTAGCGCTGCGCGTGGGCGAACACGGCCTCATCGCGAGCGGAGCCGCCTTCATCCCCGACGCGGTGGTGCATGTGCCGCATGGCGATGACGCCTTTCCGCTGGACCTGCGCCGCGTCGCGCTTGACTTCGCGTACGCTGACCGTATTGTACAGGTGCGCAATCTGCAGCTTGAACGCGGAGATACCCTCGTGACGGCGACCGGCACCGCGCAATGCCCGGTGGGCGGCGCGCTTAGCGCGGATTTGACCTACCAGGCTGCCGGCGCGGCGCTCGGCGACATCCCGCACGCGCTGCTGGGTCTGCCGGTGGCGCTGTCCGGGGCAGCGCACATCCATGGCACCCTGCGCGGTGACCTGAACGGCGAGGGTGAGACGCCGCTCACCGTCACCGCGACCGCCGCGGCGCCGCGCTTTGCCGCCGCGGGGGTCCCGCTGGGCGCCGGCGATCTTTCGCTGACCTATGCGTATCGGCCAGAGGACCGCCAGGTGACGTTCGATCATCTCACGGTCGAGAATACCGCCTTCACCGCGCGGGGAAGCGGGCGCTATCTGATCAGCCGCGGCGAAGTGGACGACCTCGAAATCACCGTGGACCCGCTGCGGGTGGCGAAGCTGCCGGCGCTGCTGACGGAGATGAGCGGCCTGGCGGTGTCACTGCCGGCGGACGTGGCGGGAACGGGCCTGCTGCGCCTGTGGGCCTCGGGACCGATCAGGCAGCCGACCCTGCGCGCCGAAGTGGCGCTGCGCGATGGCGCATACGGCGGCACGGCAGTGCCCAATCTGCGGGCGACGCTGACCGGCGCGCACAGCGGCTCCCGGTATCAGGTGCGGATCGAAGAGGCGCTGGCGGCGGATGCCCGCGGCACGACGCTGGCGCGCGTCGCTGGTCTCGCGTGGGGTGACGGGGCGCCGAACTTGCGCTTCTCGGCGCGCGATCTCACGCCGGCATTGCTCTCGGCATGGGTTGATCCCCCGCTGCCGGTGGGCGGGTCCGCCGATGTGGACGGCACGCTGGGTGGATCATGGCGCGACCCGGTCGCGGAGATGGATATCGCCATTGCCGCGCCATCGCTGGGGGAGAGCACGCTGCATCGCGCGTCCGGACACCTGCGGCTCACGCGCACCGGCATCGCGCTCTCCGCTGGGGAGCTGTGGCTCCGCGCGGAGGGGCCGCCGATCACGGCGCGGGGAGCGCTGCCGCTGCGCTGGGAGGCGTGGGTGCCGGTCGTGCCGCCCGATGAACCGTTCGCGCTGGATATGGCCTTCCCCCGCCAGGCGCTCTCGCCGTGGCAGGCGCTGCTGCCCGGCCTGACCGACCTGCGCGGGTCGGTGGAGGGGTCGGCCTCACTGCACGGCACGCTGGAGCAGCCCATCCTGCGCGAAGGCCGCCTGCAGGTGACCGGATCGGCGGGGTTGCCGGAAACCGCCGCCGGCAATCCCAATCGCCTCGAAGACCTCACCCTGCGCCTGGCGGCGACGGGCGACCGGCGCGGCGTATCGCTGGACGTCGAGCACCTGTCCGCGCGGTTGGACCGCGCGGGGGCGAAAGATTTTCAGCCCGGCTGGCTCGCCGCCGAGGGCGGCGTGCGGATTCCCGCCGCGGCGCCCTGGGACCCGGGGCGCTGGCAGTGGGATGTGTACGCGAAGCTGGTGCGCCTGCCGCTGGACGCGGAGATGTGGCTGGTGCCGCGGGCGACCGGCTATTTGCGCCTGGGCAGCGCCGCGGATGGGCCGGAGCTGACCGGCGTGTTGCTGATAGACCACACGAAGCTGAAGAAGCCCGCGCTGACCGGCGACGCCCTGTCGGCCTGGGGCCCGTTCGCGCTGAATCCGCACCTGCGCGTGGTGGTGCAGGTCGGCGACGCGGTGAAGCTGAAAAGCGGGCTCTTCAGCGTGCCGCTGCGCCCCACCCCGCTGGCAACGCCGCCGGCGACGGCGATCATCCCCGGCGTGCGGCCGTCGCTGGTGATTGACCGCGACGCGCCGGCGTATCGCACCTCCGCCGCCATATTGAACGCCGGCACGGCGGGCGAGATGACGGGCACCTGGGCCGCCATCTCCGGGACGCTCGACGATCCGGCCATTTACGCGCGCTTCGAGGTGGAAAAAACTCAATTGAGCTTCCCGCTGAAACTCTTCAGCGCGGTGCGCAATGCCCGCGGGCATCTCACCTTTTCCCGCGCGGCCGGGGCGCGCATCGTGATGGGCATCCCGGAGTTTCCTCTCGCCGCCACGCCAACCGCCCGCGCCGCCACGCCATGAGTTCAGCAGGAAACCATCAACATAACTGGAAGAATGAAGATACATCCAGTGCGGTGGATTCATCCAGTGAGGTGATGGCATGGTTGATGCAGTCAAGCCATTCGTGGCGATTCCGCGCCGGCCGCGGTCGGATCAGGAACGGGCGGTCACGATGCGCGACATCGCCGCCCGCTGCGGAGTGACGAAGCAGACGGTCTCGCGCGCGCTGCTGGGCGATACCCGGGTGCGCGCCGATACCCGCGAACGCGTGCTGGCCGCCGCGGAAGCGCTGGGGTATGACCCGACCCGCCACCATGCCGCGCGACAAATGGCGCTGAGCAAGCATGGGCTGTCCGTGCTGAACGAGGTGATCGCCGTCTTCTTCCCCCCGTTTACTTTCCGCTCCAACTTCGTCACCGAGCTGTTCTGGGGCATCTGGGAAGGCTTGAATGAGCGCGGCTACGCGCTGCTCGCCATTCACTCGCGCGATCCGCGCACCGACGCCGCGCCCCGGGTGACGGCGGCCATCAAACGCGGCGAAGTGGACGGCGCCATCGTCCACTCGCGTCCCGGCGATTTTTCGCCCACGCTGGACGAGCTGCGGCGTGAGCAATATTTCGCCGATCGCCCCATCGTCTTCAGCATGTGGACCCACCCGTCCTGCTCCGCCGTCACCGCCGAGTACGCCAGCGGCGCGTACGCGGCGGCGTGTCACCTGCTGGAGCTGGGCCACCGCCATCTCCTGCATATCTATCACGCGCCGGACGTGACCACCCACCCGGTCATCACCCGCATCGAAGCGTACGAGCGCGCGTACCGCGATTTCGGCCTGAACCCCGCCCGCTACCTGCATGCCTTCGCCTGGGAGGATGACGACGGCGCGCGCTCACTGGCGCAATGCCTGGAGCACCTGAAAGCGTATCCGGAAATCACCGGCGTGCTGGCGCGCAACGATCAGAACGCCGCGCTGCTCGCGCATAACCTGCATCACCTCGGCAAGCGCGTGCCCGACGATATCAGCCTGATCGGCTTCGATGACACCGACCCGCTGTTCAACGCCTTCGGGCAGAATATCCTCACCTCGGTGCGGCTGCCGCTGCGGGAGATCGGGCTGGAGGCGGCGCGCCTCGTCATCCAGCGGGTGACCGGGGAGCAGCGAGCTGACGTGATCCAGCAAATCTCCACCAGCCTCGTCACGCGCCACTCTACCGCGCCCCCGCCGCTGAAACCGTAGCGCGCACGCACGCGTATGAGCAGGTAGGAATCTCCACAGAGGAGGAAGGCGATGCGATACGGAGTCGTGTGGCTGATGCTGCTGGCGGCGCTGCTGCCGGCGCTGGCGGTGGAATATGGGGTGAGCACGGCGATTGCGCTGACGGTCCGCGCCTCCGCGACGAAAGTCGGCCCCGGAGAAGTCGTGCGGCTGTCGTTGAGCGCCAGCGATATGGATGTGGAGCTCGGCGCGAATCAGCGCGTGCTCCGGCGGTTTGCCGATACGGTGACGATCTCCTGGGAGGCGACCGGGGGGTCATTCCAGAAAGCCAGTACCGGCGCCAACCCCGTCGAATTGAACTGGCAGGCCCCGCTGGCGTCGGGCGTGTACGTCATCGCTGTCACCGCCGATGACAGCGGCAAGTATGCCGACGATCCCCCGGTGCGCCACCTGCTGGAGATATCCGTCACCCGCGCGGGTGAGACACTGGCGCCGAAGGTGCGCGTGAGCGCCAATCCGTCCCTGTTGCGCCTGGATCGCGGGCGCACCGCCACCATTACCGCGCAAGTACTGGGCAACACCGATCTTCGCGGGAAGACGGTGCGCTTCTTCGCCACGCGCGGCAGGCTCTCCGCGGCGACGGCGGTGACGGACGCGGCGGGCGTCGCCACCGTGCGCCTGACGGCCACGCCCGATGATGTCGGCACGGCGGTGATCGCCGCGTATTTCGGCAACAGCACGGCCACGGCCACCATCGTCATCTCCGAGTATGGTCAGGCGCCGCCGTATCCCGACCCGCCCTACCCGCCGTACCCACCGGGCCCGAATCCCTCCGACTTCGGCGTCGGGGTGGAACCCGCCGCCATCCCCGCTGATGGCCAGAGCACCGCGCTGGTCACCGTGCGCTTGACCGACCTGCGCGGCTACGGCATCCGCAATCAGCTCGTCACGTTCCGCATCACTATGGGCGGCGTCGCCCCGCAGCGCACGGTGACCGATTATTACGGCTATGCCCGGACGCGCGTCCACGCGCCCACCACGCCGGGGGCCGGCACCATCATCGCCGAGAGCGGCGGCAAGCGCGGATACGCCATCATCACCTTCACCGATCCGCGTCCGCGGGCCGACGGCGTGCCGCGCCTCTTTCTCACCGTTGACCCCACGCAACTGCCGGCGGACGGCGCCAGCACGGTGCGCGTAGAGGCGCTGGCGCTGGATCAGGACGGCCGGGCGCTGCCGGATGCCACGGTGACCTTCACCACGTCGCTGGGCACGCTGCGCGAGACGCGCGTGCCCACCGATGCCGGCGGCAAAGCGACGACGGCCCTCACCGCGCCCGACAGGCCGGGGCTGGCGACGGTGACCGCGCGCATCGGCCAGGTGACCGCCGCGAGCCAGATTAGCTTCCAGGGGCTCGCCGCCGGCGGCCCCGGCCTGGACCTGCGCGTGTGGAGCGGCCAGCATACCACCTTCGTCGCCGAGCGCTGGATGGTCCGCACCATGCAGGTGGAGAACGGGGCGCAGAGCGGATTGACGCGCCACCTGCTCATCCATAACGATGCCGCGACGGTGACGAAAGAGGCGGCGCTGGGCCGATACGGCATCCTCATCCAGGATCAGTATGGCGCCGCACGCGGGTACGGCATCGAGGAAGCCGGCAAGGCCACGCTGACCCTGCTGAAGCCCGACGGCGCCGTGCTGCGCACCGGTACGCTGGCGCTGCCGGACGGCAGCCACCTGGTTGACGCGCAGTATGCCGAGCCGCAGGGCAATCTGCTGATTGCCCTCGCGAAACCGGACGGTTCGTCACCGGAGATGCAGCTCCTCGGTCCCGCGCTGACGCCGCTGCGCGTCTGGCGTGATGGCCTGGAGGGGATGCCGGTCGCGGCCGTCAGCGGCGACGGGTACCTGGTCATCGCGCTGTCGGGCGGCACCACCCGCCTGTATGCGCCGGACGGCCAGCTGGTGTCGGAAGCGCGGCGCGCCGACGGCCTGCCGGCGGCCGCGGTGGCCGCCGCGCCAGGCGGCGAGTGGTACGCGGTCGCCAGCGGCCAGGAGGAGCAGAATGCGGCAAAACCCAGGCTGCGCGTCTATTCCCGCCAGGGCACGGAACTGGTCGCCTTCGAGCTGGAGGCCCAGCGGCTGCTGCCGGTGAGCGCCGGCGCGCTTTTCGCGGCGACGGCGGACCGCAGCGTGTATCTGAGCATCCCTGACCGGCGCGCGGTGTGGACACTCATCGGCGGCTACGAGCGCGCGCTGGCGACGGGCGATCTGCTCATCATCGCCGGCCTGCGCGACCCGAAGGACGCCGCGGCCCTGCTGCCGAAGGTGCTGGTGCTGCGCCAGCACGACGGCGGCGCGCTGGCATCGCAGGACCTGAACCCCGTCGAGGCGATTCACGCCGTGCTGCCCCCCGATGCGCACGGGATGATCGGCGTGGTCACGGTGCCGTATACCTTCCGATTTCCCCTGCCAAAATAAAAAAGACGGGAAAAGAAGGAATTCGCCTGCCACGATGGAATAAGCAAGCAAGCCCGTGCCGCTGTCCGAGCCCCTCCACGGACAGTGGCGCGGGCGCCATCATCGCGGATATCTAGTATGACATCCCCTGCGGCTTATGCCGGCTCACGGCTCGCGGTTATCGGCCCCGGCGCGTTGGGCACGCTGTTTGCGGCGCGGCTGGCGCTGGCGGGCGTGCCCACGCTGCTGCTGGATTACCGTACTGACCGCGCGCTCGCGCTGAACGAGCGGGGCATCCGGCTCATCACGCGAGACGGCGAAACGCTCGTCCCGGCCCCCGTCACCGCCGATCCGCGTAATCTCGCGCAGGTTGATGCCGCGCTGGTGCTGGTGAAGGCCTACCAAACCGAGCAGGCGGCGCTGACGCTGGCGGAACACCTGCCGCCGCAGGGCATCGCCATCACGCTGCAGAACGGCCTGGGGAACCTGGAGGCGCTGACGCTGGCGCTGGGCGAGGCGCGCGCCTTCGGCGGCACGACGGCGCAGGGCGCTATCCTGGAGGCGCCGGGAGTGGTACGCGACACCGGGCAGGGTCCGACGGTGCTCGGACATGCCGGCGGCGAAGCGGACCACCGGCTGGATGACGTGGCGCAGGCGCTGCTGCTGGCCGGATTCTCCGTCAGCATCACGCGGACCATCCATGCCGCGATCTGGACGAAAGCCATCCTCAACGCCGCCATCAATCCGGTGGCCGCCCTCACCCGCCTGCGCAACGGGCCGCTGGCCGAACAGGAATCCTCGCTGGCGCTGATGACCGCCGCCGCCCGTGAAGCCGCCCATGTCGCCCGCGCGCACGGCATCACCATCGAGGAGCAGGACTGGCGCGCCCGCCTGCACGCCCTCTGCGCCGCCACCGCGCCGAACATCAACTCCATGCTGCGGGATGTGCTCGGTCAACGCCGCACGGAGATTGACGCCATCAACGGCGCCATCGTCCGCACCGCGGAGCTGCACGGCCTCGCCACACCGGTGAATCGCACCCTCTGGTATCTGATCGGGACGATCGAACAGCGCTACGGCGCGCAGGTTGCCCGCTGATGGTCCGTGCCGAGGGGTATTAGTCCTCCTACCGTCCCCCGCACCCTGCCCCGATGAAATCGTGGGTGGCGTTCCGGTTCCCGTCTCTCCACCCGGTGTGCCACCGTGCTGGAAAAACAAAAGGCCGGTACGCCTGCGCGAGCTGTCCGGTCGGACCGCCGGCATCCTGCCGGCACGCGGCCGGGACGGTCGCGAGGACCGGTGGCCGGCTGGAAGCCGGCGGTCCCAGGAAGGGCAGCGACCGCTGAGCGCGTCCGTCCGACGCGGCATCGCGCAGCCCTCATGTCCATGGTAGCGGCGCTCCAAGCGCCTGGTAAAGGGAAACAGTGTTAAAGAATACAGGGAAATTTACGGTCCTGGCGAGAGAGCAACGCAACGGAACCCATTGTAGTTCCAGTAGTAGTCAGTGTAGTTGAGGAAGCGGCCCGCGCCGCGGCAGCCGCTCTCGATGTAGATGTACCACGAGCCGCCCCGCAGCACACGGAAGGTCCCCGTCGCCGGGCCGGTGGGGTTGCGCGCAGGCGCGGTTTTGTAGTACTCGGACTGATACCAGTCCGCGCACCACTCCCAGACGTTCCCGGCCATATCGTGCGCCCCGCACCAGCTTACGCCCGCCGGAAAACTCCCCACCGGCCAGGTGCTGATGCCCTTGCTGGATGAGTTATAATAGTTCGCGCACTTCGCCTGGTCCCAGGCGTTCCCCCACGGATAGATGCGCCCGTCCGTCCCCCGCGCCGCCTTCTCCCATTGCGCTTCCGTCGGCAACTGTACGCCCGCCCAGGCGGCGTAGGCTGTCGCGTCGCGCCAGGTCACGTTCACGATGGGGTGGTTTTGCAGCGCCGGGTCCGTCCAGCCGCCCTTTCCCGCCCAACTCCGGCCGGAGGGGAAGCGCGGCAGCGCCCGCCCCGTGGCCGCGCAGAACGCGCGGTACTGCGCCACCGTCACTTCATATTTATACATCCAGTAGCCATCCAGGTAGACGCGGCGCTGGGGCTTCTCGTCGGAACCGGCGTATTTGTCCGCATCCGTGCTCCCCATCAGGAACTCGCCCGCCGGCACCCAGACCATCGCGGCGCCATCCTTTGGGTTGACCTGTTCCGCGCGTATCAATGTCGGTTCCGCCAGCAGGATGCTGGTCTGAAAGCGGAAAGTCAGCGTCTTCGCCCCGGTCAGCGCCAGGTCCACCGCCTGCGGCGCCTCCCCGCTGCGCTTCGTGATCTCCACCTTTTTCACGCCGTCCACTTCGATGGTGAGGCTGCCCGCGTGCTGCGCCCAGCGGTCACTGAGGCCCACCATCGCCGTGAAGCGCTCCCAGCCGGCCACGTCGAAGGTGATGGAGCCTTGCACACGCGCGCCCTCGGCGTTCTGCAGGTAGGCGTAGCTCCGGTAGGTCTTGCCGTCCATCTCCACCGCCTCGGCGGCATAATGCCAGGCGTGGCCCGCGGATGTGGCGGTGACCTTCACCGCGCCGTCGAGCGGCTGCTCAACCGCGCGGGCGGCGAGGCCGATGAGCACCAGCAGTATTCCGAGATATCGCGGCATGGTCTCCTCCTTTATCCGAGCGCGGAAGGGCCAAACTCCGCATGGCAGGGCTTGTGTCGGCCTATATTATAGTGGTCGTTCGCCGCCGGCCGGCGCTCTCCTGCCTGGTATTACTACCGTACCTGACTCCGCCCACCCTCCAGCAGGGGGGCGGAGGGCGGAGGACGAGGAGTATGAGACCGATAGGCGCAACTACGCTTCCCCCATCGCCGCGTACAGCGGGGTATGGTAGGCCGCCGTCACCGTGTCCAGCGGCAGATTGACCTGTTGCGCGCCATCCACTAGGATGGTGACGCGGTCGCCGCCGACGGAGCCGATGAGGTGAAAATCGGCGCCCATTTCTTCGGCCAGCGCGGCCAGGGCATGGGTCTGCCGCTGATCGAACGAGATGACGATGCGCGACTGTGACTCCGCGAACAGCGCCATGTCGGCGCGGCCCTCCACGCTGGTGAGCGCGACGGAGACGCCGAGATTCCCGGCGATGGCGGATTCCGCCAGCGTCACCGCCAGCCCGCCTTCCGCGCAGTCGTGCGCGCTGGCCACCAGCCCGCGGCGTATCGCCTCCAGCACGACATGCTGCACCGCCACTTCCGCGTTCAAATCCAGCGCCGGCGGCATGCCCGCTTCCAGGCCATGCTGCACCGCCAGGTACTCGCTGCCGCCCAGCTCCGGCCGGGTGACACCCACCAGCGCCACCTGATGCCCGCTCTGCTTGAAGCCCATCGTGCAGTGCTGATCAATCCGCTGGAGCACGCCCACCATGCCGATGGTCGGCGTCGGGAACACGGCCGCGTCCGGCCCTTCGTTGTACAGGCTCACGTTGCCGCTCACCACCGGCACCTTCAGCGCCGTACAGGCCGCGGCGATGCCTTCCACCGCGCGCTTGAGCTGCCAGAAGCGATCCGGCTTCTCCGGATTGCCAAAATTGAGGCAGTCGGTCACCGCCGCCGGGTCGGCGCCCACGCACACCAGGTTGCGCGCGGCTTCCGCCACGGCGATCTGCGCGCCGAGGTAGGGATCGAGGTAGCAGTAGCGGCTGTTGCAGTCCGCGGTCAAGCCCAGTCCCAGCTCGGAGCCTTTGATGCGGATGACCGCCGCGTCGCCGGCGCCCGGCGGCACGGTGGTGTTGGTCTGCACCATGTGGTCGTACTGCTCGAAGGCCCAGCGCTTGCTGGCGATATTCGGCGAGGAGAGCAGCGCCAGCAGCGCGGCATTGCCGTCAGCCACGTCCGGCAGCGCCGAGAGATCGGTCTGCTGCAGCGGCGCCAGCCACGCCGGCTCTTCAGCGGGCAGGTGGTAGACCGGCGCGGCGGCCAGCGAGGCGCACGGCACCTCGGCGACGATCTCGCCGCTGAAGCGCACGCGCATCACCGGCTCCGCGATCACCGCGCCGATATTCTCGGCAATCAGCCCCCACTTTTCGAAGATCGCCTCGACCTCCGCCTCGCGGCCGTGCTCCACCACCACCAGCATGCGCTCCTGGGACTCGGACATCATGATTTCCCAGGGTTCCATACCTTTCTCGCGCATCGGCACCTTCGCCAGGTCCACGTCCATGCCCACCCCGCCGGCGGCGGCCATCTCCGCGGTGGAGCAGGTGATGCCGGCGGCGCCCATGTCCTTGATGGCCACCACCGCGCCGGACGCCAGCATCTCCAGCGTCGCCTCGATGAGGCACTTTTCGGTGAACGGGTCGCCAATCTGCACCGTCGGACGCTTCTGGTCGTCTTCGCTGAATTCGTGGCTGGCGAGGATGGAGCAGCCGCCGATGCCATCGCGGCCGGTGCGATTGCCCACCACGTAGACGGGGTTCCCCACCCCCCTGGCCTTCGAGGTGGCAAGCTGCCCCTCGCGGGCGATGCCCACGCACATCACGTTCACCAGGCAGTTATCGCGGTAGGACTGATGAAAATATATCTCGCCGCCCACCGTCGGCACGCCCACGCAGTTGCCGTAGAACTGGATGCCGTCCACCACGCCCTGCAGCAGGTGCTTGCCGAGATCGGTGTCCAGCTCGCCGAAGCGCAGCGAGTCGAGCAGCGCCACCGGCCGCGCGCCCATGGTGAAGATATCGCGGATGATGCCGCCGATGCCGGTGGCCGCGCCCTGCTTCGGCTCCACCTGCGAGGGGTGGTTGTGGCTTTCCATCTTGAAGACGACGTAGAGCCCGTCGCCGATGGCGATGCCGCCGGCGTCCTCTTCCGCGATGGTCGGGTATTTGCCGGCCTTGGGCAGCATGCGCAGCAGCGGCCGGCTGCGCGGATAGCCGCAGTGCTCCGACCACTCCACCGAATACATCGCCAGCTCGGTGCCGGTCGGCTCGCGGCCGAGGATCTCCAGCACGTTCCGATATTCCTGCTCATTCATGCCCAACTCGAGGGCCTGCGTCAACCGTGAGACTTCAACAGACATGGACTCTGCCTCCGCATTTACTGCTTTCAGGAGTGATTGGCATTGCTGCGAACGTCAATAGACGCTCGCGATCAACGAGATCAGCCATCCCTGGGCTTTTCTCGCGCGTCCCGCTCCCGCCGGCGCGCGTACGACGTCGCCCAGCCGGCCAGCAGGAGGATGGCGACCACCACGGCGGTGAGCACGATGATCTCCCAGCGATCAAACTGCGGCGGCGGGGCGGTTGGTTCCATGCGTGCTCCTTACCGGCGGCTGATGGACCTCAGCAGCAGGCTTTCCACCAGCCCTTTGAAGAGCTTCTTGCCGTCGGTGCCGCCGGTCAGGCGATCGCAGCGGCGCTCCGGGTGCGGCATCAGGCCGAGGACGTTGCCGCCCGCGTTGCAGATGCCGGCGATGTTGTGCAGCGAGCCGTTCGGATTCGCCTCCGCCGTCACCTGGCCGTCGGGCGTGCAATAGCGGAAGACCACCTGGCCCTCCCCTTCGATGCGCGCCAGCGTCTCCGGGTCGGCGAAGAAGCGGCCCTCGCCGTGCGCGATGGGGAAATCCACCACCTGCCGCGGCGCGTAGAAGTGCGTGAAGGGCAGGTCGGTACGCTCAACGCGCAGCGGCTGCGGCGTGCAGACGAATTTCAGGCAGTCGTTGCGGTAGAGCGCGCCGGGCAGCAACCCCGCCTCGGTGAGCACCTGAAACCCATTGCAGATGCCGATGACGAAGCGCCCGACGGCGGCATGGCGCACGATTTCCCCCATCACCGGCGAGAAGCGCGCCACCGCGCCGCAGCGCAGGTAGTCGCCGTAGGAGAAACCGCCGGGCAGCACGATGCAGTCTATATCGCTGATGCCCGTCTCCTCATGCCAGACGTAGCGCACCTCCTGCCGGGTGACGGCGAGGATGGCGTCGTGGCAGTCGGCGTCGCAGTTGGAGCCGGGGAAGATCACCACGCCGAATTTCATGCCGGGCACTCCTTCTCCGCCTCGACCACCTGCACCGCGAATTGCTCGATGATCGGATTCGCGAGCAGCTCCCGGCACATCTCCTCGGCCGCCGCGCGCGCGCGGTCGGCGCACTGCGCCTCGATCTCCAGGGTGATGAACTTGCCGATGCGCACCTTGCGCACGCCGTCATGCCCCATCTTCTGGAGCGCGCGCTCGATGGTGGAGCCCTGGGCATCCATCACCGTCGGTTTCAGGGTAATCTCAACCTGCACGTGGAACAGCACGAACGTTCCCCTTTCTGGGAAGAGTCTTCAGTTTTTCAGCTCGATCGCGGCCATCGTGACCGCCGCGTTGATCGTCAGCATCGGCGCGCCGCTCGTCGCGTTGGCCGTCGAATTTTCCACCGCGCCCAACGTCGTGTGACCGTGCACGGCGATGGCCCAGTCGCACGGCAACAGAATTTCCACGCCGCCGAACAGCGCGCGCACGTTCAGCACCGCCCCCTCCGGCGCGAGCGTCGCGTCGCGCAAATCGAGCGTGAGCGCGCCGAAGCCGACGTCGAGGTCGCCGCCGCGGAACGCGGCTGCCGTGTTGCGCGCCTCCAGGGCGCCGAATGTCACGGCGTATCGCACGGACGCCTCGCCGGATTCCTTCCGCGCCGCGGCCGCCCCGCGCCGGGTCGCGGCGGGGCGACCGCGCGGCAGCAGCAGGCGCACGCCGACCGCCACCAGCGCGGCCGCGCCGGCAATCGGCCAGAAATAGCGCGCGAAATCCGGCAGCAGCCGGCTCAACAGCAGCAGCACGCCGATGACCGTCACCAGCAGCGGCCACCATGGATGCCGAACATTCTTCGCCAGCCAGTTCAGCCCCAGCACCACGATGATGAGCGGCCACCAGACGCGCAGCGCGGCGGGAAAATCGGCGATCACGCCGAGCGTATCCAGCAGGTAGCCCGCGCCGACGACGATGAGCAGCAGTCCCAGCAGCACGCGTCCCGACATGGCGATCCTCCCCGCGTATCGAACGGGCGGAGTACAACTCCGCGGCCCCGATGTCTGCGGAGTGCACGCTCTTTGACAAATAACTCCCGCTGTGCTCGGTATCCGGTTGGTCGGCCCTGTCCGGCCAGTCCGCGTAGGTGGACTTCGTTTCTCCAGCCCCGGATTTCAATCCGGGGGACGGAAGCCGACCGATGAACAGCCCACCAGAGCGGAAACACGTTGTCACAGAGCATTAACTCCGCGGCCCCAGTGTCTGCGGAGTACAACTCCGCGGCCCCGGTTTAGATACCCAATCTCCGGTAGAACACCTCAATGTGTTGCAGATGGCTGCGCCAATCGAAGGCGCGGTCAATGTCTTCGGGCGTCAGATAGCGCGCGAGCTCGGGATCGGCCTTCAGCGCGTCACGGTAATAGTGCTCCAGACCTTCCGCCGACAGCTCGTCTTGCTGAATCTTCTCCCAGGTCTCCATCGCGTGCGTCTGCACGGTGGTGTAGGCGGCGTCCTTGTCCATCCCCTTCTTCACCGCCGCCAGCATCACCGCCTCGCTGTTGAACAGGCCGCCGGTGGCGTACAGATTGCGCAGCATCCGCTTCTCGTAGACGCGCATGCCTTTCACCACGCCGGTGAATTTCTTCAGCATGTAGTCCATCAGCATGCAGGCGTCGGGGATGATGACGCGCTCCACCGAGGAGTGGGCGATATCGCGCTCGTGCCAGAGCGCCATGTTTTCCAGTGCCGGCACCGCGTAGCCGCGAATGAGGCGCGCCATGCCGCTGACGCGCTCGCTGACAATGGGGTTGCGCTTGTGCGGCATCGCCGAGGAGCCGCGCTGCCCGGCCTGGAAGGATTCTTCCACTTCCAGGATGTCGGTGCGCTGCAGGTTGCGCAGCTCGGTGGCGAACTGGTCCAGGCTGCCGGCCAGCACCGCCAGCGCGGTGAGGAACTCGGCGTGGCGGTCGCGCTGCAGCACCTGGGTGGCGGCGGGCGACGGCGTGAGCCCCAGATTCTCCGCGACGATCTCCTCCACCCGCGGGTCCACGTTGGCGAAGGTGCCCACCGCGCCGGAGATCTTGCAGACGGAGATGCCCTCGACCGCGCGCGCGAACGTGGCGCGACGGCGGCGCAGCTCCGCGAGCCACACGCACAGCTTCACCCCGAAGGTGATGGGCTCGGCGTGCACGCCGTGGCTGCGGCCCATCATGTAGGTCCACTTGTGCTCACGCGCGCGGGCGATGATGGCCGCTTCCAGCTCATCCAGGTCCATCAGCAAAATCGCGGCGGCGCGCTTCATCAGCAGGCAGAGGGCGGTGTCCTCGATATCGTAGGAGGTGACGCCGTAGTGCAGCCATTTTTTCTCGTCGCCCAGGTGCTCGTAGACCGCGTGCAGGAAGGCGATGAGGTCATGGCGGGTGCGCTGCTTCGCCTGCCCCTCCGCCTCTTGGCCGGGGGCTTCCCCCTCCAGCTCGATGGCGCGGTGGGCCTCCACCTTCGCATGCTCGCGCAGGGCAACCGCGGCCTCTTTCGGCACCACGCCCAGCTCCGCCCAGGCTTCGGCGATCTGCAGCTCCACTTCCAGCCAGGTGTCGAACTTCGCCTGCGGCTCCCAGACGGCGCGCATTTCCGGATAGCTGTACCGTTCGATCATGTTCCTTCTCTTCCCCCCTCTCCCCGGGGAGAGGGGCCAGGGGTGAGGGTGACGCAACGACTGCCCATCGCGGCGCCGGCATACGCCGTCGTACCTTGATGGGCAGTAGAGATGATCGGTCTCCCGTGCGTACCGCGTGACACGGCACCACAACTACAATAGTGGAATTCTCGCCGCGCAGGCAAGATTCCTCCTTGGAAGAAGGGATTGTTTCGCGGGAGGCGGGGGAGTCACGGGTTGGTCCGGTAAAAGCCGAACCAGACTTCGCAATAGCCGCAGTTGTCGGTGTAATCGTTTTGCGTGTCGTTGAAGGTCAGCTTCAAGGTGCCCGCTTCGGTGGGTTTCACCACATACGCCCCGCTGCTGCCGATGGGGAATACCGTGCCGGTGTCGCCGATTTTGCCGATGAGGAGCATGTGCGGCTGATCGGGGAGCACCATGTTCGCCGGGTATTGCGCATATTTGGCTTCGACCGGATCGCCGGACGCGTTGAAGTACAGGTGTCCCTGCCCATCGAAGAGCGTGCTGTATTCTTTCCCGTTCGTCAGCCCAGTCCAGTGCGCGCGGTCGCTGACGCTCGCGATGCCGTAATAATTCATTTTCGCGCTGGTCCGCAGCATGACGATGTCACCATTCGTGCAGTCGAGGCCGGTGTCATACCAGGCGGCGCCGTCGGCTTCGATGGGCAGCGTCTGCATCGCGTTGAGATTGATGAAGCGGTAATAGGTTTCCACCACCGGCATCAGCGTGGCGCTTTCGTTGCCGGCTGAATCGCCGAAGAGCGCGTTGTCCTGCTGGTTGCCTTTGCGATACGCGGCTTTATTGATGCGCCAATCAATGGGCGCCACGCGCGGCGTGCCGTTGGGCTGTCGCGGCACCGGGCCGGACTCAAAAAGGAACGTCCCCTGATGATCCTTCGGCAGGACGGGACGAATGAGCACCGCCGATCCGGCGGCGGTGACGGCGGGGATCACCCGCGGCTTCTCCGCCGGGTGATTCAGGCAATAGGTCATCACGGTATCCGGCGGCGCGTGGATATTCCAGAGTCCCTGGAACAATCCCTTGGGGCGCAAATGCGGCGTGCCCTGCGAATCAACTTTCATCTCGAGCAAGTCGAGATTCCAGTTCACGTCGCCGCTGTCGAACAGGAGCCGCGCCGCCGCCTCGCTGGTCACGGCGAACGGCTGTCCATCCGTCGCGGTGACCAGTCCATAATAGTTGTAGCCGTAGCTGTAGGTGGACGCGGTCAGGTCGCGAGATGGCCGCGGCTCCACCGAGGGGCCAAAACGGGTCTCGAATGGGTCCAGCGGACACCAGAAATCGCGCGCGGCGAGGCCGGCGTTCGCCAGCGCCAGCGCGGAGACGCCCTCCTGTGGCACGCCGTGCAGGCCGATCATGCCGGCGGGCGGCGGATAGCCGGTGTAATCCTGCCGGTAGGCGGTGACGAGCTGGCTGATCTGGTGCATATTGCTCACGCAGGCGGAACGGTTGGCGCCGTCGGACGCCGCGCGGGCGATGGGAAAAAGGATGCTGGCGAGAATGAGGATGGTGGTGATGACGATGAGCAGCTCCAGCAGCGTGAAGCCGCGGCGCGCGGGGCGAGCTCTCATCGTCGGCTGATTCATGGCGCGAAAATACCTTCCCGCGGGAATTATACCACACCGAGCGATGTTTTAGTCGCGCAGGTGGGCGACGGCCTGGCGGAACACCTCGCCGCGATGCTCCATGTTGCGGAACATGTCAAAACTGGCGCAGGCGGGCGACAGCAGCACGAGGCCGTCCGGCTTCGCCAGCGCGAACCCCTGCCGCACGGCATCCGGCAGCGAGGGTGCCCGATGAATCGGAAAGTCCGGAGCCGCCGCGCGTATCGCCGTCTCCAGCACGTCCGCCGCCTCGCCGATGAGGATGACGGCTTGCGCGCGTTCCGCGATGATGCGGCCCAGCTCGCTGAAGTCGGTGATTTTCGGCCGCCCGCCGGCGATGAGCACCGGGCGCGCCGGCGCGAAGGCGCGCAGCGCCACCTCCACCGCCGCGGGCGTGGTGCCCTGGGAATCATTGTAAAAGGTGACGCCGTCGAGGGTATCCACCTCTTCCAGCCGGTTCGGCACGCCGCGAAACGCCGACAGCACCGCCGCCGCCACCGTTTCCGCGGGCAGCCCCAGCGCCTCCACCGCGGCGACCGCCTGCAATACGTTGGCGAGATTGTGGGCGCCCTTCAGACGGATAGCGGAGACCGCCATCACCCGCTTCGCCGCGCCCTGCACCTCGGAGATGATCCACCCGTCGGCGCAATACACGCCGCCGGGCGCCGGCCTTTCCGTGCTCACGCGCACGGCGCGCGCCGGCGTCACCGCCTCCACGCGCGCGCGCTCCGAGCGGTCGGCATTCACCACCACCACGTCGTCGGCGGTCTGCCGGCGGAAGAGGTTCAGCTTGGCGTCCAGATACCGCTCCATGGAGCCGTCATACCGGTCCAGGTGATCGGGGTGCAGGTTCGTGAAGACCGCTACCCGGGGACGGAACTCCTCCACCGCCTCGAGCTGAAAGCTGCTCACCTCGGCGACCAGCAGCGCGTCGGCGTCCGCCTGCACCGCCAGCTCGATCAGCGGGTAGCCGATATTCCCGCCCAGGTGCGCCGGCCGTCCCAGCGCCCGCAGCAGCAGGTGGATGAGCGTGGTCGTGGTGGTCTTCCCCTTCGTGCCGGTGATGGCGACGATGGGCGCGTCGGTGAGCCGGTATGCCAGCTCAATTTCGCTCAACACCGGCACCCCGGCGGCGCGGGCGCGCTGGATGGGCTCGATGGTCAGCGGCACGCCGGGGCTGGGCACCACCAGGTCGGCGGACTCGATGCCCCGATAGGCGTCAGCGCCCAGCAGCAACCGCACGGGAAGCTGGGCGAGCTGCGCCGTCACCTCCGCCAGCGCATCCGCCGTCTTGGCATCAGACACCGTCACCCTGGCGCCGAGCGCGCTCAAGACGGCGGCGCAGGCGCGGCCAGTGCCTTTGGCGCCCAGGCCAATGACATGAATGGCTTTTCCCGATACGTCAAACATGGCAGCGGCTTTCGCGGCGTGATCTCGATATCAATCCGTCTGGTGGCTGGTCGCGAGCTGGCGCAGCACGCCGGTCTCCATATAGTACACGCGTTCGGCCACGTTGACGGCGTGATCGGCGATGCGCTCCAGGTAGCGGGCGACGAGGATGAGATTGGCCGCGCGTACGATGTTCTCGCTGGATTGCCGCATCTCCTGCAGGAGCATCTCCCAGACCTCCACGTAGAGCGCATCCACTTTATCGTCCAGCGCGATCACTTCCTCGATTTTCCGGAAGTCGCGGTGCACAAAACCTTCCAGCGCCCCCTGCACCATCGCGACGGTATACTCGGCCATGCGCGGAATCCGCGTCAGCGGCGCGGGGTAGCGGGCACCCGCGAGGATGAGCGCGGCTTTGGCGATATCCACCGAGTAATCGCCAATGCGCTCCAGGTCGGTGGTGATCTTCAGCGCGGTGCCGATGACGCGCAGGTCTTTGGAGAGCGGCTGCTGCAGCGCCAGCAGGTGCATGCAGGTGGATTCGATGTCAATATCCTGCTCATCGGCCACATCATCCCGGCGCACGACCTCCTCGGCGAGCTGCGTATCCTGTTTGGCGAGCGCTTTCACGGCATCTTCCAGCATGCCTTCGACAAATCCGCCCATGCGGAGCAGGCGCTGTTCCAGCGCGCGCAGTTGCGCATCGAATGTCTGACGCGGATGCGGCATCGCAACTCCCCTTGCCCACGGCGCGGCGCCGTTTAGCCAAAGCGCCCGCGCACGTAATCGTCGGTGCGCTGATCAACCGGACGTTCAAAAATTTCGACTGTCGGGCCAAATTCGATGAGATCGCCCGTGAGGAAGAATCCCGTGTAGTCCGCCACGCGCGACGCCTGGTACATGTTGTGCGTGACAATGACGATAGTATACTGCGCTTTGAGCTCCAGCAACAACTCTTCGATTTTGAAGGTGGAAATCGGGTCGAGCGCCGAGCTGGGTTCATCCATGAGGATCACTTCCGGCTGCACGGCCAGGCAGCGCGCGATGCACAGGCGCTGCTGCTGCCCGCCGGATAGGTCCAGCGCGGACTGGCGCAGCTTATCCTTCACCTCGTCCCATAACGCGGCCTGGACCAGCGCCTGCTCGACGAGCTGATCGAGCGTCCCGCGGGCGCGGATGCCGTGCCGCCGCGGCCCGTAGGCGATATTGTCATACACCGACATCGGGAAGGGATTCGGCCGCTGGAACACCATGCCCACCCGTTTACGCAGCTCGACGGGATCAATCTGGTTGCCGAGGATTTCCTGCTCATCCAGCAGCACCTTCCCCGCGATCCTGGCCGTGAGGATGAGGTCATTCATGCGATTCAGACAGCGCAGGAAGGTGGATTTGCCGCAGCCTGATGGCCCGATCAGCGCGGTAATCTGCCGGTCCGGCAGATTGATCGTGACGTGCCTCAGCGCAGGCGTGCCGCCATACGCGACGCCCAGGTCGCGCACGCGAAATTTCGCCGTCTCGTCGGGCAACATGAGAATCGCCGGTCGCGGGTTCATGGGTGAGTACTCCACCATCGTGCCAATCATTTTACCACCTTCGCGCGCGCCGCAGGTAGGAGCGCAGGAGGATCGCGATGAGATTCATGCCCAGCACCAGGATGAGCAGCACCAGCGCTGTCCCCCATTTCACCGTGTCGGGCGCTTTGGGCACCTGGGTGGAAATCGTGTAGAGATGATACGGCAGCGCCATGATCTGATTGAACAGCGCGTCATGCACCTGGGCGGGCACGTGCAGCCATGAAAACGCTTCGTGCGGCGAGAAGAGATAAAAGGCCACGCAGGTGAACAGCAGCGGCGCGGTTTCCCCGGCGGCGCGGGCGACGGCCAGGATGATGCCGGTGAGGATGCCGGGCATGGCGGTGGGCAGCACCACGCGCCAGATCGTCTGCCACTTGCTGACGCCGAGCGCCAGGCTCGCTTCACGAAAGGCGGCGGGCACGGTCAGCAGCGCTTCTTCGGACGCGGTGATGATGAGCGGCAAGACCAGCACCGCCATCGTGCAGGCGCCCGCCAGCAGCGACGTGCCGAAATTCATGAAGTAGACGAACAGACCGAGGCCGAAGAGGCCGTAGACGACGGACGGCACGCCGGCAAGATTGATGATCGCCAGCCGGATGGCGCGCGTGAGGGCGTTTTGCCGCGCGTATTCCGTCAGGTAGACCGCGGCCATGACGCCGATGGG
This sequence comes from Armatimonadota bacterium, assembly GCA_029553475.1. Lineage (GTDB taxonomy): Bacteria > Armatimonadota > Hebobacteria > CAIYQO01 > CAIYQO01 > JAKIYB01. Next base: position 92,986 of record JAKPKV010000030.1, read on the forward strand.
CACCGCGAGCAGGGTGGTCAGCGTCACCAGGTAGAGGGTGCCGAGGATGGCGGGACGAATGCCGCCCGCCGTCATGCGCATCGCGGGATCCTGCGTGATGAATGCCCAGTTCAGCGCGGGGGCGCCCTTCGTCGCGAGGAAGAAGATGATCAAGAGCACCGGGATGATGACCGACAGCAGGGTGAGCGTCAAGAATCCCTGGATGACACGCTCTGTCGCGCGCGCCCGTGGCGATCGCCCGGGCAAGCGGACGGCGATGCGCGTCGTCGGCGCTGTTTCCTGATGTCCGTCTTCCACTCAGCTCCCCTCACTACCCCATCGCGACGGCCGCGCCGGGCGAATTTCCCCGCTCGTCATGCGTCGCCTTACTGTACCACATTCTCCGCCGTCACCCCCGCGCCGCACCTTAAAGTTAGATTAACACGTTCATAATCTCTTGAGCTACCTGTCGCGTGTCGTCACGTTGTCTCTTGCCATGCCACCCGTCGCGCGCGACGGACGGGTGCGCTGATACGCACCCGACGTGACAACCCGGTACAGCGACCCACCAGCCATCGGCTCCACGCGGCGGGTAGTGCCGGGGGAGATGCACATCTTCCAGCATTACCCGCCCGCGCGCGCGGGAATAGCCTGAGGGCATCTCGCGAGAAATCCGATGTAAAGGAGGTCGGTATGCCTGGAGGTTTTGTCGGATGGGTCTCCGCGCTGCTCACATCACTAGCGGCAGCCGTCGGAGCCATTATCGCATTCATCCCCCTGTTGTTGGCCGCGGTGATCATCCTGCTGATCGGCTGGGGCATCGGCAAATTGGCGCAGACCGTGGTGGTGAACGGCTTGCAGGCGCTGCATTTCAATCGCCTCATGGACCGGGAAGGCATCACGGACGCCTTGCGGCGCGCCGAGGTGAAGACGACGCCGGCGCAGATTCTCGGCGTCATCGCCTACTGGTTCGTCTTCCTGGTCGCCGTCTACGCGGCGGTCTCCGTGATGGGGATCACCGCCCTGACCGCGTTGATGACCGCGGTGGTGCTCTATTTGCCGCGCATCTTCGGCGCGTTGCTGGTCGTGCTGCTCGGCGCGTGGGCGGCGACCATGCTGGCGCGGCTGACGCGCACGTCGGCGACGGCGGCCGGGATCAGCTTCGCCCAGATCCTCGGGAACGTGGTGCTCGGCACCGTCCTGTTCTTCGCCTTCGCCATGGCGTTGAGCGTGCTCGGCCTCGATTTTCCGTTCCTGCTGACCGCCTTCGCGATACTGCTGGGCGGCCTGGTGCTGGCGTTGACGCTGGCCTTTGGCTTGGGCGGGCGCGAATACGCGGCGGATATGCTGGCGGGGCGCCAACTGAAGATGGTGCTGCATGAAGGCGACCGGCTGGTCACGGACAATCTCGACGGCACGGTGGCGTCCATCGGCCCGACCATGACCGTGATCCAGACGAGCGGCGGTGAGGTCGCCGTACAGAATGCGGCATTGATGCATCACCGGCTGCTGCACAAGAAACGCGGCGGCGAAGGCGGCGGTTCAGTGCCGTTCGCGGCATAACCGGTCGCATGCGCCAGGAAAACCGGGGAAGCGCGCTTCCCCGGTTTTCTCTTTGCGTCTGGCGTGCTATACTGGTGGCTCAGCAATGAAGGCAGGCCATCCGTGAATACACGCCGCAATACCCTTGCCGCCATCCGCTATGACAGCCCTGAGTTCGTCCCCGTCTTCGACGGGACGGTCTGGGATGCCGTACAGCTCGGCGGAAATTTCACGTGTGCAAGCTGGACGGATCACTGGGGGGTCGTCTGGGAGATGACGGACGACGCGCTGGTGCCGGTAGACACCGCGCATCCGCTGGCGGATTTGCGCGCGATCGACACCTACGCCTGGCCGGACCCGTGGCAGCTCACCTGGGACGCCGCGGATCAGCGGCGGCTGGCGGCCATTGACCGCGAGCGCATGCTCGTCGGCGGCCTCCATATCAAGTTCCTCTGCGAGCGCCTGTGCTGCCTGATGGGCATGGACAATTTTCTCCTCGCGTTGTACGAGGACCCCGACCGCCTGCGCGAAGTCATCACCCGTGTCGTGGAGTATAATATCGTCTGCTTCCACCGGCTGCTCGAGCTGGGCATTGACACGCTGCACGTGAGCGAAGACCTGGGCATGCAGCAGGCGCTGCTGCTGTCGCCGGCGCTCTTCCGCGCCTTCCTGCTGCCCGCCTACGAGCGCTGCTTCGATGAAGCGCTGCGGCGCGGCGCGCTCATTGATTTTCACTCCTGCGGCCACATTCAGGAGATCGCCGCCGACCTGGCCGCGGTGGGCGTCGCGGTGCTGAACCCGGTGCAGGCCACCGCCAATGACCAGGCCCGCGTCAAGCAGGCCGTGCGGGGGAAGACGGCCATCCTCGGCGGCATCAACTCCGCGGTGGTGCTCACCGGCACGCCCGACGACGTGCGCGCCGAAGTGCGCCGCGCCTTCGACATCTTCAAGCCCGGCGGCGGGTGGATCGCCGCGCCCGATCAGGTCACGCCGCACGCCCCGGCGGAGAATCTCGCCGCGCTGTGGGAGACCTGCTGGGAGCTCTCGCCGTATTAATCACCGAAACAAGGACGACGCATGGAAGTCATCGCCATTTATTTTCCGAGCTGGCACCCCAATCCGCACTACGAAGCGTGGTATGGCAAGGGATTCTCCGAATGGGAGCTGCTGCCGACGACCCGGCCGCTCTTCCCCGGCCATCATCAGCCCCTCGTGCCCTCTTGGGGGCATTTCGACGAGAGCGACCCGGCATGGGCCGCGCGCGAGATTGACCTCGCCGCCGACCACGGCGTCACCACGTTCCTCTTCGACTGGTACTGGTACGCCGGCGTGAAGCTGATGGAAGAGGCGCTGGAGCGCGGCTTCCTGCGGGCGCCCAACCGGAACCGGCTGAAATTCTCGCTGATGTGGGCCAATCACACCTGGGGCACCTGGCCGGCGGTGACCGGCGTGCCCGGCATGGGCGGCGCGGTGGGCGAAAACCGCGGCCAGTCCGCCTGGCTGCCCATTCGCCACTGGCTGGACGACCTGGACCGCGTGATTGACTACTGCGCGGAACACTACTTCAGCCAGCCGAACTACCTGCGCATTGACGGCCGTCCGAATTTCGTGCTCTGGGACCTCGCCACCTTCACCGCGCAGCTCGGCGGCGTGGACGGCGCGCGGCACGGCATCGAGCGCATGCAGGCGCGCGCGCGGCAAAACGGGCTGCCCGGCCTGTGTTTCACCGCGAATATCGGCTGCTGCGACGACAACATCTACTGCTGCGGCTACGACCGCGTGCCCCACGCGCGCGCGCTCGGTTTCGAGACGGTCTTCGCCTACAACGTGGTGCGCACGCCGCACTATCCGGACCTGCCGGATGACCGGCCGCTGACCGAATACGCGGATGTCATCGCGTCCCATCAGCACTGCTGGGGCGAGATCGAAAAGTGGGGCGTGCCGCACCACCCCATCGTCACCATGGGGTACGACGTGACGCCGCGCTGGCATCGCGATGTGTCGCTGCCGATGGATTTCCGACGCCTGGTCTACGAGCCGATTGTCGTCAACAATACGCCGGAGCAGTACGGCGAGCTCTGCCGGCTGGCCCTTGACCGCGCCCAACGCAACCCGGCGGAATCGCGCGCGATTTACCTGTATGCCTGGAACGAGTGGACCGAAGGCGCCTACCTGCTGCCGGAAGCCCGCTACGGCACCGGCTATCTGGAGGCGCTGCGCGATGCCCTGCGCGCCACCACCTGATGGAGGAGACGCCGATGACGGAAAAACAGACGCGCGAACCTGAACCGTCCCTGCGCCCCCCGCTGCGCCGCCGGGGCACGAAGGCGCAGCCGGAGGTACCCTGGTATACGGTGAATCCCCGCCACCTGCGCTTCAGCAAGTTCACCTGGTGGGTCATCGGCCTCGGCTTCCCGCTCATCCTGCTCTTCACCGTCAGCATCAAGCCATTGTGGTGCTGGGGCTGGCACGCGCCGTTCTACAGCTACGCGCACTTCCTCCCCGTTGCCGACGCCGCGGGTCGCCGGCATCGCGGCGGCGAGTGGGTGCGCGCGAAGGAGATCATCGTCTACGGCATGCCGGGCACCGACCCGCGCGACGTGCAGATTACCGCCGACGGCCTCCAGGACCTGGTCAACGAGCTCAATCTCGACTTCACCGTGCGCCTGGTCGAGGCGCCGCCCAAGGCCGTGGAGAGCTGGCGCGCGGCGCTCACCCCCGGCGCCGGCGGCGAAAAGCGCTTCAATATGGACCGCTTTGAAGCCCGGCGCCTCGCCGAGCGCCAGATGCAGTACGGCGAGATGGTGCTCATTGACGCGGAATTCACCAACCCCACCTGGGCGTGGGGGCTGAGCTCGTTCCGCTCCGGCATCTCCGTCGTGCGCGCGCCGCACTGCGGCATCGCGCTCTCCCGCCATGAAGGCGCCCACCTGCTGGGCTATGACCGGCACGACGACATGCCGCTCTACATCATCGGCTATCGCGAAGGCGCCATCCCCGCGCTGCGCGACACGCTGATGATGCTCAAACCCACCTCCTCCATGGCGCTGTCCGACCGCGCCTTCGACGCGCTGCACGCCTTCTGGCTGGGCCTGGAAGACCGGCACGGCACCCAGTATTTCCGCTCGCCGTAGCCCCCATTGTCAACGCGGGTGCAATGCTGCTACGGTAGGACCGAGGAATCCGCCATGCCAATGTTCACGCATCTCCAGCAGCGCGCGCTGCTCACGCTGGCGCGCGGCGCGATCTCCGCGGCGGTGCTGCGCAGCCGGGTGACGGCGACGCCGCCGGAAGATGATGCCTTCACGCGGCCGTTGGGCGTCTTCGTCACGCTCAAGCAGCGCGGAGAGCTTCGCGGCTGCATCGGCTTCCCAGAAGCGCATGTTCCGCTGCGCGAGGCCGTCACCCAGGCGGCGGTCTCCGCCGCGCTGCGCGACCCGCGCTTCCCCCCGGTCGCGGCGCGCGAGCTGGACTCGCTGCGCCTCGAGATTTCCGTCCTCTCGCCGTTGGCCGCCGCCGCGCCGGAGGAGGTGGTGGTCGGCACGCACGGCCTGGTCATCGAGCACGAGCAGGCGCGCGGCCTGCTGCTGCCCCAGGTGCCGGTGGAATGGGGCTGGGATCGGGAGACCTTTTTACGCCAGATCTGCCGCAAAGCCGGTCTGCCCCCCGACGCCTGGCAACGCGGCGCCCGCCTCTTCACCTTCACCGCAGAGGTGTTCAGCGAAGAGGAGACGCCGGAGCCGGCCGCCGAGTGACGACGCGGCCCCGGTCCGGGCGGAATGCATGCTCTTTGCCTGCTTACTCCCGCGTTGCTCGATATCCGGTCGGTCGGCCTGATCCGGCCAGTCCACGGAGGTGGACGTCGTGGCTCCAGCCCCGGATTTCAATCCGGGGGACGCAAACCTGCCGATGCACAGCCCACCAGCGCGGAAACAATTGCTCAAAGAGCATCAACTCCACGGCCCCAGGGCCGTGAGCATCTCCAGCAGCGCCGCGCGCACCGCCGGCTCCGAGCCTTTCGCGAAGACCGCCGGGTGGGCGTAGTAGCGGTAAGCGTCGGCGACTTCGTAGCCCCCCTGGTCAATGGCCGCGTCGGTGGGCAGGTAGCCGATGAGGGGCGCGGCGTAGGCGAGCACCTCCACCATCGCGCCGAGGAACGCCTCGCGCAGCGCGAAGGCCGTCTCCACGAAGGTTTCCGCCGGAATGGCACACCAGACGAGCGGGCCCAGCCGCCAGACGCTCAACCGTGCGGCACAGGTGGGCGCGGGTTCCATGCGCAACCGCGCCCCGGCAATCTCCGCCCAGGCCGCCAGCGCCCGGGCGATGTGCCGGTGGCGCGGCGCAAACGCCTCCCCGGCCCTCGTGCCGAAGAAGCCGTGCAGCACCGCCGCGGCGTCCGCCGGCCCGTCCCCGCCCTCGGCAATCGCCCGCATACCCGCCGCCCAGGCGTCGAGCGCCGCCAACGGCAGCGGCGGCGCGTAGCCGAGGTCACACGTCCGCGTCACCATCGCGCAGCGCGGGTTGGCCACCGGCTCGCTCCAGGCTATATCCCCGAGCTGCGCCACGATGTCAGCCGCCAGCGCCCGCAATTGCGCGCACGACTGCCCGAAGGCGGTGGGATTGATATCGCCGGCCGCCCCCTGGATGAAGCAGGCCGGCAGCCCATGCGCCGCGGTGAATTGCCGGCGGATCGCGCCGGGCAGATCGGCGGTGACGGCCAGCGCGCCGCGCGTCACCGGATGGCACGCCCAGTGCAGGAGGGTGACGATCGGCTGGCCCGCGTCATCGTCACAGCGCACCAGCCGCATGGCATCCCAGGTAGGCCCCCGCGCGCCGTCGGCATCCGCCGCCATGCTCACGCCACCATCTGCCGCCAGCGTTCGGCGATAGTAGCTCACGCCCGTCACCGGCGCGGCGGCAATCCGCAGCGTCGCCGGGCGCATGGCGGCTTCCGCCTCCCGCGCGGCGAGCGTCGTGCGTTCGACAACCCGGCGCAGATAGGTCGGATCCATCGTGCCGCAGCCGAGCAGCGTGATGGCGGCCGGGGCGCTGTGGGTATGCGTGCAGGCGAGGATGCGCCGGTCGCGGGGCACGGCTACCGCGGCATCCAGCGCCCGGTGCAACGCCTCCGTCACCTCCGGCCCCAGCGCCAGCAGATCAAACACCGCCAGCAACACCGGCCCCTCGCCGCTATCGGCGATGAGCACGTGCGCTTCCAGCGGATCGTCAATCGCCTCTGACGGCCGGTCGCACCGCGAGGCGAAGCCGCTCAACGTGAGGCCGACCTTCGGCGTGATGTCCGCTACCGCATACCCTATCCGCAGCATGCTAGGCCCCTTCCAGCGCGGCCTGGACCCGGATCGCCAGCGCCAGCGCATCGCGCGAGCTTTCCGGGGTGGCGCGCGCGGGTTCGGCGCCGGCGCGCACGCATTCCAGAAAATACGCGATTTCGTGGTAGTAGGCGTCAATCTCGGCGGAGGTGTTCTGCGCGAAGACGCGGCTGCCCTCCACCGTCACCGCCTGCTCCTCGCCGCCGGCGATGAGCGTCACCGCGCCGGTGCGGCCATCGAAGATGGCGACGCCGTCCTCCCCCACCGCCATAAGGGACATGGTGAACGGGAATCCGGCGGGCATCGCCATGCTGGCTTCCACCTGCGCGAAGACGCCATCGGGCAGCGCGAAGAGGGCGGTGAAGTGGTTCACGTCGCCCATCGCCCGCACCGCCATCGGCAACCCCGCGAGCCAGGCGATGACATCGTAGTCGTGAATCGCCAGGTCGCGCACCGCGCCGCCGCCGCGCGCGGGATCGAGGAACCAGCTCGCGTGGTCGTTCCACGCCGGCCCCTGCGACAGCCGCCGGCAGACCACCTGCCGCAGCCGCCCGATGCGCCCGGCCCGTACCATCTCGACGACGGCCCGGTATTCCGGCCAGAAGCGCAGCACGTGCGCGATCATGAAGCGCACGCCCGCCGTTTTGCAGGCGGCGATCATGGCATCCGCTTCCTCCAGCGTCACCGCCATCGGCTTTTCGCAGAGCACGTGCTTGCCCGCCGCCGCCGCGCGCAGCACGCAGTCGGCGTGATACATCGTCGGCACGCAGATATCCACCATATCCACCGCCGGGTCGTCGAGCGCCGCCTGAAAATCGTCGCCGGCGCGCACCGCGCCCGGCAGGTCGGCGGCGAGCGCTTCCGCCCGCGCCCGCCGCGACGCCACCACCCGCGTCACCCGCGCGCCCAGCTCGCCTTTATAATAGGACTCGGCATGCGCGCGGCCCATGAAGCCGGCGCCGATGATCGCCACGTTCACCGTCATGATTCTTTCCTTCCTTCCGCATCTCGGCGCGGGTCGGGCGCGCGTCATACTGCACCGGATCAGGCGCGAAGCCCCGACCGGTGTAATCCTTCAGGGTGAGGGTCTTCTCAAACGCCAGCGCCGGTAGCAGGAGGACGCGGAGCAGACGGGTGGGCATGGCGGTTCCTCTCACGGTGGATCGCTGCACAGTATTTCGACAGCCACCGTATCGAGAAGTTAGCGTTCTCCGGCGTATTTTCCTGCAGGAATCAGGCGAAATCGCTTGCTTCTCCGGTGAATCCGCGTCACAATAAGGACACCAAGAACCGAAAGGACTGGTTACCCATGACTGCTGACACCCTCGCCCTGCTGGGCGGCCCCAAGGCCGTGACCGCGTCTCCGCGCGCCTTCATCCGCTATGGCGATGCCGAATTGGCGCAGTTGCGCGAGGCGCTCGCGCAGGGTACGCTCTTTTACGCGCACGGCAAGAAGGTGAAGGAGCTCTGCGCGCGCTTCGCCGAGCTGCACGGCGTGGCGCACTGCATCCCCACCTCCTCCTGCACGGCCGCGATTCACGTGGCGGTGGCCGCGCTGAATCTGGAGCCGGGCGACGAGATCATCACCGCGCCGATCACCGACATGGGCACGGTGCTGGGCATGCTCTGGTGCCAGCTCGTGCCGATCTTCGCCGACGTGGACCCGGACACCCACCTGCTGGACCCGGCGAGCGTGGAAGCGCGCATCACCCCACGCACGAAAGCGATTGTGCCGGTGCATATGGCGGGCACGCCGTGCGAGATGACCGCGCTGCGCGCCATCGCCGACGCGCACGGGCTGGCGATTATCGAAGACTGCGCGCAGAGTTATCTCGCCGAGTTCAACGGGAAGACAGTGGGCACCTTCGGCGCGCTCTCCTGCTTCAGCATCAACGAATACAAGCACATCTCCTGCGGCGACGCGGGACTCATCCTCACGGACGATGACCAGCTCGCCTCGCGCTGCCGGCTGCTCATTGACAAGGGGTACGACCGCAGCGGCCTGCTGCGCATCCGCACCACCCCATTCCTGGCGATGAATTACCGGATGACCGAGCTGCAGGGCGCGGTGGCGCTGGCGCAGCTTGACAAGCTGGAGGGCATCGTCGCCCACTACCGCGCGATGTATGAGCGTTTCCACGCCGCCATGCAGGGCGTGGAGGGGCTGCACCTGCCGGCCGAGACGCCGGGCGGGCGCACCAGCGCGTGGTTCTACATGCTGCGGATTGACGAAGCGGCGCTGGGCGTCACCCGCGACTGGTTCGCGGACGCGGTGCGCGCGGAAGGCGCCCCCGGCGGCGGGTACATCCCCTTCCCCATCTACCTGAACGATATCTTCGCCAACCTGGCGACGCTGGGCACGTCGCATCTGCCGTATGCGCTGCCCGGCGTGGAGATCGGCGACCGCTATGCGGAAGGCGCCTGCCCGCACGCGGAGATGCTGCTGAAAACCTGCCTGAACTTCAGCATGACGCAGGGACAGACCGCGGAGCTGGTTGACCAGTACGCCGCGGCGTATCGCAAGGTGGCGGGGTATTGTCTGCGGCAGCGGGCGGGGGGGTAAACGCGCGCGCGGGTTTCCGTCAGCGCAAATGGGGAGGGTCCCGGTGAACGGCCTGTGGATCATCTGGTCACGACGTGCAGGGGGACAGTCCCCCGGTTGACGGCAACTTCGCGGCGCCGCGGGCCTCTCGCGGGAAAAGGAGCCTGTCATGCGCGTGTTGCTCACCGGCGCCGCCGGCTACGCCGGCCGCGGCATCGCGGCCATACTGTCGGCGGCGCACCACGTGCGCAGCCTGGATATCCGGGAAGCGCCGATGGCGGCGGAGTCGGTCATCGGCAGCATTGCCGACCTCGATGTGTGCCGCGCCGCGCTGATGGAGATGGACGCCGCCGTGCTCTGCCACATGGCGCCGAACCCGACGGGCTACGCGACGCCGGTACAGGCCATTGATGTGAACGTGAAGGGGACGGCGAACCTGTACCACTGCGCTGTTGAGCAGGGTCTCACGCGCATCGTACTCATCTCCTCCACCGGCGTGCTGCCGAAGGCGCCGGGCGCCACCGCCGTGCCGGGCGACGGGCCGTATAATTTCCACCACAGCCTCTACGTGCTGACGAAGATCATGCAGGAGGACATCGCCCGCTTCTATCACGAGACGCACGGCGTCAGCACCGTCATCCTGCGGCCGGGGTGGATCGTCTACGATGAAGACTTCACCACAAAGTACGGCGCAAAGATGGAGCGGTACGATACCGGCCTCATAGACCCGCGCGACATCGGCGCCGCCGCCGCCGGCGCGCTCGCGCTGCCCGCCCCCGGCCTGGAGGCCATTGATCTCGGCCAGGATGATTCCGGATTCGATGTAACGACGGCCAGGGAGCGGCTCGGCTGGGCGCCGCGGTACCGGTTTACCGGATTGCCGAGAGGGTAGCCCACCGGGGCCGCGGAGTTGTACTCCGCACGCATTTTTATAATCGTCTATCAGATAGACAGCGTGGGAATGCGTGCGGAGTACAACTCCGCGGCCCCGATTTTATGCGGGATTTTCAACTGCCAGACTCGCTGCCGTGCTCCCTGCCTCCTTTTCCCGGAGATACCGCGCCATCAGCGCCACGTCCAGCCCTTCCGGTTGATACGGGAAAGCGGGGCGGGCGTTGAGCATGGCGACGAGGACGGGCACCAGCGCGGGGGCGGCGTCCGGCAGCGCGCGCAGGACCTCAAAAAGGCCGGGCACGGTGTGCTGGTAGCCGAAATACATGCGGTTGCGGCCGTCGAAGAGGCCGTTGGCGCGCTGGCGCGAGAGGATCTGGTTGGTGAAGCGCAGCACGCGCTCCTTCAGCACCGGATAGAACGCGTGCGCGGCGGGCAGGACGCGCAGCAGCTTCGCCAGCCCTTTCAGCGTGATATTGCCATAGCCGGTGTAGTAATTGTGCCCCGGATAGGCGCCGGAAGGATTCATGCCGCGGAGGACGCCGTATTGCGCGTACCAGACGGCGCGGTCCAGGTGTTCCGCCTCCCCGGTCAGCTCGTGCAGCTCCGCCAGGTGCCAGAGCACGAACGCCATGTAGTTCGTGTTGTTCTCCAGCGCGTAGCGGTCATAGGCGGCCGCCGCGCGCCGCGTTGCCTCCAGGTAGCGGTCATCCCCGATGACGCGGTAGCCCAGACAGAGCGCCTCGCTGGCCGAGCCGTGCCCGAAGGCGCCGCCCTCGAACGGCCGCGGATCGGCGCTGAAGTGGTAGCAGAGAAAGACGCCGTCCGGCGATTGCTCGCGCACCAGGCGGTCGCACGCCTCCCGCACCCGCTGCGCGTAAATCGGCCGGCGGTCGAGATAGCGGCACGCGTAGGCATACGGCTCCATGACGAAGGCGCAGTTGTGGTCGTAGCCGTAGGCCTTCATCACCAGATTCGCCCAGGTGCCGGGCGCGACGTACCGCCGCTCTTGCCGCTCGTGCCACGCGTGAAAGTGCGCCATCAATGCCACGATTTCCGGCAACGGGTCGGCGGAGGGGTATTTCGGGAAGAGGCGATGTCCCGACCACTTTTCGCAGTCGAAGACCACCGTGCGGCCCTCTCCCACTTTCACCATCAGCGCGTTGTCGCCATCCTCCGGTGCCCAAGGGAGCGTGACGGTATCACCGGCGCCATCCAGCGGCGTCGCGTGGGTGTTCAGCGTTACCTGCACCGCCGCGGTCTCGCCGTCGGCCAACCCACCCACCGAGAACGTCAGCTCCCCGGTTTCCGCTTCCGCGTCGTACGCCAGGTCCGCCCGGCGCAGGTAGGGCCGTTCCGGGCGCTGCCAGGCGCCGAGGTGCAGCGTGCCCATCTCCGCCGGTTGCGGCGCCCAGACCAGCGAGGTTGCCCACGCACTGTGCTCAAAATCCTCGCCCCACAGGCGGCCGCAGGTGAAGGCGACGGTGTCCGGCGCGCCTGTGACGCCCGGAATGGCCGCCAGCGGCACGCGAAAGCCCGCCGCCCAGCAGCCATCGCCCCGGCAGGCCGCCGCTTGATGACACCCCGCCGGCGCCGGCGGCGTGCCCATCGTCGTATCGCTGCTGTCCGGCCGCAGGCCGTTCCAGCGCAGGGCCAGGGAGTTGCCGTCGGGATCTATGCCGACATAGAGCGCTTCATCCGCGTTCGCATCGGCCATGAGCAGCACGTTCGCCCCGTCGCCGTTCCTCGTCGCGCGGCGCTCCGGCAGCGGCGCGCCGTCCCACAGGCGCATGAGCACGATGAGCGCGTCGCCGTCGCGATAGACCGCCATCTCGCTGCGCACGGCGGAGTGGGCGTGGGCCATCGGCCCGTGCGCGCGGTTGTAGTGGTCATCCGGGCAAAACTGCGCAAAATCGGCAGTGCCGTTCGGCAGGTCGGTCGGCAAGGACGCGACCACCGCGCGCCAATCTTCCGCGAAAGGCCACGGGGTCACGGCGTAGTGGGTATCCTGGTACAGGCGAAAGCGTGTGACATCAGACATCGGCGGCTCCTTTACTGCGTCACGACCCACTTCGCGGCACGGCGCGGAATTCCTCCCGCCCCTTGACCGCGCGCTCCCCTCCCGCGATAATCGGCTAGATCATGACGGCGGCGTTGTATTTGCGCACAGCGTTCGCTGCCCGGCCGTCGGACCGCCGGCTTCCAGCCGGCCACTGGTCCTCCCGACCGGACAACTCGCGCAGGCGCACGTCCGGCGCGCTGATCTAGCCGTTTCAGGAGGGTATCGTATGTCTGCCGTTCGCGATCACTTCTGGGTGTGGGGCCACGAGGCGGGGAGCCACGATACGGTGTACAACCTCTACCGCGGCTCGCGCATGACGCCGGCGGAGGGGGCGTATTACCTGGGCGTGCCGAATCTCATCATGGTGTGTTTCGGCGGGAAGCCGGAGCCGGCGCAGTTCGATCTCTACGCGCGCTCCTTCACGCCGCTGAAGCGGGTGGTCTGGTCCATCATCGGCGATTCCTCCTCCACGCGCAACAACGCGCAGTCCGATCTGGAAGCGGTGCTGGCGCTGGCGGAAGAATTCCCCAATATCACCGGGGCGATCATGGACGACTTTTTCCATCCGCTGGACGCGCGCGGCGTCTTCAGCCGGATGGGCGTGCCGCGGCTCGCCGAATTCCGCGCACATCTGCATGCCGCCCCCCGCCCGCTCGACCTGTGGGTGGTGCTGTATGACCATGATCTCGACCTGCCGGTACAGGCGCACCTGGCGCAGTGCGACATCGTGACCTTCTGGACGTGGAAGCCGGAGAACCTGGCGAAGCTGGAGGAGCATTTCGCCCGCGCGGAAGCACTCACCCCCGGCAAGCGGCGGATGCTCGGCTGCTACCTGTTCGACTTCAGCGCCGGCAAGGAGATCACCGCGGCGCAGATGGAAGCGCAGTGCGCCCTCGGCCTGCGCTGGCTGGAAGAAGGGCGCATTGACGGGATGATCTTCCTCGCCACCTGCATCTGCGATCTGAACTATCCCGCCGTCGAGTGGACGCGCGAGTGGATCGCCGCGGTGGGCGACCGGGAGCTGGCACGGGCATAACAGGGAGCTGCAGATATTACCGGGCGGGCGAGCGCCCGGAAGACGATATTTCCTACTCTATCACCGCCGGGAAGATCGGTTTCTCCCCCTTCTTGCGGCCGTGTTTCGGGGCTTCGAAGCGGGCGAAGATGCCCCAGCCGCGGCCGGCGGCGGTGTCGAAGGCGATCATCAGCTCGTGCTGGCCGGCGGCGAGCGCCAGCGGGATGCTGGAGCGGCCGGGCACGGCGGGGTTGGCGCATTTCGGCTCGGCGAACAGCGGCTGGCCGTCCATGAACACCCGCACGCCGCCGTCATGGCCGAGGTGGAGGATCCAGCGGCCGTCGGCGGGGACCTGGAGCCGCGCGCCCAGGTAGACCAGCCCGTCGCCGTCGCCGACGCGGTCGTGCACGAGCACGAAGCCGTCGCCCTCGCGCGACTGCACCGGCTGCCAGCCCGCGGCATCCGCCAGCGTGACGGCCGGCGCGTCCGCCACGCCCCCGGTTTTCGGGCGCAGCGCGGAGAGTTGCCAGTGCCGCAGATTCGGCGACAGGTCTTTCCCGGAGAGATCGGCGGGGATCACCTCCGGCGGCACCGGCCCCATGTTGAAATACTGGCGCACGCCGCCGGTGAAGGTCAGCGCGATGATCGCCGTCTGCGCGATGGGATCGGGGCACTCCGCCGGCAGGCCGGAGATGACCAGCCGATCCTTCTCCTGCGTGAACGGCAGCGCCGGGCCGTCGGGATAGAGCCGCGCCGCGTGCAGTGTGCCGTGCAGCGCGCCGATGGCCAGCTCCGTGCCCGGCCAGCGGGAGCACCAGTAGTAATAGGTGTCGCCCTTGCGCGTCCAGTTGCCCAGGGCGGAGACGATGGCGCCGACGCGGTCCACCTCGCCGTAGATCACGTCGCCGTAGGTCTCCAGCCATTTCCCCACCGCCGTCAGCCGCTCCACCGCTTCCGCCGGCACGCTGCCGTCGGGGTGCGGGCCGATGTTCAGCAGCAGGTTGCCGCCGCCGGCGGTGCAGGTGCGCAGCATCTCCAGCACCTTGCGGACGGAATGCCAGTCTTCCGGCGGCGTCCGCTGCCAGCCCCAGGAGCCGTTGAAGGTCATGCACGCTTCCCAGGCGCGGCCGACGGCTTCCGGGGTGATATGCTCCTCCGGCGTGCCGAAATCCTCGGGGATTTGCGCGCGGTCGTTGATGAGAATGTCCGGCTGCAGCGCGCGCGCCATCGCGTTCATGCGGTAGCTGTCCCAGAGCCGCGGCGAGGCCAGCGGCCAGGAGACGTCGTACCAGAGGATGTCAATTTTGCCGTAATTCGACAGCAGCTCACGCACGCAGCCCTGGGTGAAGGCGATGAAGCGCTGGCGCGCGTCTTCATCCTCGCGGCAGCGGATGCCGTCCGGATGGTGCCAGTCCATCAGCGAGTAATAGAACCCCACGCGCAGGCCGGCTTCGCGCGCGGCCTCGACGTATTCCGCCACCAGGTCGCGCCCCGGCCCGCGCCGCACCGCATTGTAGTCGGTCTGCTCCGTATCCCACAGGCAAAAGCCCTCGTGGTGCTTGGTGGTGAGCACCATGTAGCGCATCCCGGCGGCCTTGGCCAACTGCGCCCACTCCCGCGCGAAGCCCGGCTTGGGATGCCAGCGCTCCGCCAGCGGCTCGTACGCCGGGAGGGGGATCCGCTCCAGGTTCATCACCCACTCGTTGCGCCCGAGCTGGGAGTACAGCCCCCAGTGGATGAACATGCCGAAGCGCGCGGCGTGCCACCACCGCATGCGTTTTTCCCGCGTGCGCTCGGCCTTCGCCAGGTAGGTGTCGTCACAAGAAAAGGTTGTCGTCATCGTCGTCCCTCAATGTTGCGTGCGCGCCGTGTATTCGGCCTGCAGCCGCGGCGCTTCGATATCGGCTTTCACCGCGGTGAGAATCTCCGCCACGCGGGTGCTGTAGGCGCGCAGCAGGAATTCGCCCTTCTCGGCGGTGGCGCGCGCCGCGTCGCCGGCGTAGTGGGTGGGGAAATCGGCGTACCACCAGACCGGCGTGGCGCAGGGCAGGTGCGCCAGCCGCTTTTGCGGCGCGCCGACGGGACCCCGCTGCTCCAGCTTCACCAGCTCGGGATTGATGGCCAGCATCACGCTCGTTTCCGCTTCCCCACCGTGTTCGTCAAATTCGCTCTCCATCATGGCTTTCCATTCCTCGCTGCCGAGTGTCGGCCGCAGGTAGTGACTCAGCGTGATGATATAGAGCGTGAACGCGCGCGGGGATTCCAGCATGCGGAAGGCGAATTGGCCGAGAAAATTTTCGTTGCCGCCGTGCCCGTTGAGGAGGACGATCTTCCGGCAGCCGTTGCGGGCGATCTCCTCGCAGAGGTTCTCCAGCAGCGCCGCCATCAGGTCGTGACGGATGGCGATGGTGCCGGGGTACTGCTTCGCCTCGTGAATCTGCCCGTAATAGAAGGTCGGGAAGAGGATGGCCGGCTCCAGCGCCACCGCGCGTTCGGCGACGCGCGCCGCCGCCAGCACGTCCATCCCCAGCGGCAGGTGCTCGCCGTGCTTTTCCAGCACGCCCAGCGGCAGCAGGCAGGTCTGTTCCACCGCCTCCAGCGCCCGCGCGAACTCCGGCGCGGTCAATTCCTCCCATTTCCAGCTCATCTCAGACCTCCAGCGGCTGCGCTTTCAGCAGGTTGCGGTAAATGCCCGGCACCGATCCCTCGATGACCGTCGCGCCGACCGCCTTGCGGTAGAACTCCACCGGGCCGGCGCCGCCGATGACGGCGTAGCCATAGCCCTTGTCCCACATCGCCTTCAGGCAGGCGCCGAGCAGCGCCGTGCCGAGGCCGCGCCCGCGCTGGTCCTCGCGCACGCCCGTCGGCCCGAAAAAGCCGAGGGCGGTGCAGTCATAGCTGCCGAAGCCCAGCAGGATGCCGTCCTCCACCGCGACGAGCGTGGAGACGGGCGTCGCGGCGAAGCCGCGCTCGGCCTCCGCCGCCCACGACGCGGAGAAATGGGCGGTGATCCAGTCGCCGACGATGCGCTTTTCGAAAGAGAACGCCGGGCGGATTTCCACGCCGGCGCCGCGCAGCTCGTCCAGCAGGCCGGCGAAATCGGGCAGCTCGTACAGTTTGACCAGCATATCGGGCATCGTGCGAACTCCAGGAATAGGCTGTTCCCCTTCTTGCCCGTCAGCGGGGAAATTCCTGCCGCCCCCGCAAATTATGCGCGCGTTCTGCCGGCCGGCGCGACGGCGTCACCATTTTTCCGATCACAGCGCCGGGCGCCGAATTATTGCGAGTACGAGCACGAGTACGAAGGATACGCGAACCCTGGCGTGACGCGTATGGGGGCCTGGGCGGGCGTTCCTCCCCGTCGTACTCGTAGTCGTACTTCAGATACGTGCGGACAGGATGTCCGCGCTCCAATGGGCGCTCCGGTGGGCACTATTCGTACTCGTACTCGCATCCCCTGGAGGGCGAGACGCCGTCGAGCCGCGCGCGGAGGAGCCGCCCACGCTCTTCCCCATCCCTTCCGCGCGTCACCTCACCTCTTCACCTTGTCACCTCTTCACCTCTTCTCCTCGTCACCCCCACGCGGACGCATGCGCAATTTCCGCGGCCTGGTCATGCGCGCACGAGTTGCCGGATAGCGGCTGGAATGGGTATGATGACCGTGAGGGATCGCGCCATGACCGATGTATCGCGTGTGAGCCTGCCCGCATACCAGTGTTTTGCCTGCCGGGGCTGCGCCGCCTGCTGCAAAGGGATCTTCACCATCGCGCTCTCCGCGGAGGAGGCGGCGCGGATCCGCGCGCAGGGGTGGGAGCGGGAGCCGGGGCTCAAAGGCGTGAAGCTGATGGTCCCCTACGGCGACACGGTGCGGCTGAATCACCGTCCGGGCGGCGACTGCGTCTTTCTGGATGGCGACAACCGCTGCCGCATTCACGCGAAATTCGGCGCGGAGGCCAAGCCGCTGGCCTGCCGCGCCTACCCGTTCAAGCATATCCCCACCGGCGACGGCGTGCGGATTGACCTGCGGTATGATTGCCCGGCGGTGGCGGCGAATGACGGCCAACCGTTAACCGAGTATCGTGCGGAGCTGGAGGCGCTGGCGACCGAGGTGATCCACGGCGACCCGGCGGAGATGGCGCCGCCGCGCTTCACCGAGGCGATCTACCTGCCCTGGGGGCACGCCGCGCGCGTCACCGATCTCTTCCTGCGCCTGCTGGCCGCGGAGGAGTTCGACCTGACGACCCGCGTGGTGGGGTGCGTGGACGCCATCGAGCTGCTCGGCTCGCTGCGCATTGACCAGCTTGACGCGCCGGCGCTGGAGGTCCTGCTCAATACCATCTACCAGAAGGCCACCGCCACGATGCGGGTGAATCCGCTGGAGCGGAACGCCCCGCCCGCCCTGGTGCTCACCGCCTTCCGCCAGCACCTGTGTCTCTACGGCCGCGAGGATCGCTGGGGGGCGAAAAGCTCCTTCTTCCAGCGATTGTGGCTCTACCTGCGCATGGTGGATGGCGGCGGGTTCGTGCCGCGGCTGCGCGCGGATTTCCCCCGCGTCCCCTTCTTCATCCTCGAGGACCCGCTGGGCATCCCGCCCGACGCGGTGGTGGAGCCGATCGCGCGCTGCCTGCGCCTGCGGCTGGAGAGCATGGGCTATTTCGGCCCGAATTTCTACCACTACCCGCTGCTCGACGGCCTCGGCGCCCTCTTCCTCACCTATCCGATGACCTGCTGGTTCGCCCGCGCCTACGCGGTGGGGCGCAAGCTGCCCGCCCCCGATGCCGACTGCATGGCGCGCGGGGTGCAGCTTGCCAACCACGCCTACGGCATCTCGCCCGTGCAGAACCTCCCGGTGGAGCGCGCCCGCCTCGCCAGCCTGTGCAAACGGCAGACGCTGCGGAAACTCGTCGCATGGTATGGGCGGTGAGCAGGACATTCCCCTACCCCGCCGAAATTCACCGTCAATGCCCGCCGTGAGGTCATGCCATGCCCACCTACGAGACTGACCTGTACCGCCGCCTGAAGGCCCACCTGGATGCCGTGCCCGCCGTGGATTGCCACGAGCATCTGCAGCGGGAGTCGGAGCTGCCGCGCGGGGAGGATATCCACCTCGGGCGTGTGTTCATCCATTACGCCAACTGCGACCTGATCAGCGCCGGGCTGCCGCGCGCCGATTACGAGCGCGTGATGGATGGGAAGAACGGCCTGTCGCCGCGCGCGCGCTGGGCGCTGCTGGAGCCGTGGTATCGTAAGGCGTGGAACACCGCCTATTGCGAAGCGCTGCGCATCGCCATCCGCGATCTCTACGGCATCGAGGATTTCTCCGCCGACACGGTGGACGCGCTCACCGACGCGATGCGCGCGGCCATCGCGCCGGGCTTCACCCGCCGGGTGTTCGACCGCGCCGGCATAGACTTCGCGATGACCAATCCCTTCGGGCCGAAGCTGGTCTTCAATCCCGATTTTGACCCCGACTGCTTCATCGTGGATATGGTGGATAATTTTACGGGCACGCAGTGCGCACGGCTGGCGGAGGAATCTGGGATGCGCATCGCCTGTCTTGATGATTACCTGCTGGCGATTGACCGGTACTTTGCGCAATACGGGGCCATCGCCGGCGCCTTCAAGGTGGGTCGCGCCTACGACCGCACCCTTTGCTGGGCGGATGTTCCCCGCGCCGATGCCGAGCATGTCTTCAATCGCCTGCTGGCGTTCAGCGATTATCCGGACCGCCGCGAGGTGCAGGCATTCGAGGACTTCATCATGCATTATCTCTGCCGCAAGTGCGGCGAATACGGCATCCGCATGAAGTTCCACACCGGCCTGCAGGAGGGCAACGGCAACCTGATTACCAACAGCCGGGCGGCACTACTCGCCAACCTGTTCATGAAATATCCGCGGACGGGTTTTGACATCTACCACATCTCGTATCCGTATCAGGAAGAGCTGGCGACGCTGGCGAAGAATTTTCCGAATGTCACCGTGGATTTCTGCTGGATGTGGATCATCAACCCCGCGGCGGGCCGGCGCGCGCTCTCCGACATGCTCGACACCGTGCCCGCCAGCAAGCTCCACGGCTTCGGCGGCGATTTCATCTTCGTGGAGGGCAGCTACGGCCACGCCGCCATCGCCCGCCGCGAAATCGCCCGCGTCCTCGCCGAGAAGGTGGAAGAAGGCCGCTTCGGCGAGGAGTATGCCGCGCGGGTCGGCACGATGCTGCTGCGCGATAACGCGCTGGAGAATTTCGGCCTGGCGGAGCGGCGGGCCGCGTTCAGGGCGATCGCCGGGGAGGCGGCAGGGATGTAGATGGGCTTCCGCTTCGGTATGTGGCCGGGCTCCCGCCCTGTTCCAGACGGTGACCATAGCTGCAGCCTGTTCCTCCGCGCGCGGCGCCATCGCATCGTCCCGCTACGGCCTGCGTCCGCCGGGGGCGCGCGGTTAATCGAGCGCGGGCAGGCCCGGCAGTTGCGCGCCGAACTGCTGCCGGCAGAGCATGGCGTAGAGCCCGTTGCATGCCAGCAGCTCCGCGTGGCGCCCGCATTCCGCCACTCGCCCGCGTTCAATCACCGCGATCTGGTCGGCGCGGATGACGGTGGCCAGCCGGTGCGCGATGACGAGGGTGGTGCGGTCGCGCATCAGCGCCTCCAGCGCCTGCTGCACGATGCGCTCGCTCTCGGAGTCCAGCGCGCTGGTCGCCTCGTCGAGGATGAGGATGGCGGGGTCCTTCAAAAACGCGCGGGCGATGGCGATCCGCTGCTTTTGCCCGCCGGAAAGCTTGATGCCCCGTTCACCGAGCATGGTATTGAAACCCTGGTCGAGCTCTTCGATGAAGCCCAGCGCGTACGCCTGCTCCGCAGCCCGGCGCACCTCCTCGGAGGTGGCGTCCGGCCGGCCGTAGAGGATGTTCTCCTCGATGGTGCCGGAGAACAGCATCGGGTCCTGCGGCACCAGCCCTACCTGCGCGCGCAGCGAATACACCGTGTAGTCGCGGATATCGCGGCCGTCAATGGCGATGGAGCCGGCTTCCCAGTCGTAGAACCGGTTCAGCAGGTGCGTCACCGTGGTTTTGCCGCCGCCCGACGGCCCGACGAGGGCGGTGGTGGTCCGCGCGGGGATGTGCAGCGTGAAGTCGGCCAGCGCGGGGGACAGCGCGTCGGGGTAACGGAAGGTGAGCGCAGACACGCGGATGTCGCCGGCGACACGCGGCGCTTTCACCGCGCCGGGGCGGTCGGCGATCTCCGGCTCAGTGTCGAAAATCTCGAAGATGCGGTCCGTGGCGCCCAGCGCGTTGGCGGTGATGAGCTGCATCTCGTTCAGCCGCTCGAACGGCCCATAGACCTGCCCCTGCATGAGGATGAACTGGGCGATGAGGCCGATGGAGAGCTCGCCGGGCTGGAAGATGCCGATATGCCCGCCGATGAGCAGGATGAGCAGCGGCGCCAGCGCGTTGATGCCGGTCACGGCCGCCTGGCTGAGGCCGTTTAAGTGCGAGTTGTAGATGCCGAGGTCAATGAGCGAGTTGGAGTCCTCGCTGAAGCGCTGCACCTCGTCATCCTCGCGGGTGAAGGTCTTCACCACGGTGGAGGCGGCCAGCTTCTCCTGCGTCGCCCCGGCCAGCCCGGCCAGTTGATCGCGAATGGCGCGGGCGTTCGCCTTCACCCGCCAGCTCAACAGGCGCTGCACGACGACGTGGAAGGGGATGAGCGCCATGGAGAGGAGCGCCAGCTTCACGTTCTGCGAGAAGAGGATGCTCATCACCACGGTGATCTGCACGACGTTCATCCAGGACTGGATGAGCCCCTGGTTCAGAAATGGCTGCACCGCTTCCACGTCGCCGATGATGCGGCTGGTGAGCGAGCCGGAGCGATGGGCGTCGAAAAAGGAGTGGGAGAGTTTTTGGATATGGGCGTAGAGATCGCAGCGCAGGTCGCGCACCACCGACCAAACCGCGCGCGCGCCGATGCGCGAGCGCAGGTAGACGGGCAGCGCGCTGCCGGCCGCCAGCCCCATGCCGAGCAGCGCCCAGAAGGTCACCTGCCCCCAGGCGGCGTCACGCGGCAGATCGCCGGCATACGCGGCGGTGAGCACGTCAATGCCCCGCCCGACGAGGACGTTGTTGATGACCGGCACTAAAAATTTGACGATGCCGCAGAGGGTGGCCAGCGCGAAGAAGGGCCAGTATGGCCGGATGTAGGCGAGCAGGCGAAAGAGGTTATTCGGCGTACGGTGTGATGGGTCATTCATGACGGTTCAGGCCTTCCATAGTATTTCTTCGTGTAGGTTTTGCCGTCTCCCTTTTTTCGACGTGAACGGATTGTGTCGGGGTGGGCGGGGGGCATATGCATCATCAGCGCGTCAGCGCTCTTTTCGTACTCGTGCTCGTACTCGTACTCGAAATCAGCTACGGGCGGACAGGATGTCCGCGCTCCGACGAGTACGAGTACGAGCACGAAGGGGACGCGAACCCTCTCGTGACGCAGATGGGGGGCGAGCCGTCATGCGCCCCCCCTCCCGCTGCCGTCGTTCATCAGCTCGGGAATGGCGCCCCCGCTTTGAAGGGGGACATGGCCCGCAGCGTCTCCACGATGGGCGGAAGCTGCTCCAGCACGTAGTCAATCTCCGCCTCGGTGGTGCCGCGGCCCAGCGAGAAGCGCAGCGAGCCGTGGGCGAACTCCACCGGGATGCCCATCGCCAGCAGCACGTGCGAGGGATCGAGCGAGCCGGACGTGCAGGCCGAGCCGCTGGAGGCGGCAATGCCCACCGCGTCCAGCCGCAGCAACTGCGCCTCGCCCTCGATGTACTTGATGCTCACGCTGGCGTTGTTCGGCAGGCGATGCTCGCGGCTGCCGGTGGCGAAGGAGTCGGGAATCCGCGCGAGGATGCCGTCAATGAGTTTATCGCGCAGCGCCGCCTGGCGCGCCGCCTCGCCCGCCATCTCCGCCATCGCCAGCTCCGCCGCGCGGCCCAGGCCGACGATGCCGGGCACGTTTTCCGTGCCGCTACGCAGGTTGCGCTCGTGGCCGCCGCCGTAAAACAACGGCTTGATGCGCACACCCTTGCGCAGGTAGAGCGCCCCCACCCCCTTGGGGCCGTAGAGTTTATGGCCGGACAGGGAGAGCATATCCGCGTGCAGCTCGCCCACCGGCGTCGGAATGTGCCCGACGGACTGCACGGCGTCGGTATGGAGCCAGACCCCCGCGTCGCGGCAGAGGGCGCCGATCTCGGCGATGGGCTGCACGGTGCCGACCTCATTATTGGCGTGCATGATGGTGACGAGGACGGTATCCGGGCGCAGCGCCGCGCGCACCGCCTCGGGGTCCACGCGCCCGCCGCCATCCACTGGCAGGTAGGTGACCTCCCAGCCGCGCTTCTCCAGCGCCGCGGTGGCATGGGAGACGGCGTGGTGTTCGACGGCGCTGGTGAGGAGGTGCTTGCCTTTCCCCTCCTTCGCCAGCGCGGCGCCGAAGATCGCCAGGTTGTCAGCCTCGGTGCCGCCGCTGGTGAAGATGATCTCGTTCGGCGTCGCGCCCAGCAGCGCGGCCACGCGCTCGCGCGCCGCCTGCACGCCCTCGGCGGCCTGGCGGCCGAAGCCGTGGATGCTCGACGGGTTGCCCCAGCATTCGCGATAGTACGGCAGCATCGCCTCGAGCACCTCCGGCGCAACCGGCGTCGTCGCGGCGTGATCCAGATAGACTGATGGCGTCATCTCCTGCTCCCTTCTCCACGGCCCGCTGCGCGCGGGCGATTCATTACTCTGAGTAATGAATACCTCAGACGGCGCGTTGCGTCAAGAGGTTTTGCGAGTAATGCGTTGGTTTTTATGATCTTTTCGAGCGCTGCCGTTTTTGCAGGGCGACCGCCCCGTATCCCACCACCTGCCGGGTATCGCCGGTGACGTCACCGGACGTGTGGTAGTGCAGCACCGCGCCGTCCTCCACGCCCATCGCTTTCGCGGCCACCAGCGCAATCGCCGTCGGCAGGGAGCCGCACATGGAAATGTCGCGCGCCGCCACCACCGCGAGGAGACCGAGCGGATCCACCGCGCGGATGCGGTCAAGCGCCAGCGCGTCTCGCTCGCGCGCCACCTCCGCGGGCACCTGGTGCGAGAAATCGGTACTGGCGATGAGCAGCAGGTCATGCGCGGCGCAGAGCGTCGCCAGCGCCATGCCCAGCGCCAGCACGGCGTCGCGCGTCGTATGCCCGACGGCGATGGGCAGGATCGGCAGCTCCCCGAAGAGGTATTGCAGAAAAGGCACCTGTACTTCCAGCGAGTGCTCGTGGGCGTGCGAGAGATCATCCACCCCGACATCGGCATCCAGCGCCCGCAGCGCGCCCCCCAATTCGCGCGCCACCGGCATCACCCCCAGCGGGGTCGCCCATCCCGCCGCCGACGAGAGCGCCAGCGCGGAGTCCGCGGTGTAATACCGCGCGTGATTCACGCCCAGGATCACCGCGCCCGCGGGCCGCCCGTCGCGGGCGACTTCCGCATACGCCCATGCCGCCCCCGGCCCGGAATAGCAGTACCCGGCGTGCGGCGCCACGATGCCCGCCAGGCGGCGCGGCCCCGCGGCGGCGCGCGGGACGACGCCCGGCCCCAGCGGCGCGGTGAATGCCGCCTCAATTTCCCGGCGCAGCGCATCCGCGCCGGCGGCGTAGAACGCGCCGGCGACGGCCGCCGGCCGGATGCGCGCGGGTGAAGCTTCCGCCATGATGGCGCCCTTCCACGACGAACGGTACGCCCGTCGTGCTCCAGTATTTCCGCAAAGTTCTGGAGATCGGGTATAATTCCTGCCGTGAGCAGCGACCACACCCCGGTGTTGGAGGCGCCGGTGATCATCCGGCCGGCGACGCGCAAGGATCTGGAGGTCATCGGCGACCTGTGGGTCGAGCTCATGTCGTTCCATGCCGATCTCGATGCCCGCTTCGGCATTCCGGATGGCGGGCGCGTGAAGTATATGCGCCACGTGACGCCCATGCTGCATGACGACATGTGCCGCCCCCTGGTTGCCGTCGTCGCAGAGGGCGTGGTCGGCTACCTGCTCGCCTACGTGGCGGAAAATCCGCCCATCTTCCCCATCCCGCGCTACGGCTTCATCGCCGACCTGTGCGTCACGTCCGCCTGCCGTCGGCGGGGCGTGGGGAAGCGGCTGGTGGCCGATGCCCTGGCCTGGTTCCGCCGGCACGGGGTGACGAGCATCCAGCTGAACGTCGCGCATCACAATCCCGTATCGCAGGCCTTCTGGCGCGGCATCGGCTGCACCGATTATCTCGACCATATGTGGCTGGCGCTGGCGCCCTGATTGACGGCAAGCCCGCCGGGTAAAAGGGAGTTACGACGCGAGCGGCGAAGGAGGCGAAAGATGAGGATGCACCCCGCGCGGTGTCAGAGAGGAATGAGGTAGCGCCGATGCGACACACCGTCCGATGGTCCGTGACCCTGATCGTCCTGCTGTGGGGCATCACGGCGCTGGCGCAACAGCCGGTCGCCCGGCCTGCCGATCCCACCATCCTTCCCCCGGAGGCCCGGATTTACCACCTGGTGGTGGAGGATTTCTGGCAGACGAACTGCTTCATCATCGCCGGGAAAAACCGCGAGGCCATCGTGATTGATCCCGGCGACAACCTGGCGATGGGCGCGGAGAAGCTGCTGGTGGATATCGCCACCGGCACATCGCGCAAGGCCACGGCGGAAGAACTCGCGCGCGGCGACGGTGAGTCGGTCGAGGACCCCAACACCGGCAAAAAGCTGCTCATCTACGGCACCTGGCGCGCCCTTGGCCGGGACGCGGAGCGCATCGCCAAAGTGCTCGACGACAATAAGCTGAAGCTGAAATACATCATCCTCACGCACGGGCACATTGATCATATCGGCGCCGTCGGCTTCCTGAAAAAAAAGACGGGGGCGCAGCTCCTCATGCACGCGGCGGATACGCGCGGCGCGGACGGCGCCAAACTGCCGCCGCCGGGCGGGAAACCCGTGGCGGCCTATCCGAAGGACGCCTATACGCTGGAAGGCGGCCTGCCGAAGGTGGACCGCCTGCTGAAAGACGGCGACCTGGTCACCCTCGACGGCATGGTGCTGCAGGTGATCCATACCCCGGGCCACAGCCCCGGCAGCATCTGCCTGCGCACGAACTACCAGGGCCGTCCCCTGCTGTTCAGCGGCGACACCCTGCTCTACCACTCGCTGGGCCGCACGAATTTCCGCGACGGCTCCGGCGATCAGGAGCTGCACTACAAAAGCATCCGCGAGCGCCTGTTCACGCTGCCCGAGGAGACGGTCGTGCTCACCGGGCACTATGAGATGACGACCATCGGCGAAGAGAAGAAGAACAACCCCTTCCTCAATCCGCCCCCCATCGCTGACTGGCTCAATCCTCCGACGCCCGGCGCGGCCCCCTGACGCGCCGCGCGACCGCCAACCCCGCATGCATATCGTCGTTGATGCCCTGCTGGTATACGGTGCCTTTTCCGGGGTGCAGCACGCCACGCTGCACCAGCTTCGCGCACTGCTCACGCTGGAGACGCGCCACCGTTTCACCATTCTCGCCCTGGAAGACGTGCCGATCGAGCGGCATCTGGGCGAGACCGCGCGCCCCTACCGCGTCATTCGCGCGCCGGTCCGCGCCGGGCAGCGCCTGAAGCGCCTCTGGTGGCAGCAGGCGCACCTGAAGCGCCTGCTGGCCGACGAGGACGCCGAGCTGCTCTACGCGCCGGGGTATCTGATCCCGCTGCGCTGGGACGGCCCGTCCGTCGTCTTCATCCACGATACCATCGCGCTGACGCACCCGCACCTCTGCCGGCGGGGGAACGCGCTGAATTATCGCCTGCTGCTGCCGCCGTCGGCGCGGCGCGCCACGCTGGTGGCCACGCCCAGCGACGTGTCCGCCCGCGATGTCGTCCGCCATTGCCGCGTACCCTTGGAGCGCGTGCGCACGGCGCCGCTGGGGGTGGAGATGCCCCCCATGCCGGCCCCGGAGGCCATCGCCGCCGCGCGCGCGCGGCTGGGGATCGCCGCGCCCTTCCTGCTCGCGGTGAGCACCATCGAGCCGAAGAAGAATTTCGCCAATCTCATCCGCTGGTTCGACGCCTGGAAAGCCGCCGGCCTTCCCCATCACCTGGTCATCGTCGGCACGTGGGGATGGGGCTACCAGGACGTACAGCGCGCGCTGGCGCGGGCGCGTTTTCGCGCGTGCATTCACCTGCCCGGCTACCTCCCGCAGGCGGAGCTGCCCCCCATCATCGCCGCGGCGGACGTGCTGCTGATGCCGTCGCGATACGAAGGATTCGGCCTGCCGGCGCTGGAGGCGATGGCCGTCGGCACGCCGGTGGTGGCGTCGAACCAGGGCGCGCTGCCGGAGACGGTGGGCGACGCCGGACTGATCATCCCCCTCGAACGTATCCTCTGGCAAGCCGAGATTCCGACCCTGTTGAACCATCCCGAACGCCTGCGGGCGATGCGGGAGGCGGGACTGGCGCGCGCGGCGGCCTTCCCTTGGTCGCGCTGCGCGGAACGACTGTGCGCCATCTTCGCGGAAGCGGCGGCGCTGGCCGAGCCGACCGTCGCGCCGCCCGACGCCATCGGCTGATGCGACTGCCGTAGTCCGTCCAATGCCCCTCTCAAGGAGGGTGCGCACGGTGGGAAGGACGCTGAAGCGCCATGCCATTACAGAGGCGGACGTCATAATGTCATCGCCGGCAGGCTCGCGGAGTACCGTCTTAGCCATAACATCTAGATGTCCGCGTCGGTAAAATACGGACTCTCGCCCGCCACGCGCGACCTCTCCCCCAGCCCCCTCCCCTATGTGGGGAGGGGAGCGTCATAAGGAAATATGGCGGCATAGAGAGACTGATCCACCACACGGAGCAGGCGTA
The DNA here is from genome assembly GCA_029553475.1 of Armatimonadota bacterium. Lineage (GTDB taxonomy): Bacteria > Armatimonadota > Hebobacteria > CAIYQO01 > CAIYQO01 > JAKIYB01. The sequence goes on from JAKPKV010000030.1 coordinate 120,219, forward strand.
TTGTCATGGCATGGCGCTTCAGCGTGCTGGCCGTGGGTCGCCATCGCCTTTTTAGGGTGGCGGACGTGCAGCACGGTAGGAGTACTCAGCCAATGTCGGCAAAGCGGCGCATCCACGCCCGCGCGAGGACGCGCGGGCGCGGGAACAACAGCGGCGGCGGTCCGGATTTCGGCGAGGACGATGCGGCATGGCCCACCACCGAACACGGCGACGGAAGCGAGATCAGGCGCGGCGCGGCGCGCAGACGCCCATCACCGCGCAGGCCGCGCTTCGCCGCTTGCGCGCGCGCGCGCGCCATCCCGCCGCCGGGCTCGTCAACACGCTGGGGTGGAGCTGCTTCGCGCTGCTCTCGCTGGCGCTGTGTGCCGGCATGGCCTTCCTTGGCGCCACCATGCGCCCCTACCCCCTCGCCGGCCCAACAGCGCCGCAGCCGACCGTCGTCTATTCCAGCGACGGCGCCGTGCTGGCGAAGCTCTACGAGGGCCAAACCATCCCGGTGACGCTCAGCCAGGTGCCGGCGCACGTGGTGCACGCCATCCTCGCCGCGGAGGACCGGCGCTTTTACCGGCACCGCGGCCTGGACTGGCGCGGCACGCTGCGCGCGGCGTGGATCAACCTGCGCGCGGGGGAGATTCGCCAGGGCGGCAGCACCATCACCCAGCAGCTCGCGCGGGTGGCGCTGCTGGACGACCGGCGCACTTGGCCGCGCAAAATCAAGGAGCTGGTGCTGGCAGTGCGCATCGAGCGCGCGCATTCTAAGAGCGAGATCCTCGAGCGGTATGTGAATACCGTCTACTTCGGCGGCGGCGCCTACGGCATCGGCGCGGCGGCGCGGGGCTATTTTCATAAGCCCGTCGAGCAGCTCTCGCCGGCGGAGGGCGCGCTGCTCGCCGGCCTCATTCGCGAGCCCAGCGGCGGCAGCCCGCGCGTGAACCTGCCGACGGCGCTGCGCCGGCAGCGCGAGGTGCTGGCGGCGATGGTCGAGCTGGGCTGGCTCACGCGGACTGATTACCGGCACGCGGTCCACGCGCCGCTGGAGATATATCCCTGGGAGCGCCCCGCGTGGCGCGCGCCGTATGTCGTCGAGACCGTGCGCCAGGAGCTGCGGCGGCGCTATGGTGAGCGCATGGTCTATCGCGGCGGCCTGACCGTCATCACCAGTATAGACAGCACCTATCAGCGGGAAGCGGAAGCGGCGCTGGCGGACGCCGTGCGCCAGGGCCGCCGCCTCGGCGTGGGCAATGGCGCGCTGGTCGCCATCGAACCGCATACCGGCTTCATCCGCGCGCTGGTCGGCGGCACGGATTTTTCCGCGAGCCAGTTCAACCGCGCCACCCAGGCCCACCGCCAGCCGGGCTCCGCCTTCAAGGCGTTCGTCTATCAGGCGGCGCTGGAGCGCGGGCATATCCTGGACGATTCCGAGATTGACGCGCCGATCACCATCGGCGGCTGGTCGCCACGGAACTACGGCGAGCGGTACCACGGCCGCGTGACGCTGCGCCGGGCGCTGGCGCTGTCGCTGAATAGCGTGGCCGTGCGGCTGACGAAACGGCTCTCCCCCTTCGCGGTGCTGGCCGCCGCGCGGGAGGCGGGGATAGACAGCGGCCTGCGGCCGACGTTGAGCATCGCGCTGGGCAGCTACGACGTGACGCCGCTGGAGATGGCGCGCGCCTTCGCCACCTATGCCAACGGCGGCAGGCAGACGCGGCCCATCCTCATCCGCGAGATTCATGACGGCGGAGCGCTGCTCTTCCGCGCGCAGCTGGTCGCCCGGCGCACGGTGGAGCCGGAGATCGCCGCTATGCTGACCGAAGGGCTGCGCGGCGTGATCACCGGGGGCACCGGCCGCCGCGCGGATATCGGCCGCCCCGCCGCCGGGAAAACCGGCACCACGAACGATTTCCGCGATGCCTGGTTCGTCGGCTATACGCCGTTTCTCAGTACCGCCGTCTGGCTGGGGAACGACCAGCGCCGGCCGATGCGCGGCGTGGCGGGCGGCACGCTGCCGGCGCAGGCGTGGGCGCAATTTATGCGCGCGGCGCACCGGGGATTGCCCGCCGCCGACTTCCCCATCCCGCCCGGCATGATGGCGGTCACGCTGTGCAGCCTCACCGGCGTGCAGGCGCTGCCGAGCTGCCCGCATCCCGTCGAGACCTATCTCTCCGCCGCGCGCCTCCCGACTGAGTTCTGCCCGATTCACTATTTTGTGCCGCGCACGCTCTGCGCGGAGTCCGGCGGCCTGGCAACGCCCCGCTGCCCGCGCCCGGTCACCGGCTACGATCCGTACACCGCGCCGGCGCCCGCCCCCTGCCCGCTGCCGCACCGCGCGCCGGTCCTCCGGCCGACGCCGACACGCCCGGTTACGACCCCATATTTCCCGCTGCCGGAGCCGCCGGATATGGATGATGCGCCCACCTATGCCAAACCGCCGCCGAAGACGAAACCACCGGCTGCCATACAACCGCCCACGCCGCCTACCGTGCCGTATCGCGATCTGCCGCCGGCAGCGAACGGCGAACCGGAAGAGAAGGAGCCGCCGCCGGATGCCGACGCGCCGGCCGAACCCGCCCCCCCGCGCCCGCCGGCGGTGAGTTTGGACTGATATGCCCTGTTGCAGTCATCCTCCAGGTGCTCGATGACGTCAAACATGAGCGCCAGTCCGGATTCTGCCGCGGATACCCACCGCTCGCATAGCTATTTGTCAGACATAAGCGCTCCGCGGTGCGCAAGAGGCTGACCTGCGCGAGGGTAGTGCGCTTCCCGGCGCGTGACAAATCACCGGTGCAGTGCATTCCCCCGCCCTTCCCTGGTATAATGGGGGTATGAGGCCGTCGCCCTCGGAGATACCGCACCCGTTCTGCTGGCCGTGCGCCGCCGCGCCTGCCACGCCGTCGCGCCGGGCACTGCTGCTGGCGTACTACGCGCCGCCACATCCCTCGGTCGCCTCTCACCGTCCGGAAGCCCTCTCTCGCTGGCTGCCGGAGCACGGTTGGGAGACGACGGTGGTGGCGCCGGAGCGGGAAGGCACGCCCGAGGGCATCATCCAGACTCCCGATCCGAGCTGGCATCGTCATCTGGAAACCGCATCGCTGACGCGGGAGCTCACCCGCACCCGCCCCGGCCCGCTGGGCGCCCTCATGAAGCGCGCCAAACTCGCCCTGCGCCGCTTCCCGCGCTGGCATGACGAGTTTGCCGCCTGGAGCTACGGCCTGGTCCCGCGGGCCATTGCCGCCGGGCGGCAACGCCGGGTGCACCTCGTCTGGGCGACCTGCGCGCCCTTCTCGCTGGCGCCGGCGGCGGTCGCGGTGGCGCGCGCGCTGGACGTGCCGTGCGCGCTGGACCTGCGCGATCCGCTGCCGGAGCACCTGCGCTATACGCGGGGAGCCGACCACTGGTTCTACCGCGCCCTCGCCGGGGCACGGGCGGTGACGCTGGCCACCACTTCCTGCGACACGCCCGCCCTGCGCCAGGTGTGGGGCTCGCGCCCGGTGTCCCCCATCCTCAGCGGCATGTGGGAGGTGGACCCCGTGCCCGCGCGTCCCGCCGACCGCTTCATCATCCTGCACGCCGGGATGCTCTACGGCGGCGAGCGCGATCCCGGCCCGCTGCTGCGCGCCGTCGCGCGGCTGGCGGCGGAATCGGACGCCTTCCGCGCGCGCGCCCGCATCCAACTGGTGGGCATAGACAGCGCCGCCGTGCGCCGGCACCCCGATTACCCGCCGGTCGCCGACCTCTGCGAACTGATCGAGCAGACGCCGTACCGCGACGTGCGCGCGATGATGGCCGCCGCTTCCACGCTGCTCATCCTCATGGGTGAGGAGTGGTATCTGCGCGACGCCGTGCCCGCCAAGCTGTACGATTATCTCCCTTTTGAAGCGCCTATCCTCGCCATCGGCGGGATGCGCGGCGTCCTCGCCCACCTGCTGGCGTGGTCCGGCGCGGGCGCCTGGATGACGGCGCCGGAGGCCATCGCCGATGTCCTCCGCGCGCATTTCCAGCGCTGGCAGGCCGACGGCGTGGTGCGCGCCCCGCGCCACCCCGCGGCGCTGGCCTATCTCACCCAGCGGCGCATGGCGGCGGAATTCGCCGAGGTGTTCAACGCGACCGTGGAACACCGTCCCATCGCCTGCCGCCCCGGGCCGCCGTGGGAGGGTGAGTGATGCGCCCATGTTCATCTCCATCGCCCGGACGGGAACATTTCCGCCCCCGCCGTCGTCTAAACCGGCAACGGCTCACTCGGCGATGGTATCACCGGCACAGGAGGTTCCACCATGCGGTTCGTTGCCTTGTTTTTCGGCCTGGTCTTCGCCCTGGGCGCGCTGCGCGCCCAGCCCGCGTCCCCGCCCATTGACGCCGACGTCACCCAGGGCGCGCTGCGCGTGCGCGCGGCGGACGGCGCCGTGGTCGAGTGCCCGCTGACGCACACGGCGGTGAAGGGAGACATTTCCGGCTTCATCGCCCGCGTGCAGGTGACGCAGACCTTCGTCAACACCGCGGCAGACAACATTGAAGCGGTCTACGTCTTCCCGCTGCCCAATACCGCGGCGGTGGACGGCATGACGATGGTCATCGGCGACCGCCGCGTCGTGGGCGTTATCAAGCAGCGCGCGGACGCCCGCCGGCTTTACGAGGAAGCGCTCAGCCGTGGCGCCACCGCCAGCCTGCTGGAGCAGGAGCGGCCGAATATCTTCACGCAGTCCGTCGGCAACATCCCGCCCGGCCAGGAAGTGCGCATCGAAATCACCTATCTCGACGTGCTGCGCTATGACATGGGCTCGTATGAGTTCCACTTCCCCATGGTGGTGGGCCCGCGCTACCTGCCCGGCGGCGACCGCGTGCCGGACGCCGCGCGCATCACCCCGCCGGTGCTGGAACCCGGCCAGCGCAACGGCCACGATATCAGCCTCTCGCTCACCCTGGAAGCCGGTGTGCCGATTCATGCCATCCACACCTCCTCACACCGCTCGAATATCACGCCGGTCCGGAATACCGGGGCGAAGGTGATGCTGCTGCCCAATGACGCCATCCCGAACAAGGACTTCATCCTGCGCTACAAGGTGGCGGGCGAGCAGCCGCAACTGGCCATGCTCGCGCACAAGCCGGAGGGCGGAGACGGCTATTTCATGCTGATGATGCAGCCGTCGCTGGATCACGCGCTGCGCACCGCCCCGCCGCGCGAGATGGTCTTTCTGGTGGATGTCTCCGGCTCGATGAGCGGCGCCCCCACCGAGAAGGTGAAGCAGACGATGCGCGAGTTTTTCGCGCGCGCCCGCCCCGACGATACCATCCAGGTCATCATCTTTTTCAGCGATGCGCGGAAGCTCTTTGACAAACCGGTGCCGGCCACCGCCGCCAACGTCGCCCGCGCGCTGAACTTCACCGACGGCCTCACCGCCGGCGGAGGCACGGAGATGCTGAAAGGCGTGCAGCTGACGCTCACCGAGCCGGTGGACCCGAAGCGCGTGCGCATCGTGGTGATGCTCACCGACGGCTATATCGGCAACGAGACGGAGATCATTGAGGCGGTCGGCAAACACGCCGGCGACGACCTGCGCTTCTGGACGCTGGGCATCGGCGCCGCGCCGAACCGCTACCTGCTGGACGGCGTGGCGCGGCAGGGGGGCGGCAAATCCGCGGTGATTGATCTGAATACGAATCCCGAGCAGATCGTCGCCGACGCCGTGGAGCGCATGCACCGCGCGCAGTTGGCGAAGATCAAGCTCCAGTGGGGCGGGTTGGCGGTGCATGACGTGCTGCCGCGCAAGATCCCCGACCTGTGGGCGGGCGCGCCGGTGGTGCTTTTTGGCAAATACGCCGAAGGCGGCGCGGGAAAAGTCACCGCCAGCGGCACGGCCGACGGCAAGCCGCTGTCCTTCAGCGTGGATGTCTCGCTGCCGCACAGCGACTATCGCCAGCACGACGTGCTGCCGCAAATCTGGGCGCGGCAGAAGATTGACGATCTCAGCGCGCAGATGGTGGATGCCGATGACACGCCCGTCATCGAGGAAATCACCCGGCTCGCCCTCGATTACCACCTGATGAGCCCGTACACCAGCTTGGTCGCGATAGACGAAGCCGAGCTGGGTGCGCACAGCGACCCCCCCACCCCGCCGCGCCGCGTCGCCGTGCCGGTGCCGCTGCCGGAGGGGGTGAGCTACGCGGGCGTCTTCGGCGGCGACGTGGTGACGCTGACGGATGCGCAGGCCGTGGCGCTGCCCACCGTCGTGGACGCGCCGATGGCAAAAGCCCCGTACGGGGCGCGGGCCGGCCAGGCTGGAGTGGCGCTGCCCAAGGCCGCGGACACGGCGATGGCGCCGTCCCCCGCGCCGCCGAAGACGCTGGGGTTGGCAATCCCTATAGCGCCAGTTGCCATATTGGGCGCGTTGAGCGGTTTGATCGGTGGCGGCAGCACGACGCCAATGCCGACGACGACATACCGGATGCCAGCGGATGAGCGTGGGATGCAGAACATTCCGCGGTTGCGCGGGCAGATCACTGCTGGCGTCAGGAGCAGCGGCGTCAATTATCTCGATGCTTCCGCGGTGGCGGGCAAGAGTAGCGCCACGTATGTCGCCCGCGCGACGGAGTACCTGCGTGCGGACAATATCCCCGAAGAAATCATCCCCGACGTCGAAGACGCGATGACAATCGTGGAGGAGCTGCTGCGGGCGAACAACCCGGAGGCCGCGTTCCGGCAAGCGCAGCACGCGCTTTTCCTCACCCGCATCGCCGGAAGCAGGGCTCCCCTGTCGGCAGTGGAAGCCCTGGTTACGCGGGCGCGGCAGGCGTGCCTCACCACCTATGTCGAGGCGCTGCCCGATCTCGACACGCGGCTGACCCTGGTGATCCGCAACAAATCGCTGGAGGAGGCGCTGCGGATGATCGCCGCCGAGAGCGGGGTGACGCTGACGGTCGGTGACGGCGCCGCCGACGCGCGGGCGCTGCTGGAGGTGCGCGAGCTGCGCGTGCCCTACCTGGACCTGCGGCGGGCGACGGTCGCGCAGGCGCTGGAATGGATGCTGACGCCGCTGATGCTGAGCTGGCGGGTGGACGACGGCACGGTCGTCATTGACTCGATGCGGCGGATGAGCGGCGCCACGGCGTGGCTGTACAACGTGAGCGCCCTCACGACCCCGACGCCGGACGAGCTGGCGGATGACGCCGGCGCGAAGGCGGCGGCGAACGTGCTCGCGCTCTTACTGCAGGCCGTACGGGCGGAAATCGGGCTATCCGGCGACGACCCGCAACAGAGCTACACGGCGTATTACCTCGATGCCGGCCACATCATGGTCTACGGCGACCGGGACGCGCACGAGAGCGCGGCGGCGCTGTTGCGGGCGCTGAGCACGCCGATGCCCCGCTTGAAAGGCTACGAGGGGCTGCAGTTGATCACCGCGGCGCGCGCGGACGCCTACGCGAAGAGCGCGGCGGAGCGCCGGGGGCCTGAGGTGCGGCTGGCGATGATCCAGGCGATGCACGACTGGTCGTGGGCGCTGATGGCGGACGCCTACCGCGGCGCGGTGAATGTCGAGGCGCTGACCCGCCTGCAGGCGGCGTGGATTTCGCCGGAGATGGACGCGGTGCTATCCGGTCCCTACCGCCTCATCGCGCTGCGCTCGGCGTGGGCGATCAGCCGGGCGGCGCGGCGGCTGCCGGATGATGTCGAGCTGAACATCCTCGCGCGGCAAACCTACAGCAAGGCGGGCGGGCAACTCTCGGCGCTCATCGCCGCGCTGGGCGAACAACCGGACGACGCCACCCGCTACCTGTGCCTGCTGTATGCCACCCTCACCGCCAGGACCGCGCTGCCCGGCGCGGGCGATCCCGCCGGCCCGGTGGCCCAGGCGACGGCGCTGCTGACGGCGATGAAGGATCAGGACCCCTACCGGGTGATCACGCGCTCCCTGCTCGCGCCCTCGGCGGCGGACACCAACGCCCTCGCGCGCTTCTTCACCGAAGGCAAACTGCAGGGCGCCGACCTGATCATCCTCGGCGTGCAGGCCGCCGCCCAGACGCGCGGCGGAGCCTGGGCGGCGGCGCGCCGCGCGCTGCCGGAGCTCCTCGGGGGCCAGCGTCTCGACGGCCACGTCACCCTCCTCGCCAACCGCATGGCGGCGGCGTATGAGCGGGAATGGGCCTTGCGGCGCTGACGCAACATCCCCGCCGTCCCCCTCCCCATCACGGGAGGGGGACTTGTAGCGTCCCCCGGATTGAAATCCGGGGCTGGAGGAACGAAGTCCGCCCCCGCGGACTGGCCGGAGCGGACCGAGCAACCGGATACCGCGCACAGCGGGAGTCATTTATCAAAAGTATGCATCGGGATCGCCCGCCCATGATGGCTCGCGAGGACGCTCGCCCGCCCAGGGTGCGGATGCAGGCCAAGTCACCAAACCCCGTTCGTAGTGAGCCCCGCTGCGTGCCTCACTACGAACGGGGTTTGGTGTTACCGGGGGCAAAGGCGGCGGCGCAGACTTTTTGAAAACAGTTTCTCCAGCTCACCCAGCTATCAGCGCTTGAATTTCAATCGTTTAACTGCTATTATTGCATGCATACTCCCGCGTTTGCGTGGCTCGGCTGTCGCGAAAGGGGCATCGTATGTGCAACACAACGTCCCACCCCGGCCTGGTGGTGCTGGCCGTCCTCTTCCTCTTCCCCTGCTTCGCCCTGCCGTTGGCCGCGCAGGAGGCGCTGATCCAGACCATTGTCTTGAAAGACGATCTCGGACAGGCATGGAGCCATGATCTGGTGTTCTTCCCGCTCGCGCAGCCGCTCTCGGCGCAGGAACAGGCGGAGGTGACGCTGCTCGGGCCGGATGGGAACGCGCTGCCCTGCCAATTCAGCGGCGATGGCGCGCAGACGCGCATCGCTTTCCTCGCCGATCTGCCGGCGTATGGCGAAAGCCGATATCGCCTGGTACGTCAGGCGCCAACCGCCGCGCCCAATCCGCTGCGCATTGAGCGGACCGCGGAATCGCTGCGCGTGAGCAACGGCATCACCGGCGTCGAGGTGCCCACCCCGGCGGGCCGCTACCAGGATGGGCCGCTCCGCGGCATCCGTCTGCAATCCGGCGCGTGGATTGGCGACAGCCGCCTGATCACGAAACGCGCGATCGCCGGCTATGACGTGGTCGTGGCCGCCGCCGGACCGGTGTATGTGGATCTCGAATGCCGGTATCGCTTCGCCGGGGAGAAAAGCTGGGTGATGACGCTACGGATCATCGCCGGGGAGCCGGTGGTGCTCATCCACGAGACCTTCAATCTCGACGACGACTCCCGCTGGGATTTCGTGGTCAGCCGGGGATTTGCGCCCACCCACGTCTTCGCGCGCCCGTCCGAAGATACCCGCTATTCGTTCGCCCCGCTGACCTATCAGGATAACGCCACCCTGGTGCGCCTCTGCCCCTGGGCGGCGTGGTGGGATCGCCGCAACAACACCTTCTTCGGCCTGCTGCAGGCCAAAGAGACCACCTTCGGCTATGACAGCGCGCGACAACGCCTGACCATGCAGCCGCTGCCGCAGCAGCCGGCTGATGACGATATGCTGATCGCCGCCGCCGGCGACGTGGCGACCTGGGCGCGCGGCGGTCCGGACATCTATGACGCCGGCCCGGGCAAATTCGTGCCGGTGGTGTCGTCGCAAGACGGCCTGCTCGCCTTCCAACTGCAGCTCGCCGCCCCCGGACGCCGCTGGCTGCTCGGCACGGGCGCCGTCACCGAGCACCTGGTGGCCGATACGGACGTCGCCCCGGCACAGCGCCTGCTGAACCGCTACTGCGAAACGCCGCTGAATACCGTCAAAGAGATGCCGCTGCGCTGGAAGCGCACAATGGCGCACCCGCATCTCGGCATCACCGCGGCTGACGCGAAACGGCTGGTCGCCGCGCCGAACTATGAGGACATCCTGGCGAAAAATCCGCAGTCGCGCGAATTGAAGCGCCTCTGCCTGCCCGCCATCGCCGGGCAACCGCTGACGCAGGAGCAGGCGCGCATCACCGCCATCAAAGCGGATCTTCAGCAGAAGCTCGACGCGATGGTCGGGTATTTCCGCTACGGCAATAACCGCCGCGGCTCCGCCATGTTCGGCACCATCATCCCGCGCATAGATGTCGGATACGTGCTGCCGCCCCTCGATCTCGCCCTGGGCGCCGGCCTGTACACGCCTGAAGAGCAGGAGCGCATCTTCGCGCAGTTGGCCTTCGTCGCGGAAAAACTCCTCAGTCCGGATTATCAATCGCCGGGCCGATCGCTGACCGGCAACCCGAATATGGTCACCGCCTGGTGCGGAGCGCTGGTGATGATGGCGTGCATGATGCCGGAGCACCCGCGCGCCAAAGCCTGGTATACCGAAGGGATGGGACGGCTGGATTACATGCTGGAGCACTGGCAGGGCCCGAATGGCGCGTGGATCGAGGCGCCGCACTACATGATGGCGGCCATTGATCCCATCTTCCTGGCCAAAGTCGCCGCGGTCAACGCCGGCTTCACGGAAGGGCGGCTCGATGAACGGCTCATCCGCGCGGTGATGTTTCTGGCGAAGATCAGCACGCCCCCCGATCCGAATTTTGTGAACCGGCGCCATTACCCGCCGATCGGGAACACCTACCTGAATGAGACGAGCCTGATGTTCGGCGCGGTGGCGAAGCTGTATCGCGGGGCGGAGCCGGAGCAGGCGGCGGCGCTGCAGTGGATGTGGCAGCAGCAGGGGAAACCCTATTGGGTCGGGCTTGGCGGCGCGGCGTCGCTCGATTTTTATCGCGAGCTGCTCATGGATGAGTCCTGGGATCCTCCGGCGCCGAAGTGGACCAGCGAAGCCTTCCCCGGTTTCGGCGCCGTGCTGCGCAGCGGTTTCCCCGGCGACCGCGAAACCTGCATGATTTATCACCAGGGCGAGATCGCCACCCAGCACTATGATTACGATCAGGGCGCCTTCGAGCTCTGGGCGAAAGGCCGCCCGCTGTCGCTGGACTGGGGATATGAAGGCCGCGCGCCCGCCTGGCATCACAACTGCATGGATATCGGCAACGCGCAGGGCAAGGTGCGCACCTTCGCCGCCGCCCCGACGGTGGATTATCTCCACGGGCACCAGAGCGGATGGGACCGGCAGGTGCTCTTCCTGAAAGACGCCGATCCGCTGAAGCCGAATTACTTCGTGCTGCGCGACTCGACGGACGGTACCGGCACCGCGAACTGGTGGCTGTGGGTGAACACCCGGAAAGAGGATCCCCAGCAGGCCATCCGGAAACATGGCGAGCTGGTGCAGGCCGTCGGAGAGCACGACGTGGACCTCGATATCTGGTTCGCGCCGCCCAACGCCGATCGCATACCGAAGCTGGAGATCAAAGAGCTCACCGTTGCCACCGTGAAAGGCTATCCGGATGGCGGCTGGTCCAGTTGGACGGAGGGCAAAACGACGCAGCAGGGCCTGCACCTGGTGCAGCCGCGCGGTGAGCCGCTCGTGTCGCTGCTCTACCCCCGCCTGCGCGACGAGCCGCCCGCGAAAATGCTCGCGCTGGCCGGGGGCAAGGTCATCAAAATCATCACCCCCGCCGGGACGGACTACGCCATGCTCGCGCTGGAGCCGTTCACCTACACCGATGGGCCGCTCACCTTCTCCGGCACCGCCGGCGCGATTCAGGTGCGCGGGAGACAGGTGACGCTGACCCTCTGCGCCGGAGGGACGGTGAGCTTCGGCAGCGCGAAGCTGGCCGCCGAACAACCGGCGTCAAAGACGTTCGCTCGCTACTGACGCCGTGATGCACGCTCCGCCGGCGCCCTGCCGCCCGCGCGTGTGACGCGCGGGCGGCGTTCTCATGCCACGCCGTCACCTGACCTGGCGCCGTCTTCTTTACGTCACGAGACCTTTTCATCTAGAATAGGCCGACAGGAGGCTCGCGCATGATTCGCGCCGCGCTGCGCCGGTGGCGGCGCACGCTCACCGGCTTCCCCGGATTGGGCGGCATCGGCTGGCTGTCGTCGGTGATGCTCCGCCGCGGGCCGGAAATATATGAAGACCTGGCGCCGGAGGAGATCGCCGGGCCGGAGACGCGCTACCTGCGGGTGAATGGCGAGGCGGTGTCGTATCGGGAGACGGGCGCGGGCGACCCGCCGGTCGTCCTCATTCACGGCTTCGGCGGGCGCATCGAGACGTGGCGCGACGTGCAGCCCGTCCTCGCCGAACGCCACCGCACCGTCGCCTTCGACCTGTGGGGTTTTGGCGCCGCGGGCCGCCCCCGCGCGCTCACCCCGCGCGACTGGGTGGCGGAGACCTTCGGCGTGATGGACGCCCTGGGCATCGCGTCGGCGTATTTCGTGACGCATTCGCTGGGGGGACGCGTGGCGCTGATGTGCGCGCGGCAGGCGCCGGAGCGCGTGCGCGGCCTCGTGCTCTGCGACGTGGATTGGGGACAGGCGCCGCATGGCTATCTGCTGGCGCGCGGCATCTGCCACACCCCCCTCTTCGACGCCACCATGCTCCGCCTGCGCGGCGAACGCCGCCACCTGCACCGGCTGATGACGATGGTGCTGGGCCGCCAGGCGATGCTCACCCCCGAGCTCATCGAGCTCTACCACGGCCCGCTGCGCGTGCGCGGCACCGCGCACACCCTGGGCTGCGTGGGCCGCTCCGACCACCTGCGCGGCATCCGCGCCCTCACCCGCGGCATCGCCTGCCCGTCGCTGGTGATCTGGGGACAGGACGATCCCGTCATCCCCGCCGGCTACGGCGACCTCCTCGCGCGAAAACTCGGCGCCGACGGCCCGCACCTCGTGCCCGCCTGCGGCCATTTCCCGCAGGAGGAGTACCCGGAGGTGGTGAACCCGCTCATCGAATCCTGGCTGGCCCGGCAGGCGCCGCGGCCCGACGCCGTTACGCGGTGAAATCCAGCCCGTGCGCCGCCAGCATCTCCTCCAGCAGCGGCTCGATGATGTCCAGGTCGCCGACCAGCGGGTGATTGAGCAGCGCCTGCCGCGCCAGCCGCGCGCTGCGGTGCACGGCCGCCTCCACGGTGAGGGTCTCATAGGCTTTCACCGCCTGCACCAGCCCCCGGAAGGCCAGCGGAATCGGGCCGACGGGCAGCGGCGTCGCGCCGGTGCGGTCCACGCGGCAGACCACCTCCGCCACCGCGTCATCCTCGATGCCGTCCACGCTGCCGGCGCTCGGCACGTTGGCCGCCAGCTCGGCGCCGGTATCGTGCAGGATGGCGCGCAGCACGGCGAAGGTGATGTCGGCGTAGCCGCCCCCGCCCCGCGCGGCCAGCGCGGCGGGCTTGCCGACTGTGTCCGGCTTCGCGGCCTCGGCGAGAATCTCCGCCTCGACAGTCTCGACGGTTTGCGCGCGCGTCCGCGGCGCCGCCAACGCCTTCTCGACACTGAGTTTGCGGTAGACGTAGTAGTTCAGATAGCCGATGGGCACCGCCCCGACCAATCGGGCGATGCGCGCCTGCAACTGTTGCCCTTCGTCGAGTTCGCGCTCAAAGAAGCGCGCGATGGCGTCGGCGGTGACCTCCCGCCCGCCGGAGCGGAAGCGATGCACGAAGCCCAGGTGGTTCAAGCCCACGCAGTAAGTGCGCAAATCGGGATACGTCTCCGCCAGCGCCGCCGCCAGCTCCGCCTGCAGGGAGGGGATGCCGGCGCAGAGGCCGATGATGCGGGCGCCGGAGTACTTTCGCACCGCCTCGGTGATCACCCCGCTGGGATTGGTGTAGTTGAGGATGAACGCGTGGGGGCAGCGCTGCTCGACGGCGCGGGCGATCTCCAGCATGGCGGGGATGGTGCGCAGCGCCTTGCACAGGCCGCCCGGCCCGGTGGTCTCCTGGCCGATGATGCCGTATTTGAGCGGGATGGTCTCATCCAGATGGCGCGCCGCCATGCCGCCGACGCGGATTTGCGTCACGATGAAATCCGTCTGCGCGGAGAGCGCATCGGGCGCCGTCTCGCGCAGGACGCGCACGGGCACTCCCGCCGCCGCCGCCATACGCTCGGTCAGGCCGGCCATAATGTCCAGGCGACGGGCGTCGCGGTCAATGAGTTGAATGGCGGCCACCGGCAGAGCGTGCGGCGACCGTTCGATCACGCCCTGTATCAGCTCCGGCGTGTAGGAACTGCCGGCGCCGATGATGGCGAGGGTGATACCGTCTCGCATGGATGCTCCTTCTCGTCTCGCCGTAGGGATTGGAAGAGCGAGACAGGCTCGACGCCCGCGGCGCAGGCCGCCATGATCGCCGCGCCGTGCTCGGGCGGGAGGTCGGGCGATTTGACCGTCACTCGTGGGAAGCGCGCCCGCACGCGCCCCGCCAGCAGCGCCCAGCAGCGCGGCGGCGCCTGCTGGATGACGCCGCCCCCGAACGCGATCTCGGCGGCGTCGCTGCCGGTACGGGCGATGAGCGCCGCCGCGACGAGGGCGTACTCGTCCAGCGCGCGCTCCACCAGCCACCCGGCGGCCGGATCGTCAGCCTGCCATGCGGCGAAGATCAACGGCGCCGTGCTGTTCAGCCGCGCCCAGGGGATGCGCTGGCGGAAGAGCGCTTCCGCGTAGTCGTCCGCGGTGACGCCGTAGTGCGCCAGCGCCGCGTCGAGCAGCGGCGTCGGTTCCGCGCGGCCATCGAGCATGCGCGCCACCAGCACGCGCAGGCCGCCGCGGAGATCGAAGGTCTCCCCCACCCCCAGGTGGTCGAAGAGCGCCTCGGCGCCGTGCCGCGCGCGATAGCCGCCGGTGAAGGCGGAGCCGTGCTGCAGGATCGCCGCCGCCGGCGCCGGCGATGCCCCCCACAGCGCGGCGATGCCGTCGTTCACCAGTACCAGCCGCTCCGGCGCGACCCCCAACCCCGCCGCCAGCGCCGCGTGCTGCCCGGGGATTTCATCGGCGAAGTCCACGCCGTTCAAGCCCAGCCCGCAGCCGGCCACCGCGGCGAGCGGCACCCCGGCCTTCGCGCAGAGCAATTGCGCGATCCCCGCGAGCGTCGCCAACGCCTCCGCGTGCGGCAGGCCGATGATGGACGACCCGCCCGCCGACGCGCGCGCCAGCACGCGGCCGGACGCCGCGATGAGCGCGCCGCGCGTCTTGCTCGCCCCGCCGTCAATGCCGAGGAAGTGCGCCATTATGGCCTCGCCCGCATGTTCACGTACCCACGGATGGCTTCCAGCTTCGCGTCCGCCAGCCCCGTGAAGCCGGCGAAGGTCGCATCATCCACCTTCGCGAGGAAGTCCTGCGCCACCGGCACCGATTTCAGGCAATCCGCTTCCGCGATCGCCCGCGCCGCCGCCCGCTGGCCGACCGCATCCATCCCCACCACCTCCGGCAGGAAGATTTGCGGCAGCAGGTCCACCGCGTAATCGAGCTGCCAGCTCGCGCGCGTGATCATGCCCGGCGAGCTCGTGCCGCTGCCGGGATTGCGCCAGTCAATGCCCTCCAGCATCCAGCGCTGGCGCCAGGCGTAGTAGGGCAGCTCCATCGCGCCCCGGCAAAAATCGTAGCGCGTCTGCTCGTCGCGCTTGCCGCAGCGCAGCAGGGCATAGGTGACGAAGGGCCGAATGAGGCGCGTGGCATACATGCCCCGGCGGATATGCGGCGGGGCATTCACCCAGATGCGCTCCTGGCGTATCAGCTCGTTCTGGATTTTTTCCAGGTAGGGCAGCGCCGCGCGGTCGCCGCAGAGGCCGATGCACCACAGCCGGGTCTGCGCGTCGAGGCCTTCCCAGTCGCGGAATTGCTGGGCGCTGGCTTCCGGCACGGCGATGGCGGTGATGATGGCGGCCAGCAGCACCTCGCCGCGCACCCCCTCCTTGCCGAGGAGGATATCCGGCGTCGTTTCCGGGATGTCCTTCTCGTCGAGCTCCGGATCGTACATATAGCGCCGGCCGATGGCTTCCCACGCCGCGGTCGGGCGGATGAACGGCACCAGCTGCAGGGTGAGCAGGCGGATATCGTCGCCGCGCAGCGCGTCGGGATGCTCCAGCATCAGTTGCGCGACGTACCGCGCCTCGCTTTCCTGCTGCGCGGTGAGCAGCACGCGCAGCGACTGGGCGACCTCCTCCTGCGGCGGGAAGCGCCTGCGCGCCATCGCGGCGTCCAGCTCGGCGTGGATGGCCGCCATCTCCGCGCCCGGCTGCGCCGTCTGGTACGCGGGCTCCGCCAGCCAGTTCAACACGTCGCCCACGAGCACCGGCCAGGCGTCGGACTGCCAATAGGGATTCGCCGGCGTGCCGGAGTGCGAGCCGGCGATGACCGCCACGCGCCCGGCGCCGCACCTCCCCGTCACCAGGAAGGGCTGCGCGCCTGCGCGCACCAATACCTCGGCGCCCGCTTTCGGCTGCAGGTGGCTCGTCCACTCGATGGATGGGCCGGCGCCGAAATCGGGCATCGCCTTCTTCAACAGCGCCTGGTACTGCGGGGTGGCGGTGAGGCGCTGGTTCGCGCCCTGCAGCCGCAGCAGATAGGTGGCCTGCTTCACCCGGACGGGCAGCGCCTCCTCCAGGAAGGAGCCTTCCCAGCATCCCTTGGACAGCCCGTGCCAGTCGCCGAGGACGAGCAGGCTCCCCCCGCCCTTCACGAATCGCAGCACGTCGAGCCGCTGCTCATACGTCAATCCGGCGGCGGGGATATTATCCAGCACCAGCACGTCCAGCGTGGCCAACTCCGCCTTTGTCGGGAAGCGCGGCAGGCAGGCGGCGTTTTTCGTGGAGAGCGTGGCCGCGCACGCCGCGCGCCCGTTATCCAGGCTGGAGGTGCTCACCCGGTTCTGCTTCACGCGCATCAGCGCTTCCCAGGGGCGGTTCTGGCGATACATGATGCCGCACGCGTAGTGGATATCCGCGCGGCCGTTGCGCCAGAGCCGCAGCGGCGTGTCGTCGCCGGCGAGGAGCTTGCGGTCAATGCCCTCCTGGTGATCGGCGAAACTCAGCGGCGTCACCAGCATCCCCATTTTCGGCGCGGCGTTGTCCGGATTCCCTTTCGCCAGCACGGCCCGCAGCACGTCCGGCGTGACGATCTGTTTCCCGTCTTTCAACGGCACGGCGCAGAGCTCGGCCAGCGACGCCGCCGGCGCCGTCACCTTCAGCTCCACCACCGCCATCGTCCAGTATGTCAGGTGTGGCACGGTGAAGGCGTTGCCGGCCAGCTTCGCCGCCTGGGGCTGGAAGGTCTCCATGTCATCCGTCACGTAGACGCGGTCAGCGGCATAGCCGGCGGGGAGCGCCAGGGTGAAGGTGATGTCCTGCTTGGGCGCATTCACCCCCGTCGGCTCTTCCTTCTCGCCGCCGTTGAAGTTCAGCTCTTTCGCGACATTGACCAACTGGAAGATCAACTGGCGGCGGGTATCGGACACCTGGCGCTCATAAATGAAGGCGTCCCAGACGAAGCCGGGATCGCCGGCAACGCTGACGACTTTCCCCGGGTCCTGCAGCCGGCGCAGCGCGGGATCGAGCACGAAGGCGGAGAAGCGCGTGGCGAATTTGTTATAGGCGCGGGTGCTGCCGCCCATGGGCCGCGCGCCGCCGGCCAGCACCAGCGCGGCGTTCCAGGGATTGTGCAGGTCATTGATGCAGAGGAAATAGCCGCCGTGCCGGCGCACCGCGTCGCCCACCGCCTGCAGATGCCCGATATTGCGCATCACGTTCCCGCGGTAGTTGCGGAACACCTCGGACATCATCAGCCCGCCGCCCATGGCGGCCGCCGCCATCTCCACATCCGTCGAGGCGCCTTCCGGCGTATCGTGCTGCGGCCCGTAATAGTTATAGCCGATGCCGAAGCCGGGAAGCTGCCGGTGGATGCGGTCGGCGGCGTATTTCACCACCCGCGCCGCCATCTCCGGATCGTTCCAGTAACTGAAATGGCCGTCATAGCGCACGCCGTCCCAGTTGAACTGTTTTGCCGAGCGCACGATCTCGTCCGTGCCGAAGTCCATCGCCTCTTTATTGCCGATCTGCGTCCAGCAGGAAATCCAGCGCTGCCAGAAATCCTCGTCAAAGCCGTGGCGGCGGAAGCGCCCCTCGGCCATGCGGTCCATCACGTCCACGCTGATGTCTTCGTGGGCGAAGCCGGCGGGGGCGAAGACGTGCATCTGCTCCGGGTGTTTGAAGGCGTATTCCACGCCGGGCACCCCGGCGGCGCAGGCTTTGCCGTAGGTGATGCAGGCGATGCCGTACTGGTGATACACCTCGTGCAGCGTCGTCAGCGCCAGCCGGGATTTCGTATACTGCGTCTGCCCGGAGTGGAAGGGTTCATCGTCGTCAATGTGCATCAGCGAGAAGTCGCAGGGCGCCCAGGCGAAGGCTTCGTACGCATTGCAGTAGTTCGCGATATTACTCTGCGCCAGAGTCTCCGCTTCGCGCAGCGCCGTCTCGCGGTCCCAGCTTTCGCTGCCGAACATCGGGGTGCCACGCCCCCAGATGGACGCCATGAAGGGATTGGTCACCACGCTGAAGGTATGCGCGGCCACCACGGTCTGCTGCCCGGCGGTATAGCGCGCTTCCACGCCGCGTCCCCACAGCGCCGTGCCGACCTCCAGCGGGACGGTTTTTTCCACGCGCGCCGTAGCGGGGATGGGCACCGCCTCTTTCAGCAGCACCGTCGCGCGGTCCAGCTCCTCGTATAGCGTGACGACCAGCGTCCCGTTCACCGGCGCGTCGTCGTTATTCTCCAGGCGCAGACTGATCGTGCCCTTCGCCCCCGGCGCATAGGTGATGCGATCCGTGGTCAGGTAATTGATGAGGATATCCGCGCGCGCGCCCAGCCCGCACGCCAGTATCGCCAGCATCACGACGGCTTTCCGCATGGCAGATTCCCCCTACGCTTTCTCCACTGTTTGGACACTTTCGAGCATAATTCGGCGTCCATTCCCAAGAGCCTTTCGCCCCGCAGCGCAAGAGGGATTTCGTTTTCACGCGTCTAATACAGCGACACCTCGATTTCCCGACGATAAGGAGCTCCGTGTGCGAACGATGATCGTGTGTTTGCTTTCTCTGGCCGCCCTGGCGCTCGCCATCCACGCCGTCGCCGTTGACGATACGCAGGCGCGGCGCGAACTCCCTGATGACGGCACCATCACGCTCACCGATTACGGCTATCGCGACTGGGGGCCGGAGGCCGTGCACTACGCCCTCAAGCGCGCGGTGCCCCCCGGCGGGAATTACGCGCTGCTGGATGGCGACGGCAAGGCGGTCCCGTTCCAGCTCGACGGCAACACGCTGACCTTCATCGGCGCGGTGAAGCGCGGCGGCACCGCGACCTATCGCTTCCAGATGTCTGACCGCGATCGCTCAGGCGACAACAGCACGCTGGCGGTGGCGCGGCGCGACGAGATGATCGAGGTGAAAAACGAGTTCCTGGCGCTCCGCCTGCCCGCGCCGGCCACGCGGGAGTTCGCCGAACCCATTGACGCCGCCCGCGCCACCCCGCCGCTGGCCCAGTGGGCGGGCGCCGACGGCGCCTGGATGGGCGGCGCGCGCCTGGTCACCGCGCGCAAGGTGCGCGCGCAATCCTTCGCGATCATCCGCAACGGCCCGGCGGCCTTTGAATATGAAGCCCGGTATCGCTTCGCCCCGCGCGGCGAATACGTCCTGCGCGTCCAGCTCGCGCCGGGTCGCCCACTGGCGACGGTGACCGAGGAATTCGACTTCGGCGAGATCACCAGCGGCGAGGACGTGCTGGTGCTGGAGCTGCACAAGGGCTGGCAGCCGCGCGGCATCGGCGTGATAAAAGGCGCGAACGAGCAGCAGCACAACACCCTCGACAGCGCGCCGTACCAGGCCTACGTTGACGCGAAACGCAAGGCCACCCAGCAGGCGGCGCCGGTGGGCGGGGTCGGCGCCGCGCCGGCGCCATTCATGCCGGGCGCCAACCTCGTGCTGCTGGAACAGCACGTGCCGGGCGGACGCTGGGGCGCTATGCGCGGCGGCCAGCAGGTGTGGGACGGCGAGACGCCCGGCGCGGGGCGCAGCATCGGCATCGTGCCGCTGCACGTCGGCGCCTGGCGACACGCGATGGCGCTGGACACCTGGTATCAGGAGGGCGTCGGCGTGCTGGTCGCGCTGCCCATCAGCGTGCGGCTCAACCGCTGGTCGCTGGAAGTGACGGACGACCTGTCACCCTTCAGCACGCACGAGCACGACGAGGGCCTGGCGTTCACCTACGGTCGCCGCGAATGGGGCCTGTATGCCGGACCCGAGATGAACATGGCGCAGGCGCGCTATGGGCACATCGGCCTCGACCGCTACAAGGACTGGATCGTGGACTGGCCGGAAGACCCGCAAAAGGCGAGCTATCCCGGCGGCTTCTTCTCGCGGGCGCACATCGAGCGCCTGCGCAAAACGCTCGACCAGCATCCGGACGGCGCGTTTCTGAAAAACTGGTATCTCTTCAGCGGCAGCGCGGACGACGCGGTGAAACACGCCCAGCGCGTCATCGGCGGGCTGAAAGCGCCGTACCAGGAGAACGATTTCTTCCTCGGCGGGCTGTCGAATTACCGCAAGTCGCAATTCCTCATCTTCGCCAACTACGCGGAAGACGCCCTCGCCTGCCCGGACCTGCCGAAGGACATCCGCGCCGAGCTGCGGCGGCGGATTGCGCTCTACGCCTACGTGATGTCCGACCCCGACGTGAATCCGCGCGGCGCCGGCTGCCACCTGGGCAACAACAACATGACCATCAACCGCACGCTGGCGCTCACCTACTTCGGCGGCCTGCTGCCCGACCACCCGCGCTACGCCTACTGGATGGACCGCGCGAAAGCCGCGGCGCAGTTCAAGCTGGCCTCGCAGACGACGCCGGACGGCGCGTTCATCGAGTGCCCCTCCTATCAACTGTACAGCCCGTACCGCACCTTGAATATCTCGCTCAATATCCTGCGGAATCGCGGCATCGCCCCGCTGGCGGAATCCGGCTATCCGGCGAATACGCTCCGCTACCTCTCGAATCTGACCATGCCGGACCCGCGCTGGAAGGGGGCGCGCATCATCCCCGGCATGGGGAATTCCAGCAACCAGCTGGAGAATTTCTGGGGCTTCAGCATGGCCACGGTGGCCGATCACTCGCCGGAGTTCGCCGGCTGGCTGCGCTTCATGAATCGGCTGGCGGTGGGCGACCGCCCCTTCGAGAAAGGGCCAAACGCCCACGATGGCGCCACGCCCCACGCGCTGTATTACCTGCCGGATATCCCGGAGAAACCGGCGGCGCTGACCACCGCCTTTTTCCCCGGCTACGGCGTGATGTTCCGCGCGCATTTCAACACCCCCGGCGAAACGGCGATGCTGCTGCGCGCGGGCATCAACTGGTCGCACTGGGATACTGACGCGCTCAACGCCATCCTCTATGGCAAGGCCGCGCCGCTCTCGCCGGGCACCGGGTATCAATATTACGGCGGCCCGATGATGGACGACAACGCGATCTATCATAACCGGGTGAAAGTCGGCCAATATGACGCGCAGGAAGTCTTCGGCCGGGTTGACGGCACGGTGGCGGATCACGGCTTCGGCCCCAGCGCCGATTACGCCGTCGCCAGCCGCTACTACCCGCGGCAGATCTTCGCCGACGGCAACGGCGACGTGCGCTGGAACCGCCACATCCTCTTCCTGAAGAGCGACGCGCCGGATGGGCCGAGCTACTTCGTGATGCGCGACACCTTCCCCGGCACGCCGCGGCCGAACTGGTGGACGTGGATGAATCTGGAAGGCGCGGAGCGCATCAGCGTGGACGGCGCGGCCTTCCCGGCGCAGCCGGTGAACAAGACCGCCGCCCCCGACGCCATGCCGACGAAGCGCGGCCAGGCGGTGGAGATGGGGACGGATTACGGCGCGTCCACCTGGTTCTGGTTCGCCGATCCCCGCGACGTGCGCATCCGCCTGGTCGCCGATTATAACCGGCAGGACGGCCTCCCCGGCAAGGAGACGAAGACCATCGTCGAAGCGCTGGGCGCGCCGGAACAGGATTTTTTCTACGCCGTCTACCCGAAGAGTGCTCTCGAGACGCCGCCGCAGTGCACGGCCCTCGGCCCCGGCGCGATGAAGATCGTCACCCGCGAATCCACCGATTACGTCTTCATCAGCGACGCGCCGATGACGTATAACAAGGATGGCGTGGTCTTCACCGGGAAAGCCGGCGCCGTGCGCATTTTCCGTGATCGCGTGGCGCTCTGCCTGAACGCCGGCAGCGGCACGGTCGGCTACAACGGGCATATCCTGGAAGGGCACGGCCCCTTCGAGCAGACCATCCCGGTCAGGGCGCTGCGGCGCGGCACGACGAAGATCACCGCCGCGCCGGCCGGGGAGACGATGACGGTGACGCTGCCCAATGGCATCACCATCACCGGCGAAGGCCCGTTCAGCGCGCAGCTCGACGGCGAGGCGATCCGCATCCAGACGCCGGCTGGCCGCGCCCGCGTGCTGCACGTGGCGCAGCCCACGCATCCCACGCTGCTCGCGCCGCTGATGATCCGCCGCCCGCAGTACTGGGTAGACGGCACCGAGTGGATGGCCTGCTGGACGGACTACCCCGCCAGCGGCTGGGGCAGCTACGACAACAGCTGGCTCATCGCGCTGTCGGTGCCCGCCGGGAAACACGACCTGCTGGTGCAGGAGCTCCGCTTCCCGACGGGGTGGACGCGGCCGTTCACGCCGCTCATTGAGGGGGTGACGCGGGCAGGGACGCCGTGAGCACGCCGCGTCCGCATATCGCCTGCTGCCCGCTCACCTGACGCGCGGTGAAGGGTAGATGGGGACGATGTGACGGAACCGCGGAGGGCCGGAACAAGATGCCTCCCCCGCAAATGCCATGACTGGGACCGCGGATTTGTAATCCGCAATGCCCGTGGTCCGGCCTTCGACAGGCCGGACCACGGGCCCGGTCGAAGCACAGAGGGGACGATGTGCATCCCTCGTGGGTGACGCGCCCGTCATCCTCGATTCCTCCGCAAATAGCGCCCGGCTGTTGGTAATGCGCCACGCAGCGGAGCGGCTTGTCCCCCGTAGCTTGAGCGAAGGGGGGAGTGGCGTCGCGCCGGCCGTCATCACAGCACCCGTCAAAAATCTGGCGAAGACACCGTCTCAGGATGAACATCCTCACGCGTGATACCGGCGTGGAAGGGACAGACTACGCATGGCAAGACCGGGCTAGGCCCAACACGGATCAACAGCGATGCTACTGCTTCCCAATCTGGCCATGCGCAGTCAGTCCCAGTGGTACCAGGATTTTCATCGAGCATCCGGCTGTCCCGGCTCCTATGAACATGCCCGCTATTCGAACCTCGATGGGTCGAATAGCGGGCCCCGTCGAAGCACAGACGCTTCGATTTTCATCCCACGATGGTGCCTCCGCCCGGATGGCAAAGAGGTCCCGCTGGCATCGGGATCACCGCATGCCCCCCCCCCGCGCTCCGCGACCTCCGCGGTACATTCAGATGACTTCCCGCTCGATCACCCGCATCGTCCGCCAGTGCCCGCGCAGGTAGCGCAGCAGGAAAGCGAACGCCAGCACGCAGACAAAGAGGGTGATGAACGTCCACGCGCCGTAGACGCCCAGCCCGCCCGGCCGTATGCACCAGAGGAACGTCGGCAGCAGCATGATGGTGATGCCCAGACTTGAGGAGAGCAGCATCACGAAGAGGGTATCCCCCGCCCCTTTCAGCGCGCCGGCGAAGACCAGGTTGCCGACATCGAACAGACAGTAGGCGGCGACGAAGCGCAGCATCACCACCACCTGCTCGCGCACCGCCGCGAAGGCGATGGGATCGGCTTTCGCGGCGAAGGGCGCAATCAGCAGGTCGGGGATGAGCACATAGAGCGCGCCGATGGCGGCGGTGAAGAGCAGCCCGATGTGCACGGCCGACCAGGTGGCGTGATTGGCGGCCGGCGTGTCATCCCGCCCCAGGCTTTGCCCCACCAGCGTGGAGGTGGCCATCGCCAGCCCCATGATGGGCAGGAACGCGATGCAGTTCAACTGGAACGCGAGGTTCGTCGCCGCCAGCGCCGTTGCCCCCAGCCGTCCGAGCAGCAGCATGAAGGCCGTCCAGCCGATCATGTCCAGCATGATCTGCACGCCGTTCGCGTAGCCATACCGCAGCAGGCGCCCGAGCAGCGGGAATTCCAGCTTCCACGCCCCCTCGGCATGCAGGTCGCGCGCGTCGCGCAGGAAGACGCCCAATCCGATCAGCACCCCCACCGATTGCGCGATGACGGACGCCCACGCCGCCCCGGCGATGCCCAGCTCCGGGAACGGGCCGACGCCGAAAATGAGCAGGTAGGCGAGGAGGCAGTTGATCCCGATGCTGATCAGATTGATCCAGAGCAGGATGCGCGTGGCGCCCCGGCCGATGAAATACGATGACACCGCCGCCCCGCCGATGAAGGCGAAGGAGCCATACAGGAAGATGGTGTAGTACTCCGTCTCCAGACGCTGGATGAGGGGGTCATGACCGGCAAAGCGGAAGATCGCCGACCCCAGCGGCGCCAGCGGGAGAATGAGCAGCGCGGCAATGGCGGACAGATACAGCGCCTGCCAGACGATGGCGACCGCCTGTCGCGGCTTCCCGGCGCCGGTGTATTGCGCGACGAAGACGGCGGCGTATCCCGCCAATCCCACGAAGACGGATTGAATCGTGAACGCGAGCGCCCCCGCCGGCCCTGACGCCGCCAGCTCCTCCGACGAGTGCCAGGTGAGAAACATGCGGTCCACCATCTGCAGGATGGTATTCGCCCCCTGGGAGAGGATCAGCGGCCAGGCGAGCCGCAGCACCTCCCGATACCCACCGGACGCACGCCACCACTCGCGCAGCGCGGACCGGGACAAGGGAAGAGGTGGAATCGTCAACGCCGGCAGTGGAGGACGCTCACCGAGGACCATAATCGCCCTATCATAGCGAGCCGCAAGCGAAACGTCAAAGGTGTGCCGCCGCCATCGCCACGCCGATAAGCACCTGTACGCGAAAGGGCGGAGAGCAGGCGGAAGGTATCCGGCCAATGCACCGCATGTGCACCCCGGCGCCACCAGAACTCGTTCGTAGTGAGGCACGCAGCGGCGCGACTACGAACGATGAGGCATACGCGCGGACGCCTCGCGCGCATATGAGTGTTTTTTCAAAAGCTTAGCATACGATGACCTGGTGCGCTTGCGCCGGATGGACTGGCGGTATGTTGGCATCACGGTACGGGCGTCAGGATACATAACAACCGGCTGCGACAAGGAAATCCGCCCCGAAAGCGGAATATCACTATAGCACACCCTTCGAGGAGTTTTGATGGAGCACCAGCACGCCCCCGCCGCGATCACGCACGCCTTCGATGTCACCCGCTTCGGCGCGAAAGGCGATGGCGCCACTGACGACACCGCCGCCATTCAGCGCGCCATTGACGCCGCCGGCGAAGTCAGCGGCGCCGTCTGGTTCCCCGCCGGCCTCTACCAGACCTCCCGCCTGCGAATGCGCTCCACCGTCTCGCTGGTCGCCCACCCCTCCTGGAGCTATCACCGCGTGGGCAACGCCGTGCTGCGCCTGTGCGATCCGCAGGCTCCCTGCCTGCTCGATCTCACCGGCTCCATCGGCGCGCGCGTGAGCGGGATGTCGCTGGATGGCGGCACGCTCGGTGAGCATATCGCCGGCATCTACCTGGACGGTCTCGGGCATAAAGAGGAAGAAACACTGTGCATTGAGAACACCCGCGTCGCCCATTTCACCGGCGACGCCATCACCCTGCTCAACGTCTGGGCCTATACCGTGCGCCACTGCATGCTCATCTTCAATGGCGGCAATGGCATCACCATCACCCGCTGGGACGGCTTCCTCTATCACAACATCATCAACAACTGCCGCGGGTATGGCCTCGCCATGCTCTCGCCCAATGGCGCCAGCTCCATCATCGGCCACCGCATTGAGTGGAACGACAAAGGCGGCATTTACATCGAATACGGCGGTCACTACCACATCAACGACTGTTACTTCGACTATAACGGCGGCCCGGCGCTGCACATCCACGGGACGCCCGCGCGGCGTGCCGGCACCTTCGCCGTGACCGGCAACCTGTTCAATCGCAACGGCGCCAAAGCCGATCCCGACAGCCTGCGGAGCGCGCACTGTCTGTATGAATATGTTGACGGGCTGGTGATGACCGGCAATACGCTGCGCGCCGGCGTCAACGACGGCGGCGGCGGTCCGCTCACCCCCGGGCACGGCATTGTCTGCGAAGGCCTGCGCAGTTCCATTCTCCGCGATAACGTGCTGCACGCCGGAGCCACCCGTGAGCTGGTGGTTGACCGCGGCGGCCACGACGCGCAGACCATCATCCGCGACAACATCGGCACGCTGGCGGAGGTGCCGTGACACCCGACGAGTCACCGCCCATGCGCCTGAGCCAGATCCTCGTCCGCCTGAACGTCGCCGCCGGCTTCGCGGCGGTGTTCACCGCCATCACCGCCACCGTGCTCACCCGCTTCGGGCAGACTATGGCGCTGCCGCCCTTTGTCTTCGGCCTGCTGGCAGCCTTGCCCTACGCCACCGCGCTGGCGCAAATCCCCGCCAGCTTCGCGGTGGAACGCTTCGGCGGCCGGAAGAGGGTGGCCATCTTCGGCATTATCATTCACCGTGCGCTCTGGCTGGCGGTGGCCGCCGTGCCGTGGCTCTTCCCACGCGCCTGGTGGTGGTTCGGCCTCATCCTCTTCGTCGGACTGTCCTATACTTCGGCGCACATCGGCACCCCGGCCACCACCAGTTGGGCCGCCGACCTGGTGCCCGCGCGGCTGCGCGGGCGCTACTACGCGCTCCGCGGCCAGCTTGTCCGCGTGGTCAATATCCTGCTCGGCCTCGGCATCGGCTGGGCGATGGACCGCGCGCAGGCCGCCGGATTCCAGACGCTGCTGCTCGTCCTCAGCGCCATGCTGGCGGTGGCCGCCCTCGCCGGCATGGTGGACAGCCTGCTCTGCGCCAAACTGCCCGACCGCTGGCACCGGCCGCGCGCGGACGGCCTGCGCCTGCGCGATATCTTCCTGGTGCCGCTCGCCAACCGCACCTTCCTCTGCTTCCTCGGCTACACGGCGTTCATCACCCTTGCCACCGGCTATATCGGCCCCTTCGTCTGGCTCTTTCTCATTGACGTGGTGAAGACCACCAACCTGGAAGCGACGTTCATGACGATGGGCGGCACCGCCCTCGCCAGCCTGCTGGGGATGCGCTACTGGGGACGAAAGGTAGACGAATGGGGCACGCGGCGGACGATGCTCCTCGCCGGCGTGCTCATCATTAACGGCGCCAGCACCTGGGTCTTCATCACCCAGGAGACGAAATGGCTCGGCTACAGCATCGTGCTCTTCAGCTCCTTCGCCTGGCCGGCCATGGAGCTCGCCGCCGGCAACCTGCTGTACGCCTTCAGTGAAAGCCGCAAGAACGACGCCAACCCCGGCACCGCCTACGTCGCGCTGACCAGCGCCGTCGTCGCCATCTTCGGCACCCTCAGCGGCCTCTTCGGCGGCTGGATTGCCCAACTCCTCCAGCACTGGCATACCACCATCGCCGGCTTCCCCATCACCTTCCACGTGGTGCTCTTTTTCATCTCCGCCGGCCTGCGCATCATCGCGCTGCTCTTCGTGCTGGGAATGCGGGATGACCGCCGTCATCGCTCCACCCGCACCTCCGCCCAGTCAATGGAGCGTATGGCCGGATAGCCTGCCGTGGCGTTCAGAATTTCCAGGCGCAGCGCGCGCACGCCGGCGATATCCACGTCGAGCGATTTCGGCGGGGAGTTCAGCGAGAAGGGCGCGGAGGTGAAGAGCGCGATGCCGTCGCCCTTCACCACGAAGACGACGCTGGTGTTCGCCGCCTGGGTGGCGGAGTATTTGTCCGCCTCCAGGCCGATGACCCCGCGCAGGCGCGTCCAGCCGGCGTCGCCCAGGTCGTATTCCACCCAATGCGGGCGCTTCGGCAGCCAGTAATTCGGCAGCGCCAGCCCGTGCGCGTAGCGCCTGCCGCCCAGCCGCAGCGACTCGCCCTTCGGCGTGACGTTGCGCAGCATATCGAGAAAGGCGCCGCTGGCCGCCGTCTCCACCACCTCCGCCAGCGGCAGCGCCTGCTCCGCCCCCCGCGCATCGGCGCGCGCGGGAGGCGTCCACGCCGCGGGGAAGGCTCGGTCCGTATCCCGCTCGATGTTGTCATCCAGCAGCCGCCAGGCGTGATCGAAGTAGCCGGCCGCCAGCACCGGCCCGTTGTTGCGCCCGGTCACCACGTCGAAGAATTTTCCCAGCTGCGCCGGAGCCGCGTTGCGCGCGTCCACGATACTGAAATCGGTGTCGTTGAGCACGTAGTCGGCAAAAAACATCCCTGCCGGCGAGGTGCCCGTCCGCACAATGACATAGCGGTCCGGATTGAGCGGACTGGGGTAGCACATCTGCACCGCGGCATCGCGCACGCGAAAATGTTTCCCGTCAACGGTGACGGCATACGGGGTGATCGTCAGCGGCAGTTTTTTCGCCATCGCTTTCGCCACCGCGTTCTCCGCCGGCCCCCCGAAGAGGAGTAGCGAATACTTCGCCTGCTCGTCGGCGGTGATGGCGGTATCCAGGAAGACGCGCAGCCCGCAGTGATGCCGCTCATCCCACCAGGCCTGGAAGCGTTCCGCCGCGCGCGCGCACATCCGCCGCATCAGCGGGTCGGGGGCGATGGTGCCGATCACCAGCGCCATCGGCGTGTTGAATACGTCGTTCACCGGTCCGTCCAGCTCGGGGCGCTTGGATAACGGCGCTGGCGTATAGCCCTTCGCGCGCAGGGTGATGCGGCCGCGCGCATCGGGGGCAACCGTCCGCACGTCGGCGCCGTTCCAGACGACCGTCACCGGTTTGGCCGGGTCCAGCGCGAACGGCGACAGGCCGGCGCGTGTCGGCGGGACAATCGTCACCTGCAGAGCATTGATGGTGTCCAGCCGCATATAGTTCGGCGCGATGAACTCCGCGTCCGCCTGCATCACCGCATACGGGTCTTTGCGCTGCTCGATGCGCAGCCAGTGCGCGGCGGCCGAGCGCAGCTCCGCCGCGCGCAGGCGCACCCGCGGGGGATGACTTACTCGCCGCTGCCGCGACAACCAGGCCATCACCGCCTCGTTGCCGATGCCGCCATGCCCCTTGCCGGGCGATTCCCAATAGCGCACCGGATACCCCCAGCGTTCCAGCATCCGCACGGTATAGCGGGAGTAATCCACCGGCACGACCTGATCAATATCGCCATGACTGGCGAAGACCGGCGTGGTATACAGGCTCTCAAGCTGCGCGATATAGCTCAACCGCTCGCGGCGAAAGATCGCCTTCGGGGAGAGCGAGGCCAGCGCGCCATCAGCGAGCTGGAAGCGGAAATCATACCCGCCGTAGAAGGGCGCCAGCGCGGCGAACACGTCCGGGTGGCGCGTGCCCACGTACCAGGCGCCCGCTCCGCCCATCGAATAGCCCAGCAAAAAGATGGCGTCCTCATCCACGGAGAAGTGGGCTTTCACCAGCTCCACGCAGCGCATCACGTCACGGTCGCCCATGCCGCGATACCAGGCATTGCCGCGGCCATGCGGATACACGACGATGACGCCGTAGCGATCCGCCAGGCCGTCATGCCGGGCATCATTGCCCCCCCACTCTTCATAGGGTGGAAAATTGTCCGCCCGACCATGCAGCGACACCACCACCTGATAGGCGCGTTTCGGCGTGTAATCACACGGCAGATAGACCCGGCAGAACTGCGGTGAATCGTCCAGTTCATCGCGCCAGGCGAGCCGCACCATCCCGTTCGACCGCACCGCCGCCGGCCCCTCCCCGGTCAACTCGGCGGCTTCCATCAGCGCGGGATAGAGCATCTCTTTCGTGAAGGCGTTCGCCGCGTCGCCGGTGGTGCGCGCGGTCACCATCCGCGCCAGCATGGCGCGGATCATGCCCGCGGGGGTGCGGTCGTCCGCTGACGGCGCCTGCTCGACCAGCGCGTTCGCGGCGGCGACGGCATCGCCGTGATACCACAGCCGGTACGCGCGCACGATATTCCCGGCGGGGGTGGTCATCGTGCAGCGCGCCTCATACGGGCCGTCCGGCCAATCGGCGATGTCGAAGAGCGCCCGCCCGCCGCGCGGCACGGTCGCCGTCGCCATCACCGTCCCGCCGGGGGCGAGCATCTCCACCGTCACCGGGGGGCGCATCGGGAGGAAATCGCGCCGGCTGTCATCGGTGATGACCGCGAGCTGCCCGGCGGGAAGGTCGCCGCCGCTGAACAGCGCCGGCGCAAGCCGGGTATTCACCATCTCCTGCGCTGCCGCTTGCGCGATCTCTACGGCGCGCAGGGTGAAATTCGTCGCGTGATGCCGCTGCACGACCTTCACCAGTATCGCGTTTTCGCCGGCATGCAGCTCCGCCGCGAACAGGTCGTCAATAGAACCTTCGGTGGGCGTATAGTGCTCGTGTGCGAGCGCGCCGTTCACCCACACCCGCACCGCGCCGTTGCTGCTCAGCGCCAGCGCCGCCTTGCCGGCGCGCGCGCGGTGCAGCGTGGTATAAGCATACCAGACGACATGCTCGCTCGGATGCGTATAAAAGGCGCTGCTGAAATAGAGCGTCTCGCCCGCAGGGGTATAGGTACGCCAGGCCGTTACCGTACCGTTGGGACGTTTGTGGCTCACACCGTCGCGCGGACGAATCGCCGCCTCGCCGCCACGCCCCTGCAGGTAGTCATTTCGCAGCCCGAGCAAGGCGGGAGCAGCATCCTTCTCCGCGGCCAGCGGCAGCGGGAATTCCCCGCACACCAGCCACTCCCGCGGCGTCGTCGCCGCTCCCGGCGGCCACGGCAGCCGCATCTGCTGCTTGAGCGCACCGCTCTTTTCCTGCGCCTGTAAGGCGAGGGCGCAGAGAAGCATTCCCAGCACGAGCGCGGTTCTCATGGTCGTGACTCCCCCGCCCGGCCACGCATGCGCGCCGTCGCCGCCTGATCAATCGTCATATTGAGACGCAGCACCGTGCCCTCTTTCGCCGCCGGAGGCAACTGGTGAACGGGAATCGAGACCGCCACCGCCTCATCGCCGATGAGCACGCGGGCGCTCTCTCCGTGAACGGACTCCACATACGCGCGTAACATGAGTGCCTGCTTTCCTACCGATACTGCTACTACTGCTACCTTCAATACCATCAGACACGCGGTTTTTCCTGCCGTTGCGCGCGGCGATACCCGGCAACGGGCTTGGCACTCATCGCGCGAGCATGATACACTATCCCGACATGTCCATGCCGAAAAAGCCACTGCTGAAACGTTTGCAGAAGTGGGCCGCCGACCGCTTCATTCATCTGCTCTACGCGTATGTCAACCGCGGCGGGGCACCGCGCACCTCCTCCCTCGGCCGCACGCTTGGGAACCTGTACTTTTCCTGCATCACGTCGCACCGCACCCGCGCCCTCGCCAATCTGCGCCTCGCCTTCCCCGAACTGACCGCGGGGGACACCGCCGCCCTCGCCCATCAGGTCTGCGTCAATTTCGGCAAATCGTCGCTCGAATTTCTTCGCATTCCCGCGATGACCATGGAGGAGCTCCGCCAACGGGTCGTGTTCCTCGGTGAGGAGCATGTGCGCGCGGCATTCGCGCCCGGTCACGGCGTGCTGCTCATCACCGCCCATTTTGGCAACTGGGAGTTGATGGGCGCCCGCCTTGCGCGCGAAGGCTACCCCCTCGCCGCCATCGCCCGCGATTCCGAGCTGCCCTCCACCACCGCCATCATCAACCGTATCCGCGAGAGCTCTGGCCTGTGCGTCTTCCCGCGCGGCGAGCTGCTCGCCGCCATCCGCGCGTTGAAAGAGAACCGCATGCTGGCGATCCTTCCGGACCAGCACGACTACGACGGCATCTTCGTGGACTTCTTCGGCCATCCGGCAAAGACCGCCGTCGGCCCGGCGACGATCGCGCTGCGTACCGGCGCCATGATGCTCCCCGCCTTCACCTACCGCCAGCCGGACGATACCATTCACGCCGTCTTCCAGCCGCCTTTCACCGCGCGACCGACCGGCAACAAGGATGAGGACGTGCGCGCGCTCACCCAGCGCCTGACGACCATTATCGAAGACGCGATTCGCGTCGCGCCTGACCAATGGCTGTGGTTCCACAACCGCTGGAAAAGCCGGCCACCCGCCCCGCCCCCCGCCCCCGCGACGGGAGAGGGGCGGGGGGAGAGGTGAACCCCCATGCACGAATTTGCCATCGGTGAAGCGCTGGTCAGCGCGGTGCTCTCCGAGCTGGCGGCCGTCCAGCCGCCGCCCGCGCGGTTGACGCGCGTGCGCGTGGTCGTCGGGGCGATGCGCCAGGTGGTGCCGGAGTATCTGGAATTCGCCTACGAGGTGCTCACGCAGGAGACGCCGGCGGCGGGTTCGGCGCTGGAGATTCGCGCGCTGCCCATCACCGTCCGCTGCCATGCCTGCCACTGGGAAGGCACGGTGGAACTGGGCGTCTTCCTCTGCGGCGCCTGCGGCGCCGCCGACCTTGCGCCGTTGACCGGCATGGAATTATACCTGGACCAGTTGGAGGTAGAACATGACGACCCCGCGTGAAATCAAAGTGTATCGCGATCTGATGGGCGCCAACGCCGAATGGGCGGCGAAAACCCGCGCCCTCCTCGCGGAGCGCAGCATCGCCATGGTGAATGTCATCAGCGCGCCGGGATCGGGGAAAACCACCCTGCTCGAGCGGATGATCCCCGCCCTCGCCGGGCGACTGCGCTTCGCCGTATTGGAAGGCGACCTGGAAACCACGCGCGACGCCGAGCGGCTCGACGCCCTGGATATCCCCGTCTACCAGCTGCTCACCGGCGGCTCCTGCCACCTGGAGGCGAAGCTGGTGCACCATGCGCTGCTCGACCTGCCGCTGGACGACCTCGAGGTGGTCATCGTGGAAAACGTCGGCAACCTGGTCTGCCCGGCGGAATTCGATATCGGCGAAGCGGGCAAGCTCGCCATCCTCAGCGTCACCGAGGGCGAAGACAAGCCGGTAAAATATCCGCTGCTCTTTCACGAAGCGGTCGCCGCCGTCATCACCAAGATTGACCTGCTGCCCTACGTGCCCTTCAAGCTGGAGGAGTGCCGCCGTTATCTGGCCCAGACCAATCCCGCCGCCCCCGTCTTCGAGGTCTCGTCGCTGACCGGCGCGGGCATGGACGCCTGGCTGACCTGGTTCACCGCCTTCGTCGCGGCGCATCGCTGAGCGCGCCGGGAGCGGGCGCGCCCCTAGGCATTTGACTTCGCGTAATACTGGAGCACGTGATGACCCGTCGTGAGCGCGTGAAAACGATCTTCTCCGGCCAACCCGCCGACCGCTGCGGCTTCTGGCTCGGCAACCCCCACCATGAAACGTGGCCGATCCTGTTCGATCACTGCGGCGCGCGGGACGCGGCCGGCGTGCGTCGTTATTTCGGCGATGATTTCACCTGGTTCTGGGCGGGCGACTACCGGCACCCCGACGGGAAGCCGGAGTTCGATTTCCGTCCGGCGTCCCATGCCCACTGCGCGGAGGGCGTCTTCGCCGACTGCGAGAGCGTCGCCGAGGTGGACGCCTTCCCCTGGCCGAATCCCGACTATCTGGATTTTTCCCAGGCGCTGGCCGCGCTCCGTGCCGCCGGAGATGCATATCGCGCCGGCGGCATGTGGGCGCCGTTTTTCCACATCGTCGCGGCCTTTTTCGGCATGGAAAACTACTTCGTGAAGATGTATACCGACCCCGAGGTGGTGGAAGCCGTCACCGCCCGCATCTGTGAATACTATCTCGCCGGGAATGCCCGCTTCTTCGCGCAGGCGGGCGAGCTGCTCGACGGTTACTTTTTCGGCAATGACTTCGGCACGCAGCTCGACCTCTTCATCCACCCGGAGATGTTCGACCGCTTCATCCTGCCCTGGTTCCGCCGCTTCACCGAGCAGGCGCACGGCTTCGGGTGTCAGGTCATCCTCCATTCCTGCGGCTCGGTCCACAAAGTCATTGATCGCCTCATTGACGCCGGCGTGGACGCCCTCCATCCGCTCCAGGCGCTGGCGACGGGCATGGACGCCGATGCCCTCGCCGCGCGCTTCAAAGGCCGTATCGCCTTCATGGGCGGCGTGGATACCCAGCATCTGCTCGTCAACGGCACCCCGCAACAGGTCTACGACGACACGCGCCGCGTGATGGATCGCCTCGGTCCCTGCCTGGTCGTGAGCCCCAGCCATGAAGCCGTCCTGCCCAACGTGCCGCCGGACAACCTGGCGGCGATGGCCCGCGCCGCCGGTGCCTTGCCCGGGTAGCCGGGATCATGCATGGCGGCGCGCGATTGCGGGTACGTTGACGTGGTAACACCCTTTGGGTAAGATGAATCGGTTCCGTGCCGGTCAGCCCGGCGGAGCCGCCGGTATTTCCACCCCACTGTTAAGGAGCAGGCCGTGAAAAGCCCGTATAAGGATTGGCGCAACTACGCGCTGGCCATCGCCGCCATCGTCATCCTCGTCCTCGTCTCCAGCCTTTTCGCGATGAAGAGCGGCTCGCGCACGCTGGTCTTCATCAACAACCGGGTGGCCATCACCGAAGGCCAGGTGCTCGATGAGTTGAAACACAATTTCGGCAACGAGGTCTATACCCGGCTCATTGACGATGCCGTGACAGTGCTCTACGCCGAACAACAGGGCCTTGACGCGATGCCGGAGGAGGTGGAGCAATTCATCACGTGGGACCGGTTCAACATGCTGGCGCGCGGCGAAAGTCTGGAAGACGAGTTGAAAGCGCAGGGGATGACGCTGGATGATTACCGCCGAAAAATGCGCGTGAGCGTGCTGCGCGCCAAGCTCGTGACCACCGAGGACGATCGCAAGGCCGATTTCGCGCAATACGGCAAAGAGCTCACCATCCCGCCGGTGTATCGCGTGAAGCAGTTCATCTTCGCCGATCCGGAGTCCGCGCAAAAGGCGTATGACCTCTTGAGCCAGCCGGACAGCGGCGCCGAGAAGGAACAGGAAGCTTCCATGATGGCGGTGAATGAAAATCCGCTGAAAGTGCAGACCTACATGCCCGGTGGGCAGATGAATAATCCGCTGATGAACACCATCCTGGCCGGACTGAAGCCGGGACAGGTGAGCAAACCCACGGCCCTGCCCGCGGAAGCGGAGAATACCGCGGCGCGCATCATCCTGAAACTGGTAGACGCCCGGCCCGGCGAAGAAGCCACGCTGGAGAATCGCGGCATCCTGATCAGCTACCTGTTGATGAGCCGGCCGGATGGTAAATATGCGATGAAGATCAAGCAGGTGCAGGCGGAAGCCTTGAATAACGTGGATATCAACTTCGTCAGCGACGATTATCCGCACGTGCGGGAGTCGTTCAAATCCACGCGCCTGCAAAATCCGAATGTGCCCAGGTTCAATCCCAACGCGCAGTCCCCGTTGCCGGGGATGCCGGGCAGCGGCCAATAAGCCCATTTCCCCGCGGGCGTGTGCATGGGGCAGACCTGGCGTCTGCCCCGTTTCTTCGGATAGGATACGCAATCATGGCGACGGAACAGCACCACATCACCATCGTCGGCCTCGGGCCGGGGGCGCTGGAGTTGGTCTCGCTGCAGACGCTGGAGGCGATGCGCGGCGCGCGGGCGGTGATCCTGCGCACGGCGCGCCACCCGGCCGCGGAGGAGCTCGCACGCTGTGGCATCCGCTTCACCGCCTGCGACGATCTGTATGAGACGCATGGCACTTTCGAAGCGGTGTATGCCGCCGTGGCGGCGCGCGTGCTGGCCGCCGCCGAGCGCGAGGGCGCGGTCGTCTACGCCGTGCCGGGCGACCCGATGGCCGCCGAGCGCACCGTGCAGATGCTGCTCGCCGCGGCGGACGCGCGGCCGGACGTGACCGTCACCGTGCTCCCCGCGTTGGGGGTGCTGAACCTGGCGATGCAGCGGCTGCGGCTGGACCCGGGCGGCGGCCTGTGCATCGCGGATGCCCGCGACCCGGGCCTGCGCCCCGCCGGCGAAGCGCCCGCGCCGGAAGACCAGCCGGCGTATCATGGCGCCGCCAGCCTCAACCCCGGCGTGCCCACCCTCTGGCTACAGGTGGATACCCCGCTGGTCGCCGGCAATCTGAAGATCGTCCTGCTGGAGGCGTATCCGCCCGCGCATCCCGTCACCGTGCTCACCGCGCTGGGCTGCGCGGACGAAGCCGTCACCACGCTGCCGCTGGCGGAGCTCGACCGCGGCGCCCCCATCACCCACCTGACCAGTCTCTACGTGCCCCCGCTGCCCTGGGACGCGCGCCGCCATACGCTGCGCGACATCCGCGCCATCATGGCGCTGCTGCGCGGGCCGCGCGGCTGCCCGTGGGATCGCGAGCAGGATTTCCAGAGCATCCGCCGCACGGTGATCGAGGAAGCGTACGAGGTGGTGGAGGCGATTGACCGCGACGAGCCGGCGGCGCTGGCCGATGAGCTGGGCGACCTGCTGCTCAACGTCGTCTTCCTGGCGCAGCTCGCGGCCGAAGAGGGTATCTTTGACTTCGACGACGTGGTGCAGGCGCTGGGCGAAAAGCTCATCCGCCGCCACGCGCACGTCTTCGGCGAGGTGCAGGCGGCCTCCGCCGGCGCGGCGCTGCGCAGTTGGGAAGCGATCAAAGCCGGAGAGCGCGCGGAGCAGGGACACGCCAGCCTGCTGGACGACGTGCCGAAGGCGCTGCCGGCGCTGGCGCGCTCACAAAAATTGCAGAACCGTGCGGCGCGCGTCGGCTTCGACTGGCCGGACTTTATCGGTCCGCTGGGCAAGATTCACGAGGAGCTGGCCGAACTCTCGCGGGAGGTGGGCATCCCCGACACCTGGGAGGTGCCGCCGGCGCTGCGTGACCCCGAAGTGCCCCACCCCGACCTGCAGGCCATCGCCGATGCCGCACCGACAGCCCGCCTCATCCACGAAATCGGCGACATTCTCACCGCCACGGTGAACGTCTGCCGCTTCCTGCACCTCGATGCCGAGTCGGTGATGCGCGAGGCGAATGACCGCTTCGCGCGCCGCTTCCGCCGCATGGAAGCGGCCGCCGACGCGCGGGGCCGGCCGTTGGACGGCATGACGCTGGCGGAGATGGACGCGCTGTGGGTGGCGATCAAAGGCGAGGATTAACCCGCGCGGGGCGTCATCGTCATCGCCCCCGTCATCGTCATCGTCAGCACCGATTAACCCGCGCGCGGGGCGCCCTCGAAGGTTTCCGATGACGATGACGATCACGATGACGATTAACCCGCGCGCGGGACGCCGTCAGCCTTTCCGGATCTGCTGCAGCGCGTATTGCTGTTCTTTCATGATGCGCGCCGTCGGCAAAAAACGCGACAACAGCACGATCACCTGCCGCGCCGTCATGCGGAAGACGTACCCGTCAACGCCCAGGCCCTCGCCGTCATGAAAGACGAGGGTGCCCTGTACGCGCTGGCCCTTCATAAAGCGCTCCAGGTCCTCGCAGCAGAGGACGATCGCCGCTTCGGAGATCTCCATCACGCGGAACTGTTCTTGCTCGGCGCAGAGCAGCGTCGGATTGGGCACGCTGCTGTAGCGCAGGCGGAAAAACCGCCGGCGATCACGATCCCTGCTGCCGAAGATCGCCGTCTCGCGTTCAATATACCCCTGGGGAATCTCGTGGAGGAATTCCAGCGCGAACGTATTATCGTGCGAGCGCAAGACGTAGGCATCCAGCCGCAGGGATGAACCGTCTTTGAAGCGGATGGTGCCGTGAACCTGCTGGCCCACGCGATAGCGCGCGGGCATGGTGGCGCTCAACAGACAGCCGCCGGCGGAAAGGTCCACCACGCGGTATGTCGCGCCATCCAGCGCCATCTCCGGCGCCAGATGCGGTGGATAGATAATGCGCACCGATTGGCGAGGTGATTGAACCATCGTCTCGTTCCCGGCGCGGGATGACCGCCTCCCCGCCGCAGGTGGATAGCGTATTGTACCGCAAGGAGCGCATTTGCGCTACTGCCGCGCAAACCGGTGCGGGGCGGGCGAGTGCCCGCCCCGCCCTGCTCCCGGGGGATCCGCGACGTTCACTCCTCGCGCAGGCACTGGTTGAAGCGCCCGCGCCGCACGTAATGGGTATGCAGCAGCGCGTGCGAGCGATGGCCCAGCGGTTCGCCGAGGAACTCGGCGTAGATGCGCGTGATGTACGGATTCTCGTGCGATTGCCGTCGTTCCTTGCCGGCGTCCTCGGCGTAAATCGCCCGCATGCGCGCTTCGCGGACGGCGCGATTCGTCGGACGTGGTTGGCCGCCGCCGCTGATGCAGCCGCTGGGACAGCCCATGACCTCGATGAAGTGATACGGTGACGCGCCGTCGTCAATCTGCCGCAGCAGGCGTTTGGCGCCGGCCAGGCCGCTGGTGGTGGCCACGCGCACGGTGACGCCATCGAGAAAACTGAAGGCGGGCAGCGGGTTTTCGATGGTGAGCGCCGCCTCTTTCACCTGCGCCAGCCCGCGCACCGGGGTGATCGCCAGGTCAGCGAAGGGCACGGTGCGGCCGGTGACGACCGCATACACGGTGCGCAGCGCCGCTTCCATCACCCCGCCGGGCGCCGCGAAGATGTCCGCCGCGCCGGTGGAGTAGCCCAGCGGATTGTCGAACCCGCCGTCGGCCAGCTCGGTGAACTCAATGCCGGCGTCCTTGATCATACGCGCCAGCTCGCGGGTGGTGAGCACCGCGTCCACGTTGGGCAGGCCGTCCACGAACATCTCCGGGCGAGAAATTTCAAATTTCTTCGCCGTGCACGGCATGATGGAGACGACGTAGATATCCTGCGGGTCTACGCCAATCTTCTCGGCGTAGTAGCTCTTGCTCAACGCGCCCAGCATCATGTGCGGAGACTTGCAGGTCGAGAGATGGCCGAGCAGGTGCGGGAATTCGTGCTCGACATACTTGATCCACCCCGGCGAGCAGGAGGTGATCATCGGCAGCGTCGCCTCGCCGCCGGTGAGCGCGGCGGTGGCGCGCTGCAGAAATTCGTTGCCTTCTTCGATGATCGTCAGGTCAGCGGCGAAGTTGGTGTCGAACACGTCGCTGAAGCCCATCTCGCGGAGCGCGGACGCCATTTTCCCGGTGACCAGCGTGCCGGGCGCATAGCCGAACTCCTCGCCGAGGGCGGCGCGAATGGCCGGGGCGGTCTGCACGATAACGCGCTTCGACGGGTCGAGCAGCGCATTCCATACCGCATCGGTGGCGTCGTTCTCCACCAGCGCGCCGACCGGACAGACGGTCGTGCACTGCCCGCAGAAGGCGCAGTTGACGCTGTTGATGGGCAGCTCGTCGGCGGGACCGACGATGGAGTGGAATCCGCGGCGCTGCACGTTCAGCACCCCGACCTCCTGCACCTCGTTGCAGATGGTGATGCAGCGACGGCAGAGGATGCATTTGGCGGTATCGCGCGTGAGCGAGGGGCTGGAGGTATCCACGAAGGTCTTCGACTTGTCGCCTTCGAAGCGGAATTCGGTGATCTGGATGAGCTCGCCGAGCTTTTGAAACTCGCACTTCTGATTGCGCGAGCAGCTCAGGCAGTCGCGCGGATGGTCGGAGAGCATCAACTCATATAGCATCTTGCGCGCCGTGCGCACCTTTTCGGTGTTCGAGCGCACCACCATGCCGTCGCGTACCGGCACCATGCAGGACGCCTGCAGCGTGCGCGCGCCTTCGATTTCCACCACGCAGATGCGGCAGGCGCCAATCTGGTGTACCCCTTCCAGATAGCACAGGTGCGGGATGAGGATATTATTGCTCCGCGCCGCTTCCAGCACGGACATGCCCTCGTCGGCGGTGATCGCCTTGCCGTTGATCGTCAGAGAAACGGTTGCCATCGGATTTCCCTCTCTTATGCCCGGCGGTCGCAGCGCAGGCAGCGCATCGCTTCGGCAATGGCGTTCAGCTTATGGAACCCCACCACCACTTCGGCAAAATTCCCGCGGCGCGTTTCCGGATCGCGGAACCGCATCGCGAAGCGCTCGTGCTCCACCACTTCCTTCTCATCCGGCGGCGCGGGAATCTCGATCGGCTCACCGGTATTCAGATTTCCGCTGCCGCCCAGGAAGCGGTCAATCCCCCGCGCGGCCTTCTTGCCGTCGGCAATAGCCTGAATGGCGACGTCCGGCCCGCGCACCACGTCGCCGCCGGCGAAGATGCCGCGGATGGTGGTCATGGCCGTCTCCGGATCAATGACCAGCGTCCCCCAACTGGTAATCTGCGCCTCGTCTTTGTCAATGAAGGGCAGG
Organism: Armatimonadota bacterium; assembly: GCA_029553475.1. Lineage (GTDB taxonomy): Bacteria > Armatimonadota > Hebobacteria > CAIYQO01 > CAIYQO01 > JAKIYB01. The sequence goes on from JAKPKV010000030.1 coordinate 160,420, forward strand.
TCAGAGTGCTGGCTCACCGCCGGGATCACCATGTCGGCCTCGATCACCACCTCGGAGCCTGCGACCGCCTGCGGCTTGCGGCGGCCGGCGCCGTCGAAGCCGCGCAACGCCATGCGGATGCACTGCACGCCGGTCACCCGGCCGTTTTCGCCGATGCACGCCTGCGGGGAGAGGAGTTCGAGGATTTCGATCCCCTCCTCCACCGCCTCATCAATTTCGCGCGCGTCGGCGGGCATGTCCTCGATCTGGCGCCGGTAGAGGATCGTCACCTGCTCGGCGCCCAGGCGCACGGCGGTGCGCGCGGCGTCGAAGGCGGTGCTGCCGCCGCCGATGACGACGATCTTGTTCCCGAGCGTCACCGCGCGGCCCAGGTTGACGTCGCGCAGGAAATCGAGCCCGTGATAGACGCCCTGCAGCTCCTCGCCGGGGACGCGCAGCAGGTTGGAATACTGCGTGCCGGTGGAGAGGTACAGCGCATGATGCTGGGCGCGCAACTCGTCGAAGGCGATATCTTTGCCCACCTCGGTGTTGGTGAGGATGCGCACCCCGACCTGCTCGATCATGCGGATTTCCTTGGCGAGAATCGCTTTCGGCAGGCGGTATTCCGGAATGCCGAAGGCGAGCACGCCGCCGGCCACCGGCTGGGCTTCGTAGACCGTCACGTCGTAGCCCAGCCGCGCCAGGTAGTAGCCGCAGGTGAGGCCGGACGGCCCGGCGCCGATGATGCCCACCGATTCCGCCTTCTTCGGGAAGACCAGGTCGGTATACGGCTCGTCGCTGTCGAAGACGTAATCCGCGGCATAGCGCTTCAGGTCGCAGATCGCCACCGGCTCGTCAAGCTGCGCGCGGCGGCATTTGCTCTCGCAGGGGTGCGTGCAGACGCGCCCGCAAATCGCCGGGAAGGGGTTCTCCTTGCGCACCAGGTTGTAGGCGTCGCGCGGCCGGCCGGCGGCGATGAGCGCGATATAGCCGGGCACGTTCACCCCCGCCGGGCAGGCGTTCTGGCACGGGGAGATGAAGAGCTCCGCGCAGACGCCGGCGCGGCAGTAGCCATGACGGATGTGCTCCTCGTATTCCTCGCGAAAATGGCGAATGGTGCTGAGCACCGGGTTGCCCGCCGTCTGGCCCAGGCCGCAGGTGGCGGTCTCGCGGCAGGTCACCGCCAGCTCTTCCAGCAGTGCGATATCGCCGTCCTGCCCCCGCCCCTTCGTGATGCGCTCCAGCACTTCCAGCATGCGCTTGGTGCCGATGCGGCAGGGCACGCATTTCCCGCAGGACTCGTCCTGCACGAAGTCCATGAAGAAGCGCGCCACATCCACCATGCAGGTGTCTTCGTCCATGGCGATGAGACCGCCGGAGCCCATGATGGTGCCCAGGCTGCGCAGCGAGTCGAAGTCCACCGGGGTGTTCAGGTGCTCGGGGGTGAGGCAGCCGCCGGACGGGCCGCCGGTTTGCGCGGCCTTGAAGCGTTTCCCGCGCGGGATGCCGCCGGCAATGTCGAAGATGATCTCGCCCAGCGTGGTGCCCATCGGCACCTCGACGATGCCGGTATTCACCACGTCGCCCGCCAGCGCGAAGACTTTGGTGCCCGTGCTGCCCTTCGTGCCGTAGCCGGCGTACCAGTCGGCGCCGTTGAGCAGGATGAGCGGCACGTTGGCGAAGGTTTCCACATTGTTGATGATGGTGGGCTTGCCGAAGACGCCGCGCTCGAAGGGGAAGGGCGGCTTCTGGCGCGGCTCCCCGCGCTTGCCTTCGATGGAGGCCATCAGCGCCGTTTCTTCGCCGCAGACGAAGGCGCCGGCGCCGATGCGGATTTCGATATCGAAGTCGAAGCCGGCGCCCAGAATGTCCGGGCCGAGCAGGCCGCGGGCGCGGGCGTCGGCAATCGCCGCCGCCAGGCGCTCGACGGCGAGGGGATACTCAGCGCGGACATACACAAACCCTTTCTTGGCGCCGATGGCGTAGCCGGCGATGCCTATGCCTTCGATGACGGCGTGGGGATCGCCTTCCAGCAGCGAGCGGTCCATGAACGCGCCGGGGTCGCCTTCGTCGGCATTGCAGACGACATACTTGTCCTCGCCCGGCGCCCTGAAGCCGGCTTCCCACTTGATGCCGGCGGGGAAACCGCCGCCGCCCCGGCCGCGCAGGCCCGAGCGCTTCACTTC
>JAKPKV010000177.1 GCA_029553475.1 Armatimonadota bacterium
GCGTCCACCAACGCGGGCGGGACGCGGTGGACGATTCGGCGGCCGCAACGGGCGCGGCGTCGGGCTCGGCGGCGGGGGCCGTCGGCGCGGAGGTCACCGCGGGTGCGGTGGCTTCGGCCGGGGCGGCTGCCACCTGGTCGATAGTCGGGGCGGCGGCAGGTGTTTCGGTGGCCGTCTCGGGTGAGGGCGCAGGGACTGCAGGCAATTCGGGCCGTGCTTCGGGGGTTTCCGGGCTGGCGTCTAACCCTCCGGCCAGCGGGGGGGGGGCCTCAGCGGCTGACGCGACCCCGACCGAGGGCGTGTCGGGCGCCGGAGCGCCCTCCACAGCGGCCGGCACCGCGTCCGGCGCGCGCTCGCCGACGGGGGCTTCGGGCGGCTTTTTCCTGAAAAAACTGAACATTTTGGGGTTTCTAGAATCAAGCCCATTCTATGAAACGATTCCTTTCCCTGGCCGCCCTCTCGCTGGGCCTCGCGGTTTGTGGCCCCTCCCTGGCCCAGACATCCCCCACCGCCTCCGCGCGGGAAGCCCCGCCCTCCGGCACCGCCGTCAGCCGCTTTACCTTGCCCAACGGCCTGACGGTCATCGTCAAGCCCGACCGGCGCGCGCCCACGGCGGTGCACATGCTGTGGCTGGGTGTGGGCTCGATGGACGAGGTCGACGGCACCAGCGGCGTGGCCCATGTGCTGGAGCACATGATGTTCAAGGGCACGTCCGAGGTGAAGCCCGGCGAATTCTCGCGTCGGGTGGCGGCAATGGGCGGGCGCGAGAACGCGTTCACCTCGCGCGACTACACCGGCTACTTCCAGCAGATCCCTGCCGACCGGCTGGGCGATGTGATGAAGCTGGAGGCCGACCGGTTTGCGAACAACCGGTGGGACGACGAGGAATTTCTCAAGGAGCTTGCGGTGGTCAAGGAGGAACGGCGCCTGCGCACCGAGGACAACCCGCGTGCGCTGCTGTACGAAAACCTCAATGCCAGCGCCTTTCACGCCTCGCCCTACCGGCGCCCGGTGGTGGGGTGGATGAGCGATCTGGATGCGATGACGCCGGGTGACGCGCGGGCGTTCTGGCAGCGCTGGTACGTTCCGGTCAACGCTGCGGTGGTCGTCGCCGGGGACGTCGATCCCCAGGAGGTGCTGCGCTTGGCTGAAAAATACTACGGCCCGATTCCCGCGCGTGCCGTGCCTGCGCGCAAGCCGCGCGAGGAGCCGCAGCAGCAGGGCCTGCGGCGCTTCGAGTTCAAGGCCCCGGCCGA
>JAKPKV010000179.1 GCA_029553475.1 Armatimonadota bacterium
GGTGACCGGGTGCGCCGGTGCGTATATGTGGTGGCGGCGCTGTGCGGTGTTATCACAAAGAGAAGAAGAAAGGAAGACGCGAAGGTTGGTGGGAGAGGGGTGAGGTGACGCGCGGGAGGTATGGGGAGAGGCGCGAGCGGCCCCTCCGCACGCGGCTCGACGGAGGCTCGCCCGCCAGAACGCTTCTGATGCCTCACATGCGAATCAGCGTTTCTTCCGGGCTGGCCCAGGTGCGCGCGCGCTGGCGGTGGCGGCTGATGGCGAGCACGAGGCCGATGGCGAGGAGATTGGTGAGGAGGTTGCTGCCGCCATAGCTGACGAAGGGGAGGGGCACGCCGGTGACCGGGAGCAGCTTGAGGCACATGCCGATGTTGACGATGACGTGGGCGGCGAGCATGGCGAAGACGCCGGCCGTCACCAGCCGCCCGAAGGTGGTTTCCGCCTCCTCGATGATGCGCAGCAGGCGCAGCAGGATGAACAGGTAGAGGCCCATGAGCACGAGAAGGCCGACGAAGCCGAACTCCTCGCCGATGCCGGCGAAGATGAAGTCGGTATCCTGCTCGGGCAGGAAGCCGCGCTGGGCCTGGGTGCCGCGCAGGTAGCCCTTGCCCCAAAACTCGCCGGCGCCGATGGCGATGAGCGCCTGCTGCTGGTGATAGCCATGCCCGGCAGGGTCGGCATGGAGAAAATCCAGCCGCTGCTTCTGATGCGGCAGGAAGAGGTCGAGCTTCCAGGCGGCGGTGAAGCCGATGACCACCAGCGCCAGCACGGCGCAGATCATCCACCCGCGCGCCTGCGAGGCGAGCATGATGCCCAGCCAGATCATGCCGTAGACGAAGGCCGTGCCCATGTCCGGCTGCACGAGCACCAGCACTAGCGGCACGCCGACAAACAGCAGCCCTTTCAGGAAGACGGGGGGCGTCTGGAGCAGCGCGCCCGCGCGCGCGGCCAACCCCGCGAAGCCGAGGATCAGGCACAGCTTGCCCAACTCCGACGGCTGCAGCTTGAACAGGCCCAGGTCAATCCACGACCGCGCGCCGTTCACCTCGCGCGCCGCAAAAAGGGTGACGAGGAGCACGATGATGAGCAGGCCAGCATAGAGGCGGAAGTAGCGCGACAGCCCGCGGTAATCAATGAGCGCCGTCACCCCCAATCCGATGAGGCCGATCGCCGCCCAGATGAGCTGGCGCACGACTTTCCCGGCGCCGTCGGCGACGTGCGACGCGCTGTAGATGGCCGGCAGTCCGATGGCCACCAGCCCCAGCACCGCCAGCAGCAGCGCCAGGTCCGGATTGCAAGTGCGAGCAATGCGCATGGTGATGAGGGGAGGATTCGGCGCGGGGGGAGGTTCCCCTGCCGGGAGGAAAGGGGGGGGTGATCAGTAATCAGTAATTGTCGTGGGCCGTCACGCTGCGCCTCGCTTCGCCATCTTGACCGGGGGCGCCCCACGGGAATCGGCCGGCGCCGACGCGGGCGGCGCGCCAGCGGACCCCGCGGGCAGCACCGGTCGCCCCATGTCCCGCAGGGACCGAAGCCGTTAGCCACGGGTGGAGCGTCAGCGGAACCCGTGGGACCCCGGCCCGCAAAACATCATAGCCCCGCAGGGGCGGCAGCAGGAGGAGAGCATGGCCGATTCATTCGCCGCCCCGACCGGAGATGGCCCCGCGCCTCCTCGAGCAGCGTGAGCGGATGGGACGCGGTGAAGCGGTAGCGCGAGCCGCAGCGGACGGTGACGTTTTATGAGGAGGATTCCGGATGCTCCGCGGTAGCTATGGGACGGGACGCTGTCGCCCCTGCGGGGCTGTGGATGTTTGCGGGCCGGGGTCCCACGGGTTCCGCTGACGCTCCACCCGTGGCTAACGGCCTCGGTCCCTGCGGGACATGGGGGTGGGGGGCGACCGGGCGCTGCCCGCGGGGTCCGCTGATGCGCCGCCCGTGGCCGGCGGGGGTGATCCCTTCGGGATGACATCATCTCCTCTGCCTCGTACTCCTATCTCCTATCTGTCGCGGGTTGTCACGCTGTCTCGTGCTCTGCGAACCGACGGCTGGTAGGGAACGCCCGCCGTGGCGTTCCGGGGCGCACGGTGGCACACCGGGTGGAGATACGGGAACCGGAACGCCACGGCGGGCGTTCCCTACGATGGACGAGGCAAGGTACATCGTGACAACCCGCTAGAAGTAATCAGTAATCAGTGATCAGTGGGTGTGCTTGGCGAAAACAGCGCCTTGATATCTCGCCGGCAGAGGAGGAGGGTGGAGAGGAGGGCGAGGATGAGGTAGGCGGGCATCGGGAAAAGAGCGAAGATGAGCGTGAGTACATCAGCGAGACCTTGAAACACACCGCCACTAAAAGTCCTGCTCTGGATTTCATGTAACCACCATGCGCCAATCAGCGCGATAAGGATGATAATCCAGGGAAGGCCGAGTGCTAATCGCCATCCATGATGCGGACGCTGGCTTAACAGCATTACGATGCGCCGGTGGATCACCGTTCCGCACAGGTAGAGAAGAAAGATGCCGCCAAATACCAGATCCTTATCCTCCACATACATGGTTGGAGACATATAAAATGTGGCTCCAAGCACGTATACAACCGCCGGCACGCCAAGCACGCCAAACATCGCCCAGTGCAGCCCGCGCACCGGCCTGAGCAGGGTGATGCTGTCTCGCTGGAGCACCTCTTCAGGAGTTGGCGGCGTCGGTGGCAGCGGCGCTTCCGGTTTCGGCAGGTTATCATCCATCGGGGGCTGCTCCTGTACGCGCGGCCGGGGGCGCGGCACTCCGCTGCGCTGCGAGCCGCACTACCAACGGCCGGGCGTCAATGCGAGGACCGGTATGGCAAACGCCCCGTACTGGTCACTGATAACTCCCTCACTCCATCACTTCCACCACCTTGCCCGTGTCTTCTTCGCGGATCTGGACGCGGCGGATTTTGCCGCTGATGGTTTTCGGGAGCTCGGGGACGAACTCGATGATGCGCGGATATTTATAGGGGGCGGTGACGCGGCGGACGTGCTCCTGCAGCTCGGCGACGAGGGCGTCGCTGGCGGCGTAGCCCCTGGCGAGGACGACGGTGGCCTTGATGATCTGGCCGCGCTGCTCGTCGGGGACGCCGGTGATGGCGCATTCCATCACCGCCGGGTGTTCGAGGAGGGCGCTCTCCACCTCGAAGGGGCCGACGCGGTAGCCGGAGGTTTTGATGAGGTCGTCGGCGCGGCCCACGAACCAGAGGTAGCCTTCCTCGTCCTGCCAGGCGAGGTCGCCGGTGTAGTAGAGGGCGCCGCGCAGCACGCTGGCGGTGAGGGCGGGATCGCGGTAGTACCCGTTGAACATGCCCCACGGCTTGCCGCGGTCCACGCGGATGGCGATCTGCCCTTCCTCGCCCACCTCCAGCGGGTTCCCCTCGTCATCCACGATGGCGATATCGTAGCCCGGCGAGGGTTTGCCCATGGAGCCGGGCTTGGGCTCCATCCACGGCCAGGTGCCCACCTGGATGACCGTCTCCGTCTGCCCAAATCCCTCGTAAATCTTCAGCCCGGTGGCCTTCAGGAAGGCGTGGTAGACCTCCGGGTTCAGCGGCTCGCCCGCCACCACGCAGTAGCGCAGCGCGGAGAGGTCATAGGCTGACAGGTCTTCCTTGATGAGGAAGCGGTAGACGGTGGGCGGCGCGCAGAAGGTGGTGACGCCGTATTTTGACACGACGGTCATCATCGCTTTGGGGTCAAAACGCTCGAAATCGTAGACCATGATCGCCGTGCCGCTGAGCCACTGGCCGTAAATCTTCCCCCAGGCGGCCTTCGCCCAGCCGGTGTCGGAGAGGGTGAGGTGCAGGCCGTCCGCGGTGACGTTCTGCCAGTAGCGCGCGGTGAGGATATGGCCGAGGGGATAGGTGAAATCGTGCTGCACCATCTTCGGCATGCCGGTGGTGCCGGAGGTGAAGTAGAGCAGCATGATGTCGTCGTTGACCGTCGCCGCCGCGCCCGTCGGGCGGGGGAAGTCGGCCGGGGTGGCGGCCATCTGTTCATCGAAGATGGCCCAGTCGGGATACGTGCCGGTGAGGTCATCGGCGCTCCCAGGGTCGCCCGCCAGGCGCACGCGGTGCTTCAACGTGGGGCAGTCGGCGGCGGCCTCATCTACGGCGCTCAGCACGCGCTCGTCCGCCACGGCGACGATCATCACGATATCGGCGGCGCCGCAGCGGTAGACGATGTCCTTCTTCGTGAGCAGGTGGGTGGCGGGGATGGCGATGGCGCCCAGCTTGTGCAGCGCCAGCAGGCAGAACCAGTATTCGTAGCGCCGCTTGAGAATGAGCATCACCGGATCGCCCTTGCGGATGCCCATCTCCTGGAAGAGGCGCGCCGCGCGGTCGCTCTCGCGCTTGACCTCGGCGAAGGTGAAGCTCGCTTCCGCGCCGTGCTCATCGCACCAGACCAGCGCGCGCTTCTCCGGGTGCCGCCGCGCCATCTCGTCCACCACGTCGAAGGCGAAGTTGAAGCCGTCGGGCACGGTTATGCGCAGGTTCGCGTAAAAATCCTCGTAGGACGCGAACTCGGTGCGAGTGAGGAAACGTTCGAGCATCGGATACTCCTACTTCAATATCTCACCAGCGTCACCTCTCCCCCCGGCCCCTTCCCCGACAAAGGGCGGGGGAGTGATGAAAACATCGAGACGGTTTCATGTCTGCAATCCGCGTCACCCCCACCCCGCTTAGAGGAGGGGGCCGGGGGGGAGAGGTGACGCTGGTGTTTACATCACCACCGCCAGAAACTCCGCCGGGACCTCGCCCAGCGCCAGCATACCGTGGGGCTGGGCGGCGTCGAAGAAGAGGGCGTCGCCGGCGTGCAGCACCATCTCGCGGCCGCCGACGACGATCTTCAGCGCGCCGGCGAGGACGTAGTTGAACTCCTGTCCGGGATGGCTGTTGAGGCTGATCTCCCCCTCCGGCTTCGGCGCCACCGTCAC
>JAKPKV010000066.1 GCA_029553475.1 Armatimonadota bacterium
CGGTGTGCCTCGCGGCTTACCAGACGTTGTTGCTGGCGGGCTATTTCTACGCGCACACGATCAGCAGGCGCGCGATGCGGACGCAGCGCGTGGCGCATACGGTGCTGATGGTGCTGGCGGCGGTTTGGACGGCGGGGTTCGCGCTCTGTCGGCCTGTCTTGAAGGCGTGGATCGGTAACAGTGCTGCGCCGGCGCTGGAGGTGCTTTTCTGCGTGCTGGCCATTGTCGGGCTGCCGTACGTGCTGCTTTCGGCGGGGAGCACGTTGGTGCAGGCCTGGCTGGCGCGCGGCGCGGCGGCGGGCGGCGGCGTGTACCGGCTTTACGCCGTCTCAAATCTCGGCTCGTTCGCGGGGCTGCTGGTTTATCCGTTCCTGATGGAGCCGTATGTGTCTTTGACCGCGCAGTGGTGGGGCTTCGCGGTCTGTCTGGCGGTCTACGCGGCGCTGCTGTGGTGCACAGGCGCTTGCGCCGCCACGTCTGACTCGCCCATCACGTCTGACTCGTCCGACTGGTCTGACTCGTCCGACTCATCCGGTAACGCCTGGCTCTGGTTTGTGTTGCCGGCGGTCTCGGTCTTTGCGCTGAATGCGGTGACGGCGCACCTGACGCTGGATGTGATGCCGCTGCCGCTCTTGTGGGTGGTGTTGCTGGGGCTGTTTCTGCTGAGTTATGTGGTGGGTTTTTCGGGCAGGGCGGAGCGCCATCTGATGGTGTGGCAGTTGCTCTCCGTGCTGTCGGTGTTGGCGACGGCGCTGGTGCATCGGCGTTCCGGCGCGGGCGGCGGCTTCATGCTGAATCTGTCGGCGTGCCTGGCGCTCTGTTTCTTTGGTTCTACTTTCCTGCACACGTGGCTGTATGCGCTCAGGCCGCGCACCGGGCGTCTGACGCTGTATTACCTCGGCAATGCGGCGGGGGGCGCGGTGGGCGGGTTGCTGGCGTCGCTGGTGGCGCCGATGGTCTTCACGCGCGTGACCGAGTTTCCGATCGCTATAGCATTGGTTGCGGCGGCGGGGGTGATGTATGTATTCTTCACGCGCGGCGTGCCGAAGGCCGCGCGGGCCGCGTGCGTGGTGCTGGCTTTGGGCGCGCTGGCGGCGTTTGTGGTGTCGGTGCGGCCCAAGTCCGGCGACCGGCCGGTGGTTTGGCGCGAACGCGGGTTCTTTGGAACCCTGCAGGTGCTAGAAGCCAAGGCGCGCACGTCGACCGGCGATGGCGTGATCCGTGAGTTTGTACACGGCAACACCGTGCACGGCATTCAGGCGCTGATTCCGGGCAAGGAGCGGATGCCGACGACCTATTTCACGCCGCAGAGCGGCGGGTATGCGGTGTTGGCGCATCCGAAATACCGGACGGGGGAGCCGATGCGCGTCAACATTCTCGGTTTGGGCGTGGGCGTCATGTTGTGCTATGCGCGGACGAACGACGTGTACCGTTGCTATGAGATCAGTCCTGAGGCGTTGTCGGTTGCACGCAACCCTGAGTTGTTCACGTTCGTCAGCGGTTGCCCCGCCCAGGTGGAGCTGATTATGAAGGACGCGCGCAAGGGATTGGAAGAGGAACTGGCGGCGGGGGTCGAGCCCTACGACGTTATCCAAATCGATGCGTTTACAGGGGATAATCTGCCGTATCACCTTTCGACGCGCGAAGCCTTTGAGCTTTACTTCAAGATGCTGAAGCCCGATGGCATTCTGGCGGTCAACATATCCAACTGGCATCTGTCGCTTGAGCCTTTTGT
>JAKPKV010000180.1 GCA_029553475.1 Armatimonadota bacterium
GGCGAAGAGATCGGCCGCCATGCCAACGCCCACCGGCCGGCGACCTTTCGCGTCACCGGGACGCTGCGCGCGGGCGAGAACCTGCTGGTCGTGGTGATCGAAAGCGGCCTCTTCGCCCATGCCGATCAGCCGGGCAAAGCCTTCAGCGTCGGCGAGCAGGGCTGGCTGACGAAGCGCCACTGGCGCCGCGCCCCGCAATACGAGGCCGGATGGGATTGGCACGCCCGCCTGCTCAACGTGGGCATCCTCGGCGACGTCACGCTGGACTGGCACGCGGCGGCCCGCGTCGCGCAGGCGACCGTTTATGCCGTGCCCGCCGCCGATCTCGCCAGCGCCGTCGTCACCGCCCGGCTGACGGTGGAGAATCCCACCGCCGCCCCGCTGCACGGCGCCCTCCACGCGCGCGTCATCGAGACCGGTCAGCAGACCAGCGTGCCTGTCACCCTTGCGCCGGGGGAGAATCGCCCGGAAGCGCTCATCGCCCTCGACAATCCCCGCCTCTGGTGGCCGGTGGGCCACGGGGAGCCGTTCCGCTACACCGTGCAGGCGTCACTGGAGATGGACGGCGAGACGCAGACCGTCACCCGCCGGGTCGGCGTGCGCCGGGTGGAGATGGATCAGTCCCCCCACCCCGTTGCCGGCCGCTACTGCATCCTGACGATCAACAACCGCCCGGTCTTCTGCAAGGGGGGCAACTGGGTGCCGCCGGATATGCTCTACAGCGCGGTACCCGTGGAGCGGTATGCGCACCTGGTGCAGCTCGCCCTCGACGCCAACTTCAATACGCTGCGCGTCTGGGGCGGCGCGGAGTACGCCCCCCATGCCCTGCTCGAGCTCTGCGACGCGCGCGGCTTGCTCGTCTGGCACGACTTCGCCTTCGCCTGCGCGCAATATCCCGCCCACGATCCCGCCTTCGCCGCCGAGGTGCGCGCCGAGCTCACCTACATCACCCGCGAGCTGGCGCACCATCCCGCGCTGGCCGTCTGGTGCGGCAATAACGAGATCGAATGGGGCGACTGGAGCTGGGGCTACGATCACCAAACCCCCGCCCACCCGCACTACGTCATCTTCCACCGCGACATCCCGCGCATCCTCGCCGCGGAGGATCCCGCCACCCTCCACTGGATGAGCTCGCCCTGGTCGCCCGATTACCAAATGCCCAACGACCCCACCGTGGGCGACCAGCACCCGTGGACCGTCTCCATGGAGCCGGGCGGCGCCGATTTTTGGAAGTACCGCGGCCATAGTGACCGCTTCCCGAACGAGGGCGGCGTGCTCGGCGCCTCCTCCCCGGCGACGCTGCGGCAATTCCTGCCGGAGGGCGAGCGCTACCTCTACTCCCCGTCCTGGGATCATCACGACAACCCCTTCGCCACCCATGACTGCACGCCCGGCGAACTCGGCCACGCCTACAAAACGGTGGAGCTGTGGACCGGCATTGACCCGCTGTCCCTCCCCTGGGAGGACTACGCCTTCGTCAGCGCGCTGCTGCACGCCGAGGGCCTGGCGGAATACATCACCAATTACCGCCGCCGTATGTATGATGCCGCGGCGGCCATCTTCTGGGGGTACAATGACTCCTGGCCCGTCACCCACGGCTGGACCATCGTGGACTATTACCTGCGGAAGAAGCTCGCCTACCATCCGGTGCGCCGCGCCTTTCAGCCGGTCACGGTGGTCGTCGCGGATGAGGGGGAGCAGGTGGTCGTCTACGGCGTCAACGACACCCCGGCGGAGTGGTCCGGCGAACTGCGCTACGGCCTGTTCATGCTCAACGGCCTGCCGCCGCGCGTGCCGCACGGCGAAGCCGTCGGCCCCCGCCCGGCGGATACGCGTCTCCCCGTCACCCTCCCCGCCAACCGCGCCGTCGCGCTGGCCGCCCTCTCGCGTGCGGAAAGTTGGGCGCCCCTCGGCCTCACCGACAGCGGCGCCTTCGCCCTGCTGCTGCGGGACGGCGTCGCCGTCGCCCAGCACCGCCTCTTCGTCGAACGCTTCACGGACCTGCGCCTCGTCGAGCCGACGATCACCCTCGACGCGCGCGCCGCCTCCCTCACCCTCACCGCCGACGCCTTCGCCTGGGGCGTCTGCCTCGACGTGGACGGCGACCTCCCCCTCCCCGACAACTGCTTCGACCTGCTGCCGGGCATCCCGTATACCCTCCCCTGGCACCCGCAGCTCGGAGAACCGCGGATTGTGAAGCTCGGCAACCGCGATGCCGTGAAGAAGCCGGTCGCCACTCTATAGTACTGTCTGGAAGCCGACCACCGTCGCGCCCGCGATGGATGCGAGAGAACACGGGAGTACACCGAGCAGCGAGTCTGGAAGCCGATGAGGATCCCACCCCCGCTACCATTATTAGAGAACGTCTACCCGATACGAAGAGTAGACGTTCTTTTTTATTTGGTTCGTCTCCCGCTACCATCTCGCGGGTTCGTGCTCAAAAACCCCGTTTTCGCCCGCTCTGCTATTAAAGAACGTGCTCATTTTTGTGGTACGAGCCGCCCATTGCTCCCGCTACCGACCTGCGACCATTTCCTGTTCTCTTATACTGTGCATCGGCGAAGTGAAGTGTTAGAGAATATTGTGCGTGCGATGTCAACCTCGGCTGTAACAGACACTCCAAGTTGGCGACTACTCTTCTTTCGCATATACTATATTGCGTACTGATGCTGTTGAAGAATGGCGGTGATACCCCGGCACAGTTCCGCCACCTCTTTGCTGCGGCAAGGTTGGCCTGGGTTGCGGCCTTTGGTGGGAAGGACGGGAGCGCATACGCACGTAGTTCGCGGCGGTTTATTTTTATGGGAAGGAAAGATCATGATTAGTCAGGATCAGTACAGCGATATCGCTGAGGCGTGGATCGATATGGCGAATAGTGAGCGGAATGCCTACCGCTTAGGTGTGCTGGACGCATGGATGCTGACCGCTGTCGGGGAAGTGGCGGGAAAAGACATCATCGACCTGGGCTGTGGCGAGGGCCGCTTCAGCCGCATGCTGGCAATGCGTGAGGCACGCGTCGTCGGTATTGATTGCTGCAAGCGCTTCATTAATTATGCGACCGCCCATAGAGTGGGGGGTGACTCCTACCAACTGGGAACGATGGCGGAACTGCCGTGCGCCGAGCAGAGCTTTGACCTCGCCGTCTCGTATATCACGTTGGTTGATGTCCCCGAGCTGCAGCCCGTGTTACGGGAAGCATACCGAGTGTTGCGACCTGGCGGTCGTTTCGTGGTGTGCAATCTCATGCCAATGGTGACAGCGGGAAATCACTGGATCAAGGATGATGCTGGCAACAAGCTGACCTTTTATCTCGACAATTACTTTGATGAGAGCATCCGTGAAATGCCGATGTGCGGTGGGGTGGTGATGAATTACCATCGTACACTCTCCACCGATGTCAACGCCTTCCTAGCCACGGGTTTTCAACTCATCGGCTTGCAAGAACCGAAACCGACCCCCGAGCAATGTATGGCCTACCCGGATGTTGATGACCTGCTTCGCGTGCCGTTGTTTGCAATCTATGATTGGCGTAAGTATGGTGAGGGATGAGATGAGCATCAACTTTAGCCGAACAGTCGGAGTGATGTAGCGGGCAACCGCTGGTCGTGTGTACAAATCGTTCCCGACCCGACCCCCCACCCGCCGCGCCGCCGCCGGTCGCGCCACCCTCACCCGGCTGGCGCACCTCTACCTTGTGCAGCCGGCGCCGGAGCAGCACGCCGAGCTGCTCACCCGCATCGAGACGCTGGCGAAAAGCCCAGACGCCGCCTATCCGGCGAGCGTTGCCGCCTTCTT
>JAKPKV010000079.1 GCA_029553475.1 Armatimonadota bacterium
GTCGGGAGATCGCTCCAGTCCTCCGGCCACGGCGCCATCGGCTTCGCCGGCGCGTCCACCATGAACCGGTCCGTCGCCGAACCCGGCACATAGCCCCCGCCCACCGCCGGAAGCGCCGTCCTCGGCGTCGCCGTCGGCGCCGTCGGAGCCTGCGGCAGCGCCATCGCCATCGAAGGCGGCGCAGGCGGCGGCGGCGCATCCACCGGGGCCTGTGGAAGCGGGGAAGCGCGTCTCCGATATTTCTCCGGGTCTTCGCCGTACATCTTCCAGAAAAGTGCATCGGAAATCGAGTTTGTCGCCATGGTATTCCTCCTTGTGATTGCGCCCATTATCCCACGCGGGCATTATTCCCGCAATTATTCCCACGCTCCAGCCAGCGCTTCAGCGCGTCGCCGCCCTCCGGAGCCCTGCCCCGCCCGTCCTGATTCGCGGCCTCCGCGCCGCGCAGCTCGAACCTGCACGGCGCCGGGAACATCGCCCGCAGCGCCTCCCGGAAGCTCTTGTGCGCCCACGCCGCGTCCGAATACGCAAGGTGCAATGCACCCTGCGGCACCGCCGCCCCGTGCGCGAACGCATGGTCGAAGTTCTCCCGCCCCCCGGCGTTCACGAAGTTGCCGTACCACGAGAAGATCGTCACGTCCTCCGCCGTGGCAAGGTCCACACCCCGGCACATCTCCCGCACCTTCGTCTTCTCCATCGGCGTCCAGATGTGCGGCTGGTAGTACTTCGCCCCGTCGCCGAAGCGCTCCAGCGTCTTCTTCAGCCGCTTGCGCCACGCCGCGTTGCCCCCCTTCCCGTACCACGGATCGGAGGAGCGATACACCTTGAGCCACCGCGGCTCGAAGTCCTCCGGACCGCACGGCCGCGTCACGAGCTGGTCGTCGGAGCAGAGCAGGAACTTCTCCGCCACGCCCGGATGCTCCGCCGCCGCCAGCGCCTTCGCCACGATGTTCGCGTCCTTGTTGTGAGTGTAGGGATCTCCCGCCGGGATGTAGCCAACCTCCGGCGAGAGGAACCCCGGGTCCGCCCCCACCACCCACGCCTTGCGCACCCACGGGCAGTTCGCCGCCAGGCTCCGCAGCGAAAGCCGCAGCTCCTCGTTCCCGCTCCGGCTCCCCGTCCCCAGCACGTACACCGCGTCCACATCCCCGCAGGGGGTTCGGGGGAGCGTCCCCCGTCCTTCGCGCCGCAGATGCTCCAGCATCGGCGCCTTCATCGCGCGGCTCGTCCAATGCACCAGCGTCGAACGGCTGTTCTGCAACCTCGGCACCGCCTCCTCGTATCGGATCGGCATCGCCCCCGTCTGCAAGCTCTCGTACCACTCCGGACGGTACAGATCCAGCACCTCCCGCTTCGCCGCCTCGTACCCCCCGAAGCACCGCATGAACGTGTGCTCGTCGTTCGGATCACCCTGCCCCTCGATGTACCGGCACCACCGCGCCATCTTCTCGCACCCCGGCCTGTACACGATGATCCCGTGCTGCGCCACATGCTCCGTCAGATCCTCCTGGCAGAAGCTCGCGTAGACCGGGCTCGCAAACCACTCGGCATTCTTCATCGCGTATTCCACGATCGGCCCCAAGTCCCCCTGCACCTCCACGTCGTGGTCGATCCACACCGCCCACTCGCTCCGCGCCCGCCGCATGATCTCCGCCTTCGCCATCCACCCGATCTTGAACTCCGCCCGGCCCTTCATCCGCGCCCGGATCGGCTTGTAGATCGCCTCCGCATCCTCCACAGTCCCCACCCTGCCACACACCGCGCGCGCCGCCGCCCCCCACGTCCTGTCCGCGAAGAACCGCACCGGGTTGCGGTTCCCGCTCCGCTCCCACGCCCCGCACCACGCCGGCATCATGTCCGCCGCCCCGCTGACGATCACCTCCGGCAGAGCCTCCCGTCCTGTGTCTTCGCGCGTGTGCGAAGTGGCGGCGGCGCTTGGCGCCACCGCCATCAGCTTCGGCCCCAGGCTCCGCAGCAGCGCGTCGTTGTGCCGACCGCCCGCGCTCCCCGCCCGCCACGCGCTCGCGTGCCGCCGATGGTACGTCCCGCTCGCGCTAAGCCCCGCCCCCGGCGGCAGAGTCCGCACAATGGCGTCGTAGGCCGTGTCCCACCGCCACTCCCCCAAAATGAACCCCGCCGGGAAGTGCGCCCGCCCGCCCTCGCGCCACCAGTTCCGCTCAAACGCCACCGCGTCGAATCCAGGACGCGGCGCCACGTAGATCTTGAACCGCCTCGCCCGGAAATCCTCCAGCGAACACGCATCGATCTCGTGGCTCTTCAGCACATACGCCTTCGCCGCCCCGCTCTTCAAGAGCGCCGCGTCCCCCCGGTCCATCAGCAAGTCCGAATTGAGATAGCAGAACACGTCCACGTCCAGCACCGCCGCCCCCGCGTCCAGCACGTCCCGCAGATACGGCAGCGGCCTTCCCCCCGCCTCCGGCGCCGTCTTCACCGCCACCCGCAGCACCAGCACCCCCGCCGGGACCTCCGGCGCCGTCTCCCCCTCAGCCACCAGCGCCGCCACCACCCCGCCATCGCCCACGCTCCGCACCGCGCTCTCCAGGCATTCCCGCATCGCCTTCCTGCGCTCCGCGTCCCGCGCCGCGAACCCGTTGATGAACACCCCAAGTCTCATTTGCCAAATCCCTCCAGTTGCCCCTCGATCCCGTCCTGCGGCTCGTGGCAGCGCCCGTCGAACCACTTCAACCCCTCCGCCGTCGCCAGCACGTTCCACAGGTTCTTGTCCTCGTGCGGACCGTTCTCCGCCTCCCACGCCCCCAGCGCCTTCATCGCCTCCTCCCGCCACCACGTCCGGTCCGGGTGCATTGCACCCATCTTGTGCAGCGTCCAGGCGTTCACTCCCGGCGTCCACTCCACGCCCTCGCCGTTCTTCTGGTACATCATCCAGCGCCCGTTCCAATACTGCGTGAACGCATCCCGCCGCACCGGCGCCCCCAGATAGGCCCGCGTCGGCTTCCGCAGCATCGGCCCCTCGATCACCCACACCCGCCGCGTCGCAGACGTGTGCGCAGGCACGGCTCCCAGCAGACGCACCGACCGCCCCGAGTA
>JAKPKV010000087.1 GCA_029553475.1 Armatimonadota bacterium
GGCAGTCGTTGCAGGTCGCCGCCTGGCGGTGGCTGCTGTGCTCCCAGGTGCTGTAGTGCGGGCGCATGATGTGGCAGTTGATGCAGGCGCGGGGGTCGTCGGAGAGGTAGGACGGCATCTCCGAGACGCGCACCAGCAGCAATCCCATCCCGGCGGCAACGCCGAGCAGCGCGAAGGTGGGCAGCCGCCAGCCCGCCGGCAGGAAGGCCAGCGCGAACAGCGCGCGCAGCAGGGATAGCAGGCGGTCCGTCATTTGCTGCGTAGTGTAATGGCTCCGGGCGAATGTGTCAATCGCGATAAGGTTTATCGGAAAACCCAGAACATCCCGCCTTTCAGCACACGGCCGCTTGCTTGCCGGCCGGGCAAGCTCTGACTTATCCACAGGGCGCCTGGGGAAAAGGCGAGGGCTCTTTGTGGAAAAAAGCGCACAAACTGGGGATAACCGCCATCTTTTTCCGCAAGATGCCCCTTGACAGCGACACAACCGCCCGCGGCGGCGCGGTAAGGTAAGGCTGGGTCGGCCGCGGCACGCGGCTGACCGGGGGAATTGACCATGCGGAACACCATTCTCATCGTAGACGACCAATGGTCCATGCAGGAGCTGGCACGGCTGGTACTGGAAGCCGCGGGCTACCGCGTGCTGGTGGCGGGCGACGCCGTCACCGGCCTGAGTCTCGCCCGCACCGCCGCGCCCTCCGCCATCGTGCTGGACGCGCTGCTGCCCGGCGCCGCGCGCCTGCTCGCCGAGCTGTGTCAGGGCCGCGCGACGGCGACCCTCCCCGTGATCCTCATCACCGCCGACGTGAGCGGCGAGGCGCTGGCGCGGGAAGTGGCGCGCGCGAAGGCGAAACGCCTGCGCAAACCGTTCCCCGCCCCCCGGCTGCTCACCGTCGTCAATCGCGCCGTGCGGACGCTGCCGATGGCGGGATGACGTCGCGCGCGGAGGGACCGGGCACGCAATTCCCCATCCCTTCCGCGCGTCACCTCACCTCACCCCTTCACCTCTTCATCTTCCTGGCGGCGCGACGGAGATCATCCCCCATCCACCAGCATCCCCGCCAGCGCCACCACATCGTCCACCAGCAGGTCGGGGCGCGCGGCGCGCAGCGTCTCGCGCGAGGACTGGCCGGTGGGCACCGCCACCGTGCGCATGCCGGCGGCCTGGCCCATCTCGATATCCATCGGGTGGTCGCCCACCATGAGGGCGAGCTCCGGGGCGCTCTCCAGCAGGCGGAGCATTTGCAGCACGTGTTCGGGGTGGGGTTTGGGGGTGCGCACGTCCTCCCGGCAGAGCATGGCGTCGAAATGCAGCGGCGCGTCGCCGATGATCAGCTGCACGGCGGTGGCGGAGTTGCGGGTGACGATGCCGAGTTTATAGCCCGCGTCGCGCAGTCGCGCTAGCGCGTTCACGGCGCCGGGCAGCAGGCGGGTGTGCACGGCGGCTTCCATCTCGATGGCGCTCAGCCGCGCCATGGCGTCGTTGCGGAAGGCGGCGGAGCGCAGCTGGTCCTCGCCGAGCAGCGTCACCCCGGCCTCCACCGTCTCCAGCAGGCCCAGGTTCGCCACCTGTGTGAGATCAATGCCGTGCTCGGCCACCGCCGCCAAAATGGCCCGCCGCATCTTCTGAAAATCATACGGACAGGTGGCCAGCGTGCCGTCGAAGTCGAACACCACTGTTGTCACGCCCACGAGCTTCATCACCGTATTGTACCCGGAAGGGCGCGCGGGCGTCCACGGGGACGGCGGGAGGCGGATAGCGGTGCGCATCCCCGCCCGCGCACGAAAGAGACGCGCATTGACACGCCCCCCGCAAACGCCTATCATACCCCGCGGATTACCGTGCACGTTGCGGCAAACGAGGTGGCGGCATGCGGTGTGTGCTGGGGATAGATGGCGGCGGATCGAAGTGCGACGCGCTGCTCGTCCGCGAGGACGGGGTGGCGCTGGGCTGGGGGCACGCGGACGTGCGGGACCCGCGCGCCGGCAAGGCCTGGCAGGGCAGCGGGCGCAGCCAGAAGACGATCTCGCTGGCCGGCTACCTGGCGCTGAAACGCCTTGACGGAACCCGCTGCGACGATCTCCACATCTCCAGCGTCTCCGGCTGGCTGCCGCTGGGCTTCTGGCGGCGACAGCAGGTGGGCGACGTGCACGTGCACGTCGTGCAGGAGTATGAGGCGGCGCTGACGCTCATCGGCGAGGAATACGGCGCGGTGGCGCTGGCCGGCACCGGCGCGCTGATCCACATCCGCGCCCGCGACGATCGCCGCATCCACCTCGACGGCCTGGGCCCCTTCCTCGGCGACCGCGGCGGCGGCCATCAGGTGGGCTACCACGCGCTGCGCGCGGCGTCCATCGCGCAGTGGGGGCCGCGCCACGCTACCACGCTGGAGGAGCGCGTCTACCAGAGCCTGGAGTTCACCCGGCGCAACCCCGGCGGCTACTCGCTCATCGGCATCTTCGAAAAGAAGGACCGCGCGGAAATCGCCGCGCTGGCGAAGATCGTGGATGAGGAAGCGGAAGCCGGCGACCGCATCGCCCGCGAGATCCTCGAACGCGCCGCCGGCGACCTGGCAGAGACCTTCGCCGATGCCGTCGCCCACCTGGGCGTCGCCGATGACGCCTACGCCATCGCCTGTACCGGCGGCATGATGCGCTCCCGCATCTATTTCGAACATTTTTGCCGGCGCGCGGCAAACAGTGCCCCCGGCTTCACCCCCGTGCGCTCCGACCTGCCGGCGGTGGCGGGCATCGCGCTGCCCACGCTGTATGCCGTCAGCGGCGCTGACCCGAAGACGCTCTACGCCAATCTGCACGCCTCGGTCGCCGACGCGATGGCCGCGTCCGCGGCGTCCGCGGCGGACGCGCCGGAGCCGACGGTCGTCTACGGGCCGGACGGGAAATCAGCGGAGATCAGCGCGGGCTGATGAGAGGAGAGAACGATGGTGCCCCTGCAATACCTCGATGCCGTGCGCGGCATCCTCGATTTCCTGCAGGAGACGCAGCTCCCCGCGGTGGAGGCGGCGGCGGACCTGGTCGTGCACGCCCTCAGCAGCGGCGGCGCGGTCTTCTGCGGCGAGATCGGCCACGGCAACCAGGGCGATTTCCTCAACCGCGCCGGCGGGCTGGCCGCCGTGCAGCCCTTCAAGTTCGGCCTGGGCATCACCGACCCGGTGGCGAAGGCGCTGCAGGACCGCCCGCGCCCCGCGCCCTTCGAGCGCGACCTGGAGACCATCCGCTTCGCCATGACAGCCAGCAATCTGCGCGCCGGCGACGTGCTGCTCGTCAGCTCCGTCTCCGGCAAGAACCGCGGCCCGGTGGAGATGGCGCTCGCCGCCCGCGACCTGGGCGTGAAGACCATCGGCTTCACCGCCATGCCGTATACGCGGCAGGTGGAGGCGCTGCACCCCAGCGGCAACAAGCTCTTCGAGGTCGTGGACGTGGTCATTGACTGCGGCGCGCCCTACGGCGACGCCGCGGTGGATGTCCCCGGCTACGATTTCAAGCTCCTCCCCGTCTCCGGCGTGGGCATGACCGTGGCCGGCTGGCTCATCTGGGGCCACGTCATCGAAAAAATGGTGGAGGCCGGCACCCCGCCCAGCGTCTTCATGAGCATCAACCGCGAAGGCGGCAAGGCGTACTACGATCAGAGCGTGGCCGAGTATCAGCGCCGGGGGTATTGAGAACACACCTGCCTGTAAAAACCAATCGTTCGTAGTAGCGCCGCAGCCGCAGCAAGGCGCGTCCGGATAGGCAATCCGGTGTAGAAATTCGACGCGCCTTGCTGCGGCTGCGGCGCTACTACGAACGAATCTCTGACAGAAACGACTGGAAAGAGAGGAGGAAATCATGTCCGCAAATGCCTATTTTCAGGAAGCCATCGCCGCCTTGCAGCGCGTGGCGGAGAGCCAGCGCGAGCCCATCGCGGGGGCCGCCGAGATGCTGGTGGAGGCGGCGGCGGCCGACCGCAGCCTCTATGCCTTCGGCGCCAGCCACTCCTTCATCCTCGCCGAGGAGCTGGTCTACCGCACCGGCGGGCTGATGCTGGTGAACCCCATCTACCCGCACGGCATGCACCTCTTCGTGCGCCCGATGACCCTCACCTCGCAGCTCGAACGCGTGCCGGGGCTGGGGGCGACGCTGCTCGCCGGCATGCCGGTGGCGAGCGGCGACGCGCTCATCATCGCCTCCACCTCCGGGCGCAACGCCGTGGCCATTGACATGGCCATCGCGGCGAAAGAGCGCGGCATGGGCGTCATCGGCATCACCGCGCTGGCCTATACCAGGGGCGTCACCAGCCGCCATCCGTCGGGCAAAAAACTCGCCGACCTCTGCGACGTGGTGATTGACAACTGCGCCCCCTACGGCGACGCCGCGGTGGAGGTGGAGGGCTTCCCGCAGAAGGTCGGCCCCCTCTCCTCCGTCACCGGCTGCGCCATCGTGGACGCCCTCGTCGCCGAGGTCGTCGCCCGCCTGGTCCGGCGCGGCATCACCCCGCCCGTCTACATGAGCGCCAATCTCGACGGCGGCGACGAATTCAACGCCCGCCTGCTGGCGGAGAATAAGCACCGCATCCACTACCTGGAGTAAAAACAGCACGGTCTGGAAGCCTGGCGAGAGCCGCGCCCAGCCTGTACCGAAGTGAACTGGTCCCATATTTGGCAGCGAGTCTGGAAGCCGTCGCGCACAGGTTATGCCGATTATTTCCCTTACACTGGTGATGCTGGTGCTGGTTGAGATTTATACGGGCTATGGTATAATGCCATCATGATGTAATGATGGCATATTGGAGGTCAGGCCATGGTCCGTACTCAATTACAACTGGATAAGCCAACCTATGAAGCACTGCGACGGATTGCACATCGTCGCCGCGCCTCGATGTCTTCCGTCGTGCGGGATATTTTGCACGAGCATTTAGACATTCAAGAGGAAGCACCTGTGCGTCACTTCGGCTTCATCAATTCCGGCTCCTCAGGGCACCGTGATACTTCAGAACGGCATGACGATGTGCTGGCGGAGGCATACCGTGATCTTCCTTGACACCTCCGCCATATATGCGCTAGCTGATCGCGATGACGCCAACAACGCGGAAGCATTACGCCTGTTCAATGCTGCTCTGACGCAAGGCGAGCGTTTCGTGGTGCACAATTACATTCTGGTCGAGGCCGCCGCACTGCTGCATACGCGCCTGGGAAAACCTTCGGCTGAACAATTTCTTCGTGATGCGGTGGGCTTTACCACGATCTGGCTCGACGAAGAAGGGCATGGTGATGCGCTGGAGCGTTTCACGCAAACCGCCTCAACGAAGGTCAGCTTCGTGGATGCCGCCAGCTTCGCGGTCATGATGCAACATCGCATCACGCACTACCTGGGATTTGACAAGCATTTCACTCAGGAAGGCTTCACGCCGTTCACAGCGTAGGAGGGCCCGATGGCGACAATCTACGATGTGATTGACGGCATCCGGCCACGGCCGGGCATGTCTATCGGTGCGCCATCGCTGCGCTGACGTCAAGCGTTTATCCACGGTTATCAATGTGCGATATGGGACAATAATGTGCTGCTGGAGATTGTCAATGGCGTCGAGATCCCCGGCCGAGCACAGAGCCGGCATCATTGAAGGAACCCCGCCATGCCCATCAACTTCCGCTGCTACCTCATCACCGACCGGCGCCACACCGGCGGGCGGCCGCTCATCGCCGCGCTGCAGGCGGCGGCGCAGGCGGGGATTCGGGCGGTGCAGCTTCGCGAGAAGGACCTCACCCCGCGGGAGCTGTACGCGCTGGCGGGGGAGGCGCGGGACGCGCTGCGGCCGCTGGGCGCGCGGGTGCTCGTCAATGACCGGGCGGACATCGCCTGCGCCGCCGGGCTGGACGGCGTGCATCTCACCACCACCGGCCTCTCCCCGAAGGCCGCGCGCGGCTGCGTGGGGGAGGACGCGCTTATCGCCGCCTCGGCGCACACCCTGGCGGAGGCGCGCTTCGCGGAAACCTTCGGCGCCGACTTCATCACCTTCGGCCCCGTCTTCCCCACCGCCTCCAAAGCCCCCTACGGCCCGCCCGTCGGCCTGGACGCCCTGCGCGAGGTCTGCGCGGCGGTGCGCATCCCCGTCTTCGCCCTCGGCGGCATCACCCCCGACCGCGTCCCCGCCTGCCTCGCCGCCGGCGCCGGCGGCGTCGCCGCCATCACCGCCCTCCTCGACGTGCCGCACATCGCGGAGGCGGTGGACGCGTTCAAAGGGGCGCTGGGGGCGTTGTAGCCGGTGGGGAAGGGCCTGGCATGACAACGGTGTGCAGTCCGGGCTGGTACGGAACACCATCACCAGAAGAGGAATCCGCATCCCCCGGCAGAAACCTACCCCAAACCGATCTCCGGGAGTTCCCCTATGCTCGCTGACCGTTATGATGTGCCCTTTCTGCAATCGGCGCTGCTGCCGCGCGCGGCGTGGCGCCCCTTTCCGCCGGCGGCGGAGCGGGAGACCTGGGAGGGCCTGTCGGCGCGGCCGTTGCACGCCGCGCGGCGGGCGATGGTGCTGGCGGAGGCGGAGGCGCTGCTGGGCGAGCCGCCGCCGGCGCTGCCGGCGTCGCTGTATATGGAGTTCGCGCGGAACGGGAACCGCGCGCGCTACGAAGGGCCGTATTTCGCCCGGCGGCAGCGATTGGGCCGGCTGGCGCTGGCGGAGGCGTTTGCCTACCAGGGCCGCTTCCTCGATGAGATCATCAACGGCCTCTGGCTGATCGCGGAAGAGGCGACCTGGTGCATCCCCGCTCATGCGCTGCGCCTGCCCGATGACGCGCTGCCGCGGCAGGACCTGGAATCGGTGGACCTCTTCGCCTGCGAGACGGCGATGGTGCTGGCGGAGACGCGCTACCTGCTGCACGACGCGCTGCGGGCGGTCTCCCCGGCGTTGGTGGAGCGCCTCGACCGGGAGGTTCAGCGCCGGGTGATTATCCCGGTGGAGACGCGCGACGATTTCTGGTGGCTGAGCGGCCGCAACAACTGGTCGCCGTGGTGCGCCGCCAATACGCTGGGCGCGGCGCTGTATCTGCTGGACGATACCGCCCGGCTGGCGGCGCTGACTCACACGCTGATGGGCGTGGTGGATCGCTTCATCGCCACCTATGGCGAGGACGGCGGCTGCGACGAAGGCCCCAGCTACTGGACGGTGGCCGCCGGGGCGATGCTGCTCTTCCTGGAGCACCTGCACAGTCGCACGGATGGCGCGGTGGATATTTACGCGATTCCGCGCATCCAGGCAATGGGCCGCTACTTCCCCGCCGCCCACCTTGACGGCCCCTGGGTGCTCAACTTCGCCGATGCCCCGGCCAAGCTCTCCCCGCCGCGGGCGGTGGTGTATCGCTACGGCGAGCGCATCGGCGACGCGGCCATGCGCAACCTCGCCCTCCTCGGCATGCGCCAGTGGGATCCGGCGGGACCGGTGACGCCGCCGCTCATGTTCGGCGGCAGTGGCGCCGGCATCACTCACGCGCTGCGCGAGCTCTTCTGGGTGCCGGCGGACGCCGTCCCGACGGCGGAGACCCACGCCACCCACGTCTGGCTGCCCGACCTGCAGGTGATGATCGCCCGCGAGTCGCCGGAGGCATGCACCGGCCTGGCCGTCGCCGCCAAAGGCGGACATAACGACGAGAACCACAACCACAACGACGTCGGCCACGTGGTGATCATGCTGGACGGCCAGCCGGCGATCATTGACATCGGCGTGGAGACGTATACGCAACAAACCTTCAGCCCGCGGCGGTATGCGCTCTGGTGCATCCGCGCGGGCGGCCACAAC
Source organism: Armatimonadota bacterium (assembly GCA_029553475.1). Taxonomy (GTDB): domain Bacteria; phylum Armatimonadota; class Hebobacteria; order CAIYQO01; family CAIYQO01; genus JAKIYB01. The sequence continues at coordinate 7,793 of JAKPKV010000087.1, forward strand.
GCCCCGCTGGTGAACGGCGTGGAGCAGGCGCCGGGCCGCGAGCGCCGCGCCACGCATGTCCGGTATACGTCCGAGGGCGCCGTGCAGCGGCTGGCGCTGAATCTGGAGGAAGCCTACCCGCCGGAAGCCGGCCTGCGCGCGCTGCGCCGCACGGTGACGCTGGATGCCGCCGCCCACACGGCCACCCTCGCGGACGCGTATGCCCAGCGGGCGCCGGCGCCGCTCACCCTCACGTTCTACACCCCGGCGCCGGTCGCGGCGCTGTCCCCCGGCACGCTGGCCCTCGCCCTCGCTCCCCGCCGTCTGCTCCTGCGCTTCGACCCGGCGGTCATGACCGCGGCGGTCGAGCCGGTGACGCTGGAGGACGCCCGCCTCCGGGCCTCCTGGGGCGACGCCCTCACGCGCATCACCCTCACCCATCCCGGCGGGGAAACCGGCGAATACGCGGTGACCTGTGCGCCGGAGGGATGAGGGGGAGAGCCGCGGCAGCTCCGGCGCGCCGGCGGATGGGAGACCGCGCCCGCAGCAACTGTCCGAGCAGTCCCACACCGAGACTGCTCGGACAGTTGCTCACGCCTCCGCGCTGTCGCCTTCCATGATGGCATGGGTGGCGTAGAAGGGGGCGTCGGCGCGGAGGACGACGGCGAGGCCGTCGCTGGGGCGGCAGTCGAGGCTGACGGGGCCGGTGGGCGTATCCAGCACGAGGCGAGCGTAGTAGACGCCTTTGGACAGGTCGTCAATGACCAGGTGGTCCACCCGCGCCTCCAGAGAATCGGCGAGGGTGAGGAGTAATTCGTGGGTGAGCGGTCGGTCAATGCGCAGGCGGCGCAGGGCGAAATTCATCGCCAGCGCGCCGCACGCGCCGACGGGGATGACCAGCTCGCGGCCCAGGTCATCCTCCATCACCACCCGTACCTCGCCCTGTTCATCCTGCGGCGTGAAGCGGATGATCGTCAACGGGTGCAGCTCGTGCGGATCCGGCGCCATCTCGGCGGTATCTTACCACAGAATGGCGGCGGGAGGCCATGCCCGGCCGCAGGCCGCGCGGGCCGCGACGCCGGCGTCGCGGCCCGCGCCTCCCCGGCGTTCGCTCCTCCCCCGTCATTCGATGGGAATGGCCCGCGGTTTGCGTTCGCGGGCCGGCTCGGATTTCGGCAGGGTCACTTCCAGCATGCCATCCGTATAGGTGGCGCTCACCGCGTCCGGCTTCACTTCCGTCGGCAGCGGCACGATCCGCTGGAAGCTGCCCCAGACGCGCTCGCGGCGCAGGTAGCGCGCGTCCCGCTCTTCCGCCTGCTGTGTCACCTCGCCGCGGATGAGCAGGGTGTCCGTCGTCGCTTCCAGGTGGAGCCGGTCTTTCGACAAGCCCGGCAGCTCGCTGCGCACCACCAGCGCGTCATCGCGGTCAATCACGTCCACGCTGGGGATGCGCACCGTTGCGCGCGGCGCGCTCTCCGTCGGCTCGCCGAAGAACTCCTCGATGATCCGGTTCATCTCATCACGCAGCCGGCCCAGTTCCGACACCGGCTGCCACCGCGTCAATGGTCCCATCTGATGCCTCCTCCTCACGTGAACTGCTCCGTGTCAGGATTCCCGCCCGGCACCGCCCCGTCACGGCGGGCGCGGACACCGATGTATCATCTCGGCTTGGCGGCGGGGCGGCCTGCCCTCCGGCCTCGTCCGGGTGTGTCGCGCGTCCTGTCGCCCGGCAACGCCGGTCCCGCGCGGGTGGCCTTCTTGCCTTGTCCGGATGTTTCGCGTATCCTGTCGGCAGAGATGGCGCGCACGCGCTACCGGAGGTGAACACGATGGGCTTGGGCGGATTGTCCGGCAACATGGGCCGCATGCTGATGAAGCAGATGGAGGAGATGCAGCGCAAGACCGAGCGTATTCAGGCGGAGCTCGGGCAACAGCGCCTCGAAGCCAGCGCGGGCGGCGGCATGGTGACCGCGGTGGTGAACGGCCTGGGCGAGGTGCTGGCAGTGCGCATCAACCCCGAAGTGGTGGACCCCGACGACGTGGAGATGCTGCAGGACCTGGTCACCGCGGCGCTGAACGAAGCGCTGACCCAGTCGGCGGCGGTGCGCGAGGAGCGCATGGCGGAAGTCACCGGGGGGCTGAACATCCCCGGCATGGGGCAGCTGCCCGGCATGTTCCGCTGACGTGACGCGGACGGGGGGGCCGGCACACGTTGTGGCGCCTGCGGCACATTCGCGCGCCGGCGGGCATGATACTGTCAATCCAGCGGGCGGCGGGAGTAGGAGCAGTCCTCTCGCCCGGCGCGACACGGGGAGGGGGCGGCACGGACGCGTCATGGCGTTGACACCGGCGGAGATCAATCATCGTACCCTGCAGTTATTGCTGCGCCAGGGGCTGCTGAGCGCGGCGGCGGCGGACGCGGTGCGCGAGCTGGCCATCCGCCGGCATATCTGGGCGGGAGAGGCGGCGGTGGACGCGCGGCAGCTCACCGACGACGCGCTGGCGGCGATTCTCGCGGCGCAATTCGACCTGCCGCTGGTGGAGCTGGGCGCGCTGACCCCGGATCCCGAGACCCTCGCCTGCCTGCCCCGCGACTTCTGCCTGCGCCACCAGGTGGTGCCGTTCGCGTTGGAGCGCGGCGTGCTGCATCTGGCGGTGGCGAATCCCCTGCGGGACCTCAGCGCGGAGGCGCTGCCCCGGCCGCGCGCCTTTGGCATCGTGCTGCACCTGGCGCCGTTACGGGCGGTGCACCGGGCCATCGAGCGCTGGTATGGCGCGCCGGGCAAGCGCGAGCGCGGGACGGCCGTCCCGCGCCACGTGATGGTCACCACGGCCGACGCCGAATTCATCGCGCAGCTGCACGACCTGCTGGGAGCGATGCGTGAGCACGGGGGCACCGACCTGCACCTGACGCTGGGCATGCGACCGCTCATGCGCGTGGCGGGGGCGTTGCAGCCGCTGCCGTTTCCCCAGTTGGACGCGACGCTGCTGCGCCGCCTGATCTATGCCATCCTGAGCGACGCGCAGATCGCCGCCTTCGACGCGCGACACGAGCTGGACCTGGCCTACGCCGTGCCGGACGGCACGCGCTACCGGGTGAACCTGTTCCGCCAGCGCGGCGAGGTGGGGGCCGTCTTTCGGGTGATCCCCGTGGCGATTCCCGAGCTGCGGAGCCTCGGCTATTCCCCCGCGGTGCTGAACCTCACCCGCAAATCACGCGGATTGGTGCTGGTGACGGGCCCGGCGGCCTCGGGAAAATCCACCACGCTGGCCGCGATGATCGAGGAGATCAACCGCGCCCGCCACGCGCACATCATCACCATTGAAGACCCCGTGGAGTTCGTGTTTCGCCCGGGTAAGAGCGAGGTGAATCAGCGGCAGGTGGGGGTAGATACCGCGAATTATCAGGTGGCGCTGCAGCAGGCCTTGCGCCAGGACCCGGACGTCATCATGGTAGACCGACTGCCCGACCGCGAGACCATTGCCGCCGCGCTGGCGGCCGCGGAGACCGGTCACCTCGTGTTGGCCGCGCTGCCGACGCTGGGCGCGGTCGCCACGCTGCAGTACCTGCTGCAGGCCTTCCCCGTGCCGCAGCACCTGCAGCTCTGCGCGCGGCTGGCCAATGTGGTCGAGGGCATCCTCGCCCAGGTGCTGGTTCCCGGCGAGGACGGCGCCCTGGTCTGCGCGCGCGAAATTCTCCTCGCCACCCCGGCGGTGCGGGCCTGCATCCGCGCGGGAAACATCGCCCGGCTGCCCGCGCTCATGCGCGGTGGCAGGCATGGCATGCTGCTGCTGGAACACTCGCTGCGCACCCTGCGGCCGGGACGCGCGGACCTGCGCGCCATCTTCTCCGCGGCGCAGAAACGGTCTGGCGAGTAGAGGTTGCCAGCCTGCCACGTAGTGTCGGCCTCGACTTTCTGGTACAATACCTCCGGCCCGCGGCGCTGACGAACCCGCGCGCCCAGGAACACCATGCCGGACTATCTGCACATCAATCGCCCCCTCTACGCGATCGGCCGCAACACCTGCTGGGTGCTGGCAAAACTGTTCGGGCGGCTGCGCGTGCACGGGCGCGGGCATGTGCCCACCACCGGCGGCGTGCTGCTGGCCGCCAATCACACCAGCTACGCCGACCCGCCGCTGGTGGGGGTCGGCGCGCCGCGCCGCGTGCACTATATGGCGAAAGCTGAGCTGTTCGCGGTGCCCGTGCTGGGCGCGCTGATCGCGCGGGTGGGCGCCTTCCCGGTGCGCCGCGGCACGGCGGACCGCCAGGCGCTGCGTATCGCGAACGATCTGCTGACCGCCGGCGAGGCGGTGGTGATCTTTTTCGAAGGCGGGCGCAGCCCGGATGGCCGGCTGCTGCCCCCGGAGCTCGGCCCGGCGATGATCGCGCTGAAAGCGGGCGTGCCCATCGTGCCCACGGCGATCATCAACGCCGATAAGATGCTGCCGCCGAAGGGCGCGGGGCTGCGCTTCGCCCACGTGCAGGTCAGCTATGGCACCCCTCTCACCTTCCCGCACCTGGCGGGAAAAGCCGCCGACCGCGCCGCCCTGCGAGAGGTCGCGCTGACCGTCGCCCGCGCGGTGGCCGACCTGCTGCGCGCCCACGGCGCCGCCGACCGCGTGCCGGAGGGATACCCGACGCTGAAAACAGGGGAAAGTGAGGACGAAGGCGAAGAGTAAATATTCGGATTACCCGCGTCACCAGGATGAATGCCCATGGCCGATGACCGCAATACCGTGACCGTCGCCGCGCCCGCCGATGATGACGAGGCGCTGCTGGCGCCGGAGTTCCTGCGGAAGCTGGAGCAGCTGACGCTGGTGCTCACCCGCGCGTTCGCCGGGCGCATGCACGGTGAACGGCGCAGCACGAATCGCGGGCAGTCGGTGGAGTTCGCCGATTTTCGCACCTACAGCCACGGCGACGACCTGCGCTACGTGGACTGGAACGTCTACGCGCGTCTGGAAAAGCTCTTTCTCAAGCTCTACGTGGAAGAAGAAGACCTGCACGTGCACCTGCTGCTGGACTGCAGCCGTTCGATGGGGTTTGGGGCGCCGAACAAATTTCTCACCGCGCGCCGCATCTGCGCCGCGCTGGGCTACATCGCGCTGAACAATCTGGACCGCGTGTCGCTCACCGCGGCCACAGACCGACTGGGGCCGCGGTTGAGCAGCCTCCGCGGCAGAGGGAACGTCTTCACCCTATTCACCTGGCTGCGGGAGCTGCGGGCGGAGGGCGCCACCGATTTCGCGAAGGTGCTGAAGGATTACGCGCTGCTGGCGCGGCGGCCGGGGATGGTCATCATCGTCTCCGATTTTTTGGCGCCGGGGGTGGAGGACGGCCTGCGCACGCTGGTGGGCCGCCATTTCGCCCCCACGCTGGTGCAGGTGCTGGCGCCGGAGGAGATCGCCCCGCCCTATGCCGGCGACCTGCGGCTGGTGGACGCGGAAACCGGCGAGACGCGCGAAATCACCGTCACCTCCGGCCTGCTGCAGCGCTACCGGCAGCGGCTGGAAGCGCACCAGGCCCACCTGGCCGAGATCAGCGGCCGCTTCGGCGTGAATTACGTGCGCACCGTCACGTCCGAGCCGTTCGAGCAGCTCATACTGCGCTATTTGAAGCTGCGTCGGGTGGTCGCATGACCGGGACACCGCTCATTCGCATACGGGAGATGAGTTACGCCATCGGAGAGCGCCGCATCTTCGACCGCATCAGCCTGGATATCTATCCGGGGGAGATTCTGGCGGTGATGGGCCTCTCCGGCACCGGGAAAACCACGCTGCTGCGCCTCATCACCGGGCTCATCCGCCCCACCGACGGGCTCATCACCGTCTTCGGGCGGAACCTTACGGCGATGACGGAGTCAGAGATGAATGAGGTGCGCGCGCGTATGGGGCTGGTCTTCCAGTTCGGCGCGCTCTTCGATTCGCTCACCGTGCGCGAGAACGTCGGCTTCACGCTCTACGAGCATACGAATCAATCGGAGGAGGCCATCGCGGCGCAGGTGGCGGAGAAGCTGCGGATGGTGGGCCTGCCCGGCACCGAGGAGCTGTATCCGGCGAACCTCTCCGGCGGCATGCAGAAGCGCGTGGGCATCGCCCGCGTGCTCATCGGCAACCCGGAGGTCCTGCTCTTCGACGAGCCCACCAGCGGGCTGGACCCGGTGATCGCGGCGGCGATTGACGAGCTGATGCTGCGCCTGCGCGCGCAGCTGGGGCTCGCGGAGGTGGTGGTGACGCACGATGTGCGCAGCGCCATGGCGATGGCCGACCGCCTGGCGCTGCTCTATGACGGCGGCATCCGGCTGGTGGGCAGGGTCGAGGACGTGCGCAACAGCACGGACCCGGTGGTCCGCCAGTTTATCGAGGGAGACACCGAAGGACCGATCCAGGTGGTGTGAGCCGTATCGGTCATGTTGAGGCGGCGGCGCGGCCGTCGCGCGGGACAGCATCATGGCACGCAATATCAGTTTCTCCAACGAGCTGCGCGTGGGCATCATGTTCCTCACCGGCCTGATTCTGCTGGTGCTGGTCTTCACGACGCTCACCCGCTGGCGGCGCGAAAGCGGCACGTACTACTTCCACATCACCTTCGCGCAGGTGCAGGGGCTGCAGGAGGGGGCGGAAGTGCGCGTGGCCGGCGTGAAGGTCGGCTTCGTCGAACGGCTCGAAATCCTCGCCAGCCGGCACAACCTGGTGCAGCTCACCGCGCGCGTGCGGGACGATATCGTCGTCCACACCGACGATCTCTACACCATCGGCATCGGCGGACTGGTGGGCGAGCGCTTCGTGGAGATCATGCCGGCCTCCGGCGACCGCGGCCTCCGCGTGCGGCAGGGGATGGTCGTGGATGGCTACGTGCAGCCGGACATCAACGAAGTGCTCGCCAACGCCAATGCGCTGGTCAACGACCTGAAAGCGATGACCGGCGGGCTGCGCACCGTGCTGGGCGACCCGCGCACCCAGGAGAATCTGCGCGTGGCCATTGAAAATCTGCGCACCACCACCGATAACGCCGCCCGCCTCACCGCCACCCTCGACCGCGCGCTGGCCGGCAGCGAAACCGCGCTGAACCTGGTGCTGGCGAACGTGGCCGCGGTGTCCCGCGACGTGCGCGAGATCAGCGATGCGCTCTCGCCGCAACTGCGCGACACGCAGTTGGTCAAAAATCTGGAGACGGCCTCCGCGAATCTGGCGCGCATCACGCACCGCGTCAATACCCTGGTGGACGTGGCCGGCGGCGTGCTGGAAGACGACAAGCTGGCGGCGGCGCTGCGCGCGGTGATGACGAACCTGGAAACGGCCAGCGCCGACCTGAAAAGTGTCACCGCGCAGGCGAAGACGGCCTCCGCGTCGCTGCCGACCATCGCCGGCAACCTGCAGACGGCCAGCGCCGACCTGCCGCGCATCACCCGCCCGTTCGTCGAGGTGGCGCCGGAAACCGCGCAGAACGTCCTCGCCATTTCGCAGCGGCTGCGCCGCACCAGCGAGCAGGTCGGCGATATTGCCCAGGAAGTGACCCGCGCCAGCGAAATCCTCATCGAGACGCGCGCCATCCCCGAGGCGCGCCTCATGGGCATCACGCATGGCGGGCCGTCGCCGCGCTCCGACCTGAACGTGGACGTGCGGCTGCGCGATAATATGTTCCGCGCCGGGGTGGCGGATATCGGCCGCACGAGCAAGTTTAACATGCAGTTCGGCAACCGCATCGGCTCGCGCACCTGGCTGCGCTACGGGTTGGTGGAGTCGCGCTTCGGCTTCGGCGCTGACTACCGTTTCACGCCGAACGTCCGCCTGAGCGCGGACATCTTCGATCCCGGCAGCCCGCGCGCCAACGCCCTCTTCGACTTCCGCCTGAAACCGTTCGGCGACGACTGGTGGCTCACCACCGGCTGGTATAACCTGCTCGACAACAGCAGCTTCGGCATCGGCCTGACCCTGCGCGAGGAAGGCGCCGGCGAGGGAGAGGAGTAGACGTAACGAGTGAGGGAGGACGGCGTAGGGGTTAGGGGTGAGGGATTAGGGGTGAGGTGTAGCGGTACGTCACGTTGTATCGTGATTTGCGAACCGACCGCTGGTCGGGAACGCCCGCCGTGGCGTTCCGGGGCGCACGGTGGCACACCGGGTGGAGCTACGGGACCCGGAACGCCACGGCGGGCGTTCCCGACGATGGACGCGGCAAGGTACATCGTGACGACCCACTACAACTAGGGGTGAGGGGGTTGTCACGTTGTCGTTTGCGTATCAGGACAACCGCCTGTAGCGCGCGCCCCATCCCCTAATCCCTCACCCCTAATCCCTACTATCCCCTCCACCCGGAGGCATACCATGTATCAGATCGGCGAAGAGGAAATACAGGCGCTGCGGCGGGTGATCGAATCCGGACGGCTCTTTCGCTATCAGGGCGACCAGCCCAGCGAAACCGACCTGTTTGAGCGCGAGTGGGCGGCGCGCATCGGCGTGCCGCACGCGGTAGCGGTGTCCAGCGGCACGGCCGGCCTCTCCTGCGCGCTGGCGGGGTTGGCAATCGGGCCGGGCGATGAGGTGATCGTGCCCGCCTATACCTACATCGCCACCGCGCTGGCGGTGCTGGCGGTGGGCGCGGTGCCGGTGTTGGCCGAGGTGGATGCCTCGCTGACCCTGGACCCCGCGGACGCCGCGCGGAAAATCACCCCGCGCACGAAAGCGCTGCTGCCGGTGCACATGTGCGGCCTGCCCTGCAACATGGACGCCCTCACCGCGCTGGCGCGCGACAACGGCCTCGCCATCGTGGAGGATGCCTGCCAGGCGGACGGCGGCTCGTATAAGGGGACGCGCTTCGGCGCCATCGGCGATGCCGCCGCCTTCTCCTTCAACTACTTCAAGATCATCACTTGCGGCGAGGGCGGCGCCTTCGTGACGCAGCACGATGACGTGTATCAGCGCGGCCTCATCTACCACGACGCCGGCTGCCCCTTCTTCCGCGATATCTCTGAAGTGACGGTGCCGCTTTTTGCCGGCATGGGCAACCGCTTCAGCGAGCTGCTGGGCGCCGTGCTGCGCGTGCAGGCGACGCGGCTGGACGGCATCCTCGCCGGCCTGCGCGCGGAAAAACGCCGCCTGCGCGCGGCGCTGGCCGAGGAAACCGCCTTCACCTTCAGTCCCGTCAACGATCCCGATGGCGACTGCGGCGCTCACCTGGGCCTGCTCTTCGCGCGCGAAGCGGACGCCCGCGCCTTCCACGCCGCCGCCCCCGGCACCGGCGCCTGGATCCCCCGCGACACCGGCCGCCACGTCTACACCAACTGGGAATGCGTGATGGAGCGCCGCGGCGCCCACGTCGAAACCCGCAACCCCTACGCCGCCTCGGAGGTGACCTACACGCAAGACATGTACCCGGCGACGCTGGACGTCCTCGCCCGCACCGTCTTCATCCCGACGACGCCGGCGCGCGGGGATGCGGAGTTTGACGCGTTGGTTGCGGCGCTGCAGGGGGCGGCGCGGAGCGCGGTATGACGCTTACTCATCCCCCCGCTCCGCCGGCAGCACCTCCCCGTGCCACAGGCGCCGCATCTCCGCGCAGCGCTTCAGCAGCTCGGGGAGCGTGCCAGCGTCGTCCACGCGCCCGTCTTTGAGGACGATGATGCGGTCGGCGCGGCGGAGGGCGGCCTTGCGGTGAGAGACCACCAGGCAGGTGGCGCCCTCGCGGGCGAAGACGCGGTCCCAGAGCGCGCGTTCCGTCTCCACGTCGAGGGCGCTGGAGAGGTCGTCGAAGACGAGCAGCTCCGCGCCGCGCACGAACATGCGGGCGGCCGCCGCGCGCTGCAGCTGCCCGCCGGAGAGCTTCACCCCCTTCGGCCCCACCAGCGTGTCCAGCCCCTCCTCCAGGTGCGCCAGGTCGTCGGTGAGCACCGCCTGGTGCAGCGCCGCGGCGATGGCCGTGTCATCTTTTTCCATGCCCAGCAGCACGTTGTCGCGCAGCGTGTCGCTGAACAGGCGCGGCGTCTGCGCGGTATACGCGCTGTGCGGCGGCACGAAGAAATCTCCCGGCTGCGCTATGGCCTCGCCGTTCCAGCGGATCTCCCCCGCGTCCATCGGCAGCAGGCCGAGCAGCACGCGCAGCAGCGTGGTCTTGCCCGCGCCGTTGCGCCCGGTGATGACGGTGAAGGAGCCGCGCGCCAGCGTCAGGTCCACGCCCGCGATGCCGTGCGGCGTGCCGGGGAAGGTGTAGGTTAATCCCCGCGCCTCCAGCGTCCGCAGCGGCCCGTAGGTACAGTCCGCGGGGTAGCGCACCTCTGGCAGCCGACCGTCGAGGTAGGTGTCGGTATATGCCACCAGCGCGTCGGACGGCGCCCCGTCCATCAGCCGCGCCATGCGCTCCAGCGACACGCCGATCTGGTGATACCGCGCCACCAGCAGCCCGGTGAAGGCGGTGAGCTCGCTGATCGCCCCCAGGTAGTAGACGAAGAAGGCGAAATCCCCCACGCTGAATGCCCCCTGCCGCATCGCCTGTCCGGCGAGGATGAGGATGACGCCGGTGCCGATATTGGTGGCGTTATGGAAAATCGAATAGAGGATCTCGTTGAAGAGCTTGTCCTGCAGCGAGACCGCGCGCCGCTCCTCATTCAGCGCGTGGAAGTGGGCGATCACCTCGCGCTCCGCCGCCGCCACCTTCACCGCCTGCACCGCCCCGAAAAGCTCGCCGATGAAGCCGCTGACGATGCCGGAGGCGCGGCGGCTGGCGCGGCGATACTCCTCCACGCGCGTCGTCGCCCGGTGGGCGATGACGCCCACCACGATGAAGGGCACGATGGCCAGCGCGGTGATGCCCGCGTTCACGCGCAGCATGGCGGCCAGCGCCACCGCGCAGCAGGCGATGACGCCGACGAGGTCGTTCATCCACAGCGCGAAGAGCGGCAGCTCGAAGACGTCGTTGCGGAAACGGCTGGTCGCCTCGCCCGGCGAGTCCGGCAGCGCGCGGGCGCCCGGCCGCCGCAGGATATGGTGCAGCAGGTTGCGCCGCAGCAGCGTGGTGGAATGGACGAAGAACGGCACGTTGGTGAGCGTCAATCCGTAGACGCCCAGCCGCAGCGCCACCTCGCCGGCGAGGAGACAGGCCGCCAGCGTCCAGACGTTCATCCCCGCCGGCCCGTGGCCGGAGAGCAGGTCGAAGAACCACTTCAGCACGAAGCCGGGGAAGAAGTAGCCGGCATTCACCACCAGCATCGCCAGCAGGTTGCCGGCCCACAGCCAGGGCTTGAAGCGGATCAGCCGCCAGATGACGTGCCAGGCGGGCAGCGTCGGCCCCTGCACGTCGGAGGTGGGGATGGTATCCGTGGTCATGCCAGCACCTCCTCCAGCCCCGTCTGATGCAGGCCGAAATAGCGCGAGGCGGGGTCCGCGAGCAGCGCCCGGCGGTCGCCGTATTCCGCCACCCGGCCCTCCTCCAGGATGAGCACGTCGTGCGCGCGGTGCAGCGTGCCCAGCCGGTGGGCGATGATGATCGCCGAGCGGCTCTCCAGCAGGTGGTCAATGGCGCGTTCGATGAGGCGCTCGGTGGCGGGGTCGAGCCGCGAGGACGCCTCGTCGAGGATCACCAGCCCCGGATCGCGCAGGAAGACGCGCGTGAAGGCGAGGAGCTGCGCCTCGCCCGCCGACAGGCTGCGCCCGCCCGTCTGCAGCCGCGTGTCCAGCCCCTCCGGCAGCGCGGCGAGCCAGTCGCCCAGCTCCAGCGCGGCGATCACCTCCCGGATGCGGTCATCCGTAATCGCGCGGTTGAAGAAGGTGATGTTGTCGCGCACGCTCGCCTGGAAGAGCTGCACGTCCTGCGTCACGTAGGCCACGCGCTGGCGCAGCTCGGCCAGCGTCGCCTGGCGCAGGTCGGCGCCGCCCAGCCGGATACTCCCCTGCCGCGGCTCATACAGGCGGAACACCAGGCGCGCGATGGTCGTTTTGCCGCTGCCGGTGCGCCCGAGCAGGCCGAGCACCCGGCCCCGTCGCAGCTCGAAGGAGACGTCGCGCAGCACCGGCTGATCCGGATGATAGGCGAAGGAGACGCCCGCAAACGCCAGCGCCAGCGGGGCGCCCGCCGGCAGCGCCGCGCCGGGACCGTCCGCGATGCCGCCGCGCCGTGACAGCAGCTCGGACATGCGCTCCACGGTGGCGCCGATATTCTGCAGGCTCTCCACCTGCTGGGTGAGCTCGCGGATGGGGCGCGCGATCAATCCGATGTAGTGCAGCACCAGGTAGACGATGCCGAGGGTGATGACGCCCTGCTGGAAGAGCTGCGCGCCCAGCACGAAGGCGGCGGCCAACCCCCCGACGAGCATCAATCCCGCGGTGACGCCCACGAGGTTGCCATAGAGCGCGGAGAGGCGCGCGGCGTGATAGATCTGCTGCTGCAAATGGAAGAGCTGGCGCAGCACGAAGCCGACGGCGCCGGCGGCGCGGATATCCTCGGTGCCCGCCAGCCGCTCCTCCAGGAAGCCCTGCAGCGCGGTCATCGCGTCGCGATGCGCCTTCTGGTACGGCATGGCGATGCCGCGCACGGCGTAGAGCGCGCCCAGCGTGACGGCGGCGAACAGGCTGAACACCAGCCCCAGCCGCCCGTTGATGAGCGTCAGCGCGGTGAGGATGCCGGCCAGCAGCAGCAGGTTGCCCGCCACCCGCAGCACCATCTGCGAGAAGAAGTTGGAGAAATCCAGGCAGTCGCCTTCGATGCGCTCGATGAGATCGCCCGGGCTGCGCTCGTGGTGAAAATCCATGTCCAGTCGCAGGCAGTGCGTCGCCAGGTCTTCGCGCAGCGCGTTGGTGGCCATCCAGGCCACGTTCTCGCCGACGTAGGCGGCGCCCACCGCCACCACCTGCTGCGCCAGCGCGCAGCCCATGAAGAGTATCGCCAGCACGAGCAGCGGCTCCAGCGGCGCGCCCGCTGTCGCGGCGTCAATGAAGCGCGACAGGATGAGCGGACTGATGACCTGCAGGCCGATGCTGCCGAAGATGAGCAGCGCCAGCGCGGCGAAGCGCGGGCGCTGCGGGCGCAGATAGCGCGCGAGTATGGCGTAATAGCGGCTGAGTGGGATGTTCACGAGTTACCCTTCCTGGTTCATACGGCGGCAGCATCATCCTTATCGAAACCGGGGGGTGGTTTGCTCAAAGGCGGGTGTTATTGTACCACGGATTTTTCGCCCGTGAGACAATAGCGGGCTTATTTTATCGCGTCGGCTTCGGCACCCCGGCCGATATCGCGCAGGAAGGCGGCATACGTGCGCCGGATCTCCGCCAGCGCGGGGTCGTCGGGGAGCTTTTTCCGGCTCTGGATGAGCAGCGCCAGCCGGTAATAGCTCTCGGCGCTGATGATCCAGCCGCCGTCGGGGTCGGGGTGCGTCCGCTGCCACTCGGCGTTGAAGAGCAGCCGCGCCACGCCGTCCGGCCAGACGCGGCGCGCGCAGGCGGCGGCGCGGTCGGCGATGGCCTCCGCCTCCGCCGGCGCGCCCCCTTCGCGCAGGCAGGCGATGGCCTCCTCGTAGACGGCGGGGATGATCGCCGGGTGGAAGTGCCCCTCCGCGAAGAGCCGGTCCGTCACCGCCGCCGCGCGCCGGTACAAGCCCGCCGCCTCCTCGATCTTGCGCTGCCGGTGGCAGGCCCGCCCCAGCCAGGAGAGGAGCATCACGTTGCTCCACCCCGCCGGCTCATCCACCTGCTGGCGGGTGGCCAGCGCCTTCCGCAGGTGGGCTTCCGCGTCCGCGAAACGCTCCTGCTTCAGGCACAGCGCCGCCACCGCCATGCGGGCATCCCCCGCCCGCCAATCCCGCTCGCCGTAGGCGGCGTCATACATCGCGACGATGCGCAGCCGCGCGCGCTCCGCCGCCGGGGCATCGCCAAAATCGTGCTCATACACCTGCGCCAGCACCTGCACGGCCGGCATCAGCCGTACATCCCCGACGCCATACGCCCCTTCCAGGATGGCCAGCGCCCGCCCGGCACACGCTTCCGCCTCGCGATAGCGCTGCACCGTGGGCCGGCGGTAGTATTCCGCCTGCGCCAGCAGCGCCTCCGCCACGCGCGGATCGTCCCTGCCATACGCCTGCTCGCGAAGCTCCAGCGCGCGCCCAAGTTCGTCTTCGACAAGGCCGACCCGTTCCGGCCAATCGAGGTGAAGCCGCGCGAGGCGCAGCAGCAAATCGGCGAGGCGCGCGTCATCCGCGCCGCCGTCCCGCTCCACGATGCCGATGGCGCGCTGCCACAGCGGCTCCGCCTGTTCCCGCTGATGGCCATTGGCGCCATACAGCTCGGCCAGCGCGCCCAATACCGGCAGCAGGCGCACGTCCGCGCCGCCATAGCCCGCCTCATACAGGCGCAGCGCGTGCTGATACAGCACCTGGGCGCGCGCAGACCGCCAGGCGTGCTGGACGCGCGCCGCCCGCGCGAAGACGTGGGCCCCGGCGCGCGCCGCCCCCGGCGGCCCGCCGCCCAGGCGCGCCGTCAACTCCCCCAGCGCCGCCTCCATCTCGTCGGGCTTCTTCCAGTCGGCGTAGAGCTCCAGCAGCGCCAGGTACGGCTCCGCCGCGCCCGGATCATCCGCCGGCAGCGTCGCCGCCTCGGTGATCGCCGCCCGGTAGCAGCGCTCGGCCAGCGGAAAATCCCCCGCCGCGCGCGCCGCGTGCCCGCGCGCCAGCGCCATCGCCGCCGGCGGCGGCTGGGCGATGGCGCCGGCGCACAGGAAGAGCGCAATGTACCCCATGACGCGCATGATCGCCGCCAGTATAGCACAGACCCGCCGGAGAGGGTGATTGCCGCACGCGGTCCGCATCGGCAGGAGATGTGGCAGGAATCGCCGCGTGCCGGCCGAACATAGCAGGCATGATAACCGCCGCCTCACACCGTCTGTTCGTCTCCGCCGACCGTTGGGCGCGCCTGCGCGCGCTGCCGGAGCACCCGCTGCTGCGGCAGGCCGCCGCCTACGTGGCTGATACAGCGGAAGCGTTTTCTGCCGACCGCGCCATCACCGTGAATGAAACCGGGCACAACTGGCACCTCATCCGCGCGCGCCGCGCGCAGACGCGCGTGGTGACGCTGCTGGTGCGCTACGGCATGACCGGCGACCGCCGCTACCGCGACGCCGCGCTGGACTACCTGCGCGATATGGCGGGCTGGGAATACTGGTCGTGGATCACGTGGCGCGACGGGATCAGCGATCCGGATGCGATTTTCGACCTCTCCTACGGGGAGAACAGCGCGACGCTGGCGCTGGCCTATGACTGGCTGGCGGATGAGCTGACCGCTGACGAGCGCGCGCGCATCGTGGAGACCGCCCGCGCGCGCGCCCTGCGGCCCTACCTCGCCCGCAACGGCACCGCCGGCGCGGAGATGTGGTACTACCGCCGCCCGGACTGCAACTGGAACACCGTCTGCAACGGCGGCGCGGGGATGCTGGCGCTGGCGCTGGGCGATCTCGCCCCGGAGAGCGCGCGCGTGCTGGCGCTCGCCGAAGCGGGGGTGCGCCACTACTTCGAATTCCTCGATGAGGACGGCGCCTGGCCGGAGGGCATCGGCTACTGGGGCTACGGCCACCGCTACGGGTATATGTATCTGCTCAGCCACGAGCGCGCGGCCGGCCGCCCGCACCCGCTGCTCGCGCGCCCCGGCAGCCGCAACACCCTGCGCTTCCCCTTCCTCTTCTCCCCCAACGGCGTGCCCGCCTCCTTCGGCGACGTGAACTCCTTCTTCCCGCTGCCCTTCATTTACGCCGCCGCCGAACGTTACGATCTGCCGGATATCCACGCCGAAATGGACCGCCGCATGGCCGCGCTGCCCCCGGCGCGCGAGGAAGGCTGGCCCAACACCGCCGAGCTGCTCCTCCACCACCCCGGCGTGACGCCGGAGGTGGCCGAGTA
>JAKPKV010000088.1 GCA_029553475.1 Armatimonadota bacterium
CGTGCGGCGCGCGCTCGACGCGGAGGCTCCGGTGAACCGCGACTTCGATCCGGCGCTTTGCCGGCTGCTGCTGAAGTACCGGTTGACGGAGTACAAGGTGACGTTCGGCGTGCTGGAGGGCATTCTGGCGCTGGCGCTGGCATTCTACCTGGCGCGGTTGCGCGCGGCGCCGCGCGCGGTGCTGACGGTCGCGTTCGCGGCGACGGCGCTGGAGTTTGCGTTGCTGCTGGGGTTCCAGATTCTGTATGGGTCGCTCTACCGGCAGATGGGGCTGATCGTGACGGTGTTCATGGTCGGATTGGCGGGGGGCGTGGCGCTGGCGGGTCCGGCGCGCGGCGGGAACTCCCGGCGGCGATTGGGGCTGACGGCGATGGGGATGGGCGTGTTCGCGCTGTTGACGCCGGCGGCGCTGGTCGCGCTGGACGCGCCGTGGTTGACAGGCGGGGCGATGCGGTCTGTTGCGCAGGCGGTGATCCCTCTGCTGACGCTGGCGCTGGGGTTGCTGACGGGGGCGGCGATTGCGTTCTCGGCGTCGGCGAGCGCGAGCGACGGCGCGCGGGCGGCGTCCGACATCTTTACGGCGGACTTCATCGGCGCGGCGCTGGGGGCGCTGCTGGCGTCGATGCTGCTGATCCCGTTCATCGGCGTCTTCTGGACGTGCGCGGCGACGGCGGCACTGAACCTGGCGAGCGGGGCGCTGCTGCTGCGCCGACGGGGCGTGGTATAATGAAGGGAAGGAACTCCGTCCGGCACTCCGCGCGGAGCGGACAACCCGACCCACAGGACCGGAAGATGGCCTTTCCCCATGACTTCACACGGCGTGCGGCGCTGAAGGGCGGGGCTCTGGCCGCATGCGCGCTGGCCGTGGGGGGCTCTGCGGCGTTGACGCGCTCTGCACGCGCGGAGGAGCCGGATACGTTCGCGGGCGACGCGCCGAAGGGCACGGTGTGGGAGGCGTGGCTGAAGCGCGGTTGGGCGAAGGAGGCGCGCTACTACGTCAAGCGCGACCGCGCGGCGGAGTGCCACCTGTGCCCGAATAGCTGCGTCCTCGAACCGGGCGACCGGGGGCATTGCCGGAACCGCGTGAATGTCGGGGGCGTTCTCTATACGCTGGCTTACGCGAATCCCTGCGCGCTGCATGTCGACCCCGTGGAGAAGAAGC
>JAKPKV010000089.1 GCA_029553475.1 Armatimonadota bacterium
GGTGACGGCGTATGGCGGCACCTACGCTGCGGGCATCGGCGGCGGCGGCAGCTACAGCTATACCGGCGGTGATGGCGGCATGGTGACCATCTCCGGCGGCACGGTCTTCGCACAAGGCGGTGACTATGGCGCAGGCATCGGCGGCGGCGGTAGTTACAACACCTGGAACGGCGGTAATGGCGGCACGGTGACGATTTCCGGCGGACAGGTGACGGCGTATGGCGGCACCTACGCTGCGGGTATCGGCGGCGGTGGTAGCTACAGCTATACCGGCGGTGCCGGCGGCACAGTGACGATCTCCGGCGGCACGGTCTTTGCGGAGGGTGCCTTCGGGGGTGCGGACATCGGGCCGGGCCGCAGCGGCGCGGACGGCTCGAACCGCTTCACGGGCGGTTCGATTTGCCTTGCCGGTGCAGCCGTCTCTCCTGCACCCGAAAACAACACGGAACCGGTCTTTTGTGCGGTGGTGACGGGCTTCGAACCCTACGCCCCGGTCGAGATCACGACAGGCCTTACGGGATACGGCGTGAATGATCTCTTTGCCGATGCCAACGGCTGCATCTACCTCTGGCTCCCGAACAACGCTGCCGACTACACCTTCACCGCAAACGAACGCCTCTGCACGGTGAGAGTGAAGAACGGCGTCGGCCCCACTGGCGTGACCGTCAACGGCGAGGAGGTCGCCTTTGGCCCGGCTGAGCCCGCGACCGCCGGATGGGCGTTCGATGCGGCGACCCATGCGCTCGCGCTCACAGGCGCGGGGCCCTTCACGCTTGCGGGCGCCAACGTGGTGGGCGGTGTCTGCGTCACCGTCTCGGACAGTGTCGTCAACACGATCACCCTCTCGAACCTGACGCTCCGGACAACCGGTAGCAGCCAGTGCGCCTTCGCGTTGGAGGCGGGCGCTGATCTCGCGCTCATCCTCATGGGGACGAACGCGCTCGCCTCCGGTTCTGACCGGGCAGGCATCGAAGTTGCTGCAGGGCAAACATTGACCATCACCAACGCGCCGGGCGATGATGCGGCGGCCCTTACCGCGACAGGGGGTAACTGCGGCGCAGGCATCGGCGGCGGGAAAAACAGTGCCGGCGGCACGATTGCGATCGCGGGCGGCGCAATCACGGCGAGGAGCAACACCACCGGCGAATTCGGCGGCGCAGGCGTCGGCGGCGGCGCCTACAGTACAGGCGGCGATGTGACGATTACCGGCGGCTCGCTGACAGCGACGGGCGGCAACAACGCCACAGGCGTCGGCGGCGGTGCCAAAGGCGCCGGCGGCTCGCTGACGGTCTCCGGCGGATCGGTTGTCGCGACAGGCGAAGGATACGGCGCGGGCGTCGGCGGCGGAGAGAATCAGACGGGCGGTGATGTGACGGTTTCTGGAGGTACACTAACAGCAATGGGCGGCGACAATGGCGCGGGCATCGGCGGCGGTTACTACGGCGCGGCAACGAACGGCGTGGTCGTGATCTCCGGCGGTATAGTCATAGCCACGGGCGGCAGTTCCGGCGGCGCGGGCATTGGCGGCGGTTACGGCGGTGGTGGCGGCACTGTGCGCATCGTCGACGGAGAGGTCACGGCGACCGGCGGCTCCTACGCCTCCGGCATCGGTGGCGGCGACATCGCCGCAGGCGGCGTGGTCGAGATTGAGGGCGGCAGGGTCGTTGCCATCGGTGGCACGGGTATTGGCGGCGGTGGCAGTTGGGGCGATGACGGCGGCGGCGGCGGCACAATGACGATCTCCGGCGGTACGGTCTTCGCGCAGGGTTTCCACGGCGGCATGGACATCGGTCCCGCCCAGAATGGCACAGGTGGTCCGGCAAACACCTTCACCGGCGGCTCGATCCTACTTGCGGGTTCATCCATCGCTCCTGCACCCTCGAACAATACGGCAGCAGTCGCCTGCGCGGTGGTGACGGGCTTCGAGCCCCATGCGCCGGTCACAATCACGGCAGGCCTTATGGGATACGGCAAAAATGACCTCTTCGCCGATGCCGACGGCTGCATCTATCTCTGGCTCCCGGACGGCGAGCACACCTTCACGGCGAACGGAAGCGATTACACGGTGACGATTCAAAACAACGTCGGGCCGACCGGTGTGACAGTCAACGGTGTCGATGTCGCCACCGGTGTGACGAACAACATCCAACACGCAGGTTGGAGCTTCGATGGACCAACCCACACACTGACACTCTCGGACAAGAGCCCCCTCACGCTTTCAGGTGTCAACGTGATTGGCGGTGTCTGCGTTGTCATCCCAGAGGGCGTGACGAATGCGGTCACCCTCTCCAACCTGACGCTTCAGACGAAAGGTGACGATCAGTGCGTTTTCGCGTTGGGAATAGACGCCAACGTATCGCTCTTCCTCGCGGGGGCGAACGCGCTCGCCTCCGGTGCTGAGCGGGCGGGTCTCGAAGTCGCAGAGGGACAGACGCTCTCGATCACCAACGCCCCCGGCGATGCGACGGCCTCGCTCACGGTTACCGGCGGCGACAGCGCCGCTGGCATCGGCGGCTGCTCTGGCTTCGGCAGCGGTGTTGGAAGCGACGCTGGCACGGTGACGATCTCCGGCGGCATCATCACGGCGATCGGCGGCGAGTACTTCGCAGCAGGTATCGGCGGCGGTAACGGTGGCATCGGTGGCACGCTGACGATTTCCGGTGGCTCCGTCGTCGCGCAAGGTGGTGACTTCGGTGCAGGTATCGGCACAGGTGGCTACTCCATTTGGGCAAGTGACAAAAATACGAGTGTGGTCACGATCTCCGGCGGCGCAGTAACGGCGATCGGCGGCGAGATGGGCGCGGGCATCGGCGGCGGTGACAGCGACCCGGGTGGTACGGTGATGATCTCCGGCGGCACGGTAACGGCCATGGGCGGCGAGAAGGCCGCCGGCATCGGTGGCGGTGCCGGTGACGAAGGCGGCACCGTCACGATCTCCGGCGGACGGGTCGCGGCGACCGGCGGCGACTACGCGGCCGGCATCGGTGGCGGCGCCGGGTGGGATCTCGGCGGCGACGGCTCTACGCTGACCGTCTCGGGCGGCACGGTCTTTGCGACGGGCGGCGCAGGCGGCGGTCCGGGCATCGGCGGCGGCAACATTGGCGGCGACGAGATGGGAGAAGGTGGCGGCACGAAGCCGAACGTCTCCGGCACGAGCCTCTTCACCGGCGGCTCCATCCGCATTGACGGCGGTTACTCAGCAGCCGAGCCCTCCAACGGCATGGAGCGCGTCTGGTGCGTCACGGTGCCGGGCCTCACGCCCGGCGCGGCAGTCGAGATCGCGCTGCCCGCCGAGGCTCTCCCGGCCACCTTCGGCGTGAATGACCTCTTCGCCGATGACGGCGGCAAGCTCTACTTCTGGCTCCCGGACGGCTCCTACGCCTTCACGGCGAACAGCACCAACTACACAGCCACCGTGGACGGCGCGGACACCACGGCGACCTCGGGATCGTCAGGCGGCCCCGCCAAGCCGGTCTTCGCCACGGACGGCACGGCGCTCGTTTTCAGCGGCACGACGCTCGCCATCAAGATCGTCAACGCCCAAAGCGGTTTCCGGTACACGCTCTACGCGGCGGAAACGCTGGGCGGGGACTGGACGCTGGAGCAGAGCGTCCTCGCGGCAGAAGACGGCGACCTCACGTTCACGATCTCCGACGCGACGGCGTTGCGCCGCTTCTTCAAGGTGGCGGCCAGCGTCGACGAGCCGTAAAACAAAGAAAGGGCAAGAGACATGAGACAAGAGACAAGCGAAGACACAAGGCAAGACACTCCGTGTTTCTCGTCTCGCGTCTCTTGCCCTCCTAACTCCTAACTCCTAAATCTTAACACCTCTCAACCGAAAGGATCAGCCATGAAAAA
>JAKPKV010000090.1 GCA_029553475.1 Armatimonadota bacterium
GGTCTTCCCAGGCTTCGGTGATGTCCCGCGGACTCAAGCGTGTGGTCTCGCTCATGATTGATCGGCGCGGAGCGCGCCGCTCCCGAGCGTTATTGTATCCGGCGCGCGGGCATCCCGGCAAGTTTGCCCCCCGGGCAGGCACGGCCCCTCCCCGCGCGGTGCCGTGCGCGGGGAGGGGCCGGAGCACGTCAGGTGCCGAGTTAATAGCCGGCATCCACGCGCGGTTCGCGCTTGGTGGGCGCATCGCGGATGCCCCACTGGTACATCAGGCCGGCATAGAGCTGGCCGGAGCTGCCGATGCCGTAAGGCTGCGTGGTGCCCAGCTCGATGAGGAATTCCTTCGACAGCGGCCGGCGCACCGCGGCGGAGAAGCAGGCCTTGCGATATTCGACGCCGCCGGACTCCAGCTTGGGCAGGTAATCGAGCGCGATGGAGGTGCCGTTGAAGTTGTTGTAGCTGAGGCCGACGCCGGCGGTGATGAAGTCCTTGGAGGGGATTTCGCCGCTGAAGCGGGTGAAGATGCCGGCCAGGTGGCCGCGGATCGTGAAGCCGACTTCATCGACCAGGTCCGCCTGCTTGTAGAGCGTCTTGGTGACGACGCCGTAGCCTTCGATCTGCGTGCGGTCGACGGCGCCGTTCAACTCGATGAGCCGCGCGCCGAACGCGAGACCGGGCGATTTGCTCTGCAGGCGCTCCGGGATGATCTGCACCTTGAAGCCGGCGCCCAGCCCGTCGAAACCGCCTTCTGCGTTCTTCGCCGAGGTTTCGGAGACGTTGACGAACAGCTCGGTGTTCTCACTCGCGCCGTAGGTCAGGCGGAGGGGATAGAGGATCGGTTTCTGTCCGTCGATGTTCACGGCGGCGTAGTTCATCGACAATTCGACGAAGGTATCGGGAAGGACATCCGCCGTGGGCACCTGCACCAGGCCGGAATCGCCGTACAGCGTGGGAAACGCCCAGCCGAGCATCGTCGCCGCCAGCAGCGCTGCGGCCACACTGAATCTGCGCATCAAGACAGTCATCGTCTGCTCCTCACTTTGCGAAATATCGTCGTTGACAGGCTTCCTGACTCGTTGGCGTTTCTATTCGACGCGACG
Source organism: Armatimonadota bacterium (assembly GCA_029553475.1). Classification (GTDB taxonomy): domain Bacteria; phylum Armatimonadota; class Hebobacteria; order CAIYQO01; family CAIYQO01; genus JAKIYB01. The sequence goes on from JAKPKV010000090.1 coordinate 1,098, forward strand.
AGCGGGATGCCTCTTGCATGTGAGGAGGAAATTCGCTGAATAACTGTTCGGCGGCTTGCCCGCTTACCCGGCCGCCGTCCGCCGCGCCAGCGCCGTCGCCTCCAGCGCGGTGGCCAGTGCGGCACGCCCGTCGACCGCGGTCACGCGCGGGCGGTGCGCCCGGTCGCGCACCCAGGCGAGAAAATCGGCCAGCGCGTCGCGGCAGGCATCGGCGTAGATCGCCTGCTTGTCCCCCAGGTCGACCCCGCCGCTGACGTGCGCGGTGACGGTGTGCTCGCGGCCGACCGCCGGCACGGGGCAAGGCGCCTCCAGCGGCGTGACCACGGCGCCGGGCAGCACCGCGGCCAGCCGGTCGCGCGAGGTGTCCGTCGCCAAGCCGTCCAGGGACAGGCGGGTGGGGATCCAGCCGTCCAGCGTGACGGTGCCCAGGGCGAATTCGACCGCGGCGCGGGTATGCTCCACCGGCGGCGCCTTCGCGAAAGCGTGGAGAAAGTCTCCGAACAATTGTTTGTGATACAGGAGGAGGCACTGCCAGCGATCCTCCGCGCGATTGACGCGCCTCCCCACCAGTGCTGTCTGTACCCGACCGGGGCCGAAGATCGCGGCGAAAAGGTCGAAGAAGTGCACGCCGTGCTCCACCAGGATGCCGCCGCTGCGCGCCGGATCCCAGAACCAGTGGTCCGGCGCCAGGTCGCCGGCGGCATTGTGGAAGGTGAAGTATACAGGGTCGCCCAGCAGGTCTTCCCGCACAATGGCGGCCAGCACT
>JAKPKV010000121.1 GCA_029553475.1 Armatimonadota bacterium
CGAGTCCTACCCGCCATGCACGCATACGATACCTCCGCGCCAACAGCACTGCCACCGGCATACCCGCCGGCGCCGGCGGTCTACGTACTCGATTTGCGCGAAGCATCGGACAGGAGTCTTACATCGGCTCAGCCGGCGCGGGCGGCGCCGACGACTCCGCGGTGCGAAGTTTCCCGCGCAGGCGGGCGAGCAGGAGGGTCATCTCTTCCACGCGCAGCAGGTAGAGCAACGCCGCGTAGGCGCCGCCCGCCAGCAGCCCAACGCCGCCGAGGGGCAGCAGCGCCGCCACCCGCGCCAGCTTGCCGGGGAGTCGCGCGAGGAGATCCTGGAGCGGGGTGAAGCGTTCCAATCCCGCGATGCCCAGCAGCAGGATGAGGAGAAACGGGACGAGCGCCAGCAGGATTTTTCCCATGACGAGGAGTGATCGGCGACCTTCCAGGCCGGCGACTTTCTCACGGATGAGACCGTACAGCACCGCGACTTTGCTGCCCTTCGAGATGAGCAGCGCCAGCGGAATCGCCAGCATCCCCCACCCGCCGTGATACACCCCGTACCAGGCGATGCCGATATGCAGCGGCACCATCAGCATGCCGACTATCGTGGGACGCATGGTGTCCGACATGGCAAAATAGAACTGCAGCACGATGATCTCCAGCGCGCTGATGAGCATGGTGAGGGCGTAGACCTGCAGCGGTTGCGCGGTGGTCAGCGACGCCTCGCCGAAGACGGCGGCGACGATGTCCACCCGCATGACGATGACTGCCGTTGCCAGCGGCAGGAAGATGAGCGCCATCACTCGCGTGGCCTTCATCAGCATCTCGCGCAGGCGATCGCGATCACCGGCGACGGCGATATCCGCGAGGAAGGGGAAGAGGGCGATGCCGAAGACGTACGGGAAGAACTGCACCGGCACATCGGTGAGCGTCTTGGCGAATTTGATGGCGGAATAGCTGCCCTCTTCCAGCGACGACATGAAGCGCGCATCCATCACCTGGCGGATGATGGAGACGCTCACCCCCACCAGCAGCGGCAGCGCGAGCAGGAGAAACTGCTTGAAGCCGGGATGGTTGACCGCGACGACCGGACGGTATTCGCGAAGCTGGGCGCGCAGCCCGAATCCATGAATACCGAGCTTGGCCGCCGCGCCGATCACAAAGCCCAGCGCCAGCGCGTACGGTCCCCACGACTTCGCCAGCACCACGGCGAAGAGGAGCACGGTGCCTTTCAGCGCGAGGTCGGCGGACGCGGGCAAGGCGAACTGCTTATACGAATTCAGCAGGCAATAGGTGAGTGACGAGGTGGTGAGAAAGATGGCCGCGACCAGCATCACCCGGGTGAGCGTGATGGTGAGCGGCACCAACTGCGGCGGGTACTCTTTCGCGTTGCGGAACCAGTCCGGCACGAAAAGCGGCAGCACCTGCGGCGCGAAGAATACGCCCACGAGCGCGATGCCCGCCACCAGGATCACCAGCAGGTTGAAGGTGGTGCTGGCCAGGCGCCAGGCATCCGTTTCTCCCTTCTCGCGGATGCGGGCGACGAACGTCGGCAGGAAAGAATGCATGATGACCTGGTCCGCGAGCTGGAACAGGTACGAGGCGATATCGCGCGCGGCGTTGTAGGCGTCGGTGAAGTACGAGGTGCCGAACAGGTGGCCGAGAATGGATTTTTCGATGAGGCCGAAGCCGCGCATGATGATCTGAATGAGCATCAGCGCCCCGGTGGCGCGCAGGATGCGCTGGCCGACCTGGGCGCGGGGCACTTCGGCGGAGGGGTGGGGGTTAGCGTGAACCATCGGTGTCCTTCCGGTGTGAACCTCAGAAACTGTCCGAACAGTCTCGGCGCGTGCCTGCTGGTGGCTCCCGGCCTGGCTCGGCGTTGGCCGTCCTCACCCTATCTCTCCCGATAGCGCCGCGGACGTCCGCCGTGATCCAGGCCGGCATCCCCTCAGCAGCCCCACGCCGAGACTGTTCGGACAGTTTCTCAGGGGCTTTGACACCGCGCGCGCGGTTTCGTCGCGTCATTTCCCGTAGTCAATGTCCAGGAACAGCTCGGTGACCCAGAAGCGGCCATCTCCCGCGGTGAAGGCGCCGATGCCGATGTAGCGATAGATGGGATTGAGGATGTTGGCCTTGTGCGTGGGGCTGGCCATGAGGGCGTGATGGCCTTCGTCCACCATCACTTTCGGACAGAAGCAGAGATTCTCGCCGACGGTCATCGCGAAGGGCGGTTTCGGCAGGTGGAACAGCACGCGGCGCATGGCGGTACGCTTCTCCTTCACCGGCGACTCATGCCCCCAGTACTTCAGGTCATGCATCTCCTGGCTTTTCTCGCGCGCGGCCTTCACCAGCAGCGGCGCGATGATCAGCTCCGGCAGATTTTTCGCCTTGCGCTCGGCGTTGGTCAACTCGAGGTAGCGCTGCTCTTCGGCGGTCAGGGTGATCGTCTCCGGCGCGCCGCCGAGCATCGCGACGGGATCGGTTTTGGCATGGGCCTGGGCGCAGACGTACAGCAGCGCGAGGCAGAGGACGACGAGATGACTGTGACGAAAACGGCGAAACATGGCAACCCTCCGGCAGGGTCAGGGGGTGGACCGGCATCCGCATGATAGCACAACGCCGGGGGGCCTGGCTACCCTCTCTCGCCCGCCGGGCAATGCCGCTAGCATCGCGCTTCTTCCTCCGCGGTCTCGACGGTCACCACGGACTCGTAGACACCGGCCTCCGCCTCCGCGTCCCGCGGGAAGAGCAGGCGCAGCAACACCGGGGTGACGACCGTGGTCGCCAGCACCATGAGGATGAGGGGGGCGTATTCGGCTTTGGTGATCACCGCGCTGGCCAGCCCCACCTGCGCGACGATGAGGCCGACTTCACCGCGCGAGACCATGCCGGCGCCCACCCGCGCGGATTCCCGGCGGGTGAAGCCAGCCAGGTAAGCCCCCAGCCCGCACCCGGCGACCTTGGTGACGATCGCGACGATGATGATGACCAGCGCGAACCCCCACGCGCCCTGCATGGCGCGCAGATCGGCGCCGAGGCCGATGCTCATGAAAAAAATGGGCACGAACATCGCGTAGGTGAAGGGCTGAATCGCGCGCAGCACGTTCGCCCTGAAGCGCGTGCGCGCCACGAAGATGCCGACGAGGTACGCGCCGGTGATGGCGGCCACCTGCCCAAAATATTCGGCGCCGACGGCGAAAAGGAGCATCAGCAGCAGGGTGAACGCCGGCACCGCGTAGCTGGCATGCATGCGGTCCGCCAGCGCCAGCAGCGGGGCGAAGCCGCGCAGCGCGATCCACACCGCCAGCGCGAAGAAGGCCGCCATGAGCAGCACCACCGCCGACACCGACAGGATGACGGGCGTCGGGATGCCGATCAGCGCGCTCACCCCGCCGGCGAGGAGATCGGAGAGTTTGGCGACGCCCGCGCCGCCGCCCCCGGCGTGGGTGAAGGCGATGACGAAGGAGAGGATGATGATGCCGAGGACATCGTCAATGACGGCGGCGCCGAGAATCGTCAGGCCTTCTTTCGAGTTGAGGCGGCGCAGCTCCATGAGCGTCTGCGCGGAGATGGAGACGGAGGTGGCGGTGAGCACC
>JAKPKV010000150.1 GCA_029553475.1 Armatimonadota bacterium
CCCGTCCCCCCCGGCTTCGTCGTGAAAAACGGCTCGAAAATCTTCCCCGCGTCCTCCGGACGAACCGGCTCCCCCGTGTTCGCCACCGAAATCGTCACCTCCTCCCCCTCGTTCCGCACACACACCGTCAGCGTCCCCCCGTTCGGCATCGCATCCAGCGCATTCTGCGTCAGGTTCAGGCACACCTGCTTCATCTGCTCCGCGTCCATCAGCAGCACCGCCGCCGGCTCCCCCATCTCCACCCGCACCGTCACACCCCGCTTCCCCGCCGCAGGCAGAATCTGCTCCACCGTCTCCTGCACCACCCCGTTCACCGACGCCGGCTTCAGCAGCGGCTTCGGCGGACGCGTGAAGTCCATCACCCGCGCCAGAATGTTCTCCAGACGCCGCACCTCGCTCGAAATAATCCGCGCATACCGATCCACCTGCTCCCGCCCCGTCTCCGGGTGGTTCAGGATCGTATTCGCAAAACCGCCGATCGTCACCAGCGGATTCCGAATCTCGTGCGCCACGTGCGTCGCCATACGCCCGATCGCCACCAGCCGCTCCGAACGCACCAGCCGATCCTGCGCATCCGCCAGCTCCCGGTACGCCTGTTCCAGGTGCCGCTTCTCCGCCTGAACCGCGTGGTAGCTCTCCGCATTCGTGATCGCGATCGCCGCCTGCGTCGCGAACATGCTCAGCAACTCCACGTGCTCCTCGCCGATCGCCTGCCCGCTGAAAGGATTATCCGCCAGAATCACCCCCACCGGCTCATTGTGCACCACCAGCGGCATCAGCAGGAACTGCCGCAGCCCCAGAACGCGCCGGAAATCCTCCCGCACGCGCGGGTCCCGCTCCGCGTCATTCACCAGAATCGGCTTGCGCCCCAGCGCGCAACGCGCCAGAATATGCTCCGAATCCTCCAGCGACACGCTCATCCCCCGCGTCAGAACGTCCAGCGCCGACGGCGCGCGCCCCTTCTCCCGCTCATACCGCCCCAACAGGTCCTCCAGCGTCGGAGACTCCCGCGAAATCTCGCTCCAGATCCTCCCCGCCTCCTCGCCGCTCGCCGGTCCCACACCCACCCGCCCCACCAGCGCATTCCGGTCGCGATCCACCAGAAACAGCAGCGCCCGGTTGAACCCCAGCGCCTGCCCCGCCGTCACGCACGTCAGCACAAAATGCAGCAACCGGTCCAGGTCCAGCACCCCCTGCATCAACTCCCCCAACTGCCGCAACCGCGAAAGCTGATACACCTTCTTCGTCTCATCCGTCACATCCAGCGTCAGCTTCAGAACGTGGTCCACCGAACCCCCGGGACCGAACACCGGCGTCACCGCGTGATGATAACGCCGCATCTGACCGTCCGCTCGCACCAGCGTCGCCTCGCTCTCGTGATTGGCGGAGGTGGTGAAGCACTCCTCCGCCGGACACGCCGCGCACGCCGTCTCCCGACGGCAGTACACCTCGTGGCACCGCTTCCCCTCCGCCGCCTCCGGCCCGAACCACTCCCGAATCTTCGGGTTCGCCCAGAGAATCCGGTGGTCGCGGCCGATCAGCGTCAGCCCCGCCCCGATCACCCCCACCACATGCTCCAGCTTCTGCTTCTCCCGCAGCAACTCCTCCGCCGCCCGCCGCCGCACC
>JAKPKV010000157.1 GCA_029553475.1 Armatimonadota bacterium
CCCGACGTGCGTCAAGGCGGACGCGTGCCAACTGCGCGACCTGGGCCGGAAGCTGGGGGTGACGGAGGTCCGCTTCAAGCCGACGGCGCGGACGATGCCGGTGGACCGTTCGACGGTGTCGCTGGTGCGCGACCCGAACAAGTGCATCCTGTGCGGCGACTGTGTGCGGATGTGTTCGGAGATTCAGGGGGTGGGGGCGATAGACTTCGCGCACCGCGGGGCGCGGGCGTGCGTGACGCCGGCCTTCGGGAAGGACCTGGCGGCGGTGGAGTGCGTGCTGTGCGGGCAGTGCGCCGCGGTGTGCCCGACGGGGGCGATCGCGCCGCGGTCGGAGACGGAGGAGGTGTGGCGGGCGCTGCACGATCCGCGCAAGACGGTGGTGGCGCAGATCGCGCCGGCGGTGCGGGTGGCGCTGGGGGAGTGTTTCGGGCTCGAGGCGGGGGCGTTGAGCACGGGGCAGATCGCGGCGGCGCTGCGGGCGCTGGGATTCCGGAAGGTGTTCGACACGTGCTTTGCGGCTGATCTGACGGTGATGGAGGAGGTGCATGAGTTCCTGACGCGCCGGAAGGAGGGACGGCGTCTGCCGCAGTTCACGAGCTGCTGCCCGGCGTGGGTGAAGTTCGCGGAGCAGTACTATCCGGAGCTGCTGCCGAACCTGAGCACGTGCCGGTCGCCGCAGCAGATGTTCGGGGCGATGGCGAAGGAGACGCTCCCGGCGGAGTACCGCGTGGCGCGGGAGGACCTGGTGGTGGTTTCGATCATGCCGTGCACGGCGAAGAAGTTCGAGGCGCGGCGCGCGGAGTTCGCGCGGGGGGAGACGCCGGACGTGGACTTCGTGCTGACGACGCAGGAACTGGCGCGGATGATCGAGGAGGCGGGTTTGCGGTTCCGGGAGCTGGAGCCGGAGTCGCTGGACCTGCCCTTCGGGTTCAAGAGCGGGGCGGGAGTGATCTTCGGCGCGACGGGGGGGGTGATGGAGGCGGCGCTGCGGCTGGCGGCGGAGACGCTGGGCGGGCGAAAGATCGAGTCGGTGGACTTCCACGCTGTCCGTGGGGAGGCGCACTTGCGGGAGGCGACGGTGACGGCCGGGGAGACGACGCTGAAGGTGGCGGTGGTTCACGGACTGGCGCAGGCGCGCGCGCTGGCGGAGAAGGTGAAGGCGGGGACGTGCGAGTATGATTTCGTGGAGGTGATGGCGTGCCCGGGCGGGTGCGTGGGGGGGGCGGGGCAGCCGGTGTCGCGCGATGCGGCGGCGGCGCGGCGGCGCGCGAAGGGGCTGTACGACGCGGACCGGACGCTGGAGCTGCACAAGGCGCAGGATAACCCATACGTGCGCGCGTGCTACGAGCGGCACCTGGGGCATCCCGGCAGCGCGCGGGCGCACGAGACCCTTCACACGCGCTACCACAGCCGGCGGCGGATCGCGTCGGAGGAGGTGCCGCTGACGCCGGGCGCGGGGGAGGAGCGGCTGGCGGTGAGCGTATGCGTGGGGACGAGCTGCTATCTGCGCGGTTCGCAGGAGCTTCTGCGGCGGCTGGTGGAGCATGTGGAGTC
>JAKPKV010000184.1 GCA_029553475.1 Armatimonadota bacterium
TTTCAGCGTGCCGACAAATGAGCCCGCGCCGTCCAGGACGGTGAAGCGCTGCATCACCGCTTCCGCGCCGAGGTCCTGGAAAGCTCTCCGCTCGTATGTGTCGGCCTGCTCCGAGTACCACGCTTCGAGCTCCTGGACGGTGCGCGCTTCCGCCACTATGGACGGAATCCGTTTGTAGGTGTTCGCCAGCCGCGTATGGTCGGTGTCCGCGTCGGCCATATCCCGCGCCGCGCGCAGCTTCGCTGTGAGCGCGGCCTCTTCCTTCCAGTAGAGGCCGGCCTCGTGGTCGAAGATGGTGCTCGCCGCGATAAGCACCGCCGCGCGCTTTCCGGCCCGCGCGTCCTCACGCGCCTGCTGCTTCACCGCGTCGGATACGCGCCAGTCCGCTTCCACTGCGGCCGCCGTCCGGTCGTGCCACCGCAGGCTGCTCTCCATTTCCTCCAGCTGTTCCCGAATCTTGTACGCCATGTTCTCGCTTCTCCTTGTATCGCGCCCTTCGGCCCTTCTCGTGTTCCACATCCCGCCGTGCCCGTTCCCGCGCCTTAGTTTTCTTGCGTGTCGCCATCCGCTTTGCCTTCGTGTTCGCCGTACACCACGCGCAGAATCGGCGTCTCCCGCCCACACTCCGGGCATATCGCCGGCGCCCGAACAGGCGCCGCGTGCTTGCCGTCCGGCCACACGATGCGCAGAAGGCCGCACTCGCAATACCCGTAGCCCGAGACGCCCGTTGCCTGCTCCAGGTGCTCCACACGTCCCGTCAGTGTTTTCACGCTTCCGCTCCGCGTCGCATCACCACCTGCGTGCGCACATACGTGGTGCGCCTGGCCTTCCCGCACCTCGGGCACACCTCCGGCGCAGGCTCCGCCTCGCCCTCTCGGACGTACACCACCCGCCTGCCGCCTTCGCATGCGCACCATGGACCGCGGGAGGTGCCTCTGCGCCTCTCCAGCCCGCCCACTCGCCGCGCCACATCACCGCTCATTAGCTGTCTCCCTTGCGACTATCCGCTCCAGCGCCGCTACTCGCTCCGAGAGCGTCACCAGTTCCGCCAGCCGAAGGCCGGTTTCTAATATCGCACGCGCCGCCGAGACGCGCGCGCCCGGGTGTGCCGCCGTGTCTTCCATCACTTCCGAGAGCACGTCCAGCGCCGCGCCCATCTCAGAGGCCAGGCGCCTGGCCACGTGCCCGAGGATGTCGTCCTGCCGTGCGGCGAGCTCCTGCCGGACCGCCGGAGCACGGAGGTACCGCCATGCCGTCGGCTCCGAGACGCCCGCCAAGTGCGCCGCTTCCCGGAGAGTGGGCGCAGAGAGCGCCGCCGCCACTAGGCGCCGCTGTTTCGTAGTAAGCCTTTCATTTTCACTCAAAGCGCATCACCCGCCCTTCGCGCGTCTCTACCTGTCGCGTGCGCGTGCTATCATAGTGGATCCGGTATGTGCGACAGCGGAGGGAGTGGCGCCTACCGGCGCCATTGCGCCTGCGGCGCAACACTCTCCTCCGAACTGCCTTCGCTCCCGAAACCGGAGACGATGCGCACGCCGCCCGGCAGATCGTCTAGCAGCTCCGCGTACATGCGCCGCCCGGAGCCGATCATCACGAAGC
>JAKPKV010000049.1 GCA_029553475.1 Armatimonadota bacterium
GCAGCAACTCACACAGAAATAGCGAATAGAATTTTGCGAGTGTCCCCACGCACGTGGGGGTGAACCGTCCACCCTGCCTATCCTCGGCAATCTGCTCCTAGTGTCCCCACGCACGTGGGGGTGAACCGGAGAGGCGCAGGAGGCGCGCCACGAGGTACACAGTGTCCCCACGCACGTGGGGGTGAACCGTATTGCGGTCCTTCCCCAATGCGCCCAATACGAGTGTCCCCACGCACGTGGGGGTGAACCGGCGTCTCTGGATAGCGCGCCCAGCCATGCGGCAGTGTCCCCACGCACGTGGGGGTGAACCGATGGAGATGATGACATATCATGTGAAGACAGTAGTGTCCCCACGCACGTGGGGGTGAACCGGTCATCTATACCACGCTGATATACGACCTCTGAGTGTCCCCACGCACGTGGGGGTGAACCGGGGAAAGGGGTCGTCTGGCACAGTCGCGCATCAGTGTCCCCACGCACGTGGGGGTGAACCGCTAGAAATGCTTGTGCAGTACATCTGCTACAAAGTGTCCCCACGCACGTGGGGGTGAACCGGGGGCGGGGCGATAATTTGCGACAGAGTTAAAGTGTCCCCACGCACGTGGGGGTGAACCGTCGACCGGTTCATGCTGGTCATAGAGGGCATAAGTGTCCCCACGCACGTGGGGGTGAACCGTACACCGACGACGAGAAAGCTGCCGTGCTGGCAGTGTCCCCACGCACGTGGGGGTGAACCGCGTTCCCTCGTCCTGAACCGCATTGGGGATAGCGACGCGATCCGGGCACAGTACCAACCGAAAGCTGACTGAAAGGAGCCATGACCATGCCCATGACCCTTGCGCAAGCGCAGCTCACGACGCAGGACGCTATTTAGGCGGGCGTCATTGAGCTGTTCCGCAAATCGAGCTTCCTGCTCGATACGCTGCCGTTTGACCCGGTGGTGAATCCCGCCCGCGCCGGCAGCACCCTCACCTACGGCTATCACCGCGAGTTGACCGAGTCGAGCGCGGCATTCCACGCGGTGCATATTGGCGCAGATGTACTCGGCTGGATGACCACCGCCCTGAAGCTCAGCCATCAGGACGAGCGGATCTTCCACGAGCAGGCTGTCTTCCAGTGACATTAGCAATGCAATTCACCAGACAACAACAACGGCTCTTTAATGCAAACATGAGTATGTTACCACCACATTTTTCGGCGAATTTTTGACCTACGGATTAAAAGGCCGGTGCTCTTCTATATATACCGGGCATGCACCCGTGGTCGGATTTGTAAGTCCTTTCCGGTATAAAGAGTCGTAACTGTTCGACGATAGCACGAGCGCAACTGCGAGGTGGGGGTTGCACGAGGTCGAAGCCACCGTCACGCTTTGACGGACAGAAACAGAATAGAAGGCGTGCAGCTGTGGGTGAGCCATCTACGGATGACGAAACTCGGGACTCGTCAACGGGCTGGTCATTAATTCGGAAAGGACGGGACGATGGAACGTGCGCTTACCCCGGGAAAATTTACGATGAACGGCGCAATGCTCATGATACCACGGTCAACGAAAATGATCATCCCTGCACGCATTTTATCGTCTTATGTCCCATCGCCTTAAGCACGCGCAGACGATTGTGGCCGTGAATGATCTGGTATTTACCAGGCTCCTGCGCATATGGACGGACAATGAGCGGTTCGTACAGACCGGAAAATTCGATATTCCGTCGTAACTTCAACAACCCCTCCTTTGTCATATAATTACACGTTTCCGGATGCGGTACCAACACCTCAATCGCAATCTCTTTCACCATACCAAATCCCCTTTCGTCAAAACAATACCGGTTGTGCATTATCCGGATGCGGCTTCTCCCATCGTCCAGCGATACGGCATGATCCCGTCACAATATCTGGATTTTTACATGCGCAGATACGAACAGCTATGCCATGGCGTTCGGCAATCGAGCGTACGTTCGCATAGATCTGTTCACGTATCGTCTGCGGCAGTGCAGTCACTGTCGATCGGTCTGCATGGATGCCTAACCGTCCGCACTGAGAGTAATGCCGTAATAGTACATCAGTATACCGTGTGCCTTGCAACTCGCGTTTCAGGATATGCATGATTGTCGGGCGAAAAAAGAGCACGCTTGCTGCGGATTGCTTGACGCCCCGATGGGCAAGTTCAGCGAAGAGTACCTCCAAGGTTTGCTCATCATCGGTAACTCCAGGAAGAATGGGATCCAAGCGCGCGTGCGTCTCAATGCCTGCGGCGATGAGCTGTTCGATCTGTGTTACCCTGCCCCCTGGTTGTGCAGCATGGGGCTCAAAGCACGTGGCGATGTCAGCGTCTAACGTAGTAATCCCGATTTGCGCACGTACATGTGGGGCATATCGGCGTAGCAGGTCGAAATGCTCCGGTGGAATAACACCCTTGGTGAGAAATGAAACACCAATGCCTTCCTGGAGCAAATGCTCAAGCACTTGGTAACCTAACTCGAGCACTTGTGGGACAAGCTGAAAAATATCACATGACGGTGAAAAATATACCGCATGCGGTCGCTTCCGCTTCCGAGATAATTCCTGACGCAATTTCTCGAGAGCATTGGTATGCAGCATAACCTATCCGTCACCCGGATAGGTTGAATATCCTCGCGCGTAGCAATACAGACACGCGTGCGCGCACCCGAGCGTAAGGTTAATCGTCGCGACATCGGTCAAACAGGCAAGGCTCGATGGCGCCAGCACTGCAGATTTTCGTTGTGTTGGGATGACAGTTACCATACGCGCTCACCTTTCAACGTCGCCAGTGCAGGATCATCCTGGTGGAGGACTAAATAACAGTAGTCGCTCTTTAGGCCAAGCCCCTTTCCTACATTGAGGACCGCAATATGGGATAACTCCTGTTGTTCACAATGCAGCCGTATATCCTGCGGCCGTAAATCCATATCCTGAATGGCAAGCAGTGAGCGCTCATCGAGCATCCGTGCAACGATACTATGACCATCAGCTGTCAGGAGGCACTGCTGGTTGAATGTCCGTACTGGCAAGAACACATTCTCTCCTGAATCGGCGTGACGCTGCACATGGGACCGCATTGGTGGCAATGTATCTTTGAGTATTTGGCAAATACGTGCTGTCAGCAAGCCACTGTCCGCGCCAAGATCGATAATCTCAATCGCGTGTTCATTAGCGCCAGGCACTGTCTGTGTCAGGTACGGTAGTATCATCCGTTGGGCTATGAGCTTTGCGCGTGATTCCACCCGTGGGTCTGATGATTGCCAGAGCTGTTGCTCAAAGGTATTCAGGGTTTTAAAACTTGCCGGGCGCAGTTGCTGATCAGCGCACACATACAGTAATAAGGAGCCGTCAGCATCTGCCCCATTATCCAAGAGCGTTCACTCCTGCCGCGTGCCTTCCCAGGCGTCGGAGAATTCGCGATCCGCGAAGAGTTCGGCGAGTCCAGTGATTTGCTTGAGTCGCAAGACCTCGTCGGCGTCCATCCCGAGCTCGCGGGCAATTTTCTCGTCGCTCCACCGGCGGCGGGCGAGTTCCTGCACGATCTCGCTCATGGCCGCGACCTGGTGTTTGCCGCGCGCCCGATTGTGGCGGATCGTGGCGGCGATCCGATCCCCGCGGTCCGTCCGATCCTGATTGATGATGGTGATCGGGACGTATCCGTGCAGGCGCCGGCGCACGGCGGGGTGCTGCGCGCCGACGCGATGGCGGTGAAACCCGTCAACGACGACATAGGTCTCGTCTTCCACGTAGCTGACGATAGGCTGCGTGTAGCCATCCTGTGTGATGGAATGCTCCAACAGCCGCATTTCCGGCGGTGCGACCGTGTTGGGATTATAGTCATTGGCGACGACGGATTCCGTTTTGACCCACAGCACGCAATCCACGGGGTCGTCGGCGAAGGGGCTGTGTGCATGCAGCACGGTCCGGAGGGCATTCAGCAGCTCCACGCGCTCGTCCAACGGGAGCTTGTACAGTTGCGCGCACAGCATGCGCAATACGGCGACGACCCGTAGGCTCAGCGGGGTCAGCATGATTTCACCACCTTGACATAATTGACCAGTTCCTGGCGAATCGTGAACCCGATGTTGAGGAAGAGCGCAACGCTCGCTTTGCGGACGACGGCCGTCATCGTGGTGCATTCCGCCGCCATCGCCTCACGACAGCACCGCTCCAGTAGATGTGTCCCAATGCTGGAGCGGCGATAGCGCGGCAGCACATAGAGCGAGACGATGTGTGCGGTCGAGATTTTGACGCGCAATCCGACAAATCCGAGCACGCCCTGCTCGCAGTGGGCGATGCACCAGATTTTCTGCGCCTCATCATAAGGAGGCGCGCCGATGGCCCTGATGACGGCACGCCGAGCGAGGAAGGGGCCGAGGAGGGGGTAAAATCTCCGGTCGCGATTCGTCATCGTCAGGATAGAATATTCCATTGCCGCCTCCGTTCTTTCATCAGGGTCCGGTATCGCTGATAGGCGGTGCTTTTCGTTGGCGAGAATGACAACCCCTTACACCAGTAGTCATTGCTGAGGAGCACTTTGCAGATCCGCCGCCAGGAGGGGAGCCGGGCTTTCCCGGCGCCGGCGGACTCGAGCTTCGGCTCCGCCGCATCGGGGATCACCGGGTAGCCATGGGCCGCCCACCAGTGCAAAAAGACGGCGATTTTATTGGCATAGTGTTCTCGCGTGGGCGGCGGCAGGCTGTCGAGCAACAGATGGGCAAAGGACTCCCAGGTATGTCCTGGCGGTTTGGTGATGCGGCGATGGCCCATAATATTGCCGGACTCCCGTCCATACCGCGCGCCTCCGTTCGCCCCCTGCACGCGTGCCACGATTTTCGCCCAGGTGTCCGGTTCAATCGCGTGGAAGAGCCAGAGGCCGCGGCGTTGGTCATCGCCATAGGGCTGACAGATGCGCATATGGCGCAGGGGGACGCCGGCCTGATACATCCGATCATAGAGGGGATTGTACGGCAATCCCGTGCGGGCGTGAAAGGTCCAAATATCCTCGGTTTTCCAATCATAGAGCGGATAGACGTTGTAGACCTCGTCCGTGATCCAGGTGGTGTACGGCACGTGGTCATAGCACACTTTGTTCCGGCGGGCGACGGCGCGGTAGCGATTCAGCGATTCATCCGCGCGGATGCCCACAAAGCAGCCGGTCACCTGCCGCTGCCCATACCACTGTCCGAATTGCGGCACAAACTCTTCAAATTCCATGCCGGAGCGAAAAAATGGGAAGAAGGCCGGATCGGTGATGGCGCGTTCTGGCGGCTGGCGCACCCAAGCGTTCCGCTCGTCCGGATCCCAACAGCGCCAATGCGGTGCAAATACCGACACCGCGTTCCTGAGCTGAATCGGCAGGCAGACCCAATAGCGCTCGATCTGCTCGCGGTAGCGCGCGTACATCGCACTGACATGGTCGATCGTCAGGGCATATTGGCCTTCGAGGTCGAGGAACAGCACGCCGACCGTGCGCCCGCGTTTGGCCGCTTCCGTCATCACCATGTGCAGCATGACGGTCGAGTCCTTCCCACCGGAGAACGAGACGTAGAGCCGGGCACAGTGGTCAAAGGCCCACGCGATGCGCTGTGTCGCGGCGGTATAGACATCGATCCCCAGCGGTCGTTTCATCATGGCGCAACCTCAGAAACTGTCCGAGCAGTCTCGGCGCGTGCCTGCTGGTGGCTTCCGGCCTGGCTCGGCGTTGGCCGTCCTCACCCTATCTCTCTCGATCGCGCCTCGGACGTCCGCCGTGATCCAAGCCGGCACCCCCTCAGCAGCCCTACACCGAGACTGTTCGGACAGTTTCTCAGTGTAGCGATCCGGCGGCGCCCGCCCGTGTTGGGCACGCAGCCATACCTCGCAGCCTACTGCCGTGCGAAAGGAGGAGTGCCGGTCGCGGAGCCGCTGGCTTTGCGACATAGGGGGGAGTCTCTGTACGGACAACTCTGGTACACAGACAGGGCGTATATTTCGCGGTCCTGCGGAGCGAGCTGCAATCCGCAGGGGCCCCACACTGGCCCAGCCAGGAGGTGGAGTCGTGAGATTGCGCAAGGTGGTTCGCTCATCTCGGACAGTCTCTTGCCGCTCATGGCCAGCCTGCTAACGAGGCACTCCATTCCTTAACTATATCTAAGTATAACATGGCAGCGGTATGTTGCAAAGGGGCCTTTGCATCGTGTCGCTATCCATCGGCTTGGTAAGTACCACAGCGTGTGTTCACGCGATGGGGCATGAGAACCGCTTTGTCAACAGAGCTACGAGCCAAGTGTTACCGCAAACTGCCCAATGTATTCCGGGAGGCTCTCCTGGCGAAGCGTTGAATTTTGGGTAACGCAGCATGAGCATGCCACATGGTCATGCCGATAACAGCGTGTCTTACTGCAGCCATTTGAACAGCTGAGAAATTGCCCAGTCCGCACTCACCGCTGTCCGTCATCATGGCGGCACCATCCGGTTTCTGCAGCGCACGCCGTTCCTCCCTTGGGCGACGCCGTACGTTCCGCTCCCTACTGCGGTCACACGCTGAGCATGCTTCACGCTTGGCAGGCTCACAGGTCTGCGCCATGGTCTCGCGGGCCTGAAGGCTGCCTGGGCTCAAGTTCTCCCGACCACGGCATTCGGAGAAAAAGTGCCGCCTGAGAGAAGAGTTGCGCGGGAAATGGGGGAAGCGAGGTCCACGGATGCACAGCCTCCCCGGCGATTTCACGCGTGAAAAAGCGGGAAATCCCACCGGGGAGAGACTGTTCATTTTGGAAATGGCTGCCGGACTAGGATTCGAAAACTGAGGAAATGCCGAAAACACCCGATAAATAGCACTATAACGTTCGCTAGTTGAACTTACCAAAAGAACGGCTGTTGCCGCGTGCTGCCAGACATCTACAAGCGCTGTTACCTAAACCGTTATCTGTTTTCCCATCCAGCTCATCTCCACGGATACCGTCACAGCCCCATACCGTTACTTTCGCCTCGCGTATTCGTTGAAAATAATTATACGATATAGCATAAATAATGCTCAAGTTGCCCCATTAGCCCTTGCATTATATTATACGATATAGTATAATATTGCTGTCAACGGGGGACAACAAACCCCCTAAACGGAAAGGGCAGACAATGCGAACTCTCTCTCACCTCTACAGCCTGGAACACTGTATCCGGCTGTACGTACCCGGCACGGTGAACGTCAATGAAGACGCCGCCGCGCTGCAGGAGGCGACTGTCCTCCGGGTACTCGACAGTTTCTCCACCTGGTTCGGCGGCGCCACCGCCTACAATGCGAAAGGCGCCTACAAAAGCGCAGTTGCCGGCCTCGTGATGGAGCCGATCGTGATCGTAGAAAGCTACGCGACCAGCGCAGCGGTCAATGTGAACATGGAGCATGTGATCGCGCTCTGCGAATCCATCAAGGACGAAATGAGCCAGGAGGCGGTTGCCCTGGAATATGACAACCGCCTCTACTTCGTGTAGCGGGCACCTGCCCTCCCCCGGTGACGCGGGGGAGGGCACCCACCGCGTAAGTATAGCATATCGCGAGAGAGAGCGCGCAACATATCTGATAAACGAGAGGAGAGGATAATGCAGAAAGGCAGCGAGTTGATCGGGGTGTTCCCCATAGATCACAACATCCGCGTGCTGTTGCCGAACGGCGCGGAGGACACGGACGCCGGCGCCCTGGTGAAGGCGCGGCTGCAGGAGTGGTTTCGCGGCGTGGTGACCTACCACGCGACGGCCACCTGGCAGGAGGACGGGCAGGAGAGCGAGGAAACGCTTACCGTTATGGAGACGCACGCCACCGACGCGCAGCTCACGGAACACCGTGAGGATATGCAAACGTTGGTGGCCACCACGGAGGAGCAGCTAGGGTTCGCGCTGCTGGACGTGAACAACCGTCTCTATGGCGCCCCCTCCAGCCGGCCGCTGACGACGGAGGAAGCTGCGGCATACCTGGGCGTCACCGTGGCGACGGTTAAGTACCACGTTTACAGCAGCGGAAAGCTGCGGCCGGTGAAGGCAGGGCATGATCTCGCCTTCACCCACGAGGAACTAGATCGCTACAAAGCCAGTCGTCGTGCACGAGGAGGGCGCAAATAATAGCGACCAAACGCATTCAGCCCCCGGCGCATCACCGGGGGCTGAATCGCGATATTTTACAATTCTGAAATTGTGCTATTTCGCCAGCACCTCCGGCAGCCGCTCCTGGAACCACATCAGCCCGAACGCCCCCCAGGCAATCGCCGCCAGGTCGTCATCCTCCTGCGACCAGTCTACCGCCTCTCCACGCTGCAGCTTCTCCAACAGGTCGCGGAAATGGTCCACGTGCGCCAGCAGGTGATTGACCATCGCTGACGCCGGAATGCCGTTTTTCCAGTTGTGATCGCCATGGATATCTGCGCCCACCGCGTACCGCCGCGCCAGGCGCCGCAGCGCCGCGGACGGAATCAGATCATAGCGCACGTCCATCTTCGAGCGCGTCGCTCCGCTCTCGAACCGCTGCTGCTCTTCGCCGGCATTCGTCTGCATGCCAACGTTCATCACTCAACCCCGCTCACCCGTCCACCCGCTCCGTCACCGCGTCAACAGTACCAGCACCGCCTCGAGATCCCGAGCGCGCTATCCCTGCTCATCACTGTCACGATCGCCCAGATCAACAGTGCCACGCACAGCGTCGTTATCGTGGCCTAACCTCTCCAGCAGTGCCCGGCGCAGCGCCTCAGCTCGCTCTGCCTCCGGCAAAATACTCGGCCCGCCCGTCCAATGCACTTCGTCTGGCACTGCCGGCGCCGTCACCTGCCCGGGCGGGAGATAGAACGTCTCCACCCGGGCGGCATCCGGCTGCGGCAGCGCCCGCATTACTTTCCCCACCAACCCTCGATCCTCTTCACCTCCCACACCTTCGCCTCGATCAGGCAGCGCAAGCTATCCGGCACGCGAATGCCGCGTGCCTGCACGAAGTCGAATGCCTTGCCGAGTATCTGCTGATTGGTCGGCTTTTTCCCGTTCTTCTCCTGCACCATCGCCCATTGCTGTGCGAACATCACCGCCTGCTTTGCCAGCCAGGCCAGATACACGTTCTGCAGCGGCAGCTTCGCCACCAGGAAAACCAGGATGCCGACCGCAGCCTCCGGATGCGCCTGCGCCCATAGCCATAGTAGCCCCAATACGCCCCATACCCACTGCCAGAATTCCATCACTCACCCCTTCCTCGCGCCATTTCGCGCGAAATAAAAGCAGGCCGCCAGGCCTGCCAGTAACTCTGTGCCAATCTGCGGTTCCTACAGCTTCGCCTCATCCAGCTCGAAATGCATCGGATCGGGCCGGCTCCAGCTCCCACCCCACCGGAATCCGTGTGCCTCCCAGCATGCCACGTACCACAACGGCAGCTTGTTGCGCAGCGGTCGCCCCATCGGGTTATTGGACGGGTCAACATCTACTGCCGCTCCCCACGCGTGCGCGGACAGTTCGCTGCCGCCGCGCACCGCACGGTGCACATAGCTGCCGCCCCACACGCGGCCGCCCACCTGGTCGAGCATCGCCAGCGTCTCCGCGCGCGTGTAATCCGTCATCAGCCCGTCGTAGTAGCTGCTCGGAAAATTGAAGCCGTGCTGCTGCTTCAGCCGCAGTCGCTCCGCCTGCCAGCGTCGGCCGGCTCGCACCTGCGCTTCCGCCTTCGCCCACACCGCTTTCAGCGCCGCCACCAGTGCCGCCGCGCCCTTCCGGTGGAACGCCACCTTCGTCACCAGCTTGCCCGTATAGGCGTTCAGCATCGGCCAGGGCAGCTCTACGCTCACCAGATTTGCCGCCGCCCACGCTTTGTCCGGATAGCCGGCCGGCCCTGGATACCCCAATTTCGGGGTGTATCGCTCCATGTAACTCACGATTTCACCTCCATCTGCGCAATCTGCTCGGCCGCGGCTCCTCCGGTAACGGCTCCGTGTAATGCAGCCGGCACCGGATATTACAACAGTCGAATCCCAGCCGCCCCGTCCGCGCTTGCCGCGTCCAGCGCAGCTCACCGCCGCACTGCGGGCACGCCACCGTGCCCTTCTCCCCCAGCGGGCCGGTCGCCGGCGCCGCGCCATGCAGCGCCTCCACGTGCGCCCGCACCGCCGCGATCTGTGCCTCCGTCGCCCGCTGTACCTGTATACCAACGAGTCCGCGCTGCATGACTATTTACCTCCACGCGTCGCAAGCACGACAATGATCGTGATGATCGTGCCGACCAGCGACAGAATCGCCGTCGCCAGCATCCCGATCAGCCACATCTGAAAACTGTCAATGCGCCGGCGGATGCCGTCAATCGCCTCCCAGAGTTCCGGCCCTTCGCGGTCACCGGCCTTCACGTGATCGTCGAAGGCCTGCCGCAGCCTAACCACGACCTCCTTGAGCGCGGCTAACCACCGGCACCCGGCCCACGGCACGCACCAGTCCTGCCCCGGCTGTCCCTGTGTCATTTCATCCATCCGCGCCTCCTCACCAAATACAAAGGCGGCCGTCAGGCCGCCCATAATCTTGCACACCCCTCTCCTGCCAGAAGAGAGGGGTCATGCCGTCCGCATGATCCACGCCAGCGCGTAGTACGGCGGCCGGTTTTCGTGTGCCTCACCGCCGCCGGTTGACGACGTGGCGTAGGTGCTGGCCGTCCGGTTGCTGATGTTTTCAACGGTCGTTTCTACCAACACGCCAATGGCTCCGGATTGCTGCGGCATGGTGTGCGTATGCGCGGGCATTTCAGCGACGGAGAGCGTATGCGTCGCCGCGCCGCCCGTGGCCCCCACCGCGTACCCGTTGCCAGCACCTACGACAAAGCGGTCGCGCAGGTCGGGGGTGCCGCCCGTGCCGTCGCACAGCGCCCAGTTTTCCGGGATGCTGGCGATGGATCCACTCCAGGCGATGATGCCGCCCACCGGCACGTTCCCGGCGGCGCTCGCGGTGCCGTCTATATAGCCCTTCAGCGCCGAGAGGAGCGCCTGTACCGTATTGCCGGTCAACCCGGCAATGGATGTCGCTCCCACCAGATCGGCGCCGCTGCTTCCGTCCGCGGTATCGGCCAGATGCTCCTCGAGTTGCGCCAGATCGCCGGTGACCGTATCCACGTCGCCCTCGATGGCGTCCAGCCGGTTCTCCAGGCTCGCATGGCCGTCACGCGCCGCTTCGACCTCCAACTCGACGCCGCCATGTGCCGCCTCATCCTGGTCGTGATCCTCCACGGCGTCGTCAATCGCTGCCTCCACGGCGCCGATCCGCGCCGCGAGATTCACCTCAACGCCCCGCGCCACCGCCACCTCGGTTTCCACACCACCGTGCGCCGTCACATCGTCGTCGTGCGCACGAATAGCGTCGTTGGCAACCTCCTCCGGGTCTACCACCCCCGGCGCCGGCTGCACCGGCGTGGTACCCCCCACCGCATACGTCGTCGGCTGCGCCGCCGCCGCCGCACCCTTCCCTCGCGCCACCTCCGCCCGCACAATCTCCGGCAGCGTGGCTCTCTTGGGTATCCGCATGCCTCACCTCAAATCGTCATCGTAATCGAGCTTTCCCCCTCTCCTGTCAGCGGAGGGGGCCAGGGGGAGGGGTGAATTACTCGCCCTCAAAATACGGCGCCCCGTAATTCACGCAACTGATCGAGCACTCCGGTGCCGGCGAATGCGTCACGCTCGTCACCAGGTAACTCGCCGCGTCGCCTCGAGGAGTGCTGAAGCTCACCGTGTCCCATACCCGAACATCCGGACGCACCGCCCCCAGCCGCCGCGGCGCCAGGTCGCGGGTGCAATCCTTTAACCAGGCCAGCGCCAACCAATCCACGTCGTTCTGCGAACTCGCCCACGGCGCCGCTTCCGCCAACTCCTCCGTCCTGCTGCGCATGCGCGTATAGATTGCCTGCCAGTCGGCGCCGCTCAACTCGCCGCCGTAGTTATCCGCGCTCCCCAGTTGCGCCACCCCGATCAACTCCGCGCTGGTCCACAGCATCAACCGGTTCAGGTAAATGCCGGCAAGCGCGTGATAGTAATCCTCGCTATGCGTGCCGCATTCGGCAAAAAACGGCTCCAGGCAGCGCACGCGCAGACGGCTCGTACTCACCGCCGTGCGCGTGGCGAACTCGTTCTCCGTCGCGCGTAGCGATGCCGGTACCCCCACCGGCGTCCGGATCGGTGTCCACAACGGCAACCAGGTCGCCTGATCGCTATCGTAGTACTCGATCTCGATGGTCTGCTCCGTCGCGGTAGCCGGGCGGAACTGCCAGATATTCACGCCCTGAATCGTATATTTGATCGCCGACGCATGACGGTTGCCGCCGTAGTCGCTCATGTCTGTCCACCAGGGGTTGCTCGCGTCCAGCTCAACCGCTGTCAGTTCGTAAGCCGTCTCCGAGCCGGCGGCGTTGTTGAGCACAATCTCGCACAACAACGTCCCGCGCCATTGGTCCACCAGCGCTGCGGAGTATTGCCGCCACGGCTCATAATTTGGGTAGCGACTCTGCGGCCGCCAGTACCACGCCCATGGCCGCAGGCTCTGCCCGGCGAGCCCGGCCGCGATATCTCGACTGAACAGTCGCGGCAAGTCGAATTCATACCCCGTGCCGCCGCCGCCCGGCCGCACATGCGTCTCCACCACGCTGTATGCCGGCGCCGGCAGGCCGCCGTCAACTGACGCCACGTCGCTGATGGTGGTCACCAGGTCGCCATCGCCGTCGCGCACTTGCGTTGCGTCCAGCACCTGCCGCCGCAGGCCGCGCGCGACCACCCGCGTCACCACCCCCAGATCGCTGCGGTCGTACTGCAGGCCGGGGTTCAGCGTGACGGCCGCCAGCGGGATCGTACTGGCGTGCCCCAGTGGGGCCTGCTCCACGCTGCGAATGCGTACCTGCCCGGCGTTGTCGTCCAGCACCAGGTAATTCGGCGGCAGGTATCCCTCCGTACGCAGCCGCGTGATCGCCTCCAGCGCCGTGATGCTCTCCCCGCGCTGGTACACCAGCGGGGGCAGCACGATATCCTGCGTGACGCCCGCCACTTCCGGCGTCTCCGGAGCGTGCAGGTAGAAGGGTGCGCTATCGTCGAGCTGCTGGAAACCGCAGTCTAGCAACATCCGCTGCAGCACGTCCGCCGCCCGGTTGGCGTCGCCGTAGCTGACCGCGGTATCCACCGGCGCTGTGATGCTGCTATTGGTCAGCGTCAACGCGTCGGTCGTCGTATCGGTGGCCATCGTCGCGTACCGCCGTCCCGTGCCGTCGCGCAGCACCAGCGTCAGTCCGGTGGACCGCACCGCCGCTGAGAGTTGCACGCTCCCCGCGCTGCTGGCAATCACCGTCAAACCGTCTGCCACGTCGGAAGCCACCGGGGTGTCGTCACGGTCATCCATCGCCGGATGCGCGAAGCGCCACAGCAGCCCGACGATCACCGGATCGGTCCCCTCTGAGATCCCCAGCCCTTGGCCGTAATCCGTCGCGCCGTTCTTCGCGCTGCTGGTATGCGCCCACGTGGTGCCCACGCGCACCACGCCCTCTCCGAAGACCGCTTGCACCGCCTCGCCGCCCGTCGCCAGCGGCACCGGCTCCGTCTCCAGCGTGCCGTCCGCCCGGCGGGCATTCGTGCACCAGAACTGCGGCGCCGGCCGGTCGCTCCAGTTCGGGTGAACGGCGCCGTTGGCGTCTACCACGCCGTATTCATACGCGTCCGCCGCCGTCGCCACCAGCGTCATCGTTGCCCGGTTAGTGAACGCGCCCACCTGCACCAGATCCGCCTGGTAGACCGCGCGCCCGCTACGCGCGCCCAATATCTCCAAATTCGCCAGCTTCAGCACGCTCTTCGCGTTGACCACGTAGTGGTGTGCGTTCCCGTCCCAGCTCTCCTGGTAGCCATCGCTCAGGCACCAGCACAGGTTCGTCCAGCCCGTATCCAGCTCGCTGCCGCGATGTCGCGTCTGCACCACCACCACCCGCATCTCCGCAAATGCCGGCGCCAGCGCCGCGCCCCACGCCGCCGGCACCGCCAGCGACAGTTGGTCGCACGGCATATTGCCCTCCTGGTTGAAACGAAAATCCTGCACCAGCCGCGTGCAGTCCGTCCAGATATCCGCGTCGAAGGTCGCCGCGTCATACGCCGGCGGCGTCGCCGGAATCGCCGGCACGCTCACCCTCTCCCCCTCCACGAAGGGCGGTTCACCAGCGGGCCACGCGAGCGAGCACGTCAGCACCCGCCACGCGCGTCCCTCCACCCCAGACGCGATGATATCCTCAACCGTCAAATTCCTCGGCATGCCATCCCCTCAATCTGCGTTCATCGGCGAAATCTGCGGTTTCCCTATACCCCCACCCCCCGCAGCTTCAGGGTCAACCGCGTGCACTGCGCTGGCGCCGGTTCCTCGCTCCACCCGTCCGGCAGGAAGCGCCCCGTGAACGTCAAGAAACTTCCCCGCCACGGATACGCCACCATCACTGCCCGGTTCGCCCGGAACGCCGCTTCTGCCAGCGGCAGAAACGCGGCATCCGCCATCTCCCAGGTGAGGATCAGCGTCTCGTCAATCACCGGGTTGCCGTCGTCATCCGTCTGCACGCACTGCATCACCCCGCCATTCAGCAGCGGCACCATCTGCCCCCGCATCTGCCCCGGCCGCTGTACCAACGGCGTGTTGTCGCTCGCGTATTGATGCTCGCCATCATCAAAGGTGAACATGCTCAATCCCTATGGATGCGGCGATGGCCGCTGCGTCTCGTCTCGAAGGGGCCCGGGAGGGCTGGCGCCAGAATGGCGCCTACCCCCCGCGAGCCGAAATTACCGCGTAGCTCGTCTCCAACCCCACCCCGAATGTCTGATTCGACGGCAGCAGGTTCAGGGTCAACGATCGGAAGTAATCCGTCACCGCCGCCAGCGCGTTGCGCATCTTCCGCAGCTCCGCCAGTTGCTCTTCGCGCAGTCGTTGCGCCCGCTCTTCCGCGCGCTTCCGCTCCGCGTTGCCGCCCAGCATCGCGCCGATCAGCGCGCCGGCGGCCATCCCGGCCGGCCCCAGCGTCGTCCCCAGCACCTTCTCCAGCGCCAGCGCCGCCGTCCCGCCCGCGATAGCGCCGCCCAGCACGCCGCCTTCGCCTTCCTGGATCGCCTGCGCGCTGCCGATCAGCGGCAGCAGCCCCTCGCGCACGCCGTTCGCGGAAATCATCCCGAAGATTGTCCCCGTCTGGTCCACGATGCCGGCCTTCCGCATCCAGTCCTCCAGCGGGCTCTCCGCGCCGCCCTCGCCGGGCTTCGTCATCGTCTCCCACCACTGCACCAGCAGCGCTTTGCTCGCGATCCGCGCCGCCTCCCGGAAGTAGCTGGTGATGGCGCCTTTGTCGCGAGTGGCGTCCCAGAGCACATCGGCCAGCCGGTCGGCAAAGCCAGCCCATACGTCTGGGGCCGCGCCGTCCTTCTTCCCCAGGTCGGCGATCTTCCGGTCGAGTGCATCCACCTGCGCTTCCAGTTTCTGCAGCTCAATTTTCTTCCGCGCGATGGTTGCCTCATCCGCGCCCGGCAGCCGCCCCATCTCACCCAGGCGGATATACGTGCGCAGATCATCCATCCGATTCTGCAACGCCGCGCGCTGGTCACCCAGCACCCGCGCCGAAAGTTCCGGCGGCAGCGTCTCGATGGCCGCCCCCAGCCGCGCCTCCTCACCCTCGCGCAGCGTCGCCGCCAACTCCTCCAGCGTCCGCATCCGCGCCGCCACCTGCCGCTGCTCAAGCTCGAAAGTCGCCATCCTCGCGTCGCGGATACGCTCCTCCTGCCTGACAATCGCCTCCGCGAATTCCTCGCGCCAGCGGGCTTCCGCCGCGATCTCATCCAGCAGCAGCTTCCGCCGCTCCGCCCACGACGCCTGGTCGGCCTCGCGCTCGCTCACCGTGTGCAACGTGCCGGCCACTTGCGTCCAGGCCGCATTCAGATCGAAGAGCTGCTGTATCTCCTCTGCCGTGGGGTTCTGCAATGCCCGCATCACCGCGAGCTGCGCGCTGAGCCGGTCCAGCATCGCCAGCAGGCTCTCCGCGCTCGCGTCCGTACCGCGCCGCAGCATCCCCTGCGCGTCCGCCAGCGCGCTCCCCGCCTCCGCGTTTGCCCGCAATCGCTGCTCCATCTCGGCGAGGGTCTGCACCGCCCGGAGCCGCTCCTCATCCAGCGCTCGCACCTGCGCGTGCTCGGCGCCCAGTATCGGCAAATAGCTGCGCAGAATCGCTGTCAAACCCTCCACCCGGCTGCGCTGTCGCTCGATCGGCAGCCCGAGCCCCAGCGCCTCCTCCTCGAGGAGCATCCGCCGTGTCTTCCGCTCCTCCTCCGCCAGTTCGCGCAGTTTCGTCGCCCGTTCCTCGAGCAGGAGTTCCGGTTGCAGCGCCCGCAACTCCTTCACCACCGCCGTCACCCGCGCATCGTTCACGCTCAGCGGGCCGCGGTCGCTGTCCGGCGTCAGGTAGGCGTCCAGCGCCTTCTGGTACGCACCGTATTTGGCTTTCAGCCGATCAAACGCCTGGCCGGCGCGTTCCGCCGCCTTCGCCTGCTCCTCGACCGCCAACAGGTCCAACTTCAACTGCTCCGCGATGCTCCGCTTCCGCTTGGCTCCCTCTACCCCTGGGAGAGGGGGCTCGGGGGTGGGGGACGTGCCCTCTGCCGGCTTCCATGTCCCCTTAGCGATAGCGTCCTTCACCGTCCGCTGGCGCTCCCGCGCCGCTTCCTGGAGCGCCAGCGCGTAGGACTCTTCGATTTTCGCGATTGTTAACTGGTCTTCAGCCGCTGTGATTGCGTCCTTATACGTCTTCCTGGCCTGCGCACCATTCGGCGTAGCGGTATCAACGCCTGATTGCAGATACAGGTCGTACTGGTTGCGCACCGCATCCAATGCCGCCTGCGCCTTCTCTCGCTCCGCGCGCGCCTTCAGCGTATCCGTGCGCGTGGTCTTCGCATCCAGCTCGGCCTTCAACGTCGCGATCTTGCGCTCGGTATCGGTGAAGTCCTGCAGCGCGGCGATTGCCGCGCGAATAGATGTTGCTGTTCCGTCCCAACTCCTGATCTGCAGCCCCAACTCCTCACGGATGCCCCGCATCCGCTCTGCCAGATCCTTCTTCACCGCCGCCAGCTTCGTTTGCTCGCTTTGCGTCCGGTTGCTCTTGTTGGAGAGCCGTTCGTATTCGTCGCCCAGCCGTTTCAGTTCCGCAGCCGCCGTCTGCCGCTTCAGTTTCTCCGTGTCGAGTTGCTTCAGCTCCGCTTCCTTGGCCGTGCGCGCCCGCTCCGCCTGGTCCAGCAGCGCCTCTGTCTGGCGCGTTGCCGCGCCCTGCGCGTATTCGTATGCCTTATACGCCAGCACCACCGCGCCGATCGCCGCCACCACGCCCCACGCCGCCGGCGACAACCCCAGGAAGGCCGCGCGGCCGGCCGCCCCAGCCTTGGCCAGCGCCGCCCCTTCCGCCTGCATCGCCTTCGCCGCGTCCAGCGCCGCCGTCGCTTTCGCGCGCTCAGCCGCTACATACTCCATCGCCGCCGTATTCGCGCCGCCCGTGGCGACAGCTTCCGCTTCCAGCGCGGCTGCCGCGGCCAGCGCCGCCTCTGCCGCGAGGATCTCCGCTGCCGCGACCGCCTGCAGCTCGACGCCATACGCCGCCACCGCCGCGCGGTTCTGCGCCACAGTCGCCGTATGCGCCGCCTGCAGTGCAATCAGCCCTTTGATGCCCGCCCACAGGCTCTGAATCCCCAGCGTCGCTTTTGCGATCACGCCGATCCCCAGCGTAATGCCGGCAACCCACAGCGCCGTCGTCCCCAGCGCCGCTTTCTGCCCATCGCTCATCTGGCCGAGCACGTCGGCGAATTTCTGCCCCACCGCGATGAACTGGTTCGCCGCCGGAATGAGCGCCGTGCCCATCGTCGTCCCGACCCGCTCCAATTGATCCTGCAGGTTGGAGAGTTGACCAGCCGCCGTCTGCGCCTGCTCCGCCATCAGGCCGCCGAAATCCTGCCGCATCCCGGCGCGTATCGCCTCGATGGCCTTGCTGGCCGGGATCAACCCCTTCTCCGAGAGCTTCATCACCTCGGACGTGCTCGTCCCCATCGCCTCCGCGAGATAGCGCCACGCCGGAATGCCCGCCTCGGTGAGCTGCAGCATCTCCTGGGCCATCACCCGGCCCTTCACCTGGACCTGCCCCAGCGCCCGCACTACGCGATTCAGCCCTTCTTCGCCGCCGCCTACGCCGCTCACCGCGTCGCCGATATCCGTCAGCAGCGGGACGATCTCCGACAGCTCGAACCGATACGCCTGCAATTGTCTCGCCTGGTCCGTCACCTGCGAGATCTTAAACGGCGTGTTCTCCGCGAAGGTATACAATTCATCCAGCGTTGCCTTCGCCGCTTCCGCGCTGCCGGTGAAGTGCTTGAAGGCGTTGAACGTCTGCTCGAATTGCATCCCCAGCTTCGCCAGCCCCGCGACCCCCACGCTGGCCGCCGCCCCGAACGCCAGCATGCCGTTCGCTGCCGTGTTGATGCTGTCGCGGATCGCCCCGAACCGCCGGGTCATCTCCCGGCGCGACGCCTCCAGCGCGGTATTCGCCCCCGACAATTTTTGCATGAACAGGGTATCATTCAACGTCAACGTGGCGACCACCGCCCCCGCGTTAAACGTCGTGCCCCCACCCACTCGCACCCGTCGCACCATCACATCACCCCGACGCAGCCCCATCCTATGAATTAGCCCACGAACGACACATCCACCCCACCATCTGTAATCAACCGCCGCGCCTCTTCCACCGTGCATCCCAGCGCCTGCGCCACCTCCCGCGCATCCGCGCCAGCGCCCCCCCCTCTCCTGTCAGGGGAGGGGGGCAGGGGGGAAGGGTCGCGCGGATACGCCACCCGCTCCAGTTTATCCAGCCCGCCCCCATGCGCCAGCGCGAAACCTACCCCGCTCCAGTACCCCGTCCGCGCCGCCTGGACGTGCTCGTAGCGCTCTTGCTCTTCCGCGAGCGCGAACGCGACGACGCAGGGGAGCTCTCCGATGCGTCCGGGGTCACACCCAGCTCTAACAAGAAGGCTATAAAATCGCTGCTCGTCACGACGGGATGCAGCTCCTGCCAGTCGTTTCTCGCCTTCTGAAAGCTCCCGTCCGCGATCATTTCCAGCCGACGTTGTTCGAAAGGGATGGCGTTGTCCTCCCAGATCGCCACCCATAGCGCCTCCAGGTCTGCCATGTCGAACGCGTCAAGTATCTCCGCCGTGATGCCTGGACAAAAGTGCCGCAGAAACATCAGGCGCAGCTCTGCGCTCACTGGCACCGCCCCCATCTCCGCCAGCACCGCCGGCATATACTGCCGGATTTCCTCCTGCGTCGGTTCGCGCTGAAACCGCACCGCCATCGGCTCCACCAGATGCCCGTACAGTATCAGACAGATCGTATATTCCTTCAGCGGCAGCCGCCGTATCGCCACCGTCAGCCCGCACGGCAGCAGCACCTCCCGCGACGGATGCGTCGCCTCGTGAATCGTAATCGCCTCACCCATGCCAGCCTCCTCAAATCATACTCGTACTCGACAGATCAGTGCCTGCTACGCAACCTGCCCAGCCTCATTCCGCGCGCAATAACATCGCCGCGCGGGCGGGAGGCTGAATACCGCCCGCGCGGTACGTCGCCAGGTGGGCGAAAGGGCCACAAGCCCCCCCCCCGGCGAACTCACCGCATGGGGACTGGCGCCAACCCGCCCAGCCGCGCCATCCCACACCCACCAGGTGCCTGTCCCCATGCCATCATACAAACCACCCCCATCCATAGGCCCTATTTCCCCTCTCCTACCAGGGGAGGAGGCCCAGAGGAGGGGTTACGCCGCCGGCAGATAGATCTCCACCGGGTTATCGCTCGCGTTCGCCATCGCCAGCACGTCCAGCAGCAGCGGCAGCCCGGCGAAATTCTTATTGATCTCGATCGTCGTCTCGCCGTCCGCCGGCTGGCACCGTTTGAACAGCCACATCCGGCCGTTCGTCTCCTCGATGCCCACGCTGAATTCGCCGTAAAACGCGTCCTGGCTGAGCAGCACCTTCCCCGTGGCGCTGTCGTACGTGCCGTTCAGCGCCAGCGACAGGTTCACGCCGTCGAGCTGCGCCATCGTCAGGTCCACCTGACGGCCCGTGATGAAGCTTTTCTGCACCACCGGCTCCAGCCGCTCGTGCGGCGTGAAGGCCACCTTCTCGCGGCGAAAGATCGCCCGCACCGCGTCCATGAGCCAGCCCACGTGCACCCCGTTGAAATAGAGCTTGCTCACCTGCGCGAACTCCACCGCGCCAGCGGTTGCGGCGTCGGTCGGATCAATAATCATGATCCCCTTCACCGCCGTCAGCACGGTCTCCGGCGTGCCGTCCACCGTCACCACCACGTCCTGCGCGCCATAGGCGGTCAACGTGCCCACCTTGCCGGTGATGCTCGTGTCGGACCAGGTGATGTCCGTCAGCGCCTCGCCGCCCACCTCCACCGTGCTCTCGCCCTGCGTCGCGCCGAAGCCGACGCCGGTGATGGTGACCGTGCCCCCGCGCTCCGCCAGCAGCGGAGCAACCTTCGTGATACTCGACATCGCAATCATCTCCTCGTGTGTGTACATCGCACCATCACTCAGCGTGATGGACAGGGTAATGGTATACTGCCCCCCGGCGGCATACCGGTGTATCGCCGTGGATCCCGTGGCGGGGTCGCTGTCGTCTCCCCAGTCCCACCAATACCCGGTAATCGTCAGCCCCTCCGGCGGCGTGTTCCCGGCCGCGCTGACCAGCACTGTGCGCGTCGCCTGGTTCACCTCGGCGGTGAACGTCGGCGCCCAGGCGGTGATGCTCACCGGAATCTCGACGCTGTCAACGGCGCCGTCGTCATCCGTCACCGTCAGCGTGATCGCGTAGACCTGTGTCACGTTCGCGTAGCTGTGTTCCAGGCTGCCGCCCGGCGTCATCGGCTTCGGATCGCTGCCGTCGCCCCAATCCACGAACGCGCTCGCGATTGTGCCGTCGCCATCCGTGCTCTCATCCGTGAGCGTCGCCGTCAGACCCTCCACGCTCACGCTCCCGGCGGCCGTGGGCGCGTCGTTTTCCGCCGGGATGATGGCGGCCGCGTCATCGGTCTCGCCTTCGTCGTCCGTCACCTCCACCGTCAGCAGGTACTCACCATGCTCTGCGTAGCTGTACACCGACGCCTGCCCCACCGTGCCGGCTATCCAGTCGGCGCCGGCAGACGGCTGGAACCGCCAGCTCGCAATGCTCCCATCCGGATCGGATGACGCGTTCGCCTGGATCGTCACCGTCAGGTTGTCGGCGGGATCGAGCACCGCGGTGAAGGAGGCGGTCGGCTGCAGGTTCGGCGAGATCACCGCCTGGGCGATCTCCGAATTCGTGTCGGCCCCCTGGTCGTCCGTCACGGTTGCGTAAATGCCGAACGTGCCGCCGGCGGGGCCGTAGCCGTGCGATTTCTGCACGCTGCCCCCGGCCTGCAGCGCCGCCAGCTCGGCGCCCGAGAACTCGGTGGTGCTCTCGTCGCCCCAGGTAATCATCCCGGCAGCCAGACTCCCGTCCGGGTCGCTGCCCGCCACCGTCACCGTCACCGTGCGCTTGACGACGGAATCCACCGTCAGGCTGCAGGTGGGCGGCATATTGGTCCTCGCGGTGCTGAAGACCTGCACGCGGAAATGGACGGTTTCCTGGATCTCGTCGCCGTTGTCCACGACATAGACATCGCCATTGGCGCCGACGGCTGCGCCTCCGGCGCCGTAAAATGCTTGGAAGTGTCCGTCCCCTTCACCGCTGGTACCATACAGGCCGAGCGACTGCCGCGTGGCAATATCAAACGTGTGCATGGCGTGCGGATTACCGGATCCGCAAACATACAGCACGCCTCGTGCGGTATCTATCGCCAGCCTTTTCGCCGCAGTCGACAGGTCCCACGCGATAGGCTGGCCCGCCACAGCGCCGGCGTCCGTGAACCAATGCACCCCGTATTGCGGTACACCATCAATGCGAGCAGTCACATAAATATTGCCCTGGCCATCGCCAACGATACCGACCGGCATGATCATTTGGGCGTGCGCCCATGACCGCAACTGGTTGCCGTTGATATCGAAGACCTGGATGCGGTTATTGCCCGTGTCAGCGACGAAAATCTCGCCGGCGGCATTCACCCAGAGTTGCTGCGGATCCTTCACATTGGTCGGGCCGGTGCCGTGCGAGCTGAATTCGGTCACGAGCGCCCCGGTTGTGCGGTGGTAAACCTGGATGCAGTGGGCGCGTGCGCAATAAATTTGCCCATCAGGGGCAACATATGGGTTGATGCCACCGACGACGTTCGCGCTGTCAGTCAGCACGAGACTGCGCTGCCATACGCCGTGCGTATCGTAGACCTTGATGCGGTTGGTGCCGCCACCATCGCGGTCGCCGACGTAGACGTCGCCCCCATCAAACGCGATGCCGGACATCTGGTAGAATGCATCGTTTCCGGTGCCGCGGATGCCCCACTTACGCAAAAACTCATTTGCCTCGGCGGTCGAGCCAATGCTGTAGACCACCTCCACGCCGATGCAATCGCACCAGCAGCCCAGGCCGCTCGGCACGGACAACGATAGCGCGGCGCCGAACTGCGCGCTCTTCAGATCGGCGACGGTGATTTCCCCGTTCCACGTGGTGCCATAGACCACGCTCTCCTCGTCCGGCCCGCTCGGAATCGTCATCCCGCTCGACATATCGTCTGTCGTGTAGCTGCCATCCGCTTTGCGCAGTTTGATCGAGTGCTGCGTGACGGCGCCGCTATACGAATAGCCGTAGTGATGGATATTGATCTGCTCGATGGTGGCGTTGTCCGGGATGTCGCTGAAATCGAATCCGCGCACCAGCAGGTAGTGGGTGTGTTCTGCGCCGGCCGGCGGGGTAATATCGGCGTCCACGCCGTCGTGCGCCAGCGCATTGCTCGGATTCTGCCAGGCAATAGTGCCGATGATGGCATCATCAACAGCGACAGAACCGAATCGCACTCCAGTGAATTGACTCATGATTTCTCCTCGTCCACCCGCTTCGCCACCGTCCGCATATTGAACACCACCCGCGCCTGCCCGCCATCCGGGCCTCCTAACAGCATCGGAACCTGCAGGCACTCCACAAAGCGCGCTCGGTACCCGTCCAGTTCCCAGTTCACCCGCTCGTGTAGCGCCTCATACGCCGCCTCCGCCGCCTCCAGCGCCGCCCTGATCGCTGTCACCCGCCCCACGTGCACCACCTGGAACTGCCCAATCCGCCATTCGCCGCCCGGCCACTCCAGCGGGATGCCGCCAGCGGGAATCAACTGCACGTATGCGTCAGGCCGCTCCACCGGCCCAAACCCGGCATACACCGTCGAGGTCGCATCAATATCCGCCACGTACCCATCCCGCAATGCCGAAAGAAACGACTTCATGCGATCCCTCTCCCATCATCTCCGCCCACGCACTTCCGGCAGATACACCTCAACAATCCATCGCCGCACCATGTGCAGCAACTCCAGGCGACGCAGAATGATGTCAATCAACCGAGACGCAAGTACCAGCAAGCCGGCGGTCACCGCCAACGCCCCCACTGCCAATGCCAACCACCCCAGTATCACCTGCACCCCACTGAAAACCACCCCCATCACCACACCCCCGCTACTCAACAGCTCCCCCTCTCCCTCCTTGGGAGGGGTGGCGCCTTCCTGGCGTCCCTGCGCAACCTGACTACGCCGCCTCCCGCATTTCCACGTGCCACCGCCCAAAGCCCCCACGCAGCGCCTCCCCGGCCGCCAGCCGCCGCAGCAGCTCCTGCGCCACCACCGCCGCCAGTTCGCCGCCGCCGATTTCCATTACCGGCCGCTCGATGTATTTTGCCTCGCCCACCCGGTGCGCCGTCTCCAGGTCCTCATGCACCCAGGCCGCGTGTTCCGCCGTCGCGAAAATCGTCGCCACCCCGTTCCGCACCCGGTATCCGATCGTCCCGCGCAGGTTGCCGGTATCTACCGGCACCAGCTCCTTCGCGAACGCACGAATCTCCTGGCACAGCGCGCGCAGCAGCTCCTCGACCACAACCCCGGTATGCCGTTGCAGATACGTCAACGACGCCCGCACCTCCGACGTATCCACCAGCGTCACATTCCCCGCCATGCCTTATCTCGTCATCATCATCGTAATCGTCATCGAGTTTCCCCCTCTCCTGTCAGGAGAGGGGGCCAGGGGAAGGGGTACGCGCGGGAGCGCGCAACGCCCTACCGCCCTACAACCGCCACCCTCTGCCGGAGTACCCCCGCCAGATCCCGATCTTCGAGCACATCGAGCACCGTCAGCACCGGCTGACCGGATAGCATAATCGCATCGCCAACAGCTAGCGCCACCAGGCCGCTGTCCGCCGCGAATGACACCTCCGCCGACGCCGTAGATTCTCGCCCATTGCGTTCCACCGCCTGCGCCCGCGCCTGATAGCGGCACGGGATATTATTCTCGCGCCCGCTCTCCGCCGGCGCGCTGTAACCATCACCGGCCGCATAGTGGATCACCGTGCAGAGCGTCGTGGCGCCCCCCGTGGTCGCCGCCTCCAGCTCGAGCCGCAGCAGCCCGTCCTCAGGCGCCGCGTGCAGCACCGTCATCGGGCTGCCGTCCACCGTCAGCAAACCGCCCACCGGGACCGCGGATTTCCAATCCGCAACCCCTAGCGCCGCCAACCACGCTGCCTGCGGCACATAGCACACCGTCACGCGCCGACCGCGCCCCTGCCACCGCGCCGCGCCGCCGTCCGGCAGTGTCTCCGGCTGCCCCTCCTCCGTATCCACAATGGCGACCAGCGTCACGCCCCCCACCTCGTGCGACTCCCCGAACAGCTCCAGGAACTCCCCAACGCCCTCTGCCGCCATATCCGAAAACGTACTCATACCGTCCCCTAATCAAGGTTCAGACGATCTCTCCGGGATGACTCCCACTGACCCGGGCGGTCGGGATGGGAGGGAAGGCCGGCAGGAGCCATCCCGCAAAAATCGTCATAATCGCCCAAATTGTGAGGGGGTAAAAAGTCACCTCTTCACCCCCTCACCTCTTCACCGTGTCACGGCTTATCCGGCTTCCAGCGTCGCCACCCGCGACACCAGCTCATTGATCGCCGCCACCACCGTGTCTTTGGCTGTGGTGGTCAGCGTCGTGATGTCGCCCACATCATCCGCCACATCGTCGGCGGCATCCTGCGCGGCGCCGGCGGCCGTAGCCGCGGCGTCGGCATTGGTATTCACTTCGTTGATCGCCCCCACCAGGTTGGCTTTCTCCGTGGTGCCCAGGTTGGAGAGTGTCCCCTGCGCCGTCTCCAGCGCGTCCATCCGCGCGTCGGCTTCACTCACCGGCGCGAACAGCACGTTGGCCGTCGCCGTCGCCTGCAGCTTCGCCAGCACGCAGATGCCCGCCACCGCGTTGCCGGCGGCCACCTTCGTCATCACCTCGTTTTGTGCATCCCAGAAGAGCTGATCGCCCACGCTGAAGGCCGCGTCCGTCACCGCCGGCAGCGTCCACACGCCGTCCAGGTGCACCACGCCGTTCAGGCCGGCGGCGATATCTGCCGCCACCACGCCGATCCGCTTCCCGATCACCACCACGTCGCCGTACGTCAACGTGGTCACGCCGCTGTTCAGATAGTTGATGTGCGCGCCATTCTGGACGTGCACCGCTTTCACTGCCATCGTTCACTCCTCACCCGCGCCGCATTTCGCGCGGAATAATCGTCAGGGAAAGTCACTCCCCCTCTCCTGTCAGGGGAGGGGTGGGCGCCACGACGGCGCCCCTCACCTCTTCACCTCTTCAGGCCTTAGTGCCCTGCGTTCATATACAGGCCACGGTAGTCGAGCACATCCACCGTGTAGTCCCAGAACATGCGCCATTCCATGCCCAGGATATCCCAGCTCGCCTGGCTCTCCAGCGTCGGCATGTCACGCCCGTCCAGGTAGCTCACGCTGATGGTGTCCGTCTGCCGCGGATCGGCCGCCAGGAACCAGGCGTAGGCGTCGCTGAGTTCCGGGTCGCTGATGAGCTGCAGCTTATTACGGAACACGTTGGCCACGCCGGCGTGGTCTGCTTCCGGATCGGCGATGCTCACCAGGAACGTCTCCGTATCCGTCTCGATCTCCGGCGGCGCCAGCAGGAACAGCGGCGAGACATTGATGTATTCGTCGCTGCGGATGTTTTTCTGCCGGCGCATGGCCTTGCGGGCAATGCCCAGCGTGGCCTTGCCCACCGCGGCGCCGCCGCCCAGCGCCACGTAGTTGCCGTGGTCGGCGTGGAAGAGCGCCTTGCTGTCAATGGTCAGCGCCGGGTTGCCGTTCAGGATGGCATACACCGCGCGGTTCAGGCCGCGCAACGCGGCGCGCGTGTAGGCCGCCGGCATCTTCGTGATATACGCCAGGTCGTCGTTGATGATCGCCTGCCGGGCAATCCCGAACTTGATGCCCTTGGTCGCGAGCTGAATGGAGATTCCTTCGTCGCTCATCTGGTCGAAGGGGAATTCGGCATGCTGCGTCATGTCGCGCAGCGCCGCGGCTTCACTCAGCCGGTAGCGCTTCACCGGCTTGAAGTCACCCAGGCTGTCACGGCCCGTCCAGGCCTGGTACGTGGTCGCCGCGGCCTGGAAACCGATCAGCATCGCCTTGCCCACCGTGTTGTCCAGCATGCCGACGAACTGGCTGTCCGGCGTCAGCGCCGCGCGGATCAGGTCATCGGTGCTCATCCGCAGCGCGTCGGACTTGCCGCGCAGCCGCAAGTACTCGGCCATCAGCTCGCGCATCGTCATGTGTGCCAGGCTCGCCGCGCCCTCGTGTACCACGTAGCCGCCGCCGCGCTTCGCCTGGCTCACGTCCACCCCGGCGCGCAGCAGCAGCGCGTCCTGCCCGGCCAGCCGGAACTTGTCCACCGCCTCTTCGCCCACCGTCACCGACGTGCTCGCGCTCGCCGGGATCGGCGCCCGCTTCTTCATTTCCGCGTCGAGCACAGCCTTGCGCACGGATTCGACATCAGTGCCCTTCTCGACGTAACCCTTCGGATCCACATCGAAAGCACGGCACAGTTCCGTGATCTCACTGATGCGCGCGCGTTCGGCAACTACCGCCGCCTGGCGAACCGACTCGTCATCACCGCCATCGGCGCTCTTCTTGTCCGGAGCCGGCGGCAACGGCGCCGCGCCGCGCTTCTTCAGCTCGGCGTCCAGCAGTGCCTTGAGCACCGACTCCACGCTGTCGCCCTTCTCGATGTACTCCTTCGGATCCACATCGAAGCCGCGGCACAGCTCCGTGATCTCGCTGATGCGCTGCCGCTCTGCCGCAATGGCCGCCTGGCGCTGCGCTTCCGTCTTCTGGTCTTCGGACATCTCTTCGTCTCCTCGTAGTGTAGAGTCCGGCACATCCGCCGGCGTCATATCGTCAGATCGCCCCACGCCCACCGACGCATCCGCCGGCACGCTCACGATACTGATCTCCATCACTTCCCACTGCGTCACCACTTCGCACGGTCCCTGAAAACGGCCGTTGATGGACACAGCGCCGCGCTTCACATTCTCAATCGTCAGCACTCGCGCACGCAGGCTGACCCCTTTCAGCGAACCACGCAGCACCTTGCGGAAATACTTGTCAGCTTCCGGATCATCGTCAAATCGCACGCGAGCCTTGCCACGACGGTCCTGCGGATCAATCCACGCGCGCAGCACCTGACCCAGCACCACGTTGCCGTTGTGGTTAAAACATAGACAACCGATACTGTTCAGACGCTCCAGCAAAGCCGCGCCGTCATCGTGAGACAGAATTTCCGCCCCCCACGGCCGCATGATCGGAATCTCACTCGAAAACGACAGCTCAACTTCGCGCGCCTCTTCGTCAACAGCGCGAATGATGCTATCTACCTCAGCACGCTGCACCGCCTGGCCCACCGCTAACCGATCACGCACATCAGGCATCACGTCCCCCCAAAGCCCCCTGAAGGGGGCGCAGCTTCGTAGCCCGGCTACTATGGCCAGGGCGGGCCACCGTCACCGGCACCCGCCCCATCAAAATCGTACTCAACCAGGCTCTCACCTTCGTGGTGAAATTCCGTGCCTCCGGCATGCCCACCAGCGTCCCAATCAAGGCTCAGACTTCACCGTCCCCGCCTTCACGCTCTTCAGCAGCGATCCCTCCGGCAGCCTATACTGCTCCTCCAGCGCCCGCGCCGCCGCCAGCTCCTGTGCGCGCTGCGCCAGCACTTCGCGCCAGTCAGCCCCCTGCGCCGCGCACGTCGCCGCCAGCGTCGTCTGCCCGGTGTCCAGCGCTGTCGCGTTCGCGTCCGCTTCCTTCTGCGGATCTATCCAACTCCAGCCGCGCGCGATGAATTCATGCTCCAGGTAGCGGTACTTGTCCGACCAGAAGCCGGGCATCGGCAGCGCGTTGCTCAACACGGCGGAAATCACGAATTCCGAATACACCTCATCCAGCAGATGCGCCACCAGGAACTGTTGCATGATGGCGTACTCGCTCTGGTCCTCCAGCAAGCCCTGCCGCGCGGAGCTGTAATTCACCTGGCTCATGTCGCGGCTGGTCGCCTCGTAGGACAACCCCTGCCCGGAGCCGGCCAACCGTTGCTGCAGCGCTACGAAGTCGCGCGCGCTGGATCCGCTCGCCGGCGGCGTGATCGCCTTCGCCGTTTCACCGGGCTGCCCTTCGTAGATCATGCCTGGCGTCAACGTATGGTTGGCGTAGCCGCTCTTCGCGTCCGTGGGAGTCGTCGTGTTGCCGCGCCCCATCCCGGAGGTGGGAAGCTGCTTCTCGATGAACATCGCGAAGCACGCCGCCACCCGCTCCTTCACGCTCACCGCCTCCATGTATTCCTCGATGTCGCGCAGCCGCTCCAGCGTCGGCGCCAGCCGCGTCACCTCGCGCACTTGGCTCGGTCTCCGCCGATCCCACAGGAAGATCACGCGCTGCGCGTCTACCCGCGTGCTCATCCCGGTGGTAAAACCGTCCGGCGTCACGGTGCGCAGGTAGTACGCCACCGGCCGGTTGAACGCGTCCAGCTCGATACCCGCCACCACCAGATTGCCGTTCTCCGTACGGTAAAACGCCGTCGTGTCCAGGTCGTCCACTTCCCGCGCCTGCAGGCAGAACGGCACCGGGCCGCTGGCGGTGTAATTCTTCACGAACAGCAGGCCGCCGTCCACGATCGTGCGCTCCACCGCCATCCGGCACAGCTCCGAGAACGACTGCTGCTGCGAGATATCGCAGTTGCGCGGCAGGCACCAGCGTTTCCACAACGCCTCGATCTGCTGATTCAGCACTTCGTCTTCGCCCTCGCCGTCGCGCGTTTTCACGTGCGCCTGCAAGGTAAACCCCAATCCCACCACGTTCCGCCGGAACGCACGGATGATCGAACCCTCGATATCGCTGTTCTGCTCCAGATCCCGCGCCCGCGCCCGCATCCGATCGCGATACGGCGCATCCGCCTGCTCCGCCGTCTGATTCGTCGGCGTCCATCGCGCGTTCCGTCGGTCCAGCGACCCCGCATCATAGAGCCGCTCCAGCTCCGCCATCGCCGACCGATACGCCCACCGCCGATACGCCCACCCCGGCGACAGCACCGAAATTGTTCGCTCGAACCAATTCATGCCAACCCCTCACCCACCAGCGCCAGGCAACTCCCTCAACGCCAGCCCCTACCGCGTATCAAACTCCGCGACCGTCACGCCGTATCCCGCCTCCTGCGCCGCCTTCGCCTCCAGCCGCGCCCGCTCCGCATACAGCGCCTTCAGCTCCCCGCGTCGCACCAGCCGCGATCCGATCCGATACTCCTGCGCACCACCCTCAATCGCCCGAATCGCCGCGTTCACACTGTCAAGTTGCTCTTGCGTCGTCATAAATAGCCCCCCTCACCCCTGCAGAAATATCAGGCGGGGCACGGTCTACTCACCGCGGACTGATGCTCACCCGGCCGGAAACCGCCTCAGCCCCGCCCGAACCCACTCGTGCTCGAAAACCTGGCGGTAGGTGCACGATTCGAACGTGCGCGGGTTCACCCCGGCGGTTTAGCAAACCGCTGCCTTCAACCACTCGGCCAACCTACCGCGACCAACTCAAGAGCGCCAGGCCTCACCGCACCCCAGCATGCACGTGCTGGAACAGCGAGACGATAATCTCCAAGAGCTTCCACACGCCCAGCGGCACAAAGATGCAGCACAGTACAAACATCCCCATCAATAGAGCACCAAGCCCATCCAGCATCCGCCCCATCGCCTCAGCCTCTCTTCCCTCACCCCATCGCAGCGAAATATCCTATCCACATCCTACTCATCCTGTGAATTACCGCCGGCACCGCGCAGGCACCCGCCTCTTCAACAACGACCGCTTCCGCCGCCCGGTCCCGCGCCCCGACAGCCGGTGATGCACCACGCATCCTGCGAACTGCCCATTCGACAACGCCCGCTCCGGCCCGAACCCCATCCGCGCCGCTAGCGCCGCCCATAACGCCATAATCGGAACACCCATCTCAGCCTCCTCTATAGCACTTCCCCCTCTCCCTCTAGGGGAGGGGTGGCGCCAGGACGGCGCCTTACCCCACCAAATCAGAACCCCCGCCCGTGTCACCGCAATGACGCATAACGTCACCGCTACACGGGCAGGGGTTTGGGACGACCAGGCGAGGCGGAATAACAGCCGGCTCTTATCTCACGTCCGGTTACCGCCCCGCATCCGAGTGCTGGTCACACCCCCCAGCAGCCCCATAACATCCACTGGGATCATTCGCAGCAAGTCATCCTCACTGCATGGGTTTGGAAATAATAGATTGAAGCCCCTCCGCGCATTTCCGGGTGGAGGCCCACCCTTGAGACGGCTGCGCGTGCCGCCCGGTGCTTTGGTAAAACCGCTGCCCATCACTACCGCGCCGGCCTTGGGTTACATCACTATTTGCCTGGCGCGGGGACTCGAACCCCATAGGCCGCCTCGCTTCGGCCCCTGCTTCCCATACTTTGACGGTCTTTGGCCGGATTATTGCACACACCGGTTGATAGACCTGCGACGGATCCCACCGTCCTACGCCAGGCAACCCATACCCCCAAAGGGGCAAATCCTACCCATCCTATCCATCCTGTGAATTAATTCCGCGCGGAATACCCGACCGCCACCTCACACCCACCGCCCCAACGGCTGCCGCAGCCATCCCTCCCGCTCCCCACTCTCTCCCCTCTCCTCGGGGAGAGGGGCCGGGGGTGAGGGGGTGTCTTCCACATCCGTCAAATGCCGCGCCCCCATCAGCTCTGCCGCGCACGCGCAATACACTTCTGCGTCCAGGTAGTGGTTCGCCGCGCCGCTGGTTTTCGGCATCCACACATCCACCAGCCGGGCGCCCCGCTTCTCCCTCACGCAGTGCTCACTCGTCACCTGCGTCGCGTAATCGCGGTCGCAGCCCTGATACACCATCCACGATCCGCGCCCGTTCTGCCGGTTCATGCGGCTCGCGATCATCGTCTTGTACTGGCTGCCGTCCACGATGACCAGGCGCAGCCCGAAGGCCTTCCCCTGCTTGTCAATCGTGCTCAGCCGGTAGCGGCTCAACAGCGGTTGGCTGCTGCCCTTCACCGCCACCGTCCAGTCTGCGTTCTCCGCGCAGAAGTCGTAGACGTCTTCCTGCGTGTTGCCGTCGCCGGAGTCAATCGCGCACAGCGCCACCACGAACTCGCGCCCGTGCCGGTCCTGCCAGGGCCGGTTCATCACCTGCTCGATTTCCAGCCAGCTCAACGCCTGGCCGTGCGCCACGTTCCAGCTCGTCAGCAGTGGGCCCCATGCTCGGATAGTCCAGTACAGAGAATCCTGCTGCACGTCTACGCCGCCGGTGATCATCACCGCGCCGTCCGGCACCTCGCCTTCCTGGTGGCCGGTTTCGCGCTCGCGCACCAGGTCGGCGCTCATCCGCCGCTGCGCCTCTTCCCACGCCTCCGCCAGCCAGGAATTGACGAAGTTCTGCAGCTCGACCGGATCGTCTTTCGACGCCAGGAACTGGTGCGCGATATCCCCCAAACGCACCCACGGGCTATAGAACGTATTCAGGTGGTACGCCACCACCCGCTTGCCGTGGCCGCGCACCTCATCCGCGCGCCACTCGCCGGCGCGCAGCATCGTCAGCTTGTGCGCGTCGGTGATCCGCCCCTGGCACGCCTCGCACTCGTAATAGGCCAGGTCTCGCGCCTCGTCCGCGTCGCATCCCTCTGGCCACTTGAGCTGCTGCATCCGGAACGTCTGGTAGTGGCCGCAGTGCGGGCACGGCACGAAATACCGCCGCACCTCATTGGCCGCTTCCATCTGCTGCCAGATGTGATTGTGCTTGAATGTTGGGGTACTGGCCCCCACGATCTTCCGGTTGTAGGCGAATGTTTTCGTACGTTCCGCCGACAGGTTGATCGGATCGGCCTCCTTCGCCGCCACCCGTGGGAATTTGTCTACCTCATCCAGGAACAGGTAGCGGATCGGGCGCGACGCCAGCGACGCCGGCGAATTCGCCCCGCTCAATGCCAGGTAGGCGGAGAGGAACTGCAACTCCAATTTCTTCGATTGGCCAATCAGGTACTCGGTCTTCAACGCCGAGCACAGGTCAATCATCGGCTGGATGCGCACCGTGCTGATATGTTCCGCCAGGTCAAGGGTCGGATACACCACCAGTGTCGGCCCGGGATCCTGCGAAATGGCGTAGCCCATCATGTTGAGGATCGCCTCCGTGCCCCCCACTTGTGTGCACTTGCAAAACCAGATTTCCTCGATATCCGGATCGGTGAAGGCGTCCATTATGCCGGCCAGGTACGGCGTGAACGACGTCCGCCACGGCCCCGGCGCGGAGCTGCTCTTCTCATCCAGGATACGGTGCCGATCCGCCCAATGACTCACCGTCATCCGCTCCGGCGGCCGCAACGCCCGCATCGCCTCTCGCAACCACGGCGCCCACTCCACCGGGGCCGCGGACTTGCAGTCCGCCCGTCGCTTCCCCCGTGGCTGCGCGCTCACCCTAGACTCAACGCATTGCCGCCCTCCTCGCTTCCCCATCGCACCTGTCCCAATACCGCTACCAATAAATCAGGGGAGGGATCGTCACCCCTCCCCTAATCCGTTCACCGCGCGGCAGTGGCCACCACCGCCCGGCTGGGCGAACGGCCGGCGCTCCCCATCGTCATACTCCAACCCCAACGCCGCCCACCCGACCACTGTCTCTGCTCTGCGCGTCTCTCAGTGTTTACGCTGAATGCAGTGCCGCCCCCAGGCTCGCGGCCTGGCGAGCTGCGTGTCACGTACCATTCGTGCGCTCTCCTCGCGAACCTGCCGCCACTACCCCTTGATAACCCTCCCCTGCGGCGGCTCATACGCCTCACCATTCGACATGCGCGTCAGCGCGCCATCAATTAAATCCTGTATCTCGCGCTCGATCCGCCGCGCCGTGGCGGGATCCACAAACGGGCCTACCTCCGTCGCCAGCGTCCGCGCCAGGCCGCGCAGCGAGAGTTTCAGCTCCGTATGCCACCGGCTCAACTCCGGCACCAGCTCGTCACGCGGAATATACTCACCACGCGCGATCGCGTTCTTCAGGTCAAGTTGTTCCGCCTGCAGGCGCTTCAGTTCTGCCTCATACCGTGTCTTCAGCGCGGAATCGGACAGCCCATCTTCGCCATCACCACCGCGCGCGCGGCCGCCGTGCATCCCCTTCCACTTTAGTACGTCCGATAGGATCCACCAGCCGGCCCGCGCCTTCGGGCAGCCGTCCCGCGCCCAGTTCCCCAACGTCTGCACCGACACCCCGAAGGCATCCGCCAGCGCGGCAGATGAAAGCTGCAGATCCCCATTCACCTCGCGCACACGCTCTCTCGACGCCATAATGAACTCAAAACAGGCCCACAGGCCCGCCTTTCAAACTTTCAACTTCCCGAAAATCCGCCCGCCCGATTTTCGACTTTCTACCTCGCTATGGCACCCGCCACCCCGAAAGCACCTCGAAACCCCCACACTCAGCAAAACATCGAGACCGGTGTCACCCTCGAGCCGGCCCCCCCGGGGGAGGACCCGCGCCTCCCTCATATATAATCATTTGGTTATATATTCCACATCGCCCCTCCGAGCGCCCCCTGCGTATAACCACATAGCTATACAAGCACCCCCTCCACCCCTCCGAGGGCACCCGCCTACACCAAACGGCAGCCCCGCCGCAGATATCCACGGTGGGGCCGGCTCTTCGCGCGCTCGCGTACCATCATACACACTCTAACACACCTTGCCCTGCGCAATCCGCGGTTTTTCCGCGGTTTTTCCGCGGTTTTTCCGCGCCCGTTTCAACGATAGCCCCATCGAGTACCGCCCGGATCACCGGCAGCCACCCCTCCTCGATCCCCGCCAGCCGATCACGCACCGTGCTCTCACCGATATCGAGTCGCAGCGCAATCCACATCATCGAACGTCGCTCGCCGAACCGCCATCGGAGCAGCGCCATATCATCATCCGGCAGCGCACGCAACGCGATTTCCATCGCCCGTAACCCGGCCCGCACCTCTGCTAAGTCCGCCTCCGCCTCGACATGTGCGATCACCAGCCGGTCCAGACGCGCCTCCTGGCGTTGAATCACCTCCTGATGCGATACCGCCACCGCATAGGTCGGATCGCCTGGGCGTCCGCTTCCGCCCCCATCACCGTACCGCGCCACGCCCTGACTGCGATACCGGGCAGGATCATCAATCACCTTACGCAGCGCTGCCTGTTGCTCCGTAATCCCCTCCAGCTTCGCCTCCAGCGCCTCCCTCCGCGCCAATCGCTGAAAGTGC
The DNA here is from genome assembly GCA_029553475.1 of Armatimonadota bacterium. Taxonomy (GTDB): domain Bacteria; phylum Armatimonadota; class Hebobacteria; order CAIYQO01; family CAIYQO01; genus JAKIYB01. The sequence goes on from JAKPKV010000049.1 coordinate 34,803, forward strand.
GCCGTCATCATCTCTCGGAATGTTGCCATGTCTCATGCCTCCATCCCCGTCCGCCGCAGTATTTCGCGCGCAATAGCCGCGCGCCGCTGTCGTGGATGCCGCTGTACAAATCGCCCTTCCAGCGCCGCAAGCGCCCCGCCAATCGCATCCGCCGCGTGTTCGTCCTCTGGGTCGCGCAGGTCGAGGCGAAACCGCAGATTCGCAAAGCGGATCATATCGCGTTTGGATGCCTTCCCGCTCCCCGTCAGCGCCACCTTGGCCGTCGCCGGCACCACCACGCCCGCCCATTCCAGCCCGTGCCGTCGCGTCCGCGCCTTCAGCTCGCCGATTACCTCGGCCTGTGCCCGGCGCAACGCTCGCCCTCTGGCATCCGTCCCCTGCGGCTCTTCCGCCGCCACTACCGCCCCGCGCTTCGCCGCCATCTCAAACAGCACATCGAGCGCTGCGTCGCCGGCCACCGAGCCGAAGGTGAACTGCTGATACATCACCAGCACCGTCACTCGGTATTCGTCCATGCTCATCAGCGCGCCCGCCCCCGTCTTGCTCGGATCGAAATACAACATATACTTAGTCGCCATAGCGTTCCGCCCAGTTCTCGCCCTGTGGCGCCCGCACCGCTTCGCCGCGGATCGCCGCGTATTGTTCCGGCCGCGCGTCGCGGAAAAGGTAATGTCCGCCGTCGTAGTCCAGCAGGCAACGACGCGACGCACGCCCGGCGCGCTGCTTGAGTGTCTGCACCTCCACCAGCGTCATCAATGGCGCCAGTTGTTGCTTGCGCTTTTCATGATCGAGCCCCTTGATGTATTCGCGACGTTCCTTACCCAGCAGCGCGTTGATCACTTCCGGCTCGCCGTAGTAGCCCGGACGATATAGCGAGAGCACCAGGTCCGCCGCCCATAACAACTTATCGCTCTCCCCCAGGTCGTCATCCTGCGGACGATACGTCGCGCGCTGCTTCCCGTCACGATTGAACTGCGCCAAACTCACCATGCGGATGCCATGCCTCTTCGGGATATATTTGAGGTCGTAGGCCAGCGCCCCCACCTCTTCGGTGCGCGTTCGATAGGTCCGGCTCGGATGCGCTAGTTGCGCGAAATCCAGTATCACCCAGCTTAATGGTTTGCCATAGCGTCGCTGGCTCTCGCGCTGGTAGCGCCGGATCGTCGCCTCGATCTCAGTGGTACTTAAATCCGTCCGGTCATCAATCCAGACGGGGAGATTCCATGCCTTCTCAACCGCGCGGCCCAGCTCAATCAGCGTGCGCTCCTTGTTCTCCTGCATCCAGGGTAGATCGTTGAGGCATTCATTCGTTACCTGGTGTGTATAGGCCAGCAATTCACGTGTCGTCAGCTCGCATTCCTCCATCTCCAAACTAAATATCAGCCCCGGCTCCCCCCAACTGGCCCACGTGTCGGCTAGGTTCATCCCGAACGCTGTCTTCCCCATACCGCTGCGCGCGGCGATCATCACGCTCTGTCCGGTGCGTACGCCGGCCAGCAGCGTGTTCACCGCCGGCCACCTGGTGCGCAGCCCCTGGTCGTGCCCGGACCCAATCGCGTCCTCGATCTGCGTGAAGACGTCGCGCAGAATATCGCTGACATGCCGCGGTCCCTTCACCGCGCCGTCGTTGCCGATCTCGTAAATCCGCTGCTCCGCCCGTTCCTGCACCACATCAACATCCACCTCGCCGGCGTACGCCTCGTGAATGATCGCACCCGCCGCGTGAATGAGCTGCCGGCGCCGGCTGCAGGCGCGAATCAGCGTCGCGTAATGCTCGATCCCGGCCGCTGTGGGCACCTCGCCCATCACCGTTGTCAGGTACAGCGTGCCGCCCACCATCTCCAGCGCGTCACGGTCGCGCAGCCACGTGCCCAGCGAAATCACATCCACCGCGATCTGACGGTGGTACAGGTCGGCGATGCCGCGAAAAATCGTCCGGTGCGCCTCCCGGTAAAAATCCTCTTCGTGCAGCAACGCCAGCCCGCGCTCAATGGCCGCCAACTCCAGCATCATCGCCCCCAAAGCTGCCTGCTCAGCTTCCAGGTTTTGCGGTGGGATCTTCTCCGAAATATCGCTCACGTCAGCCTCCAAACTCCACCAGTTCCGGTGGTTCGCACTCCTCCATCTCACGCCCGCCACGCCGCCGGCCACCCGGCCCGTCACGCTCGCGCCCCTCCTGCCGCCCGGCGTGCTGCACCTCGTAGCCCACCACCTCCGTCATCACCTGCCACCGGTACCGGGCATTGCGAAATTTCCCGGCCCACTTGCCCATCAGGAACAGCCGGTCCAGCATATCCCACAACTGGCTCCGGGGGTAGTGTGCCATTAGCGCCGCCAATCCGCGCTCCAACGGGTCTAGCACGTCGAGGCAGCAGGTTTGCGGATACAACTCCGCGTCCGGCTCTCGGGCCTTCAGCCACGCCTTCGCCTGCGCCACCATCGGCCGCTGCCCCACCCGCGCAGCAACCACCGGGGGGGCAGGCTCCGGTGCGGGTGCCGGCGCGGTATCGCTCTCAGTACCGGTACCTTCCCCCACCTGAGGTGAGACGGAAGGGGAGAGGGAGAGGGACTCAGGGGTATCGGTACCCTTTCGATACCCTATGGATACGGTATCTATAGGGTATCCATACCGTATCCGGTATTCGCGCGACAGCGCACTCTCCGGCAAGCGCAGCACGTCATTGTCCATGCTCTTCCGCACCTTCGGCGAGGGATTCATACCCAGCTCGTATTCGCGCACCCCCACCATCCAGCACACGCCGTCCGCATAGCGCACATGGTCAGGTCCAATCTCCTCGAGGAGAGAGGAGAGCTCCGCCTCCGTCGCCCCCGTCTCCATCAGCAGCACCCGCAACGGCAACAGATACAACCCCGCCAGATTCGTCCGCGGATTAATGCGCAAATAGCAATACAGCCCCTTCGCCGCCAGCGATAACCCCAGGAACCACTCCTCGTTACAGAGATCAATCGGCATGTTGCGGGTGTGTGCCATAAAAATAACCTCCTCCCCCATCACCAGCGGGCTTCGCTGCCGCGTCCTGACTACTGCCACTCACGCAATCGCCCGGCCACCAGACCAAGCGTAACAGCACGCATTCTGTGAATCACCCGTCACCAGCGGGCGCCTGCTGCGCCATCCACCACGCGATCGCGTCAGCCGCCCGGCGTATCCGCTCGCGGAGCCGACCAGTGCGCAGCCGCTCGCCCTCGCTCCACTGGCACCCGCATGCCAGGCACGTCACCAGCGGGGCATACCACGCGTAGCCTCGCACCAGCGCCGCCGTCCGCCGTTCGCAGTCCGGACAGTGCGTCATCACCACCTGGTGGGCCTCCACCGGCGGGCAATGCACACACACAGTCATGGCCGCCATACCTTCCACGGACGTACCTCTCGCCAACCATGAGCCAGAGCCAATCGCCGTAAATCCATAACGGCACTCGCTCGCGTCGGGTACGACTCCTGTGCCGGCGGGCAACGAAACTGCTCACACCGGTCCGTATAGCGCTGCATAATTCCCCAGCGGTTGCCCCAGTCCACGACATACGCGAGTAGTGCATGATTGATCTCAAATACCGGTTCCATGAAGAACGGCGCATAGCCGCCCGGACCCGGATACTGAAACCAACTGTCATACCCTGCAGCAAAACGTATCCCGATCACCACCATGGCTCGTTGCTCCCATCTACGTCCATCCGCGAAATCTGCGATTCCTACCCCACCAACTCCCAGTAGCGCGCCAAAAACCGCGCCTCCGCCTCACCAGGGCTATCAGGATAGATCGTCGCCACCTCCGCCGGCGGCTCCGGCATCTGCAAATCCCACGCGTAGGGACACGGCCCCAGCAGGTCGCGCTTCTCCAGCGCCAGCGCTGTCAAATCCGCCCGCTTCACCGCCAACCGTTGCGGCTTGCTCATGCAGACATGGAACGCCTGGTAAATCACGCACTGCAGCCCGTCCTCCGCCGCCCGGTACCCCTCCATCAGTGGGCTTTGCTTCAGTGGGGTAGGGATATCCAGCACAACACCTCTTCGATCTGCGATATCGCGATCTGCCGCCCCAGTTCACCCGACATCTCCCATGGCACCTGTACGTACTGCAGCGGATAATACATGGTCGCCTTGCCGGCGCCATTGCGAGCCCACTTCGCAATGTGCAGGCAACTTGATCCGTCCTGCCAATACCGCCGCTCTAACCGCAGGAAGAATCCCGGTTTATCGAGCGGCAAATCTACGATATGCTCGATCTTTACTGCCGCACGCTTACTCATGCCCGCCTTCCAATATCTGCCGTTCCGCCGCCAGGTCACGCATCATCGCGTTCACCGCCGTGAACTTCTCCGGATACCGGGCGCGCAGCTTCGCGATGTTCCGCGCCATCACTTCATCCAGGCTCACGCCCAGCACATCCACCGCCACTATGCGGTTACCACCAGGAAGAGTCCATCCTACCCATCCTACCTATCCTGTGAATTCCTCCCCGTCATCACCAGCGGGCGCGCTGGCGCACCCATCACACGCAATCCCCTCGCCACACCGCACGTGATCCCCACAGGGCGACGGCTCCGAAGGCTCTATCAACTCCACGCACGCCGCGAGCACGAACATCATCGCGAACCCATTGCCATGCTGGTTGTAATACTCCAGCAACGTCTTCGCCGCATCCAGTGCCTGCAGCTCGTGCCGTATCATCACAGAGCGAAGCTGCTCCATCCACGGCCCGATCTTTCTCGCATACTCCGCACCCCACAGCCGCCGGCATATATCCCGCGCCTCATAAAACCGTGCCGCCACCTGCATCGCATTCATCGCCCCATCTCCCGTCTCAGCCAAGACATCGCCCGCTCACGCTGGTTCCCATGGCCGTCATGTCTCACGCCCTCGACACACCCCATGCACAGGTAGGCATGCTGCGTGAGCTTTCCGCCACGCCACACGTGCACCTCGCAGAAACTATCATCACCTGATGTGTCACGCCCGCATTTCACGCATGCACATGGCAGATCATCACCCATACTCGCCCCAAACGCGCCAAAATGGCGCCCATCATGACGCTACTCCATCCCATCGGGTCATCGCGCACCTTCACAGAGCACATTCGCCCACTGATCGAACGCCACCGGCATATGCTGACGCATTGTCTCCGCATCCAGGCGCGCGTGCTCATTCGTCACGGACGGCTGGCACGCGCTCCCCGCCCCCTTGAAAAACCAGGGCACGCCTGCCAGGGCGCAGTCCAGCGCGGCCATGTTGAAATCATACGCCAGCGACAGGCGGGCCTGTCGGCCATTCTCGCCGCCCGCGGCCACCCAGGACAGCCCATCGGTGAGACGGCCGTCAACGGCGAGGCGATCACCGAGATACAGATGCAGGCTATCCAGCGGGCCCAGCGCCGGCTCATACGACAGCCAGTGCGGGCCAGGGCACTGCAGCAAATACGGCATCCGCTCCTGCATCAGGCGGTCATTTTCCGCCGTGACCCCCGTCCAGTAGTTCGGCGCCAGGAAATCCTGCTCGGCTGCCCGCTCAAAGAATTCCAGCATGCGGGCGGGGCGCTTCGTCAGCAGCAGGAAGATGTGTCCCAGCCCGGCCAGGTGGCATGCCCGCATCGTGCGGAATACCTGCTGGATCACCGGGAAGGCGACCTGCTCGTGGAACAGGTCGCCCATGTTGCCGACGAAGACCAGCCGCGGCTTTCGCCAGGTCAACGGCAGCGCGAACTTCTCGGGGTGAACCACGCCCGGCTGGAAGGGACGCTCCTCCGGATAGCCGAATTTCCCGCGCAGGCGGCTGTCCGCCATCGCCCGCGCATAGCAGTGATCGCAGCCCGGCGAACAGGGCGTGCAGCCCGTCACCGGATTCCAGGAATCCGTCCAATACGCGCGTGTGCTCATCAAAAATCCCCTTTCTCCAACAGCACCACCTTGCCGCCGCTCACGGCTGGTACTCCTCACAGGAATCATCCGCATGGCATCGCTCACCGTCCAGCAGACACGTCCCCATGAATGCATCACCGACCGAGCCGCGCCAATGCGCGCACCCCATGCACGACCCACGCATGTCCCCTATAGCATCAGCGACGGGGGAAGCGGGCGCCACTTGCGCTACTTTATACGACGGACAGGGGCATCCATCCACGGGTGGCTCTAGCCCGCACCGCGGCCAATACACGCACCCCACACACGCCTCATAAGTACCATCTGCCCCCTCTCCCTCTGGGGGAGGGGGCGGCGCCGTCCTAGCGCCGCCATCTGCGCCCATCGGCGAAATCTGCGGTTTCTCCGCCTCTTCTCCCAGCAGCCAACTCGCATACGGCGTGCGGGAGTACCCCTGCTCGATCCGGTTCTTCACCTCTTCGCGCACCAGGCACTCCACCGCGAAGCGCAGCAGCAATATTGCGTCTTGGCTGGCCAACAGCGGCACCGCCTCATCCGTCGCCGTCCGTACCTTCCGCGCCAGCTCCTCCGGAAAACCGCACGCCTCCGCCGCCGCTTGGCAGCACGTCGGCGCGCATTGCCGCACCGCCTTCGCCACCACCAGCGACAGCGCCCGCGTTGCCGCTAGGTCCACCACTACCGTCATGCCCCCCAGGTACACGCCGGCGCGCTCCAGCAGCCCGGCCATCTCCTTGCGCAGCCCCGCCTTCGCCGCCTTCGCCGCCGCCATGTGGTGCCGCTTGAAACATTTCGGATTCAGGCACACCGGCTCGAGCTGCCCGGAATACCCCAGCACCTGTACCAGGTCCGCGCATCCGTCGCACTCACTGAAGTACCGATCCGGCTTCCGCACGTCCTCATACGTGCCGTACTTCAGATCGGCTCTCTTCGGCAGGGGCGGGCGAGCGTCCCCGTGAGCCGACTCCGGTGGCAACTCACCCAATCCGTCGCCATCACCAGCGGGATGCTGCGCCGCCCTGATCCGCTCGCGCATTGCCTCTTCATGTTGTTGCCGCAGCTCTTGCGCGTGTTCGGGTCGCAAACAGAAGCCATGATGCTCGTGGTAACCGGCGCGGAATGCGCCAAAGGGGCAATCCGGGCACGTGTCCTTCCAGGGGAATCCCCCCGCGCCATACGCGAACTGCAGCACGATGCCCTCATCCGCCAGTTGGTGCGCGTAGGGGAGTTTGCAGGGCCCGGTAAGCTCTAGTTCCTTCGTGCTCGCGCCTTTCGCCACGGCGATTTCCGCGATGCGCTGACACACCGGCGGAAAACCCGCCTCCCGTGCCAACGCCTTCCCATGACTCGCGGTCAGCGGTCCATCCACCAGCAGCGTCTGCACCGGCGCCGGCAGGCGCAGGAGGCGTAACGAGTTAGCGATCGCGCTCTGACTCTTCCCGATCTGCTCCCCCAACTCGCCCTGCGTCATGCCCAGGTCCACCATCACGCGATACGTCTCCGCCTCCTCGATCGCGTTCAGATCCTCGCGCTGCAGGTTCTCAATGGCGCACAGCCGCGCCGCTTCCAGCTCCGTGCAGTGCACCAGCAGCGCGGGGATCGTCGCCAGCCCCGCCATCCGCGCCGCCCGCCACCGCCGCTCACCAGCGATCAGCTCATACCGCGTCGGCGCCGGCCCATCCGCTGCCCCCTCTCCATCTGGGGAGGACGGGCGCCGCACCACAATCGGCTGCAGCACCCCGTGCGCCCGAATAGACGCCGCCATCTCTTCCAGCCGCCCCACGTCAAACGTCCGGCGTCGCTGGTATGGCGAAGGCACGATCATATCCACCGGCACCTCCACCACCACCCGCTCGCGAGGTGGCGTGAATTCCTCCACGGTCCCCGGAATATCCGAGTCAGCATCCACGACCACCACCGGCTCACCCCCCTCTCCCTCTGGGGGAGGGGCGGCGCCCTCCGCATCCACGTCATCCCCCACCATTTCGCGCGAAATATCGCCACCGTCTCCACGCGCCAGCTTATCTTCCGAGCTGACGCCGAACTCATCAAAATCATCTACCATCTCAGCCTCCTCCACCAGCGGGCGCCTCCACCGGCTCAAACACCCCGGCCGCCGTCTCCCGGCACAGCACCAGCACCTTGTTGATGCGCCGCGTCACCAGGTAGGGATCGCCGTGCGCTTGCACGCGGCTATGGTGCGTCACGCAGTACCCAGTCGCCGTCCGCTTCGTGTTCGCACACCACGGCACCACGCACCGCTTCTCATCCGCCGGAGGCGCCTGCGCCGCCACATCCGCGCAGGCGGATGGCTGGCCGCATGGTCTCGCAGGGGATATTTCAATGCCCGCATTTTTTCCCGCGCCATCCTCTACCGGCCGCACCTGAATGCTGGCGGCGATCTTCTGCACCGCGGCAACCAGCCCCATCGCCAGGTCGCGCCAGCGTCCCAGCTCCGCCTCCACCCGATCCATCGCCTCCGGATCACCGCCGCGCCGGCGTAGCGCCGTCAGCGCCTCCTCCAGCTCCTCGACGCGGAACTCCAGCGCCTCGATCCGCCGCTGCTTCACCGCGACCGTGCTCTGCAACCCGTCAATGATCCGCGTGCGGTCCTCCACCGCCTGCTGCAGCACCCCGATCTGCCGATGCAGCGCCCCCAGCGCCGCCCGTGCCTTCTGCTGCCCCTCTTCCGTCGTTAAATCCTTAGGCAACACCGCTGCAACCGCCATCTCAACCCCCTCAATGCTCGGACAACCCCGCTCGCTCCTGGCACCGGCGATGACGCCGCAGGAACGCCTGCATCATCGCTAGATAGATATCCAACCCGACCGGGAGAGCGACAGACTGCAGCGCTCCACATCGCCGGCAGTGCAGCGAACAATCATACCCATCCTAATCATCCTGTGCATGACGCTTCGGCGCCGTCACATCCACCTCCACCAGCACCCGGATGCGCCCGCATGTCATCCCCATCCGCGCCGCGCGCTGCAGCTCCTCGCGAATCTGCGCCGGCGCATACCCGCACAGCCGCTCCACCGCCGCCGCCACGCTCTCCCCGTCGCGCGGCATCGCCAAAATATCCACCGCGTGCCGCATCGCCGCCGATTTCCTCACCCGCTCCGTCCGCACCCGATCACCCGTCGCCATCCAACTTCTCCTCTACGCCAATCCGCGCAATCGGCTGTTCCCCATCCGCCCCCTCTCCTGCCAGGGGAGGGGGAGCGCCCGGACGGCGCCCTACCGCCCCCACATCCCCGCATACCACGCGTCACTCGCCGTCACGGCATCAGCCGCCTGTTGCGCGCGCTGGTCGCACCGCGGGCAACTCCGCCGCAGCGCCGACTCGCGTGCGCGAAAAATGACCATCTTCCAACCCGGTCCATCCAGTGTCTCGCGGCGCTCCATATGACCGCAGGCATACATCACCGAAAAACCCAACCGTTTTGCGCGCCAACACATAACACCACTCCTCTGCGCTCTCTGCGTGCTCAGTGGTGAACGCCTACTTCACCACCCCCGGAAACAACAGCACGAAGCACCACAGCGCCATGCTGCCCAGGAAAAAGCCCACCAGCAGCGACAGCGCCATCGTCGTCCGCCACCGCCGCCGCGCGCGCCGCATCCGCGCCACCGGCCCCACCCGGTCACTGACCCCCGCCTCCATCCGTAGCGCCAGGTCGCGCTGCGTCGGAGAAATATGCCGATCGTGCAAATTCACTACCGTCATGTCAGCCTCCAATCAATACTGGTCATTGCCAGCGCGTGGGATCGTTGCTCCAGTATCGCTTCCACCAGCGGGCCACCCGCGCGCCCGCCCACCGAATCCACGCCAGCGGGCGCCGCGCCCACCACAGCAACCGCGCTGGCCACGGGCGGTAATCCGCCACCAAATCCTCGCCCAGGCTCGTCACCACGAACCCCCGATGCCGCGCCGCCTGCGTGATCGCGTTCGCCAGCGTCACGTATCCCTTCAACGTCACCGGCCGCCCCTGTACCTGAATGATCACGTCATAGCGCTGCATGTCGCTGCTCCTTCTTCCGCCTTCCCCTACTCCTGGCAGGAGAGGGGTCGCGCCGGATGGCGCGCCGCTGCATCGCCGCACCCCTCATACTTCGCCCGCACCGCCACCCCGCGAAAACCTTCCGCAAAGGCCGCCATTACCTGCTGTGTCACCAGCGCCGCCGCGCGCTGCGCCACCCGCTCCACCAGGTCGCCATGCACCGCGCCGAACCGCTGAATCTCTGCCAACCCGCTCCGGCTCACCCGCCAGTCGCGCCCCGCCTTGATGCTCGGTAGCTCCCCGCGCTGGCACATCTCCCGCACCGTCGTCGGGTGCACCCGCAACACCGCCGCCGCCTCTACGGCTGTCATCCAATCCTGCTGTTGTGTCTGCTCCGCCATCATTCAGCTCCTGTTACGGGAGGGGTGGCGCCTGAATGGCATCCACATCTCCCAAACTCGCTACCGCCTGACTCGCTGCCAGCGGGAACGTCTCCGCGTAGAACTCCTGGTACTGCGGCCAGATCGTCACCTGGTACATCCCGTCGTGGTCGTCGTCGCTCATCATCGCCCGCACCGGGCTATCCACCTCAAAGTTCACGATCAGCCCCAGCTCCAGCGCCTTCATCAAAGCAGCGAACGCCAGTCCGATCCCCTGGAGGCTGTTTTCAGAAAACAACGGCACTGCCGGCAGATGTACCGTCGTCCCGTCCGGCAGCGACGGATACAGCACCCGCAACACCGCCAGATCGAGCACCCGCCCCGCTACCATCGCGTCTGCAGATTCCGTTCCGTCCGCCTGCGCGGACGGCTGGCCGCCAGGCCTCGCAGGGGGTATTCCAATGCCCGCGTCCTGACGCAACAGATTCGCGTAATCCTGATCGGTCATCATCGTTCAGCCTCCGATGTCTGATTTGTGAAAATGCCCAGCGTCTCACGCCATGGCCTTCACACGCAAAAGAGTCGTGGCCAGCGCTTCCTCGTGCAAGAATGCGCCGGCGTGCCGTATTGACGGCAGAATCGCTTGAGCGACGATTCCATAATGGTCGTATGCGACGCAGTGCCAAGTGCCAGACGACAGGCGAGCGAATCCAACAACGTGTGTATTGTTCAGCCCGATCAACTCCACCACCGGCCGCCGTCGCGCGCGCTCTGTCATTACCCCACATCCGTCGCAGGCTGCAGGGCGGCTCGGCGGGCACGGCGGCACCGGCGTCATCGCCCCGCGTCCGCCCGCCCCATGCTTCATCACCATCGTCATCGTTCAGCCCCACTTTCCGTGCCCTCCGTGGCCGATCCCGACCCCTCCGTGGTATCATGGAGATGCGGAGGAACTGCCGGTAACGACGACGGCCCCTCCAGCCCACCATCAGCAAGGACCTGACGATGGACGAGTTCATTCAGCAACTGCCTCTTACGATCACCTGTCCCCAGTGCGGCGAGGAGTTCCAGGAACAGATCGGACGGCTCCAGACGCAGCGTCACGCCACATGCCCACGCTGCGGCGGTGTCATCGCGACCGATGACGACTTTGACGAAGCGGTCCGGCGCGTCGAGCGCGAGCTGCAGCAGTTCCGCCGGAACCTCGGACGCCTGGGCCAGTAACGCCGCGGCCGCGGTATCGAACGCGGACGTGTCCGCCGTCACATGCAACGTGAGAAACGCGCCACCAGCGGGCGCCGATGTCTGCGGGGCTGTCATCACCCCACCTCCTTCACCTGCTGCGGGCTGCGGTAGCTCACCCCGTTCGGCACGCGCCACAGCCCGTTCGGATCCTTCACCACAATGCCTTCCTCGCCGCGCCGGCGCTGCGCGCGGTAATACGACAGCGCGCGAGCGCGCGTCGGCGCCACCGTGCCGGCCACCACCTGCACGCGCGGGTCATCCACTATCGCCACCAGTTCCTCCAGCAGCTCCAGGCGCTCGGTATACACCAGTGGGCTCTCGCCCGCGTCGTAGGCCTCCGCGTCAAGGTAGTCCCACAACACCACCCGCGCCGTCGCCGCCGCCTCCGGTGTCAGCGTGCCGCGCAGCGCTTGCTGCGCCAGCCCATTGCTGCCCTGGCGCCGCGCGGGGCCGAACAGCAACTCGCCGTCATACCAGCCGGGCGCCAGCGTGGATAACACCGCGCACAGCGCGTCCAACCCGCGATAGGTGTGCCCGCCCTCGCCGCGCGACCACAGCGTCACCCCGTCCGCCGCCACGTGGATCATGCACCGCACCCCGTCCGCCTTCACCTGCGCCAGCGCCGGGAAGGGCATCGCCTGCAGCGCGCGCGGACTGTAGTTGGTGCAGAGCAGCATTTTCGCCATTACCCCACCCCCATCGCAGAATCAGCCGCGTCCAGCGTATAGGAGAAAAGCTGCTCGACGGATGAGCCGAGCGCCTTGGCAATACGGAGAGCGAGTGATGTGGCGGGGTCAATATGGGCGTTCTCAATTTTTGATATGTGAGATTGGTCTGTGCCAACAAGGAGCGCAAGCTGTGCTTGCGTGTAACCCAGCGCCTTTCTCTTGCTTGAGATCAGATTCATGACACCCTCGCTATGAAACAAACGCATACCCACAAGCCATAATATGCCTACTCTACATGAATGTCAAGGGCTTGACTGCCTGATTTATGAAATAATTTCATTTGACAAGGAGATGACGATGATACATATATATAGGGAGATGTATGCTGATAACACATCCGTCTTTGCGCAGAGGCTCCAAAAGCTCCGCCTGGAAGCGGGATGGTCGCAGGCCGAGCTCGGGGAGAGGATTGACCTTGAGCAGAGCGAAGTGTCGCGCCTCGAGCGTAACAAACGCCGTCCGAGTTACGATGTGTTGACATCGTTGGCCGCCGCATTTGGTGTCACGACTGATTACCTCATGGGAAGAAGCGACGACCGTCATCCCCAGCGGGAGCCAGTAGCGCAACCTGGTATAAAACGCGTGCCCGTAGTGGGTGATATCTCATGCGGCCCCCCGGTAATAGTGTCGGACAACATCGAAGACTACATGGCGTTACCGGAGAGCGCCCTCCCTGTCGGCGAGATTATTGCGGCACGAGTCCGTGGCGACTCCATGGAGAGAGCGAACCTGCGCGATGGCGTGTTGGCGCTCATCAGGCTCCAGAACATTGCGGAGGATAGAGACATTGTAGCAGCCTGCATCGGTGAAGAGTCCACCGTGAAACGCCTGCGCCACCTTGACGGCTTCATCGCCCTGGTGCCGGAAAGCGATAACCCCGAGCATAAACCGGCCACCTATCGAGAAGAAGAGGTGCGGATCGTTGGCGTCGTCATCGGCACCATCTGGGGGTAGTGGGGGAATAACACATGAAACCATTCTGGCTTGCCGTTGTGCAAGGGGTATCCTGTGGCGTCACGCTCGGAGCCATGTTGCTGATCGGCGCGAATTGGCCTGCAAACAATGCCGCTCACGCCCAGGCGCCCTATAATGCCGACGCGACACCGGCGCCCAAACCATCCTCGCAGCCCCTGGTGATGAGTGATGTCTGGATGGCCATGAATGCTCCTGCTATCGGCGACAGTGGCAAAACTGAATCCTTCGTGCGCGACAGACTGGGTAGCCTGTATTGGGATATCTCTGGCACAAAAGATCCTGCCCGCTTGACCCAGTATGCCTGCATACAGCAAACCCAACTCACCGCATTCCAGATTTTACAAAACCAGCAGATCATCCGGCTCCTTGAGGAAATCAAACAGAAGGAATAATTTTTCTTCCTCGCAGGGGGTAGCCATGAAGACATTATTCGATATCGCTCCAAGCCAAACTGTAGCAGAGCCATATTTTGCACAGTATGCTACTATCGCGGATATGACCTTTTACACCTGTTTCAATTGGGCGGTCCCGACCTCATTCACCAGCGCACTTTTTGAATGCGCATTCGCTACCGGAGACATCCTGTATCCATCACCAATGGGCTATGTATCTCCATGGTCAGTTGCGAGCACGTATCTCACGAAATACATTCAAGTTACATCACCTCCGCGTGGCGCCGTATATTCATTACATGACAGCGAAGCGCTTGCCATCAAAGGGTCTTCATTCGTCCGCAACTGGGCATCACCGATTGAGATTGACATCATTGACGCCTCCACACATTCACGCTCTCACCGGTATTCGACGCAAGGTCGGTTATACATGCTGCTCTGGCAAGGTGACGTCGCATCGCTAGCTTTACACCAGCACGCCCCCGCAATCCCAATGATGGCCTCCCAGCTCTTAAAATCCTGGCGGCATACCAGCATGGACACCCTGCTTAAGCAGCCCGGTCCATGCTGGTTGATGCCGTACGACCATACCAACACTTTACTCACCAACAAATTTACTGCCGTTACAGCGAAATGCCAGAGCCTGAACCCAGTGGTTTCGTATTTGCGCCCATCATCCATTGGTCTGCGTGACGATGCCTACCTCCCCACCTCACGCATCGCTGTTATTGCCTTTCCTTACACCACAATCCAGGAAGAGATTATTTCTACTATCGAGCAGGCATTATGCGAGGCTACCGGATCGAATCATATTCGCCTTAGTGCACATGGAGTATTTGTATAATGCAGCTCACCTTCTATGCTCAGGGTAGCGCCATTGAGCCATATACCATCACCGTAACGCTCTCGGATAGTAAGCTGTCCATGACCTGCACCTGCCCGGCGGGTGGCTTCAAAGCAATATGTAAACATCGCCTAGCACTGATTGCTGGCGATCCTGACGGGTTGTTCGCTGGGGATCCTGACATGCCCGTGTTCCAATCATGGCTGGAAGGATCCAATATACAGTCTGCCTATCACGCACTGCAGCGATGCGAAGACTCCCTTTCGGATGCAAAAAAGCGCCTCGCCGCCGCGAAACAACGCCTCGCCACAGCCATCACCGGTTGAGGACCACGAACATGCACATTCTGATAGCCGGCATGATAATCATCGCCGCGGCGACCATCGCCCACATGGTGCCGGAGATGGTCACCAGCGGGATATGCGGCCTCGTCATCTGTGCCGCCATCTATACCATCATCGGCGCCATCGCCGCCCGCATCCCCCGCGCCCCCACCGCCTATGAACTGTGGCGCTATGAAATGCAGGCCGTGGAGCGCAACGAGCATCGCCGCTTTCGTCACGCCCCGAAGGTGCCGACGCCGCTAGCCACAGGTGCGGCGCCCATCCTCACCATCCTGTGAATTAATTCCGCGTGCAATACCCCCTCTCCTGTCAGGGGAGGGGAAAGGGGGAGGGGAGCGGTTGGGCTCCATCTACAAACGCTACGACAAATACTGGTATATCGTCTACGACGGCCCGCCCGATCCGGTCACCGGCAAGCGGAAGCAGCATAACGTCTCCTGCCGCGGCCTCACCCAGCGGGAGGCCGCCGCCAAACTGCGCGAGATCGAGAGCGCCATCGCGCGGGGCGAATACCACCATGATGCCGATCGCACCCTCGCGGAATACCTTGAGGAATGGCTCGAGCACGCGAAGGGGAGCCTCGCGGCGTCCACGCACATACTCTATGGCATGCTGGTGCGAGCCCACATCGTGCCAGCGCTGGGCGGGATACGGCTGGGTAAACTCACGCCGCTGCAGCTCCAGCGCTTCTATACCCACCTGCGAGAGTCTGGAGGCCGCCGCGGGCACGGCCTGGCGCCGAAGACGTTACGCAATATCCACGGCGTGCTTCACCGCGCGCTCGACCAGGCGGTGCGCTGGCAGATGCTCGCGAAAAACCCGGCCGATGCCGCCGATCCGCCGCGCGGCGCCCGTCCGCCCGTCCTGGTTGCCGCCGGCGAAGATATTCCGCGTCTCCTCGAGGAAATCCAGCGGGCCGGCCCCTGGCGCCTGCCGCTTCTGATCGCCATCGGCACCGGCATGCGCCGCGGTGAAGTGCTCGCGCTGCAGTGGCAGGATTACGATGCCGCCAACCTTCTGCTGCTCGTGCGCCGCGCCATCAGCACCGCGCCGGATGGCTCCACCGTTGTGAAGGGCACGAAGACGGATCGGCCGCGCGTGGTGGCCATCCACGACGCCCTCGCCCGCGAGCTCGATCACCAGCGGGATACCCTCGCCGCCGCCGGCGCACCCCCGGCGCCCACCGACTGGATCTGCCGCGGCACTGATGGCGCCCACCTGCATCCGCCCCACCTGACGAAAGCCTTTGAGCATATCGCCGCCGGCGCCGGCGTGCGCATCACCCTCCACGGCCTCCGCCACACCCACGCCACCGCGCTTATTGCCGCCGGCATCCCCGTCAAAGTCGTCTCCGAGCGCCTCGGCCACTCCACCGTTGTCATCACCCAGGACACCTACGCCCACGTCCTCCCCACCATGCAGCGCCAGGCCGCCGACGCCACCGCCCACCTCCTCACCCCTAAATCAGACCCGGAAAAATGACGCCATGTTACCTACCTGTGACCTAACCAAAAGAAAATGACCCCATTTTGAACTCAAAACGGGGTCAAAGGTGGCTGCCGGACTAGGATTCGAACCTAGAACCCCCTGATCCAGAGTCAGGTGCGCTGCCAATTGCGCCATCCGGCATCGGCTGGGGGTATTATGACAAAAAAGTGCGCGTCGGTCAACACCTTGACCCACCCGTCACGGCGCTGAGCGGTTGCGCGTGCCCAAAACTACACACCGAATCCACCTGGAGTGTCCCGGCGTTGCCGAAGGTTGCTGGCGCACAACTGGTATGCGCAACGCTCTTCCCAGGCCCCGCCTGCTTTCGCGGCGCTCGGGACCCCGCCCTGTCAGTCACGCCACCTCTTCCGCGAGACGGCGATGCGGCAGGGGGGAGCGTTGCTCATGCCATGTCCTCCGGCGGCTGCGCTTCCCGCCGCCACAGCCGCTCCAGCTCCCGCACGATATGCACCCACTCCACCGGGAAGAGGACGACGGTGTTGGAGGCGCTGGTGCCCAGGCCGTCCACGGATTGCAGCACGCGGAGCTGCATGGCGCCGGGGCTTTGCTGCATGGTGGCGGCGGCTTCGGCGAGGTTCATGGCGGCCATTTTGTCGCCTTCCGCTTTGGTGATGGTGGCGCGCTTCTCGCGTTCGGCGGACGCCTGGCGGGACATCACGCGCTTGAGGTCTTCCGGCAGCTCGATATCCTGCATGCGGATCGTCTCCACGTGCATGCCCCACGCCCGCACGCGCTCCTCCACCACCAGCTTGATGCGCTCCTGAATCTGCTCGCGCTCGGAGAGGAGTTCGTCCAGCGTGAGGCTGCCCACCACGTCGCGCAGCGCGCCCTGGGCGTACTGGGCGATGGCGAAGCGGAAATCCTGCACTTCCAGCACCGCGCGCTCGATATCCACCACGCGAAAGAAGAGCGCGGCGTCAATCTGCGCGGGCACGTTATCGCGGGTGATGACGCGCTGGCGCGGGATATTCAGCACCAGCGTGCGGAGATCCACGAAGCGCACGTATTCGATGACGGGGATGACGAGGATGAAGCCCGGCCCGCGCACCCCCTGAAAACGCCCCAGCCGCAGCACGATGCCGCGCTCCCACTGCGCCGCCACCCGCACGGCGGAGACGAGGGCATACCACACGATGGCGAAGAGCGCCAGGTAGACAAACGCGGATTCTTGCGCCAGTGTTTGCCGGCCAACCATGCCGAAGAGGATGAGGCCGACCACAATGGCCGGGATCCAAAAGAGCAGCGCGCGCAGCCCGCGCCCCAGCGAGACGTGCACGTCGGTCGGCGCGGCGTAGGCGCGCGTCGGCATGTCCAGTACCGGCGGCAGATCGGTAGACATGGTGGGCTCCTTTCGCATCGCGCATCCATACCCGCGATTGCTCCCTGCCCCGCTTCACCCGATTCCGACAGTATCCGCCCGCCGCGCCGGAAAAACGCGCGCCCTGTCCACCCGGGTGGACAGGGCGCGCGTCTCCTCGCCATATGGGACGGTTATGGCCGCTCCAGCACCTGCACGCCCGCGTGGTATTCCTGCAGCGAGAGCACGCTCTCCGTGCGCTCGCGACGGGCGCGGATGCCTTTCGCGGCGGCAATGGCGGCGGCCGGCGTGGTGATGTAGGGGATCTTGTGCTTGATGGCCGCCTTGCGGATGTAGCTGTCATCGTAGGCGCTGTCTTTGCCGGACGGCGTGTTGATGACGAGGGCAATCTCGCGATTGGCCATGGCGTCCAGGATGTTCGGGCGCCCCTCGTGCACCTTCTTGATGGTCTGGGCGGCGATGCCCTGTTCCGCCAGGTCGGCGGCGGTGCCGGCGGTGGCGACGAGCGTGAAGCCCATCGCGACGAGCTCGCGGAGCGCGGGCAGCACCAGCGCCTTGTCGCGGTCCGCCACCGTCACCAGCACCGTGCCGGCGGTGGGCAGTTGCAGGCCGACCGCCGTCTGCGCTTTGTAGAAGGCCATGCCGAAACAGTCCGCCAGTCCGAGCACCTCGCCGGTGGAGCGCATCTCCGGCCCGAGCAGCGGATCCACCTCCGGGAACATGGTGAAGGGGAAGACGGACTCCTTCACCCCGAAGTGCGGATAGCGGCGCGGCGCGGTATCCATGTCGCAGAGTCGCCCGCCGAGCATCACCTGCGTGGCCAGGCGCGCCATGCTCACCCCGGTCACTTTCGAGACGATGGGCACGGTGCGCGAGGCGCGCGGATTGGCTTCCAGCACGTAGACGGTGTCGTGGGCGATGGCGTACTGGATGTTCATCAGCCCCACCACGCCCAGCTCCACCGCGATGCGCCGGGTGTAGTCCTCGATGGTCGCCAGGTGCGCGGCGGAGATGGTGAGCGGCGGAATCACGCAGGCGCTGTCGCCGGAGTGGATGCCCGCCAGCTCGATATGCTCCATCACCGAGGGCACGAAGGCCTGCGCGCCGTCCGCGATGGCGTCCGCTTCCGCCTCCAGCGCGTTCTCCAGGAACTTGTCAATGAGGATGGGGCGCTCGGGGGAGATTTCCACCGCGGCGTTGACGTAGCGGGTCAGCATCTCCTCATCATAGACCACTTCCATGCCGCGCCCGCCCAGCACGTAGGAGGGGCGCACCATCAGCGGATAGCCGATGCGCGCGGCCACCGCCAGCGCCTCCTCCAGCGAGCTGGCCATGCCGCTGTCCGGCTGCGGGATGCCGAGCTGCCGCATCATCGCCGCGAAGCGCTCGCGGTCCTCGGCGAGATCAATGCTTTCCGGCGAGGTGCCGAGGATCGTCACGCCGGCGGCGGCCAGCTCGGAGGCGATATTGAGCGGCGTCTGCCCGCCGAACTGCACGATGACGCCTTCCGGCCGCTCTTTCTCGTAGATGCTCAGCACGTCCTCCACCGTCAGCGGCTCAAAGTAGAGGCGCGAGGAGGTGTCGTAGTCGGTGGAGACCGTCTCCGGGTTGCAGTTGACGATGATGGACTCGTAGCCCATATCGCGCAGCGTGAACGCGGCGTGCACGCAGGTGTAGTCGAATTCGATCCCCTGCCCGATGCGGTTCGGCCCGCCGCCGAGGATCATGATCTTGCGCCCCTCCACCGGCGGGGTGACGTCGGGCGCGTTGTAGGTGGAGTAGTAATACGCCGCGTCCGCGCCGCTCACCGGCACCGCGTGCCACGCCTGCGTCAGCCCCAGCGCCAGCCGGCGGGCGCGCACCCGCGCCTCCGGGACGCCGAGAATTTGCCCCAGGTAGCGGTCGGCGAAGCCGTCCTGCTTCGCCCGGATGAGCAGGTCGTCGGGCGGCAGTTGCCCTGTGTAGCGGAGGAGCTGCTCTTCCAGCTCCACCAGCTCCCGCATCTGCTCGATGAACCAGCGGCCGATGTGGGTCATCGCGTGCAGCTCCTCCACGCTCATCCCCTTGCGCAGCGCCTCGTACATGAGGAACTGGCGCTCGGAAGAGGCCACCTGCAGGCGCTTGCGCAGCTCTTCCAGCGGCAGCGCGTGGAAATTCTTCGCGAACCCCAGGCCGTAGCGCTTGATCTCCAGCGAGCGAATCGCCTTCTGGAAAGCTTCCTTGTAGGTCTTCCCGATGCTCATCACCTCACCGACGGCGCGCATCTGCGTGCCGAGCTGGTCAAGGGAGCCGGGGAATTTTTCGAACGCCCAGCGGGCGAATTTCACCACCACGTAGTCGCCGGAGGGGGTATATCGGTCCAGCGTGCCGTCGCGCCAGTAGGGGATGTCGGCCAGCGTGAGGCCGCCCGCCAGCTTGGAGGACACCAGCGCGATGGGGAAGCCGGTGGCCTTGGACGCCAGCGCCGAGGAGCGCGAGGTGCGCGGATTGATCTCGATCACCACCACGCGCCCGGTTCTCGGGTCGTGGGCGAACTGCACATTGGTGCCGCCGATGACGCCGATCGCCTCGACGATGCGGTAGGCGATGTCCTGCAGCCGCGACTGCAACTCCGGCGAGACGGTGAGCATGGGCGCCACGCAGAAGCTGTCGCCGGTATGCACGCCCATGGCATCCACGTTCTCGATGAAGCAGACGGTGATCTTCGCGTTCTCGGCGTCGCGCACGACCTCCAGCTCCAGCTCTTCCCATCCGAGGACGGATTCTTCGACGAGAATCTGCCCCACCAGGCTGGCGGCGATGCCGCGGGCGGCGATGGCGCGCAGCTCCTCAACGTTCCAGACGATGCCGCCGCCGGTGCCGCCCATGGTGTAGGCGGGACGGATCACCACCGGATAGCCGAGCGCGCCCGCGATCGCTTCCGCCTCTTCCACGCTGTAGGCCGGCTCGCTGCGCGGCATCTCCACCCCCAGGGCGTTCATCGTCTCTTTGAAGGCGATGCGGTCTTCGCCGCGCGCGATGGCATCGGTCTGCACCCCGATGACCTGCACGCCGTAGCGCTCCAGAATGCCGCGCTGCGCCAGCTCGGCGGTGAGATTCAGCCCGGTCTGCCCGCCCAGGTTCGGCAGCACGGCGTCCGGGCGCTCGCGGGCGATGATCTGTTCCAGGCTGTCCACGGTGAGCGGCTCCAGATAGGTGCGGTCCGCCATGCCGGGGTCCGTCATGATGGTGGCCGGATTCGAGTTCACCAGCACGATCTCATAGCCGAGCGCGCGCAGCGCTTTGCAGGCCTGGGTGCCGGAATAGTCGAACTCACACGCCTGACCGATGATGATCGGGCCGGAGCCAATGATGAGGACTGTATGAATGTCCTGACGTCGTGGCATGCGAACTTCTCCCTCATTCACGTCGCGGTGACGGTGCGGCATGGGTGGATGCCGTCGGCGCGCCGGGGGCCAGCGGCGCTCAGCCGGCATGGCGCGCGCTCACCGGCGACCAACCGGTGTCGAGCGTGCCCTCCTGTATTTCGGGCAGCGGGGGAGATTTCCTCTTTTCACGCGCGGTGTGAGGCCGGAAATTCGCGCGGGCAGGCTTTGACGCCGCGCCCGGCCCGCTCTATACTGATACTGCCATGGTGACAAGAACGAAAAGCCCCTGCGAGTTGGTGCGCGAGTTTCCCTTCTTCGCCGGCCTCGACCCGGCGATTTACGACGTGCTGCTGGCGCGCGGCCTCACGCGCCGCTACGCGAAAGGCGAGATGCTCTTTCTCGACGGCGAGCCGTGCAAGGGATTGTTTTTCGTGCAGTCGGGGATGGTGAAGATCTTCAAGCTGAACGAGAACGGGCGCGAGCAGATCCTCGCCGTGCAGCGCCCGGGCGATTCGGTGGCGGAATTGCCCGTCTTCGACGACGGCCCCTATCCCGCCTCCGCGGCGGCGATGGAGGACGCCGAGGTGCTCTTCATCCCGGCGGCGGCGTTTCACGAGCTGCTCACCCAGTACCCGCAATTGTGCCACGCGGTGATTACCGCGCTGGGGCGGCGGCTGCGCACGCTGGTCGGGCTGGTGGAGGACCTGTCGCTGCGCCAGGTGCGCCAGCGCCTCGCGCGCCTGCTGCTGGAGGAATCCGCCGGCGGAGAGACCTTCCGCCTGCGCTTCACCAACGAGGAGCTCGCCGCCCGGCTGGGGTCGGTGCGCGACGTGATCTCGCGCACGCTGAGCGGGCTGCAAAACGACGCGCTCATCGGCGTGACCGGCCGGCAGGTGACGATCCGCGACCGCGAGGGTTTGGAAGCGGCGGCGGAATAGCGACCGCCTGCCGCGCCACCGCGTGATGGTCCACCGCGAAAACGGCCAGGGCTCCCGCCTGAACGGCCAGTTGGGGGAGGGGGACGCACCGGAGAGGCGACGAAGGTAGCCATCCTCGGAGGGGGACATGTTCACCCCATCATGATGGGGATATTGTCGCGATGATCCCCCAGCATCCCGGTCTCCGCTGCACTGAGCAGCAGCCTACTCGGTATATTCGAGTTCGATGCCGCGAATACGTACGCAGTCGCCTTCCTGCACGCCCCGTTCCTTCAGCATGGCGAACAGGCCCATGCGCTCCAGCGACGTCTGCAGGCGGCGCACGCCTTCCTCGCTCGCCATGTCAGTCATGGCGATGAGGCGCTCGATGCCGCTGCCCGTCACCTCCCAGAGGTGCTCATCCAGGCGGGCGATCTCCAGCTCGCGGCGCGCGCGCGGCACGGTCACCGTCTCCGGCGTCTCCACCGGCGCCTCCGCGTCCTCCTGCTGGCGCAGTATCTCGTCAATGGCGTAGAGCAGCGGCTGTACGCCCGCGCCGGTGGCGGCGGAGATGGGGAAGACGCGATAGCCAGCGCGCGCCAGGTTGCGCTGCAGATCCGGCAGGTAGTCCGCCGCGCCGGGCAGGTCCGTCTTGTTCAGCGCCACCAGCATGGGAAGCTGTTCCAGCCCGGCGCCGTAGAGCGCGATTTCGCGGTTGATGGTGAGAAATCCCTCCCAGGGATCGGCCTCGCCGGCGAAGCCGCCGGCGGCGTCCACGATGTGCAGCAGCACCCGGCTGCGCTCGGCGTGGCGCAAAAATTCGGTGCCGCGCCCGCGCCCCTGCGCGGCGCCCTCGATGAGTCCGGGCAAATCGGCCATCACGAAGCTGCGCTCGGCGGTGACCGCCACCACGCCCAACTGCGGCTCCAGCGTGGTGAAGGGGTAGTCGGCGATTTTCGGTTTCGCGGCGGAGACGTGCGCCAGCAGCGTGGATTTGCCCGCGTTCGGCAGACCGATGAGGCCCACATCCGCCAGCAGCTTCAGCTCCAGCCGCAGCGCGCGGTCTTCCGCCGGCTCGCCCAGCTCAGCGAAGCGCGGCACCTGCCGCACCGGCGTGGCGTAGTGCGCGTTGCCGCGCCCGCCGCGCCCGCCGCGACAGACGACGGCGCGCATGCCGTCGCGCGCCAGGTCCACCAGCGGCACGTCGGCGCCCTGTTCATAAATGATGGTGCCCACCGGCACTTCCAGCGTGATGCCTTTGCCGCCTTTGCCGTATTTCTTGTTGCCGGCGCCGTTGCCGCCCGGTTCGGCGGCGAAATGGCGCTCGTAGCGGAAGCGCAGCAGCGTGCGCGCGCGCCGGCGCGCCACGAAGACGATGTCGCCGCCGCGCCCGCCGTCGCCGCCGTCCGGCCCGCCGCGCGGCACGAATTTTTCGCGCCGAAAACTCACGGCGCCGTCGCCGCCCTTGCCGCTGCGCACGGTGATGGTCGCTTCGTCAATGAACATGGTGCTTGTTTAAGTACCCCCCCGCGGCCGGCATTTCCTGCCGCCGCCGGCGAAAAGGGCGACGACCCCGATGGGTCGCCCCATCGAGGTCGCGAATCATGGCGATCGTGCACCTGCCTTCGAGCGGAACACTCCAGACGGCCACGCCGCAGGTGGCTCCGGCCGGGCGATCGGCGGCACCCGAAAGGGACGCCTTACCGCTGCTTCGTTCCCGACCTGACGGGGTTCGACGGCTTCCGTCGCGCCGGACCCGACCCTCAACACTCCTTACGACGCCCAGACTCCACAGCGCCCGTCCTCAGGCGAGGAATTCAACCCCGCTATAGCGGATTGCGGGTACAGGGTACCGCTAGTCCCCCGCCTAGCACGATCGCGCACGTATTATCGCACACTCGCCCGCAAATGTCGAGGCAGAGCCGGCCCTGTCTGTCCCCGGCGCCTATCGCGCCCGCTCTTGCCAGTAATTGTAGCGGGTCGTCACGCTGTACGCTGTGTAGCACACCAGCCGGGGTAGTCCGCGCCCTCCGCGGCGCGTGTTGACGCATTCCTACCCCGTGCCGGATGGTGGTGTCGGACACGAGGGCGCATGTTTGGTCACACGCGCCGCGGAGGGCGCGGACTACAGAGCACGGTGCAACGTGACGACCCGCTCCAAGTAATCGCTGGCGTTCCGGCTGCCACCGGGCAACGCGGCGCTATTCCCCGGCCTTATTCACCCGCTCCACGTAGTTCCACTGCAGCGTGGAGAGCAGGTTGCGCAGGTCGCGAAGCTCGTTGGGGGCGAGGCGGCCTTCGGTGAGGGGGATGAGGGCGGCGATGGCGTCAATGGCCAGCTTCGCCTGCGGCAGGTCCGTCTCCACCGTGTGCGTATGGGGGTCGGCCTGAATGCCCATCTGTACCCACGCCGTTTCGGCGAAAAGGCTGATGGCGAAGCGGATGGCGTGCTCCGCGCGCGGGCGCTCCGGGGCCTCGTGCGGCGTCGTCTCGTCAGTCATCGGCGTCTCCTCCAGGTTGCGAGTGTGCCATATTGTGCCATTGAATGGGGGCGGGAGGCAAGTACCGGGGCCGCGGCCCCGGTTGGGATCATTACCGCGCCATCCCCGCCGTCCAATCCGCGATGAGGGGCGGACGGTGCAGCATGGCCGCCTGCTGGTCCAGGTAGGCGGGCGTCAGCTCCTCGCCGGCGTAGAAGCGGATGAGGAAATCGTGCACGCCCTGGTCAGCCGGGGTGGCGCGCTCGGGCGCCGGGGTGAAGGGGATGTGATAGGTGAGCAGCGGGCTGCGCAGGAGCGTGAGGCGGACGCGATGCGGGGTGGCATCGAGCGCGTAGACGTGGGGAGAGACGATGGCGGTATGCCCGCGGCCGCCTTCAGTGCGCGTCCAGTCGCGCAGCGGCACTTCGCGGCCGGTATACGGTCGCGCGAGCCATCCGCCGGGGATGCCGTCCAGGCGCGGCCCGTCGCCAAGTTGTGCCCAGGTGAGTTTGAGCACCGTCTTCACCGCGCGCCAGTGCACGCGCAGGCGCAATTCGACGAAGGGCCGGTCGGCGTAGACGCGCCACTCAGCGCGCAGCGTGCTGTCGCCGATGCGGCCCGTTTGCAGCAGACTGGCCATCAGCGGGCCGGCATCCACCGGCATCGGCGCATTCCAGGCCGGCGAGGTGACCGGCCCATCCGGGAAGCGGTCCACGCCGTGCGACCAGTTGTCGGTGTCGTCGTCAATGAGGTCGAGGCGCGGCAGGCTGAGCAGTTGTTGCGCGACCTGCATGCCATCATCCGTGAACGCGGCACCGCCCTCCGCGGTCAGGCGGGCCATCGTCGCCCGCGCGCGCGACGGCATCTCCACCGCCTCGCGCACGATGCGAATCGCGCGCAGCTCGCCCGGGGCCAGCGTAATGGGAAAGAGCAGGCGGGTGATGGTCTGGCGGTTGGCGGCTTCGCTCTGCATGATCTGCGCGGGGATGACGGCGCCGTCTTCGTCCCGCAGGTGCAGGTCGGTGTGCCAGCCCCAGCCCAGCCACGGTTCGTGCTCCACGTAGCCGTCGAAGGGCAGATCGGAGGCGTTGCGCAGCACGATGCGTTGGTGGGGATCCGCGGGCAGGGCGGGCAGGCGGCGGCGCAGGTCGCGCTGCAGCAGGCCGTCGGCGCGGGCGGCGGCGGCGCCGAGTTGGTCGTAGAGCGCCGGGTAAGCGCCGGGCACGCTGGTGCCGCCGAGGATATCGTGGAAGTGGTTGAAGGCGACGTGCCGCCAGGCCGCCTCCAGCCCGGGGGCATCGGGGTCGGTCAATTCTGCCTGGCGCAGCAGGTGCTCCGCCCGCCGCAGCCGCGTCTTCAGCCCGCGCTCCACGCTGTAGCAGCCCACGGCGTGATACTGCAGTTCGCCGGTGACCAGCGGCGCGTGGGCCAGTTGATCGGCGACCGCGGCGAAGAAGCGCGCGGGCGAGGAGAATTCCAGCCACAGGCCGGGGAACGCCTCCCGGTGGTCGCGCAGCCACTCGATCATGCGCGCCGTCGGACCGCCGCCGTGATCGCCCACGCCGTAGAAGGCCATGGCGTGGGCGACGCCGTCCGGCAGGTCGCTCGCCGCCTGGCGCAGGTGCCCTTCCGTGATGTCGCCCCAGGTGCCATAGCTGCCGGCGATGCGGAAGACCAGCACCTCCGGGCCATCCGCAAATCCTCGCCAGCGGAAGAGGCGCGCCGGCAGCGCCATCTCGTGCTCCTGCGGGCGCATCATCACATAGTAGCGCTGCCCCGCCGCGCGCAGGAAGCCCGGCAGGGTGGCGGCATGACCGAAGCTGTCCACGTTATAGGCCACCGCGGGGAACGTGCCAAAACGGTCGAGGACGTAGCGCTTCCCCACAGCAATCTGCCGCTCCAGGGCGAAGCCGCTGGGGAAGTTGCAGTCCGGCTGAATCCACCACCCGCCCACCAGCGCCCACCGCCCGGCCTCGACGTGCACGCGAATGCGTGCCAGCAGCGCCGGGTCGGCCTGTTCGATCTCCCAGTAGCGCCAGGCCTCGCCGGCGGTGAAGACCGCCTCGGGGTAGGCGTCCAGCAGGTCGCACATCGTGCGGCCGGTATTCAACACCTCGTCCAGCCCCGCTTGCCACGGCCACAGCCAGACCGGATCGAGGTGCGCGTTGCCGATGAGGTGAATGGTGATGGGCGTGCTCATGCCCACGGTTATTCGCGGCAGCGCCAGATCTTCCTGCCGGCGCGCACCTGCGCGGGTGCCCGCACAGCTTGTGAGCTTCCTTTCGACCGGGGCTCACCTCTCCCCCCGCCCCCCTCCCCTACCTGGGGAGGGGGAGTGCGTGGCCATGCGACGACGGACTGCCGTTTCGATCCGGTTCCCCCCTCCCCGCTCAGGGGAGGGGGCCGGGGGGAGAGGTGAGCGCCGCGGTGGGAAGCAGCAGTGCTGTCTCACAGTTTTTGCGTGCACCCACCTGCGCGTCCAGGCACGATGGCGCGGCGTGCGTGCGGGCGATCAACTTCGCAGGAGATGGTCGCCAGGCGCGCAGGCGTACAGACGCCACGCACATCCTGGTTGACGGCATGCGGGGAAGCGGACGGTTCCGGAAATCAAACATTTCCAGAACTTAAGATACGGTCATGGGCCCATTTTGTCAAGCATTGCGAGCATTTCCCCTCAAAAACGCCTCTGGTATCGCCGCCGGACAGCAGGCTCGAGGGCCCGCTGCGCCCCATGCAGATGGAAAGGAGCGCCAGGCAGCATGATTTACGCCCGCTGGCTTCCGAGAATGTTTGATTCCCTGAAATGCGGCGTCAGCCATGCTTTATTTTGGAAAGGAGTGCAGAGGTATGTCTCACATGCAGCGCAGAGGGACCCGCCGCGCGGGCTTCACCCTCATCGAGCTCCTGGTGGTGATCGCGATCATTGCGATTTTGGCCGCCATCCTCTTCCCCGTGTTCGCGAAAGCGCGGGAGAAGGCCCGG
>JAKPKV010000056.1 GCA_029553475.1 Armatimonadota bacterium
TTATTGGTTGTTTATTGCCTGCCACTACCTGCAAGTACCAGGGCGCGAAGAAAGCGAGGACGGCATGAGCACGCGCAATCCGCGACTTCACGGCACGGGCGAGCCGTGGGCAACCATCGCATGGGCGCTCGTCGGCGTGGCCTGCGCTCCGCTGGCGCTGGGCATCGCGTGGGCGCTCGGCAAATGGGCGATGGGGTGGGGAGCATGATCTTCGGCGCGGCTGGCGGGTGCCAGTGCCCCATGGCGGCAGACGCCGCAACCGCGAACGATGCGAACGCGGTGCAGGCGTGGGGCAACGCGCCTCTTTCAAAGTACGCGCCACGGAGGGCGCGAATCAAGACTGGGGGAATGTGACATGAGCGTGGTGAAGTATGAGGCGCATCCGCTGTACCCGGCGCCGTCGGCGGAGATGATCGAGGCGATGGCGGAGAACTGGGGGATGGACGCGCTGTCGGCGGCGGACCGGTATCGGCGGCTGCGGGCGGACATGATCGCGCAGGAGCAGGGGGACGGGTTCAACTTCCCGCATGTGCCGAGGATCTGGACGGTGGTGTGGTGTCTGCTGGATTGGCCGCATTGGCCGAAGGCGCTGCGGGAACACGCGGAGAAGACCGCCGGGTGCGACTTGTGGACGTTCATGCGGAGGATGCGGGAGGCGCTGGGCTTCCCGGACGGGCCGGTGAACACGGTGTGGGTGAGCGGTGCGAACCGGGCGGGCAAGACTGAAATGGTTTCGTACATGGCGAACGCGACGATGGCGGCGGCTCGGGGGAAGCAGGTGTACGTGCTTTCGACGACGGAGGGGGACTCCGTGCAGGCGGGGCTGCATTCCAAGCTGTTCCGGTACATCCCGAGGGAGTGGCGTACGACGGGCAAGGGGGAGACGGGGTACATCTCCTACAAGCAGAAGAACGGCTTCGCCGGGAATTCCTACGTGCTGCCGAATGGGTCGAGCCTGGTGCTGAAATACTACAGCCAGGACGCGGAGGAGGCGGGCGAGGGATGGGAGGCGGACGCGGTGTTCCCGGACGAGAGCATTCCGGGGGACTGGTGGC
This sequence comes from Armatimonadota bacterium, assembly GCA_029553475.1. Lineage (GTDB taxonomy): Bacteria > Armatimonadota > Hebobacteria > CAIYQO01 > CAIYQO01 > JAKIYB01. The sequence goes on from JAKPKV010000056.1 coordinate 1,056, forward strand.
GGCGGCTTCCGGCGCGCGTGAGCAGCCGGAACGGGTTCATCGTGCTGACGAACACGCCGCAGACGGGGTACACGGACGTGGTGCACGAGTTCATGGGGGAGTGCGAGATCACGCGGTGGGCGGCGGGGTACATGCTGCCGAAGGACGGGGGCGCAGCGTGGCGTCACGCGGCGCTGGGGTTGAGCGAGCGGGAGTACGCGGAGCTGGTGGAGGCGCACGCGGCGAGGCCGGAGCGGGCGCCGCGGGCGCCGGAGAGCCGGAGCGAGGACTGCTGGGAGTGGCTGGAACCCCGCGCGCCACAGGGGGCGTGCGGGCAGGACTCCTGGCAGACGGCGCGGAGAAGGCTGGAGCATGCGCCTGCGGTGCAGGTGGGGGCGAGGCTCTTCGAGGCGGTGCCGAGGGTGGGGCGGTGCGCGGGCGGCCGGCGGGCGGTGGTGTGGTTCCATAGCGCGGACAACCCTTTCGGGTATCCGCGCAACCTGGTGGCGGAGATGGCGGGGCTGGACACGGAGCGGATCCGGTGCAGGCTCTACGGGGTGGTGACGCCAAGCCAGAAGAGCATCTTCGCGAGGTTCAAGCGGGACGTGCACGTGGTGAAGGCGGCGGCGATTCCGAAGCAGGGGACGCGGTACCTGCTGATGGATCCGGCGCCGGGGCGGAACATGTTCCTGCTCTGGATGCTGGCGAGCGGAAGGAAGCGGTACTTCTACCGGGAGTTTCCGGGGAACTACCTGCTGCCGGACGTGGGAAACCCGGGGCCGTGGGCGAAGACGAGCGGGAAGAAGAACGGGGACAACGACGGGGCGAGGGCGGACGGGGCGCAGAGCTTCGGCTGGGGCGTGGCGCGGTACAAGGCGGTGCTGGCGTGGCTGGAGGGCTGGATGGGCTGGAGGCTCTGGGCCGAACGGCATGGGAGCGGGGACGCCAGGGAATGGCCGAGGACGAACCTGGGGGAGTCGATCTGGCCGACGGCGGAGGAGATGGACCCCTGGGAGGACCCGGTGCTCGGCGGCGAGGCGGCGGAGCCGGTCTACCAGCGGCTCATGGACCCGCGCGGCGGCGGCGCGGTGCACCTGGACACGGAGGGGGTGAGCACGCTGCTGGGGGACTTCAACGCGATGGGCGTGGCCGTGGACGCCGCCTTCAGCGGCACGGTGATGAGCGGGGTCGATGCGATGATCTCGGCGCTCGACTACACGGCGGAGAAGGAGCCGGACATGTACGTGTGCGAGGATTGCACGAACCTGATCTACGCGCTGGAGAACTGGAAGAACCTGGACGGGGAGGCGAGCGCGACCAAGGACCCGATCGACGACGCGCGCTACAGCTTCAGCTCGGACTGCCGGGACGTGGCGCCCCGGCG
>JAKPKV010000081.1 GCA_029553475.1 Armatimonadota bacterium
ACGCGCCCCATCATCCTCTGCGAATACGCCTACGCCAAGGGCAACGCCGGCGGCAATTTTAAAAAGTACTGGGACCTGGTGGATCGTTTCCCCTCCTTCCAGGGCGGCTTCATCTGGGACTGGCACGACAAAGCTCTCACCTTCACCCTGCCCGACGGCCGCACGGCCTGGGGGTACGGCGGCGACCTGGGCTGCGGCTTCGATTACCCGGCCATCGGCGAGCACCCCACGCAGGTGCTCAACGGCATCGTCGCCCCCGACCTCACCCCGCACCCGGGCGCCTGGGAAGTGAAGCAGGTGCAGGCGCCGGTGGCCTTCACCGCGGCGGAAGAAAGCCTGCGCCAGGGCATCGTCACCGTCCGCAACAAACACCAATTCCTCGACCTGGGGCATCTGGAGCTGTTGTGGGACGTGACGGAAGACGGCCGCGTCGTGCAGTCCGGCCGCCTGCCAATGCCGGCGGTGCCCGCGGGCGCGGAGGCGCAGCTCACCCTGCCCATTGCCGCGATCACCCGTCCTCTTGCCGGCGCGGAATACTGGCTGAACCTGCGCGCCGTGCTGGCGGCGGATCAGCCGTGGGCGGAGAAAGGGCACGACATCACCTGGGCGCAGTTCGCCCTGCCCTACCGCAAGGCGGGTGAGACCGTCGCCGCCGCCGGCCTGCCGGCGGTAACATTGGCGCGCGCCGATGGCGCCGTCGTCATCAGCGGCGAGCGGGTGCGCGTCGTCTTCGACCGCGCGGCGGGGGTGATAACCTCCTTCCGCGGCACGGGACCGGAGCTGCTGCTCGCCGGCCCGACGGATAATTTTTATCGCGCCCCCACCGATAACGATTTTCAGCTCGGCAGCCCGCACAGCTACTGGCAGGACTGGGTGCAGGCGGGGTTGGACCGCCTGCGGCGCACCGCGACGGCGGTGGACGCGGCGCAGTTGTCCGCCACCGCGGCGGTGGTGCAGGTGCATGCCGCATATCACGGCACGGCGGAGGAGCCGGCGTTCCGCACCGCCACCCGCTACACGGTCTACGGCAGCGGCGAGGTGATCGTGGACTGCACGGTGCGGGCGAGCGAGACGCTGGTGACCATCCCGCGCATCGGGCTGGCGCTGGTGCTGCCCGCCGATTTTGCGCGGCTGGCCTGGTACGGCTGCGGCCCGTATGAAACCTACCCGGACCGCAAGGCCAGCGCGCAGGTGGGCCGCTACGCGGGCACGGTGGCGGAGCAGTTCGCGCCGCTCATCATCTGGCCGGGCGAATGCGGCGGCAAGGAAGACGTGCGCTGGGCGGCGCTGACGGATGCGTCGGGGCATGGCCTGCTCGTCGCCGGCGCGCCGATCTTCCACTTCGACGCCCTGCACTACCCGCTGGACGAGCTCACCGCCGCCCAGCACACCCACGAGTTAACCGCCCACCCGGAAATCTACCTCCACCTCGACGCCCGCCACATGGGCCTCGGCGGCGACACCGGCTGGACGCGCAACGTCCACCCCGAATACCTCATCGGCCCCGGCACGTACCAATACACCCTCCGCCTCCGCCCCCTGGCGCCGGAAGACGACCCGGCGGCGCTGGCGCGGGTGTCAATCGAGTAGTAAATGCGTCGTCCGCGCCCGGAGCCTGTCCCGATAACATCGGGGCGGCGCGTGGGTTTCGCTTTCTTGCACGGTGTGGAGAAGCGAAACCCACGCGCCGCGGAGGGCGCGGACTACCTTTTATCACGTAAACAATCCTCGTTCATAAGTGTCATCGTATAAATACAACTGCAAGGCACGCAGATGTTCACCCCAGTGTGCGCCATAACTCCAGTGAAAGTACCAGAGCGCATCATCATGGCTGGTATGCTGCCATCGCCATTGGACTTGGTACATCTCCTTTGCGATATCAAGGAGATCATCTATAGCATCTCCCACCCCCATTTCACCCAGTTCTCTGAGTGCGCTGATACTCAGTGGGATTTGATACCAGCCATAATTGGGAAACAGCCCGCAGATCATTTTTCGCAGCGTATCCTGATCGCTCCAGGGAGGATCAGGATACGCTTGCTCATCCCGATATGGCTTGGCTGAATGCCAGGCAAGCGCCAGCTTGTCCAATATCAGGACAAGCGCAGCCTCATTGGCAGGGATTGAGCCACGGCCATTCTCGATTAAATCGAGATATTCTTCGATAACCTGATAAATATCAATTGATATCATACCTGTTCCCTGACACGTTTCGTAGTCCGCGGCGCGTGGGTTTCGCTTTCTTGCACGGTGTGGAGAAGCGAAACCCACGCGCCGCGGAGGGCGCGGACTACCTATTCGATCTTCATCTTCAGCCGTCGCTCTACACCAAACTCCGGCGCCCGCACCGTCACCGTCACCCGTCCCGGCGTATCGCCGGCGCGGAGGTAGACGGCCGCCACCCCGCCCGCCAGCGCGAGGGGTGACGGGCCGATGAGCGTCGCCGGCCCATCCACGTCTACCAATACCGCGGCGCGGCTGTGCGCCTGCACGTTGCCATATTCATCGGTATGGCTGATCACGAGGCGCGTCATGTCGGCGCCGTCGGCGCGCAACGCGGGGTCATCAAGTGAAACGGCCAGCGTGCGCGCATCGTTGTGCGCGGGAAAACGCTGCTCGGCGACCACCGCATCCCCGACGAGACCGACGAGGTGCAATTCCTGCCAGCTCGGCCCCCACAGCGTGCCCAATCCCGTGCAGAAGAAGGGCGGGTGCGGGAGGTACGGGAAACGGTCGCGGGCGGGGGTATATTCGCCGCGCAGCTCGCCGCCGATGTAGACCCGCAGGCGCTCGCAATTGCTGAAGACCACCAGCGGGGCGTCGTGGCCGGCCTTCATCGTCGCCTCGTTCGGGTCAAAGCCCGCCTGGTCGCCCACCTTCCAGCGGGTGGCCGCCCGCAGCACCGGGCGCACGGCCGGGTCGAGCTGGCTGGCGTAGACGGCGGCGCCCAGCTTCGGCGCGCGGAAGACGTCGCACATGCCCCACGGCTGGATGCTGTCCACCGTCACCCAGTCCTGCGAGTGGTAATCGAAGGCGCACCAGCCGATGGCCCCGGCCACGCGCGGGTGGCCATACATGGCGTTGAGAATCTCGGCATGCACCATCGCGAAGTTGACCAACACCGCGCTGTGCGCGGTGCGGCGGGCATCGGTGAGCGGGCCGAACTCGGTGATGAGATACGGCGTCACCGGCGGCTCGTTGATAGTCTGCTCCGGCGGGCGGTAGGCGTAATCGTTGGCGGTGAAGACGTCTTCCAGCAATTCGCTGTTGACCCCCCAGCGCACGCCGCCGGTGGGGCGCGAGGGGTCCAGCTCCCGCGCCAGCGCGTTGGTGCGCGTGTAAAAATCGTGGTCGTCGGCGGACTCGTTGATGCGCACGCCCCAGAGGATGACGGACGGGTGGTTGCGGTCGCGGCGGATCATCATCTCCACGTCGCGGCAGGCCAATGCCTTCCACCCCTCGTCGCCGATGAAGCTCCAGCCGGGGATTTCCTCGAAGACGAGCAGTCCGATCTCATCGCAGCGGTCGAGGAAATGCGGCGACTGCGGGTAGTGGCTGGTGCGCACGATGTTGCAGCCGAGCTCGTATTTCAAGATATCGGCGTCCCGGCGCTGCAGGCGCGCGGGCGCGGCGGCGCCGAGATACGGGTAGGTCTGGTGGCGGTTCAGCCCGATCAGCTTCAGCGGCCGGCCATTGAGCAGGAACGGCCCTTCCCGCGTGAAAACCGCCTCGCGGAAGCCGAAGAGGGTCTCCACTGCATCGGCGGTTCGCCGGCCGTCGAGCAGCACCACCCGCGCCCGGTAGCGCCGCGGGTCATCCAACTCCCACAACTGGATGCCGTCCAGCCCCTCCAGCGTCAGCGCGATCTCCGCCGTTCCACCGGCAGGCGCCGCGCAGGACACCGGGGCGCTGACGGCGATCCGCTTGTCCTTCAGATCATACAGCTCCAGCCGCGCCGCACCCCGCCAATCAGCTGCCCGCGTGTTGCGCACGGTCGCCGTCGCCAGCACCGTGTTCCGTTCAGCCAGCGCGTCCGGCGTTCGCACGAACAGCTCATCCAGGTAGCACCCCGGCACGACGCGCAGGCTCGCCCCCCGGTACATGCCGCCGAAAGTCTGATAATCCATCACCCGCCCGCAGGGAGGGATGTCGGCATGCAGCCGGGCATCCACGCGCACGGCCACCACGTTGTCCGCTCCCGCCCGCCGGCGCAGGAAGGGGGTGATGTCCACCGAAAACCCGACGTAACCGCCGCGATGCGTGAAGGCCAGCCGCCCGTTCACGTGCACCGCGGCGACCATCATCACCCCGTCGAAATCGAGGAAGACGCGGCCGTCCCCCAGCCCCGCGGGCGTGGGCAGATGCCGCCGGTACCAGGAGACGAACTGCGACCGCCGCTCGGAAAAGTAGTTCGCCGGCAGCGGCGCGTGCTGGTGCGGCAGTGTGACAGCCGTCCACGCCCGCCCGCGGGGGCGCGCGCCGGCACGGGCGGCGTCATCGGCGGGCAGGAAGGACCAGTCGCGGTGAAGCGACGTGACGGAACGAAGCATAAGGATCACCTCATGATGTGCTCAGTAACGCGTTATCCACTCCGAAAATAGCATCCGCGTGTTGGTAGTGCGCCACGCAGCGAAGCGGAGTGGCGCCGATCCGGCCGTAGAGTGCCCGTCATACCTGGCGCCAGCTACGCAGCACTCCGGCCAGTCCGCAGGGGCGGATTTTGTGGCTCCCGCCCCGGATGTGCATCCAGGGGACGGAAGCCTCGCGAGGCACAACTCACCTCTCCCCCAGCCCCCTCCCCTACGTGGGGAGGGGGATATGCGGAGTGCAACGCCGCGGCCCCGGTGTGGGCGGAGTACATCCGCGACAATGTTCATCCTCATGCCGGGATGCTGCCCTCGCCAGCACGGCAGGGTGGGATTCGACGGTAGTCACCGCACCACCCGCCTGTTACGGCCGATACATCATCCCCCCGCCGACGGCGCCGCGCGCGTCCATCGCGTCGTACCAGCCGGCGGTGAGCCACCAGGGGCCGCCGAGGCGGTAGCTGGCGAAAATGTTGGCGCGGGGGTCCTGCGGGGCGAAGAGCTCGCCGGTGAGGCGGAAATCCCGGCCGGGGGCGTAGTCGAATCCCGCGCCCCAGCGCGACTGCACCGCGCCCGCGCGCGCCCAGAGGCCGGGGCGCAGCGCGCGGCCCACTTGCGCGTTGATATCGTTGCCGTGATCAATATTGGCCAGGCCGAGTCGCAGCAGGTTGGATCCGGCGCGGATATCCACGTTGGCGTCGGCGCGGGTGGATTGCGCTCCCGCGTCCAGCGCCACCACCCGGCCTTCCGGCTCGAGGCGAATGCTGCCGAGAAACGTGCGCATATCGGTGAGCGTTTGCGTGGCGCCGCTCACGTCGGCGCTCGCCTTATTGAGCTGCGCGGTGATGGCGAACAGGTTTTTCGCGATGCCGGGGGTCACTTCACGGAACGGTCCGGTGAGCTGCGGCAGATCAGCGCCGGCGCCTTTCAGCCCGGCGGAGGCGTCCCGCAGATTGGCGGTGGCCGTCTTCACGTCGCCGACGATCTCCGGCAGCGCGGCGGTGGCTTTGCCCGCATCCGCCAGCATGGCGCCGGCCGCCGTGCGCGTCTCGACCATCAGCGCTGCCATCTCCGCGCCGACGTTCCGCAGGTGCGCGGCGGAGTCGCGGATCGTCGCCGCCAGCTCCTTGTCATTGAGCAGCACGTCCACCGCGGCGGCCGCGCTCTCCAGCCGCTTGGTGAGCTTCGCGACGTTCTCTGCGGCGGCGTCGAGGTTGGCGATGGCCTGCGTGCCGGCGATTTGCGGCGTCAGCGCCGCGCTGAGCTGGCGGAGATCGTGCGTCACCCCGCCCAGGTCCGCCACCATCAGGTCCACCGCCCCCGCGTTGCGCTGCACCAGGCCGTTCAGCCCGGCCACCATCTCGGCGGTAGCGGCCGTGGTCTGCCGCAGCCCGACGAGGGTGGCGTCGAAGTCGTCCTGGTGGCGCGCCAGCAGCGCGGTGAGGCCGGCGGCGAACTCGGCGGAGGAGCTCGTGGTATTGCGCAGGTTCACGATGGTCTCCGCCAGCGTGCCGCCGCTGGCTTGCATCTGCGCGTTCAGCAGCTCCGTCAACTCGGCGGAGGCCGCGGCGGAGCGATCAAAGTTGGCGATGGCCGTCTTGAGCTGCTCCATCGTCTCCACATCGCCCACCAGCCGGTTCAGGCCGGTGGCGGCGATGTCCAGCTTTGCCAGCAGTGTGCTGGTGGCGGACAGGAGATCGCCCGCGTCGGGAGCGGTGACGCCGTCCACCACCATCCCCGGCTCGACGAATTTCCCGGCGCCGTCCAGCGGCGTGATGTCCACGTAGCGCTCGCCCACCAGCCCGCCGGTGGCGAGGGCGAACAGATCGGACGTGCGCAGACGCACGGCGTGGTTCACCTTCACCGTCACCAGCGACCTGTTGGAGCCGGGTTCCAGCGCGGCGGCGAGCACCTGCCCCACCGGCACGCCCGAGACCTGCACCGCCGCCCCCGCGGCGATGCTCTGCGCGCGGGGGAAGCGAATCATGAACGTGTAGATGCCCTCGTCCTGTGCCGTATGGCTCAGGAGCAGAATCACCATGATGAGCACGCTCAATCCGAGCAGAAATAGCAGACCGTCGCGAATGCCGTGAACCGTGGTACGCATGGACGATGCTCCTCCGCGGCGATAACCGTGCCGGCAGTCCCTCGTCCTATTGTATCACGCCCCGCCCGGACGCGCATCATTGCGCCGACGCGGTAACAGTTCAGTCTTGTCAGAGTGATATGGCGTCTGCCCGCCCACCTCTCCCCCCGCCCCTCCCCTAAGCGGGGAGGGGAGCACCGGAGCTGCACACCCATCACTCCCCCTTCCCTCTCAGGGAAGGGGGGTGGGGGGTTAGGTTTGCCATCAATCGGCGACATGCTGGCAGGACTGAACTGTTGCCCGACGCGACCGCGACGGCGGTGCGCTCTCCAGGCGCCGGCAGATACGCAACTCGGCGTTTGCCGCGCCCGCGCGCCGCGCGTATAATCGTGGCGGGGAGCATCGCCGATGAGTCGCCCATCCGCCGCCAGCCGAGAGCCTGACCGGGAACGCTGGTCGCGCAGGTCAACACCGCTGATCTACGCAACGAAAGGAACGCCCATGCCCGCCACCCAACTGGCCGATCTGGAAATCCTCCGCGCCCGCCTCTGCGCGGACCGCGACCCCCTCGACGGCGCCGGCTATGCCACGCCCGGCCCGGACGCCGCCGCGCTCATCGCCACGATGCTGCCCGACGGCTCCTGGCCCGACGTGCGCTATGCCGACGACGACCTGAAAGACTGGGCGGCGGCGGTCCATCTCTCCCGCCTGCGCCAGTTGGCGCGCGCCTGGTATCCGGACAAGGCGGACGCGGCCCTCCACGCCGCCCTCCTCCGCGGTCTCGACGGCTGGTATGCCCGCGACCCGCAGAATCCCAACTGGTGGTGGAATCAGATCGGCGCGCCGCTCCTCCTCGGCGAGACGCTGCTCTGCCTGAAGGAGACCTGCGACCGCTCCGCCATTGACCGCGCCGTCCCCGCCTTCACCTGTCACCAGCCCATCACCCGCTTCACCGGACAGAACCTCGTCTGGACGGCCACCGTGCAACTGTACCACGGCATCCTCACCGATGATCCCGACCGCGTCGCGCAGGCCTTCGTCCTCATCGGCAAAGAGGTGCGGGTGCTGCCCGGCGAGGAAGGCATCCAGCCGGACATGAGCTTCCACCAGCACGGCAACCTGCTGTACGCCGGCGGCTACGGGCAGGGGTTTGTCGCCGACGTCGGCCGCCTCATCGCCATCGCCGCCGGCACGGCGTATGCATGGCCCGCCCTGCTCGTGGATCGCTTCGCCCGCTACGTGCTCGACGGCTGCCGGTGGATGGTGCGCGGCCGCACCTTCGACCCCGGCGCGGTGGGGCGCGAAATCACCCGCCCGGGGCACTCCGCCGCGCGTTTCTACGGCGGCCTGCGGGCGCTGGCCGGTTGTGCCCACGCCCGCCAGGCGGAAGCACGGGCCTCGGCTGCCCGCGATCCCGCGGCCGGCGGTTCACTGGTCACCGGCAACCGCCATTTTTGGTGCTCCGACCTGATGACCCAGCACCGGCCGGCCTACTACCTCTCCGTGCGCGTGCCCAGCCCGCGGGTGGTCAACGCCGACTGGCCCTGCTGCGGCGGCGAAGGCCGGCTGTGCCACCACATGGCCGACGGCGCCACCGTGATCATGCGCGACGGCGACGAATACCGCGATATCTACCCCGTCTGGAACTGGCGCCAGCTGCCCGGCGTCACCGCCGTCCAGCAGCCGGTCTTCGATCCCGACGCCCTGCGCGCCGCCGGCGAGCGCCCCTTTGCCGGCGGGGCGTCCGACGGGGGCGTGGGCTGCGCGGCGGTGGATTTCGCCCGCGCCGGCCTCTCCGCGAAAAAATCCTGGTTCCTCTTCGACGACGGGATGGTCGCGCTGGGCGCCGACATCACCGGCGACGCCGACCACCCCGTGCGCACCACCCTCAATCAGTGCCGCTGGCGCACGCCGGCGTACCTGGACGGCGTGGACGGGCCGCTGGCGGCGGGCACGTATCCGCTCGCGCCGGGCAGCGCCTTCCGCCAGGACGGCGTCACCTACCGCATCCTCGACGGGCAGGGCGCCCTGACCCTCGGCCCGCAATCCGGCGCCTGGAGCGACTGCGGCGTCGGCCCGGCCGAGCGGCAAACCCTCAGCGTGCTGAATGCCGGGCTGGATCACGGCGCGCGGCCGCGCGGCGCCGCCTACGCCTACGCCGTGCTGCCCGGCGCCCCGGAGGGCTTTGCCGATGATCCGGCGCGCTTCGTCATCGTGCGGAACGACGCCGCGCGGCAGGCCGTCTGGCACGCCGGCGACCGCCGCGGCCACGCCGTTTTCTATGAGCCGGGCGCGGTCACCTTCCCTGACGGCCAGCGCATCGCCGTGGACCGTCCCTGCATCCTGCTCTATCACCCCGGCCCCTCCACCGTCTTCACCGTCGCCCAACCCGAAGGCGGCGACGGCCTCGTGACGCTGAGGCTGGCCGGCCCGATCACCGCCACCCTCGGCGTCAGCCTGCCGACGGGAGACTATGCCGGCGCCAGCCACACGCTATGCTGGTACCTGTAACTTCGTTTCCGGTCCCGCTGGGACTGACTGCGCATGGCCGAATACGCACGCGGCAGCATCGTTGCCGCCCCGTATCGCGCGCCGTCCAGCCCTGCCATGCGGAGTCTGTCCCTTCCGCGCCGGAAAGCAAACACCTGCTTGACAAAAGAACAAAAGTGTGCTATACTGCCGCCTGAACCATGACAAGAGGAAATCGCCCGGCAGCTCCCCGCTTCGGCGCACCAGCGGCATCACCCCGCATTTCGCAAAATAGCACTTGGCGCGGGGTGATACACGGCCCCACCAAATAGCGCCGTCTGTTGGTAGTGCGCCACGCAACAGCGTGGAGTGGCGCCACCCCGGCCGTAGTCATCGCACCGCCGCCGAAAAGAGCATCACTGGGACCGCGTCCCGATAAAATCGGGACGCCTTCACGCAGCTCGGCCCTCGATGGGCCGAGCTGCGGGCGCATGTGAGGTAGAGACGGTTCGATGTTCATGCTTGGCGCGGAAGGGACAGACTCCGCATGGCAGGGCTGGACGGCGCGCGATACGGGGCGGCAACGATGCTGCCGCGTGCGTATTCGGCCATGCGCAGTCAGTCCCAGCGGGACCGGAGATGACGCCTTGGCGTCACCCACTCGAGAGGAACAGTGAGCCGTCTGGGCTTCGACCGGGCCCGATTTATGCTCTTTGCCAACGTGCTATTGCTCTGGTGGGCTGTGCATCGGCAGGCTTCCGTCCCCGCGGATTGCCCGGATCGGGCCGACCGACCGGATACCGCGCAACGCGGGAGCCATTTGGCAAAGTGCATGAATCGGGATCACCAAACGTCCCCGTTCCCCGCACCCCCGCCAATTCCGAGTATAATACTTCTCGTGCGCATTCTCATCCTCTCACATCGGTATACCGTGCACGTGCGGCGCTGGCACGAGGGGTTGCGCGGGCGCGGGCTGCACGTGCGGGTGCTGGTGCGCGCGGGGGAAGGCGCCCGCGAGGTATACGCGCCGCCGGCGTGGGCGGGGCGGTGCGCGCCGCTGCGCAAGGGCTGGCAGGCGCTGGCCTTCCTCTGGCTGCTGCTCACCTTCCGCCCGCGGGTGCTGCATCAGCACTGGTTCGAGGTGCCCCGGCTCGCGCGCCTCTTCCCGCGCCGACTGCCGCTGGTGATCTCGGTGTGGGGCGCCGACATCATTCGCGACTGGTCCACGGCCGAGCGCGCCGCCGCGCGCCGGTACGCCGGCCGGGCGGCGGCGGTGCTGGGCACGTCGCGATTCCTGGCGGATGCCGCCGCCGATGTCCTGGCGCGCCCCGTCGAGCGCCTGTATTGGGGCGTGGACGTGCGTCGGTTTTCTCCCCGCCCCGCCGAGCCCCACGCGGACTTCCGCGTCGGCTTCTTCAAGCACCTGCTGCCGAAATATGCGCCGGATCTGGTGGTGGAAGCCTTCGCCACGGTGCACACCGAGATACCGACGGCTTCACTCCATCTCTACGGCGATGGCGAGCGGCGCGACGCGCTGGCGCGGCAGGCCGCGGCGCATGGACTGGCGGACGCCGTGTATTTTCACGGCAAAATCCCTTACGAGGCCGTGCCGGCGGCGATGGCGCAGTGCGACATCATCGTGATGCCGAGCCGCGATGCCTCCGAAACCCTCGGCATTGCGGCCCTGGAGGCGCAGGCGATGGGCGTGCCCGTCATCGCGACGGAGATCGGCGGCATCCCGGAAGCGGTACAGGATGGCGTGGGCGGGCTGCTGATTCCCCCCGGCGACGCGGAGGCGCTGGCGGCGGCGCTGCTGCGGCTGGCGCGCGACTCGGCGCTGCGCGCCCGCCTGGGTCGGCAAGGCCGGGCGTTCATCGCCGCGCATTTCGACTGGGAACGCACCCTCGATGCCATGGAAGCCGTCTACCGGCGCGTGGTCGGCGGCACGTAATCACGCGGGTTTCCGCAGCAAATAGATGAGCATGTCGCCCAGGCTCGCGCCTTTCATCTGCGCGAACAGCAGCGGCCAGGCGAGTTTCCACAGCGGCCCGCCGCCCCACCACGGGCGGTTGCGGCGTGCATCAGCGAAGGCGCGGGGGGCATTGATCTCCCGCGCGACGATCTCCCACCCCGTCCGCTGAATGTGGTAACGGAGCAGGTTCTCCGGCAGCGGGGTGATGTGCCCCATCTCCGTGATGTCGGGGTCGGTGAAGCGCGTCAGCACCCCGTGCCGCAGGAAACGCAGCCGCCCCTCGGCCATGGCGATATTCGGCGTGGAGAGCAGCAGATACCCGCCGGGACGCGCCAGCGCGCAGCACTGCCGCAGAAAGTGCGACGGATTCTCCAGGTGTTCGATGATTTCCAGCGCGACGATGGCGGCATACGGACCCGGCAGCACGTTGGCGAAATCGGTATTCAGGTCCACGCTGCGGCACGGCACGTCCAGCTTGAAGCGCTCCGGCTCGATCTCCACGGCGATGAGCTGCGTAAAGCCGGCGTCGGCCAGGCGCGCGGTGAATGCGCCCTCCCCCGCGCCCAGCTCGATCACCGGATCTTCAGCGGCGAGCCGCGCCTGGCGCAGCAGCGCGAACGCGGCCTCGTGCCCGTGGGGCGCGGTACGGATGAGCATATCGCGATAGTATTCGGCGGTAGCCATCAGCAGGCATTATACGCGCGGCGTTCGGGTTTCGACAACAATGCCCGTTCCCGGCGCCTGTGCGAGCCGGGAGCGGGGAGGATAGCCGCCGCACTCCGTTCGGGGTATAATCCGCGTAGTTCACGTCAGGCGGGCGCGGTTTCTCGCGCTGTTTGTCAGTTGGCCGCGCCATCCGCCCGCCGGCGGCGCGGCGATGCGAGATTCCCGGACGCCGCAATCCCGGCGTGGGGCGATATGCTGTGGGATGACACCCGCGATACCCACATCCCGACCATGTGAGGCGCATGCGCGACCAGCAGACGGATAACCGGACCTTTGACCGCCCCCAGGCGCCGCGCGGCATTCTGCGCGCGGTGGGGTTGGCGTTTGCCGGCCGCGGCGTCGAGGTGGCGCTGGCGACGGTGGTGAACATCATCATCGCCCGCGCGCTGGGGCCGAGCGGGCGGGGCGACCTGACCACCGCGTTCACCGCCGCCTTCATCGTCTACCTGATCATCGAGCTGGGCCTGCGCTCCACCATCACCCGGTTGGTCGCCGCCGGCCGCGCCACCTGGCAGGAGGGCCTGGCCACGCTGTCGGCGCTCTACCTGGTGCTCTGCGCGCTGCTGCTGCCCGTCGGCGCCTGGGCGCTGGCGCACTATCACCAGGTCGCGTTCCCGACCATCCCGCTGCCCGTGCTCTACATCGCCCTCGTCGCCGTGCCGCTGATCATGTTCGAGGGCAGCGTCGTGGCCGTGCTCGCCGGGCACCAACGCATCCCGGAGGTGAACGCGCTGCGCGTGCTGGAGAAGGTGTGCGTACTCATCGGCCTCATCGGGCTGGTGGTGGCGGCGCAAACCGGCCTGATCGGCGCGATGCTCGCCAGCGCCGGCGGCTTTCTCGTCGGCATCGTCCTCGGCTTCGCCCTGCTGCTGCGGCTGCCGGGCGGCCGCCCGCGGCTGCGGTTCGATCTGCTGCCGGAGATCGCCCGCTTCAGCTCGATGCTCTATATCAGCAACCTCGCCATGTCGCTGAACTACCGGCTGGACGCCCTGCTGGTCTTTTTTCTGCTCGGCAGCGCCCCCGCCGGATTCTATGCCATCGCCGTCACGATCGGCGAGACCATGCTCTACCTGCCGGACACCGTCTCGACCGTGCTCTACCCCAGCGTCAGCGGCGACATCGCCAACGCCACGCCGCGCACCGCCGGCCTGACGCGCCTGCTCGTCGTGGTGCTGTTGGCCGGGGCGCTGCTGCTCATCCTCGCCAGTTTCCCGCTCATCCGGCTGGCCTTCGGCCACCGTTTCGCGCCCTCGTACCTGGCGATGGTGCTGCTGCTGCCCGGCATGGTGGCGATGGGGCTCGCCCGCGTGCTCGGCGCCGACATTGCCGGCCGCGGTTTTCCGCGCTACGGCGCCCTCGCCGCCTGGATCACCCTCGTCGTCACCGTGCTCTTAGACCTCCTGCTCATCCCGCGCGCGCTGGCGCTGCCCGGCCTGCCCGCACTGTACGGGCTGGGCTGGGGCATCAACGGCGCCGCCGTCGCCTCCAGCGCCGCCTATACCGTGAGCCTGCTCGTCCTCACCATCGCCTATCGCCGGCTCACCGGCATCGCCCTGCGCGATCTCTTCCTCCCGCGGCTCGCGGAATTCGCCGAGCTCACCGGGCGCCTGCGCTCCCTCGCCGGCCGCAGGCAGCCCGGCGCCGCGCGGTAGCCAGCACGCGCGGCATCGTGTATACTGCCGCTAACGCGATGTCGTCTTTCGATCCGAAAACCTTCTGGGAAACGCGCCGCGCCGCGCGGTATACCGCCGAGGGCGTGTGCTACCTCGGCCTCGGAACCGCGTACAACGGCTGGATGTACCGGGTGCGCCGCCGCCTCATCCTGCCGCTGCTCCGCCGACTGCTCGCGGGCGTTGACGCCCCGGCGGCGCCGTCGTCTTCACCGACAATCTCCCGCACCGGGAGGACTTTCGCGGGGTATCGCAGGTTTGCCGCACGCCGGCAGAGTGATCCGCCGGCGTCGTCCGGCGCGGCGCTTTCCGCCGCGCCCGAACTTATGGTACAATAGATGCGTGTCCTCCCTGCCCGCCCGCTGTCCCCGACATGCACGCGCGAGGGCATGACCGTCGCTGCGCGGCCGCGGCGGGTCTGCGCCCGCGGCCAGGGACGCGGGGCGAGGTGGCATGCTCCAAAAGAAGCGGGTTTGCGCATTTTCGGCGCCATAGCGCCTGGTATGAGACGCCCTGTCGGTGATCGGCGCCATTGTCGGGCGGGCGATCTCTGATAATGGTCACATACGAATCACTACACGGATGGGTGTAGCAACACCGATGCAGCGGGTATGACGGAGATGAGTCCGCCCAAACATGGCCCCGTGCGGCGGAGCGCTCGCGAGCACAGCAACGGGGGCGACTGACCTCGGAAGGGAGGGTCAGCGATGCCAGATGGCGATATGTGGCAACGATTTACCAACCCGGCGACCCGGGTGATCCACTTCGCGCAGGAGGAGGCCAAACGACTGGGGATGAGCGTCGTGGGCACCGAGCACCTGTTGCTCGGCCTCGTGCGTGAAGGGGAAGGCGTGGCCGCGCGCGTGCTGGAACGCCTGGGCGTGAGCCTGGGCCGCATCCGCGCGGAGTTGGCGCGCCAGCTTGGGACTTCTGAAGGTCATACCGTGGGATCCAGCCGCCTGACGCTCAGCCCGAAGGCGAAGAAAGCGCTGGAGTATGCCCTGCAGGAAGCGCGCGAGCTCAATCCCAAACTCGGGTTACTCGACTTTGTGGATACCGAGCATCTGCTGCTCGGCCTCATTCGCGAAGGTTCCAGCTCCGGCAGCAAGGCGGTACGCCTGCTGGAAGCCCTGGGCGTGGACCTGGAGCGGGTGCGGAAAGAAGTGTTGAACTACCTGGGCGGCACCCCCACCCCGGTGACCACCTCACGCCAGCGCAGCAGCACTCCGGTGCTGGACGCCTTCGGGCGCGACCTGACGAAGATGGCGGTCGAGGGACAGCTGGACCCGGTGATCGGCCGCGCGAGCGAAATTCAACGCGTGGTGCAGATTCTCAGCCGCCGCACGAAGAATAACCCCGTGCTCATCGGCGAGCCGGGCGTGGGCAAAACCGCGATCATCGAAGGGTTGGCCCAACGCATCGTGCAAAAAGACGTGCCGGAAGTGCTCTTCGACAAGCGCGTGGTGGCGCTCGACCTGGCCGGACTGGTGGCGGGCACGAAATACCGCGGCGAGTTTGAAGAGCGCATGAAGCGCGTCATGGAGGAAATCCGCAAGAGCGCGGGCGAGATCATCCTCTTCGTGGACGAGCTGCACACCGTGGTGGGCGCCGGCGCCGCCGAAGGCGCCATTGACGCGGCGAACATTCTGAAGCCGGCGCTGTCGCGCGGCGAGCTGCAGTGCATCGGCGCGACCACGCTGACCGAATACCGCAAGTACATCGAAAAGGATCCCGCGCTGGAGCGGCGCTTCCAGCCGGTGAAGGTGGATGAGCCCACCTCCGCCGAGGCGATGGAGATCCTGCGCGGCCTGCGCTCGCGCTACGAAGAGCACCACCAGGTGCGCATCACCGACGAAGCGATCACGCTGGCAGTGCGGCTGGCGGATCGCTATATTGCCGACCGCTTCCTGCCGGACAAGGCCATTGACGTGATGGACGAAGCGGCGTCGCGCGTGCGGCTGGAGACCTCGGTGGTGCCGGCCGAGCTGCGGCAGGTGCGCCAGGACCTCGAAGCGGTGACGACGGAACTGCAGGAAGTGCTGAGCGTGAGCCCGTACGAGCGCGATTACGACCGCGGCTTCGAGCTGCGCGAGCGCCAGCGGGTGCTGAAAGATCGCGCCCAGGAGCTGGAAGAGAACTGGAAGCGCGCCCGCGGCAACGCCCGCACGGTGGTGAGCGAAGAGGACGTCGCCGAAGTCATCGCCCTCTGGACGGGCGTGCCGGTGCGCAAACTGGCGACGGACGAAACCCAGCGCCTGCTGCAGATGGAAGACCACCTGCACGAGCGCGTGATCGGCCAGCACGAGGCGATCGAGGCGGTGGCGCGGGCGGTGCGGCGCGGGCGCGCCGGCATGAAAGACCCCAAACGGCCCACCGGCTCCTTCATCTTCCTCGGCCCCACCGGCGTGGGGAAGACGGAGCTGGCCCGCGCCCTCGCGGAGTTCCTCTTCGGCAACGAAGACGCGCTCATCCGCATTGACATGTCGGAATATATGGAGCGCTTCGCGGTGTCGCGGCTGGTCGGCGCGCCGCCGGGCTACGTCGGCTATGACGAAGGCGGCCAGCTCACCGAGCGCGTGCGGCGGCGCCCCTACTCGGTGGTGCTGCTGGACGAGATCGAGAAGGCGCACCCGGAGGTCTTCAACATCCTGCTGCAGGTGCTGGAGGACGGGCGCCTCACCGACAGCCAGGGGCGCACGGTGGACTTCCGCAACACGGTGATCGTGATGACCTCCAACGTGGGCACCAGCTCGGTGGACCTGGGCCGCGGCATCGGCTTCCTCTCCGACGCGGACCAGGCTAGCCAGCAGTCCTACGAACGGATGAAGTCGGTCATCATGGACAAGATGAAGCAGACCTTCCGGCCGGAGTTCTTCAACCGCATTGACGAGGTGATCGTCTTCCACGCGCTCACGCGGGAGGAGATCGCACAGATCGTGCACCTCTTCCTGAAGCGCGTGCACGCGTCGCTGCAGGGCCAGGGCATTGACCTGATCATCGCCGACGAGGTGGTGAAGCGGCTGGCCGAGGAGGGGTTCGACCCGACGCTCGGCGCCCGCCCGCTGCGGCGCGCCATCCAGCGCCTCATCGAAGACCCGCTGGCGGAGGAAGTGCTGGCCGGAAAATTCGGCGCCGGCGACACCGTCCACGCCGACCTGCAGAACGGCACGGTGGTCTTCAGCAAGGGACTCCGCCTGCCCGAGCTGCCCGACGCGGAAGCGGCCATCGAGCTGTCTTCGTCGAACTGACCACAACGCCGGCCCCGGAGACGACTCCGGGGCCGGCGTGTCGCTGGTGCCGGGCCGGGCGCGCGGCCCCGCCCGTCATTTCGCCAGCTTCTTCACCGTCACGTTGACGATGCGCAGGTTCTCGTCGCTGCCGCCGGTGCAGAGGCGGAAGTCGTAGCCTTCGCGATTGGCAAACAGGGCGTCGGTGAGGCGCAGGGTGTAGGTGAAGACCTGCGACGGGCCGACATCAAGCCACTGCCAGCGGGTGTTGTTCATGCCGCCGAGGGCATCGTAATAGAGATTGAAGCCGGTGCGCTGCGCCCGCCGCGCGCCGTAGAGCTGCACGGTGATCTCCACCGGCACGCCCTCGCGGTTGTAGAAGAGGAAGCCATCGGGCACGTCCAGGTGCAGCCAGGGATTGTGCTGGCGGTCGGTGACGAGCACCGGCTGGCTGCCGAGAAAGGTGAGGGTATAGCGCCCGCCGGGCAGTTCGGGGAGCGGGCGGAGCGCCCGCCCATCCGCGCCGTAGACATCCAGCGCCACCGTATCGGCCGTCACGCGCAGCGGCGCCACCGCCGGCGTGCCCGGCCGGCAGTGGCCGGCGTGCCCGTCCCGCACCGCCGGTTCCCCCTCGGCCAGCGGCACATCCAGCCGGAAGCGCCGGTCGTCCGTCGCGAAGACCCCGCCGACCGCCTCCAATGACACCGGCAGCCACCCCGCGTAGCTGCTACCCTGCAGCGGCAGCAGCGCCGGCGGCACCGCCGCGCCCGGGGGGAAGAGGAGGACGGGGATCGCGTGCGCCAGCGCCGCCGCCGCCATCCGCGCCCCATCCCCCGCGGGCGCTTCCGCCCAGAGCGCGGGCCCGGCCGACGGCAGCACGCGCGCGCGCAGCACGCTGCAGCGCCACCAGAACGCCTCGGTGGTCAACGGATAGCGCGCCGGCGTGAGCGCGAGGATATCCGGCGCTTCCGCGCCCGTCGCCGCGCCCAGATAGGCGGCGATCCACTCCAGATTCACCCCGCCCGGTTCGGGGGCGATGACCTTCAGCGCCGGATTCACCGCGTGGATGCCCGCCGCCGCCGCGCGATACAGCGCGTGCACGTCGCCCGGGACCACCAGCAGCGTCGCCGCGGTGGGCGCCTCCCAGAGGCGGTAGTAGGCCACGGTGTGCTGGTAGCGCCGCGCGAGCGCCGCCGCGTAGATGCGCAGCGCCTCCGGATCCGGCTTCGCCCGCGCCACCTCGTCGTCGGTGGGCGCCTGCAGGTAGCGCACCGCCCAGCGCGGCGTCGGCCCCAGCGTCAGGATCACGCGCGCGCCCGTCGCGGCCGCCGCCTGCACCGCCGCGTCCAGCTCGGCGAAGTGCCAGGCCCCCGGCGCCGGCTGCACCGTCGGCCAATGCGCGCGGATATTGACGAAACGCGCCCCCGCCCCGCAGGCGTGCGCAACATCCTCCACCGTGGGGATGCGGTCATGCGCCAGCGAGACGCCGAACGCGACCGGTTCCGCCCGCGCGACGAGGAGAAGGACCGACACGAGGATGAGGACAGCCAGGCGCAACGATGACATCGCACGATCCTTCGTCGTGAGAAACTGTATTGAACGGGATCGTCGTCAGGTCGCTGAGGCGGGATCACGACAGGCTAGGCGGATGTTCGAGAGTGTATCTGGGAGATACATGCCAGAACATCCAACAACGCCTGGCGCGATCCGGGCCATCGAGATGGCGGCGAGCACGTTCAAGACAGTTTCTAAGAATCGCCGGGGGAGACACCGGGAATATACCCGCCGCCCCCGCGCCGGAAACGATGCGCCGGCGACGCGCGCCTTGTCCGCTTCCGCCGACAATCCCGGTCCTTCGTCGGATTTCCCCGTCCCCGGCGCCCGGCGCGCTCGCTACGATGGGGCAGGACGACAGGGGCGCATGCCCCCACGCGAAGGGAGGATGGTTACCGTGAGCAAACTGATACTCCTGGCGCTATTCGCCATCGGCGCGCTGCTAGGCCTGGCAGGGCCGGCCGCCGCGCAGACGATTCCGAACGTGCGCGGCCTGCAAGCCTTCACCGCCGAGACGCGCTTCATGTCGCTGCCCGGCTACCTGCGCTGGCAGTACTTCGTGGAGAATGACGTGTGGATTTCCCGCGCGGAAGCGAGCGCGCTGGTGGCGGCGCAGCGGACCGGCGGGGCATAAGAAACTGTCCGAACAGTCTCGGCGCGTGCCTGCTGGTGGCTTCCGGCCTGGCTCGGCGTTGGCCGTCCTCACCCTATCTCTCTCGATAGCGCCTCGGACGTCCGCCGTGATCCAAGCCGGCATCCCCTCAGCAGCCCCACACCGAGACTTTCCGGACAGTTTCTAAGAAACTCTCTCAGCCCGCTACAACTTCACACCGCCCGGCATTGCAGCCTGCGCCCGCGGAAGGTGCAGGCTGAATGTCGTCCCCCGCCCCACCGCGCTCTCCACGGTGACGCGCCCTTCGTGCGCCAGCATGATTTCGCGCACGATGGCCAGGCCCAGCCCGCTGCCGGCGCGCACCGTCCCCTGGCTGCCGCGATAGAAGCGGTCGAAGATCCACGGCAGCTCTTCCGGCGGGATGCCCTCGCCGGCGTCGCTCACGTGGACGAGCACCCACTCCGGCTGGGTCTCCACGCGCACCGTCACCGCGCTGCCCGCCGGCGCGTGGTGCAGCGCGTTGTCCAGCAGGTTGCGCAGCGCCTGCGCCAATCGGTCCTCGTTCCCCCCCACGGCCAGCTCCGGGTCGAAATCCGCCGGCGGATCATAGGTGACCGTCACGCCTGCCTCCGCCTGCATACGCGCGATCTCCACCGCGTCCTCCACGAGCGGCGCGAGGGGCAGCGGCGCGCGGGGGATGGGCAGCGCGCCCGCCTGCAGCTTGGAGAGCTCGAGGATATCGTTCACCAGCCGGCGCAGGCGCTCGGATTCGCGGGTGATGATGCCGAGGAAGCGCTCGGTGGTCGCCTTGTCCTCGCGCAGCGCGCCGTCCGCCAGCGATTCCGCGCAGCCGGTGATGGCGGTCAGCGGCGTGCGCAGCTCGTGCGAGACGTCCGCCAGCAGCGCCCGGCGGAGCTGCTCCTGGTGCTGCAGCGCCACCGCCATCTGATTGAAGGCCGCCGCCAGCTCCCCGACTTCCCCGCGCCCGCCCTCGCGCATGCGCCGGTCCATGCGCCCGGCGGCGAAGGCGCGCGCCACCTGCGTCGCCGCGCGCAGCCCGGAGGAGAGCCGGCTGGAGAAGAGGACGCCGGCGAGGATCGTCGCCAGCAGCGTGGCGATCATCCAGACCTTCAACAACTGCTGAAATTGCGCCAGGTCTTTGCGCACGCCCGCCAGCGATTTGTTGAGGTAAAGGATGAAGGCGAGACGCTCTTTGCCCGCCGCCCCATCGGCTTTGAACACCGGCAGCGCGATATAGAGGTGGTCGGGCGCGCCCGACACGTCCTCGGCGGGGCGCAGCGTCGCGCCGTATTGCCCCTCGACGGCCCGCCGTACCTCCCCGCGCGCCGCCGCGAGACTCGGCAGCTCTGACCGGTATTGCACCCAGGCATTCCAGCGGCGCCAGTTCCACTCCGAATCGGTGAGCAGGCTGCCCCGCGCGTCCAGCATGCGGATGCGCACCTTGGTGAAGGGGGCGATGTAATCCCGGCAGCGGCGCATCGTCCAGAGCTGGTCTTTCTCCCAGATATCTTCGCCCAGCCGGTCCTTGCCCGACCACGGCGGATTGATGGTGGTGCCCAGCGTGCGCGCGATGAGGATGAGGTTGTCTTCCTCGCGCTTCATCAGCACCCGCTCCACCGGCTTCATGATGAGCAGCGCCAGGATGCCGAAGGAGAACGCCGTGACCAGCACGTAGGTGATGATCAGCTGGATGCGCAGCGAAGCCAGCGAATTCAGCAGGCGTTCCCACATCTGGTCAGGCGTCCCATCTGGCGGTCATGGCGTCCGCCGCCCGCGGCGTTTCTCGCGCAGCACCCACTGTAGGCGCAGCCAGATGCCCAGCCTCGGCGCCCAGCGCAAGAGGGCGGGCATGGCGGGCGCGTAATGCTTCTCAAAAAAAAGGCCCATGCTGTGATGGTGCGCGCGCACCATGCGCTCCACCGCCTGGTCGGACGACCGCCCGATGACATGGGTGATCACCGCGTCCGGGAAATAGAGCACTTTCCAGCCCGCCCGCCCGGCGCGGTAACACCAGTCCACGTCCTCGCAATACATGAAGAAGCTTTCATCCAGCAGGCCGATCTGCTCCAGCACGGCGCGGCGGATGCAGAGCGCGGCGCCGGACACCCAATCCACCGCGGCCACCGACGCGTGATCGAAATCCGTCATCAGATAATCGCGCACCCGGGCGTTGCCGGGAAACAGCCTGCCCAGCGCGCCGTTGCGAAAGAGCCCGGTGGCGACGGTGGGAAAGCGTCGGCAGGAATACTGCACGCTGCCGTCGGGATTGAGCAGTTTTGCGCCGCCGATGCCCGCCTCGGGATGCGCCTCCATGCCCGCCACCAGCGCGTCCAGCGCGCCCGCGTGCACGCGGGTATCGGGGTTGAGCAGCAGCAGGTACTCGCCCGCGCACTGGCGCAGCGCGACGTTGTTCGCGTGGGCGAAGCCGCGGTTCTCCGGGTTGCGCAGCAGGCGAACGTGGGGGAACTCCGCCGCCACCATCTCCGCGCTGCCGTCCGTCGAGGCGTTATCCACGACGAAGACCTCCAGCGGCGTTTGCGGCGCGCCGCCGGGCAGCGAGGCCAGGCAGCGCCGCAGGTCGTCGCGCGTCTGCCAATTGACAATCGAAATCGAGAGCACCATAATGAGTTACGGCTGGCCGTCCGGCGCGTCCGCCGCGTTCGGCAGCATCACCGGGATGCCGTCAACGACCGGATAGCGCCGGCCGCACTGCGGGCAGCGCAGCGCCTCGCCTTCCGCCGTCAGCGGGTGGTGGTCATCCGGGCAGACCAGTATCTCGAGCAGGTCAGGATCCATCACTCCCCGTCTTTCGCCGCCCGCGGGGTTCTCCCTGCCGCCGGCGGCATTTCATACGGTATGACGATGGAATATGCCATCTTCGACGCGATAAACGGCCTGGCCGGGCGCTTCGCCTGGCTGGACGCCGCCGGCCGCCTGCTGGCCGTCTTCGGGCTGCTGGCCGTGCTGCTGGCGGCGCTGCTGCCGCTCTGGCATCCGGCGCATGACGCCGCCGCCCGCCGCCGCTACCTGTGGGCGCTGCTGGCGACGGCCGTCCTCTGCGCCGCGCTCATCGGCCTGGAGCTGTTGCTTACGCACCTCCTGGGCCGCGAGCTGCGCTCGCGGCCGGCGAATGCCCGCTGGACGACGATGCTCATCACGCCCGCCACCGCCCTCGCCTTCCCCTGCTGGCCGGTGGCGCTGTCCGCCGCCGCCGGCGTGCTGCTGGCGCACCGCTGCCGCCGCGCGGGCATTCCCGCGCTGCTGTTGGCGGCGCTGCAGGCGGTCGCCTTCGTCTTCGTCGGCGCGCACTACCCCTTCGATGTCCTCACCGGCGCCTTCCTGGGGATGGTCCTCGGGCAGGCCGGCGCGGTCCTCACCCGCCTCTCGCCCGGCCTGCGCGCGCGGCGGCTGCTGCCCGCCGTCGCCGCCCTCGGCGTGTGGCTCGCGCTCGTAGCGATCACCGTGAAGCCGGCCAGCGCCGTGGCTACCGGCATGGTACCCGCGGCGGCGGGAACTATGCCCGCTCCCGCCGCGGACGCTCCCTTCGCCCTCGCCGGCAACGGCCACCTGACCGTCGGCTGGCTGCGGGTGGAGATCGCGGCCGAGGCCGCCACGCTCCCCGCGGTGGAAGCCCGCGCGCGGGAGGAGATCAACCGCGCGTTCCGTACGCATCCCGAGGTGCACCTCCTCACGCTGACGATCACCGGGCGATTCAGGCATGGAACCCACGCCCGCGTGGGTACACTTTACACGGCCACCGTGGACCGGGCCGATTGGCCCCCGCGCGGTTTCACGGCATCCGCGCGGCTGCCGGGCTTGAAATTCGTGCATCCGCGCCTGACGCGGTAGGCGCGGCGCTCGCTACCCCTGTCGCCGCAATACCTGATATAATAACCCGTCGCCGGTGGTGGATGCCGGCGGCGTTGAGTGAGCAGCATGCCGATCATCGTTGGAATCAGTCTCCGCGTCGCGGGGAAAATCTATAGCTTCGACCCGGGCAGTGACGCCTATTATCTCGGCGAGCGCGTGCTGGTGGAAACCGCGCGCGGCACCGAGCTCGGCACGGTGCGCCAGCCGCCCCACGCGGTGGCGGACGCGCAGGTGCCGCCGGGGCTGAAGCGCGTGCTGCGCCGCGCCACCGACGCGGACCTGCGGAAAGACGCCGCCAATCGCGACCGTGAGGCGCGCGCGCTGGCGGCCTGTCGCCGTCACATCGAGCGCTTGAACCTGCCGATGCGGCTCATTGATGCGCAATACACCTTCGACGGCTCGCACGTCCTGATCAATTTCCAGGCGGAGAACCGGGTGGATTTTCGCGAGTTGGTGCGCGAGCTGGGACGGGAGCTGCATACCCGCATCGAGCTCCGCCAGGTGGGCGTGCGCGACGAGGCGAAGCTGCTGGACGGCTACGGCATGTGCGGCCGCCGGCTGTGCTGCTCCGCCTTCCTCACGGGCTTCGCCCCGGTCGCCATCAATATGGCGAAGGCGCAGGGCCTGGCGCTGAACCCGCAGAAAATCTCCGGCGTCTGCGGGCGGCTGATGTGCTGCCTGGCGTTCGAATACGCGCACTACAGCGAGCTGCGGGTGGGGATGCCGAAAGTGAACGCGCGCATTGACACCCCGCGCGGCGCCGGCAAGGTGACGAAGGTGAACGCGCTGGCCCGCCAGGTGGAGGTGACGATCCCCGGCGAAGATTCGCCGATCTGGTTTTCCATGGACGAGCTGTATCCGGACACCGCGCCGCCCTGCGCGGCCGGCGGTTGCGCGGGTTGCCAGCGCCATGAGGGCGCGGACGCGCAGCCCGCGCCCGTCGCGGTGCTGTCCCCGGCAGAGACGGGCGCGCCCGACCCCCCGCGCCGCAACCGCCGGCGTCGCCCGAAGGAGGCGGGACCGCGGG
The DNA here is from genome assembly GCA_029553475.1 of Armatimonadota bacterium. Classification (GTDB taxonomy): domain Bacteria; phylum Armatimonadota; class Hebobacteria; order CAIYQO01; family CAIYQO01; genus JAKIYB01. The sequence continues at coordinate 23,822 of JAKPKV010000081.1, forward strand.
CGGAGGCGCCGCCCGCGGACGGCGAAGGCGAACGCCCGCAGCGCCGCCCGCGCCGCGCCGCGCCGGGCGAGGCGGACGCACAGCCCCCGCCGACCGACGGCACGCCGCCCGCGCCGGAGGGCGCCGCGCCCCGCGCCTTCCCTTCCGGGCGCTATCGTCCTCGCCGGCGGCGATAACGCGCACAGCGCGGAGACATGTCGCGGGCAGCATACGGGTAATACAGCAGCAGGAGGCATGATGCGCGTCTGCTGGATGATCCTGTTTCTGCTGGGCGCCTGCCTGACGGCCATCGCCGGGGACAGCGTGGTGGCGGGCGAAGGCGGGCGTTTGCGCCTCCTCGGTGGCGACAAGGCGCCCCTGCGCCTGCTCCGCGAGCGCGTCACCCTCGATCTTTACCACGCCTCGTACGGCGTCACCGCCGAATACCTGCTGCACAACGCCGGCGCGGAGACGCGCGTGACGCTGGCCTTCCCGGAATCCGGCGTCGGCGATTTCAATCCCGAACCCTTCCGCGAGCACAGCGCCTTCCGCGATTTCGTCCTGCGCGTGGATAACACCGCCGTGCCCGCCGCGCGCCGCATGAGCGAGACCCTTCCCGCGGACGGCTACCTGGCCCTCTGGACAACGGAGGTGGCGTTCGCGGCGGGGCAGCAGCGCACGATACGCGTCTCGTACCGCGCGGAAGCCGGCACGACGATAACCGGCGCGCATTTCGTCACCTACCATTTCGCCGCGGGCGGCTGGACGGCGTCCGGTGAGACGACGCTGCGCTGCGCGCTGCACCTGCCGGGGGCGATCCTGGCGAAGGCGGAGCCGCACGGCGAGGCGGCGACGGGTGATACGCGCCGCGAAGGTTTGCGCTTCACCACCACCTGGAAAACGCCGCCGCCCGCCGGCGCATACGTGCTGCGGTACTGCATCACCGATCCGGGGTGGGCATGGGTGAGCGGCATCAGCGGCGGGCCCTTCGCGCCGGACGGCGTCACGCTGCGCGGGGACGGTCAGCCGCCGGTGCTCGACTGGCTGCCGCAGGCGATGGTGCGCGAGGGCAGCACGCTCATCGCCTTCACCACGCTGGAAGAATTCCTCACCGACCGCGTGCGCAAGGCGAAACGCTCCACGCCCGTCACCACGCACTGGGACGCGCCGACGAAAACTGCCACGCTGGCGGCGGGGCCGTACAAGCTGCGCTATCGCCTCGGGGTGAAGGCGATGACGGTGGAGGTGGACGGCACGGTGAAGGATGTGGCGCTGCCGGTCGCGCCGCAAATGAGCCAGCCGGTGCGCGGCTTCCTTCACGGCCGCCTCTACGTACCGCTGGCCGTCACCATCGCCGTCCTCGACGGCACGGTGACGCTGGACCGCGCGACGCGCGAGCTGAAGATCACCGTGGGGGAGTTCTGGGCGGGACGCTGAGTCACCCCGCCAGCGAGAATCCCAGCCGCCGCAGCGCCGCGACCTGTTCCTGAAAGTAGCCGTACGGTGGCGGCCCGTCGCCGGTCCAGAAGTAGGCCATCACGTCTTCCACGGCGTTGAGCTGGCGGGCATATTCGCCGCGGGTGTAGAGGAGGAAGGGCAGCGGCGTGGCGAAGATGTCATCCTGACGGTCCCCCCAGTCGCCCCCCGACACGGTGAGGCGCAACACCTCGCCGGTGAAGGCGCCGACGAGCAGCGCCAGCATCGCCGGAAAGCGCTCGGCGGTATACTCGCCCGCGCGGGTGCGCTCGGCGAGCAAGGCGTCCAGCCGCGCCAGGTGCGGCGCGGTGGGCGCGAGCTCCACCCCGTAGGCCTTGCGCGCCATGGCGAGGGCCGCCCGCACCATCTCGGCGGGCGCGAGGGCCAGAATTCCGGCATCCGGCAATGGAAAGGTCGGCAGCGTGGGCATGTCGCCTACAGCATACAACAAACGGGCGTCCCGGTAAACGGGAGACCGGGCGATAGCGCCGTCATCGCCGCGCGCAATCCATGCATGCCGCTTGCGCCGCCCGGAGAGATGGGATATGATAGGCGCATGGATTATCGGGAGATTCTCACCCTTGAACCAGGCAAGCGCGCGGGGAAACCCTGCATACGCGGGATGCGCATCACCGTGTATGATGTCCTGTCGTACCTCGCGGCGGGGATGACAATACCCGAGATTCTTGACGATTTCCCCTACCTGACGGAAGAGGATGTCCGCGCCTGCCTCAGTTTTGCCGCTGACCGGGAACAGCGGACGCTGCATGCCGCATGAAACTACTCTTCGATCAAAACCTGTCCCCCAGGTTAGCCATACGGTTGAATGCGGTGTTTCCCGACAGTACACATGTGTCACAAATCGGGTTAGCAGCCGCGCCAGATGTTGACGTCTGGGAGTATGCGCGCCGGCATGACTATGTCCTGATAAGCAAAGATGCGGATTTCAGTGAAATGAGTTTGCTCCGGGGATATCCACCGAAAGTGATCTGGCTGCAGATTGGAAACTGTACCACGCGGCAAATTGAAGCATTGCTCATTACGCATCGCCACGTGCTCTTCACCTTCGATACCGATGCTACCGTTGGGGTATTGATTCTTTCGTAAGAATTTCCAGTAGGTATCAATTGATCGGGGAGCGGCCGTCCGGCCGCTCCCCGCTGTTGTATTCGTGCGGGCAGGATGCCCGCGCTCCCGTCACGCCCAGTACGCCACCCCGCGGTCCTCGCTGATGAGGACATCCTTGAGGAATGCCACCGCTTTGCGGAAGCCTTCGTTGCCGCTCATCAGGCTGTCCTCGTGCTCGATGGAGAGCGCGCCGTCGTAGCCGATGAGGCGCAGGGTGCTGACGATATCTTTCCAGACGGCGGCGTCATGCCCGTAACCGATGGTGCGGAAGACCCAGGCGCGGCTGATCTCGTCGGTGTAGCTCTTCGTGTCGAGCACGCCGCTGGTTTTCGTGTTGATCTCGTCAATCTTGCAGTCCTTGGCGTGGAAGTGGAAGACCGCGCCGGCGGCGCCGAGCTTGCGCAGCGCGTAGACGGGATCCATGCCCTGCCAGAAGAGGTGGCTGGGGTCAAAGTTCGCGCCGATCTGCTCGCCGCAGCTCTCGCGTAGGCGCAGCATCGTCTCGGTGCTGTAGACGAGGAAGCCGGGGTGCATCTCCAGCGCCGCGCGCACGCCCTTCGATTGCAGGTAGCCGTTCATCTCCGTCCAGTACGGGATGGCGACCTGATGCCACTGGTAGTCGAGGATGGCGCCGAAATCGGGCGGCCACGGGCAGGTGACCCAGTTCGGATACTTCGCGCCGGGCTGGTCGCCGGGGCAGCCGGAGAAGTTGATGACGGTCTCGATGCCGAGCATGGACGCGAGATCAATGGTCTTGCGGAAGATGTCGGCGTGCTCCTGCGCGACGGCCGCATCCGGATGCAGGGGATTGCCGTGGCAGGAGAGCGCGGAGATCTCTAGGCCGCGGTCGGTGATCCGCTTCATCCACGCTTTCGCCGCGGACGCGTCGGCGACGAGCGCGTCCAGCGGGCAGTGCGCGCCCCCGGGATAACAGCCGGTGCCGATTTCCACCGCGTCGCAGCCGGCGGCTTTGATGTAATCCATCGCCTCTTCGAACGGCATGGCGCTGAACAAGACGGCGAATACGCCAACTTTCATGGTACAACCTCCCCTGGAATGCAGTATGCGGCCGCCGGGCGCAAGCGCTCGCTCCGCCGGGTGAGGCGGCAGCCTGCTCAGTAGATACGCGGTCGCGGGAGGGATTCCTGCCGATTATCCGGCATTTTCGCCGTTCTTCTGGTGATACGCCGGCAACACCTCGGTATCGCCGGGGATGACTTTGATCACCATTTCGTCCTGGTGCGTGCTGGCGGGGTACGGGGGGGTCGTCTGGCACAGGGCACGCAGGCGGTCGAGGTCGCCGGCATGGTGGCTGCAGCGCAGCACCCCCTGCACCTGCGCCAGGTCATACCCCTCGTTGAAGAAGAGCACCTCCACGTGCTGGCCATCGCAATGCTCCAGGTTGCCGCGGCTCGCTGCCCAGAGTTCGCCATCCACGGTGACGAATTCCAGGGGCCGAAAGCGCGGCTCCCCGTTTTCGATGACCGCGAGCATGCCGATGCCGGATAATGGTGCCATGATGACCGCCGTGATTGCCGTGAATACTGCTGCCGTATTCACTGTTTCCACATCGCGGGTCATAATGACAGCGGGGATGGCAAAATTCGCGCACACCCGCGGCGCCGCCGGGCAGACCCGGCCGGCGCCGCGGTGAGGTGCGTACCGACGCTACACGCGCGCCAGCGGCGTGATGACGATCTCCGGCACCGCCGTCCATTTGCGCGTCTCGGCGGATTTGCTCATGGCGTCGAGCACCGCGTTGACCCTGGCGCCTTCCACGAAGTCCGGCGAGGGCGGGGTATCGCGCGCCACGGCGTTGAGGAAGTTATAGACGCTGTGGGTGAAGCCGTGCTCGTAGCCGATGATGTGCCCCGGCGGCCACCAGGCCTGCAGGTAGGGATGGATGGACTCGGTGGCGAGGATGGTGCGGAACCCCTGCGCGTGCGCGGGGTCGGTGCGGTCGAAGAAATACAGCTCGTTCATGCGCTCGAACTCAAAACGCACGCTGCCCTTGTCGCCGTTGATCTCGAAGAACCAGCCGTTCTTGCGGCCGGCGGCAAAACGCGTCGCCTCGAAGGTGCCCAGCGCGCCGTTGCGGAAGCGCGCCAGCGAGATGACGGCGTCATCCACCGTCACCGGGCCGCGGCCGTCGCCGGCGGCGGCGCCCAGCCCGCCGGTGGTCATCGCCTGCAGCGGGCGCTCCTTCACGAAGGTCTCCATGGCGGAGGAGACTTCCGCGATGTCGCCCACCAGCCAGAGGGCGAGGTCAATGATGTGCGCGTTGAGGTCGCCGTGCGAGCCGGAGCCGGCGACGTGTTTGTCCAGCCGCCACACCAGCGGGAAATCCGGATCAATGATCCAGTCCTGCAGGTAGCAGGCGCGCCAGTGGAAGATGCGCCCGATGCGGCCTTCCGCGATGAGCTGTTTCGCCAGCGCCACCGCCGGACAGGTGCGGTAGTTGAAGTTCACCATGTGCTTCACGCCGCTCTCCACCGCCGCCTGCGCCATGCGCGCCGCCTGTTTGGTGTTCATCGCCAGCGGCTTTTCGCACAGGACGTGCTTGCCGGCGCGCAGCGCGGCGAGCACGATCTCCATGTGCGTGTCGTTCGCCGTGCAGACGTCCACGATATCAATATCCTTGCGGCGAATCGCCCTGCGCCAGTCCGTCGCCGTCTGCTGCCAGCCGTACTGGGCGGCGGCGGCGTCCAGCGCGTCGGGCGTGCGGCCCACCAGCAGCTTCATCACCGGCTCCGCGGCGGGGTCCATCATCCGCGCCACCTGCCGATAGGCGTTGCTGTGCGCCTTGCCCATAAACTTGTAGCCGATCATCGCCACGTTCAATTTGGGAATGGCCATGGATATGCCTCCTGAAGGGTGAGATTGCACTACCCCGTCATTTCGCGCTCGCGCCGCGGATTCCTCCCGCCGATGGCGGTTGTCGCCGGCAACGGTGGCAACTGAGAAACTGTTTCGGAACTATTCGCCCGTCAGCGCGTCATCGTGCTGCTACGCGAGGCGTTGCCTGTCGCCCCCCATCCGCGCGATAGCCCCGCATCGGCGCGCAGGGCCGCCAGGATAATCGGGTTAATACTTCCCCGCTGCCATGATTAAGAAGATTAAGCCCCGATGCCATTCCGGTTATGAAGGTCAAGGCCGGTTAACGCGGGTTTAATGCGCTTCGCCTGTACAGTCGCGCTGCTGGCGGTTTATCGGGATACGCTGAAAGTGGTAAGCGATCCTGACGGACCGGGAACTCCCGAGGGATCACCCAACTGGCGACAACACGAAAGGAGGAGTACCATGTGTTCCCGTATGTTGAAGCGAGGGTTCACCCTCATCGAGCTGCTGGTGGTGATCGCGATTATCGCGATCCTCGCCTCCATCCTGTTCCCGGTCTTCCAGAAAGCCCGGCTACAGGCGTGGAAAATTACCTGCACCTCGCAGGTGCGCCAACTGTCCATGGCCGTGCAGATGTATGCCCAGGATAACGGCAACCGCTACCCCGGCGCCGCCTGGAACACGGCCATCGAGAACTATGCCGGCACCCAGAAGATCTTCTTCTGCCCGGCCGACGCCGCCAACGACGCCGCGCGCCCCATCAGCTATGGCTACAGCGGCCTGCTGGTGCGCGCGGACGGCACCGGCTGCAACGAAGCGCAGGTGCGCGCGCCCTCCGAGGTGGGCGCCATCGCCGATGCCACCCCCTCCCGCGTCTGGGCGGACGGCGGCGGCCTCATCGGCGGCGGCGCGCTCGTTGACCCCACGTCGCCGGCGGCGAACACCGCGGCCGAGCTCGACCCGCGCCATGAGGGCGTGGTGGTGGGCTTCTGCGACGGCCACGCCAAATTCTTCCCCGGCAGGCAGGCGAACCTGAAAGACATCACCTACGGCCCGGGGCGCGCCTTCTATCAGGCGGTCGGGCTCGGCCTCGTGCAGAACTACGGCGGCGGCATCCAGCTGCCCAACGCGCCGGCCGGCATCGCGCCGGTCGCCACCACCATCACCATCGGCGGCGACTACGCGACGATGCCGATCATCGCGGCGGCGGCGGAGGTGTGGATGGCGAAGGGCGGCAAGGTCTTCACCCGCGGCTTCACGGGGGCGGGCGACGTGACGAACGTCACCGTCGCGGCCGCGAAGAACGCCGAGTGGCGCCGCGCGCTGGCCGGCGCCCAGTTCGTCTGGGGCATCGCCGATAACGCGGTGCAGGCCATCACTCCCGCCGCGAACCAGGCGCTGCAGGACATCGCCCGCGACGCGTTCGTGTTCATCGTGTCGAAGCACAGCAAGATCACGGCGGGCGGCCTCGGCGCCGATGACCACGACACCGGTACGGCGCAGTTGGCGACCCTTTTCTGCGACGCGACGTACAAGGGCTACAGCGCCAACGTCTACCAGGCGTACACGCTGGGCGCCAATAGCGGCGCGCGCAAGTACGCGGAGAGCGCGGGGGTGCTGAATGCCGCCATCGGCAGCCGGGCCATCACCGTCACGGACGACCGCGACATGGTGGAGAAGGTCGCCGCCGATCCCTACGGCGTCGGCTACTGCTCCGCCGCCTTCGCCGATCCCGACACGGTGACGATCCTCAGCCTGGACGGCAAGCTCTATCCGAACCAGAACCCCAAATATCGCTGGCTGGTGCCGGAACATCCCACTGCCGCGCCCGGCGAATTCGAGTATCCGCTCATCCGCACGCTGCGGGTGCTGGCGATGAATGACGGCCGCAACACGAACACCACCACCTTCGGCTATATCCTGGCGGATGGCGAGTTCCGCAACGGCCCGCTCTTCCGCGCCACCAGCTACTGGACGCCGTAGCCCGGCGCCGGCGCGCCGCCGCGCATCCCCGGCTGCCGGCGGCGCCGGACTGTAATCGTAGCCGGTCCCCTCGCGCCGGCGAGGGGACCGGCACTCATCCTGGCACCATGGGCAGGCGAGCGTCCCCGCGAGCCGACTCCGGGAGGAAGTCTTATCCATCGTGCACACGAGATAGCCTCGCTAACGAACACGACAAACCATCACCTCCACTCGGAGTCGGCTCGCGGGGACGCTCGCCCGCCCAAAAGGCCGCCCCCTCCGCGCGCGGAGAGGGCGACTGGGGCCGCGGAGTTGCACTCCGCACGAACGACCGCCCCCTCCGCGCGGAGGGGGCGGTGGCGTTGCCCATGCCGTCGCGGCGGACTTCAAAAGGGTTCAATCAGCCCGTAGTTGCCGTCGCGGCGGCGATAGATGACGTTCACTTCGCTGCTCTCCGCGTTGCGGAAGACGAAGAAGTCGTGGCCGATGAGTTCCATCTCCATGGCCGCCTCTTCCGGGCCCATCGGCTTCACGGCGAAGCGTTTCGTGCGCACGATCTCCGGCAGCGACTCTTCCTCTTCGGCGGGGGTGGCGGTGGCGGCGGCCACCAGTTCGGTGGGTTTCTGGCCGCCCAGCGCCTCTTGCGTGCGCGTGATGAAGCGCTCCTTGTAGCGGCGAAGCTGTCCTTCGAGTTTAGCCACCACCTGGTCGAGGGAGGTATACATATCGCCCGTGCGCTCTTCGGCGCGGATCAGCGTGCCGTCCACCTTGAGCGTCACCTCGACGATGTGCTGCCCGCGCGTGATGCTCCCCATCACGTGCACGTCCTGCACGTGGTCGAAAAAGCGGCTGAGTTTGGACAGCTTCGTCTCAGCGTATTCCCGCAGTGACGGCGTCACGTCGAGATGTTTTCCGGTGAAAATAATCTGCATCGCTCGTCCTCCTTTTTTCACGTACCCGGCATCCCGTGGATCGGGATGCGGCGAATGGCCCGCGCCATCCGCGCCCGTTACGCGGGCAGGTCTGCCCGGCGAAGGCAGGCGGTCGCATATGCCGCCATCCCGGCGCCCGCTCCGGCAAACCCCAACCCTTCGCTGGTGGTCGCCTTCACGGATATCTGCGCGACGGTGCTCGCCAGCGCCTCCGCCAGCCGCGCCCGCATCGCGGGGATATGGGGCGCCAGCTTCGGCGCCTGCGCGACCACCGTCGCGTCCACGTTACTGACAGTATACCCCTGCCGGCGCAGTAATGCGCCAACCTGCCGCAGCAACACCAGGCTGGAAATGCCGGAATAGCGCGGGTCGGTATCGGGGAAGTGTCCCCCCAGGTCGCCCAGCGCGGCGGCGCCCAGCAGGGCGTCCATGATCGCGTGCGCCAGCACGTCGGCATCCGAGTGCCCCAGCAGGCCCAGCGCATGCGGCACCGTCACCCCGCCCAACACCAGCGGGCGGTCCGGCACCAGGCGGTGCACGTCATAGCCGAAGCCGACGCGGGGCGGCTCGACGGCGGCTCGCCCCCCATGCAGCAGGCGTTCCGCCATCGCCAGGTCGTCGGGCCCGGTGATCTTGAAATTCATCGCCTCGCCTTCAACCAGGTGCACGCGGTGCCCGGCGCGTTCGACGACGCCGGCATCATCGGTCACCGGCCAGTCCTCGGCGATGGCGCGGGCGTAGCTGCGCCGCGCGAGGTCGGCGCGAAAGCCCTGCGGCGTCTGCGCGCCCCACAGCCCGGCGCGCTCCACGGTGGCGGCCACCGCCCCCTCGGCGCTCCCGCGCTTCACCGTGTCGGCCAGCGGGCAGGCGACCACCGCCGCGCCATGCGCGCGCGCCGCGTCTATGCAGGCGCTGATGACCCGGTGAGAGACGAAAGGCCGGGCGGCATCGTGGATGAGCACGATCTCCGTACCGGCCGACATCTCCTGCAACCCCTGCCAGACGGAATCGCGCCGCTGCGCGCCGCCCGGCACCACCTTTTCCGTCACGGTCGCGGGGCCTTCGGCGATGAGCGCCCGTGCGCGCTCCATGTCATCCGCCGCCACGATGAGGAGGATCTCCGTCACCGCCGGATGGCCGCGGAAGGTCTCGAGGGCGTGCGTCAGCAGCGGGCGCCCTCCCAGCGGCACCCAGGCTTTGCGCGCCGGGTTACGTAGTCTTTCGCCGGCCCCCGCGGCCGGAATAAGAACCGCTACCGTCGTCGCTATCCTCCTGCCCCTCGAATTTCAGATCGGCAAAGATCATCTTGCCGGCCACCGTCTGCAGCACGCTGGAGACGGTGACGGCCACGGTGTCGCCCAGCATCTTCTTGCCGTTCTCCACCACTACCATAGTGCCGTCGTCCAGGTACCCCACGCCCTGGTTGTATTCTTTGCCCTCGCGCACGATGGTCACCACCAGCTCTTCGCCCGGCAGCACCACCGGCTTCACCGCGTTGGCGAGTTCGTTGATGTTCAACACCCGCACGCCGTGCAGCTTGGCGACCTTGTTCAGATTATAGTCGTTGGTCACGATATCCGCGCCCATCGCTTTCGCCAATTTCACCAGTTTGATATCCACGCCGTCGCCGGGGGCGAAGGTGACCTTGTAGCGATCGAGGATGCGCAGCGAGCCTTCCATCTCGGTCTGCAGCTGGTGCAGGATATCCAGCCCGCGGCGGCCGCGGTTGCGGCGCAGCGCGTCGGCGGAATCGGCGATGTGGTGCAGCTCCTCCAGCACGAAGCCGGGGAGGATGAGCGAACCTTCCAGGAAGCCCGCGCGGCAGATATCGTAGATGCGCCCGTCAATGATGACGTTGGTGTCCAGCAGCTTCGGGGTCGCCCCTGCCGCCGGCGCCGCCGCGGACGCGCCGCTGGGCCGCCCCGGCAAGAGGAACTTCATCTCGTCCTTCATGCTGAGGGCGATGACGTTCCCCAGCCAGATGATGAACACGGAAGCCAGCAGCAGTACGGCCACCAGCGCCAACATCGGAAAGTGGTCAGGATTCACCAGCGTGAGCGTGACCGCCCACACCAGCACCACCGGGATCAGCGAGATGAGCGTGCCGAAGGTGCTGGCGATCTTATCTTCCGCCGGGATGCGCTTCAGGCTGTTGGCCACCTCCGCCATGCCGCGGAAGAGGCGCGTGCCCAGGTAAAAGCCGATGATGGCGAAGATGAAGACCACCCCCACCGGGGTGAGCGTTTTATACAGCGGCGACAGCGGCAGCTTCGCGTTATTTTCCACCACCGCCAGGAAAAATTTCGCCAGCGCGTGCCCGATCACCGAGGTGGCAAACGCGATCACCGCGCTGAACATGAAACCAAAAATGCGTAAACCCATAATAACTGCTCCTTCCGCGTGATGGCTATGTGTATGGTATACGTCCGCATCGCCTCAACGACGCGGCTGTGCAATGGCGCTCACGGCGCGTCCATGCGCATCGCGACTCCCGGTCATTATAGGCGATATCGCGCGGCGCGTAAAGGCGCGGGGAGGGGGAAAATCCGGCCGCGGCCCTCCCCGCCGGCGGCATCCCCGCCTCGGCACGCATCCCCCGGCATTCACCGGATCAGCAGCGTTTTCATCGCAAACGCCCGCATCGCCACCGCCGTGCCGATCTCCGCGCGCGCGTCCTCCAGCATGGTGCAGTCATACACCCGCGCGCCGGCGGGGAGGTGGAGTGTCGCGGTCGTTTCCGTGTCGCGCTGATTGAGCAGGCGGAGGATCAGCCCCTCGCCGCTGAACGGCGATTTGGCGGCCAGCACCTCGATGCCGTCACCCTCCACGCGGAGGGCGGGCGCCGCCGGGCATTCGCCGGATAGCACGCTGGGCGGCCTGGCGTTGAGCGCGGCGGCGGCGAGGGCCATCGCCGCCGGATCGGTGAACGGCATGACGCTCACCGTGAAATGATGCCACCCGCCGTCGCGGATGCCGCCGGTGGGCATGGGATAATCCTGCGCGTAGCGCTCCAGGCAGTGCCCGAACCCCGGCGCGCGCAGCAGCGACACCAGCAGCCGCCCGTCCTCGATGCGCGCGGCGGGCGTGCCGTAATTGACCACCGCCCACCCCGGCCGCCCCTCTCCCCGCGGGGGAGGGGGTGACGGCGGGGTGCCGAACCAATGCAGCGCCGGCCAGTCGCCGTTGGGCGCCCAGAGGAAGGTCTCCGTCTGCTCGTAGCGCGCGCGCGTGAGCCAGCCGCCGGGGATGCCGTAGAGGCCGGCATCGCTCGCCGCGCCGGTGGGGAAGGCGGCGCGGATACGGCGGTTTACCGCCTTCCAGTAGAGCTCGTATTGCACGTCCACCCGGCAGGCGTGGTCGAGCAGGCGCACGGTGACGTACCAGTCCAGCGAGAAGATATTCGGGTCGCCCTCGCGACCGAAGGGCAAGCTCGGCTCGAAGCGGCCGCCAAAATACGCCTCCTGGTAGCCGTCGAAGCGCAACGCGCCGAGGAAATAGGTATAGGCGCCCAGCGCGCGGCGGAAGGAGGAGATTTTGCGCGTGCCCCACGGGTCGCCCTCGTCCTCCTCCACCAGCAGCTCGCCGAGCCGCAGGGCATCGGCGGCGGCGACGGTCCCGGTGGCGGTATCGGTCACCGAGACAATGCCGTGCTCGTCACAGCCGACCCGCAACGCGGCGTTTTCCAGCACGGCGCCCTCCAGCGGCGTCGGCACGGCGGCCGGCTCCACCCGCAGCGCCGACCAGGCCAGCGGCGTCAGGCCGTCCGTCTCGAGGTAGGCGGTGGCGGCCTCGGGGCGGGTGCGGGCGGTGGGGCCGGTGGCGGCCACCGGCCGCCAGGCATGCGTCGGCATCGCCGGGGAGAACCGATGCAGCGTCGGCACGATGGGGAAGCGCCGGCCATCCGCCGCCACCGCGACGCGCGGCTCCGCGTCGCGCCAGCGCGTCACCGGCAGCGGCACGCGCACCGGGCGCGCGCTGAGCGGGAAGGTCCACAGCGCCCGCGCGCCGTCCGCCCACGCGGCAGGTGACGCGACCCCCGCCCCCAGCGCCGCCAGCGCCGCCGCCTCGGTGCTGGCGTCGAGCGCCGCCATACGCGCCATCAGCTCGAGGTAGGCGTCGTCCTGGTGCGTGCCGGTGACGGCGTCGTGGAAGAAAAAGAGCGGCAACTCGAGGAACAGCGGCTCCCAGACCGAGGGGTCGAGGGCGATGCCGGAGAGCGCCAGCGCCGACTCCCAGCCGTAGAAGACGCCCTCGCAGCGCCGCGCCCGCTGCTTGACACGGATGCGCGAGACCAGGCAGCCGGTCTGACACGGGTTGTTCTCCACGCGGGACGACAGCAGCCCGGCGGGCGGATCATCGGCCAGCGCCTCCGCCTCCGCCCACAGGTGGGCGTAATTCCGCGATGTCCCCCACACGTAGCGCACGTCCGGCTGCGCCGCTTCCCAACCGCGCAGCGTGGCGGAGAACCCTTCTGGCGGGAACATCTCTTCCGAACAGATCGTATAGGCGCCGATTTCGCCGGAAAGCTGCGTCGGATCCACCGGCTCGAACGGCGGATAGGTGTTCTGCGGCAGGTCGAGGCCGGTGCCCTCGCAGGCGTCACAGCCCGCGGACGCGACGCCGCGGCAGACGCGGCACGCTTCGTGGTAGTCGTGGTCGAAGAAGTACCCGCGGCCCGGCGCGCCGCCCCCGCCGACGTAGATGGTGCTGCCGTCCAGCCCGCGCCAATACCTGTTGTCTGGTTTGCTGTAGGAGAGGCCGGGGATGGAGCGGAAGCCGCAGCCGCGAATCACCTGCGGGAACTGCGCCGAGGAACCAAACCCGTCGCCGTGGTTCGCCTGCAGCGGCGGCATGCCGAGGATATCGCGGCAATAGCGCACGCCGGAGGCCATGTTGCGGATCATCGTCTCGCACTGGCACATATTCACGTCAATGATCGCCTCGCCGGCGCCCATCACCTCGAAGAGGCCGCGCGCATACAGCGCCCGCAGCCGCGGCAGCGCGTCGGGATGCGTCTGGAGGAACGCGCGCAGCGTCAGCGCCTGCTCCACCTGGTACGCCCCCTCCCCCGCCTCCGCCAGCGCGAGATGCTTCAGCAGCAGCAGTTCCTCGATGCGCCGGTAACCGGGGTAGCGCGCGCCCAGGTAATCGGTGGCGCGCTCCCACCCCCGCCGCCAGACGAGGTCAAAATGATTGCTGAAGGTGACGTAGATCGTGGTCATGGCCCTGCCTCGCCTCCCCTATTCAGCGCGGATGCCGGGGAACCTTTTTCGCACGAGAGGGCCGGGGCCGCGGCGTTGCATGCCGCACATAGGTCTGGTGGAGGCCCGGACGCCCAATGCTATGCCCAATCCGTCGAGCCGCGCACATCGTCGCCGCAGGTCAGGCAGACGCCCAGATCGTCCAGCAAGCCGTCGTGCAGATCATACACCCAGCCGTGGATGGCGACCGCCTGCCCGCGCCGCCAGGCGTCCTGGATGATGGGGGTGGTGGCGACGTTCGCCGCCTGCTCGATGATATTCAGCTCGCAGAGACGATGCACGCGCGCGGCGTGGTCGGGCAGGGCGTCCAGCTCCGCCGCCCGGCGGCGGGCAATGTCGCGGATATGCCGCAGCCAGTGGTCAATGAGGCCATGCGATGGCGCCTCCAGCGCCGCCGCCACCCCGCCGCAGCCGTAATGCCCGCAGACGATGACGTGCTTCACCTGCAGCACCTCCACCGCGTATTGCAGCACCGCCAGGCAGTTCATGTCGGTGTGGATGACCAGATTCGCCACGTTGCGATGCACGAAGAGCTCGCCGGGCCGCAGGCCGACGATCTCATTCGCCGGCACGCGGCTGTCCGCACAGCCGATCCACAGATATTCCGGCGACTGCTGGCGCGCCAGCGCGGCAAAAAAATCGGGGTCGGCCTGGCTGATGCGCGCGGCCCAGGCCCGATTGTTCGCAAAAAGGTGCGGCAGCACTTTCATCTCATCGCTCCCAGTTGGTTCCTTATCCGATCATCCCGTGCGTTGCCAGCAGCAGCGCGTGCCCGCGCGCCGCCAGCCGCGGGCGTAAGAAACTGTCCGAGGAGTCTCGGCGCGTGCCTACTGGTGGCTTGCCGCAGGCTCGGCGTTGGCCGTCCTCACCCTCTCTCGCTCTCGATAGCGCCGCGGACGTCCGCCGTGATCCAGGCCGGCATCCCCTCAGCAGCCCTACACCGAGACTTTCCGTACAGTTTCTAAGGCCGTGCTGCCACAATCGCCGGAAAGGACTCTGTCGGTTGCCATCGTCAGTGCGCGGTCCGCGCCGCGGCGCACGCGGCGGAAAAGTCATCCTCTCCCAGCACCCCGCGCAGCATCGCCAGCACGTTGTCCACCGGCGTGCCGACCTGGATGGCATGGGAAGGAGCGGCGATATACCCGCCGCCGGCGCCAAAAGTCTCCACCAGCCGCCGCGATTCCGCATAGACGGCGTCAGCAGCGGCGTGGGGCAGCAGTTGCTGCACGCTGATGCCGCCGTGAAACGCCAGCGCGGAACCATACACCGCCTTCAGCCGCGCGGGGTCCATGCCGGCGGCGTCGGTCTGCACCGCTTCAAAAACGGTGAAGCCCGCGTCAATGATGTCGGGAAGCAGGTCAAACACGGCGCCGTCGCTGTGCAGCATGCGCGCGGCATGCGGCGCCAGCTCCGCCGCGCGGGTGGTGAGCCGGCGATGGAACGGCATGAGGAGCTCGCGGTACAGCGCGCGCGAGATGAGCGGGCCGGTCTGTGAGCCCAGGTCATCGGCGAAGAAGATCATGTCTACCTGGTCGCCGATGACCGCCAGCGTGCGCGTCAGCATCGTTTCGAAGACGCCGGTGATGCGCTCCAGCGCGCAGGTCACCACCTCCGGCGCGTCAAGCAGGTTGATGATCGCCTCTTCCAGCCCGGTCATCCAGCAGTAGATTTCGAAAGGATTGCCCCCGGCGATGAGGGTGGCGCGTGCGCGGCGCGGGGCGCGCTCCGCCGGGCGCGCGGCCAGGCCGTCGTAATCGAACGCCGCCGGATCCGGCCAGGGATAGGCGCGCAGCGCCTCCACCGTCGTCACCCCGGCCAGCGGATGCCGCGCGACCTCGGTATACGCTCCCCCTTGGTAGCGCATCGGCGCCCAGGCAATCCCCCACATATCGCGGCCGTCGGGGGGCGGAGCCAGCGGCGGCGGGGACGGCAGGCGCGCGATATCGTCCACCGCGCACCGCAGCGCCGCCCAGTCTATCCCGCGCGCGGACAACTCGCGCGCCAGGATCGCGGCCATGTCAGGGGTGGCGCCAAAGCCCCAGGCGAAGGGGACGCGGTCCGGCTGCGCGTGGCGCAGGGCGGCGAGGACGCGTTCGCGGGGTGTCATGCGAGTGCTCATGCGCGCATGATACCACACCCCGCAAGGAAAAGGGGAGCCGCCGCCCTGATGCCGCCGGATGCGGGAGGGCACGGTGCACATCCGCCAAGATCCGGCAAAAAGCCACTACTATTTACTTACCGTTCCGCCCCCGTCGAGCCGGGCGCATGCTCTGCTGTCGTCCTTTCAGGACTTTTCGAAATATCGCGGCACCTGCCCACGGGTTCCGCTATCGCTCCACCCGTGGCTAACGGCTGCCGGCCCTTCGGGCCTTTGTCACCCCTTCACCTCTTCACCCCCGGCGGGCTTGATACGCATCCAGGCAGGCCCGGTTCCGGTCAGCGATGCGCAATCCCCCGGCGAGGGCAGCGGCCAGCGCCTCGCCGGCGGCGTAATCGGCGCCGTCCAGCGCGGCGGCATGGCGCCGGAGCGCGTCGCGCAACATCGCTTCCGCCTGGTGACGCCGGCCCGCGCGCTCCAGGGCCAGCGCCGTTGCCGTCACCGCAGCCGTCTCGACGCGGGCGGCGGCGGCGCGAATGCGGCGTGAAGGCGCCACCGTCAACGGCCCCGGACGCAAGGTCTGTTCGGCACACGCCCGCAACACCTCGCCGTCAAACGCCCGCATCATCACATCGGCGGTGATACTCAGCGCGCCCGGGCCGCCGGCCGTGAGCGCCAGACACAGATACAGGCGCCGGGCTTCCCCGCGGCGGAGTTGTCCGAGCGCAATCTGGACCCCGGTCGGCAGGCGTTCATGCGGAACGTCGCCCAGCACATATACCGCGGCGCCCGGCGGCGCGGTCACGGTCAGCAGGCTGTCCGTGGCGATGACGCCGGCGAGGTCGTCTACCTCGGCGAGCAGCGCCGGGAGCAGCGCGTCAGGGCTCGCGAGCATGTGGAAGGCGCCCCCGCCCTGTTCCGCGAGTAGCAGCGGGGTGATGATGTCGGAATCCGGCCCGATGCAGAACGCGGCGGTGCTCACCCCGACCTGGCACAATTGCCGCGCGCGCAGCGCGAGCGGAGCGAGGTCGGCGTC
This sequence comes from Armatimonadota bacterium, assembly GCA_029553475.1. Lineage (GTDB taxonomy): Bacteria > Armatimonadota > Hebobacteria > CAIYQO01 > CAIYQO01 > JAKIYB01. Next base: position 40,532 of record JAKPKV010000081.1, read on the forward strand.
CGCCCGTGTGGGGAGGCCGTCGGTGACGAATGCCACGAGCGCCGCGCGCTCAGGCGCGGATGCCAGCCGCGACCCGGCATCAAACCACGCGTCCACCAGCGCCGTTTCGCTGGCGGCCACCGTGGTGACCGCCAGTAATTCGCCGGGCGCGAGCGTCTGCTGGAGGCGCGCCGCCGCTGCGGCGCCCGCCCGCCGCCCGGCATCATCGCGGCACGCCAGCACCAGCGCCGGCGCGCGCGCGGCCCGTGGGGCGCGCCGGTCGCCCCCGGAGGCCGCCACCGTCACCTCCAGCACGCGCTCGACAGCGCGGTCTACCGGAAGGATACGATCGTCGCACTCCACCGAAAGCATCACACCGGCCGCCATGGCGGGTCTCCCTTCATGGAACACCTTACCACGCGACAGGGACAGAATCGGTCCCTCAGCGAGACGGGTGGGAAATATTATTCTGCATCCTTCCGCACGGCTTCGTCCCGCAATACGGCGCGCATGGCCTCCACTTCCTCGCGGACGCGGCGCACCAGCGCCTCCGGCGCGAGGGGGCGGGCGTGACGGCCGAACCCGAGCACCCAGCGCACCACGCTCTCCAGGCCCTCGATGGTCATGCGCAGCGTGCAGGAGCCGTCCGGGTGGTCTTCGATCGTTTGCGAGGCGTGCCACACGCGCTCGCGAATGCGGCGCGCCCACTCGGCGTCGAAGCGGATTGCCACCGCGGCATGCCCCTCATTCATCAGCGAAAAACGCCGCGCCAGGCGGTCCAGCATCGCCTGGTGGTCGGGCGGGGTGAAGTGTTCCGCCAGCAGCTCCAGCCGCCGGATGCGCTCCAGGGCGAAGTCGCGCGTCTCACCGCGCAGATGACACCAGGCGTGTACATACCACATGCCCCGACGGAAGTAGAGGTGATAGGGGTCCACCACGCGGGTGGTCACCGCGTCGCGCGCCATGGTGTAGTAGGTCATGCGCGCCTGGCGATGACGTTCAATCGCCTGCAGCAGATCGTGAAAGTAGATGGAGGTCTCCACCCGTGGCGGCGGCGCGGGGTCCGCCAGCGCGGACATGCAGGGGCCATCATCCAGCAGCACGGCTTGATACGGTTCCGGGAGCATGGCGCGCAGTTTTTCCGCGCTGCGCCGCAGCGCGGGCGCGAACGGCGTCTGCCCCATCGCCGCGGCCATGGTGATGGTGAAGCAGAGCGCCAGCAGTTCGCCCTCTGACAACGGCGGGGCGGAGAGGTTGAACGGGGTGGCATAGGCGTAGCCGTTGTGCGCGCGAAAATACGTCAGTGGCGCGCGAAAGGCGTCGCGCAGCATCCGCAGATCGCGCTTGATGGTGCGCGCCGTGACGCCACACAGCTCCGCCAGGTCCTCAAGCGAGGGGTACTCACGGGCGGCAATCGCCTGGTGGATGAGAAACAGGCGTGACAGCGACGGTCGCGATGTCGTCATCGAACCCTCCGGAACGCGCCATCACCCCAACGCGGCGACGATGGACGCGAGGAGCGCCGCGCCGCGCTCCAGCTCACTGATCGGGCAGTGCTCGTCTTCCCGGTGCGCCTGCGCAATCGTGCCGGGACCAAAGACCACCGTCTCGCGCCCGCCCAGCGCGAAGTAGCCGCCGTGCGTGCCGTACGGCACCGCGCCGGCGGGCGCGCCGGTCGCCGCCTCCAGCGCGCGCACCAGCGGCGCATCCGCCGGGGTCAGCAGCGGGGGATTGGCAAACTCCACCGCCGCCGCCGCCGCGATACCCAGCCGCCCGGCGCACGCCGCCACCGCGGAGCGCAGCGCGTCAAAGGGCGCGTCGGCGCCGGGCAGCGGGCGGTAATTCAGCCACGCGCTGCTGTCCTCGGGGATGATGTTGTAGGCGGTATTCGGCGTCTGCTCGCGGGTGACCACCAGCGTGGAGGGGTCATCGCCGAACTCGGGGAGGCGCCGACAGCCCTCGCCCGCCGCGAACCACGCCTCCAGCGCGGCCAGCAGCCGCCACTTCTCGGTGATGGCGTTCACCCCTTCCCAGGGGCGCGAGCTGTGCGCCGCCTTCCCGCGCACGTCCACCCGCACCCGCGCGTTGCCCTTGTGCGCGCGAATGGGCGCGTTCTCGGTGGGCTCCAGCGCGATCACCTGGGTGGCCGCGCGCACGATGGGGTGATCGAGCGCCGCCTTCACCCCGTGCATGTGCAGCTCTTCGTCGCCCAGCAGGCTGAGCACCAGGTGCCGGGAGGTCCTCACCTCGCGCAGCGCCGCCAGCGCCGCCGCCAGCGGCCCTTTGTCGTCCACCGCGCCGCGCCCCCACACCGCGCCCGCGGCGATCTCGCCATGGGGGTCGTGCGTCCAGCGCGCCGGATCGCCCAGCGGCACGGTGTCAAGGTGGGCGTCAATGAGCAGCGGCGGGCCGTCGCCGGGACGCTCCAGCAGCGCGTGGGCGATCCCCGGCGCGGTCGCAAAGGTGTGCGTCACCCGGAATCCCGCCGGCGCCAGCACCTCCGCGCAGCAGGCGATGGCCGCCCCCGTCGGCGCGGGGTCAGCGGTAGGGATGCGAATCAGCGCTTCACACAGCTCGGCAACGGTCAGCATGCCGTCAATATTCGCCCGGAAGCCAGCGGTTCCTTCACCAAACAGCGATGTGTGATGGTCCTGATGGTACCCGTCGCGTCCCTGCAGAGGGACGCCTGGCCGCAGGGCCTCGCAGGGGGGGTACTTTAGTGCCCGCGTCCCCCATCAACGCGGAAACACGCGGCCAAACACCACCGATCGGGACGGAACGGCGGTATACCATCGCCCACGCCCCCGCTACGGGATCTGCGAGTACACCGCCGTGATGCCGATGGCGCGCAGGTACAGGCCGACGAGGTCAAAAAGGATCATGGACGTCACGCAGGCCAGGAACATGCCGACGCAGAAGGGAATGAGCCCCCTCCGGATGGAGTGCGCGCCGCCGATGCGCAGCACGATGACGCGCACCGCCCAGGCGACGAAACAGGTGAACCAGACGGTGCGGGCAAAGTACGAGGTGGCCAGCACGTAGCCCAGCGGGTGCAGCGGGAACCACATGAAGAGGCTGCGCAGCGCGGCCAGCAGGCCGGTGACGCCCACGCCGATGGCCACGCCCTTCGCCTCCACGTTCCGCACGATATTCAATGGCTCGGTGGCCGGAGTGAGCAGGTTCGTCGGGTCGGCGGCAAACGCGCGGTCAATGGCCATCTCCGCGTTACGGTAATTATTGAAGTACCAGTTCTGCCCGTACGGCCAGATCGTCGAGAGGTTATCGGCGCCGAAACCGTAGGCCCAGCAGAGCAGGCCGAAGCCGCCGAGGAAGAGGCCGCCGAGCAGCCCGAGCCAGAGGCCGTGGCCGATGTCCTTCGCCCGCACCTTGAAGTGCCGACCGAGCTCCATCATCTCCACCTGCACCGGGGCGATGAAGAAGAAGCAGGCCACGCACATGAAGCCGCTGGCGATGGTCGCCACCAGCATGCCGGTGCTGCCGAACACCGCAAACCCGCCGATCGCCGTCACGAAGAACATGCTGTAGTAGGGCATCCAGTAGCCGAAGGGCATGCCCGCCTCCGCGCGCACCTTGCTGGAGGTGAAGCCGATCACCAGCATCAGGCTGAAAAACAGCAGGCTGGCGACCCACCCCATGCGCGTCCAGACCCCCCACCCGATGATGAGCGCCAGCGAGGCGACGATCATCAGCACGGCGGCGCGATAGGAGACGATCTCGCCGCTGTCGTCGAGCGGCTCACGCCCGATGAGATGCCGCCAGATGCGCCCCAGGTGCCGCCGCGCGGCGACGAGCGCCACGATGGCGTAGCCGATGAAGGCGCC
>JAKPKV010000083.1 GCA_029553475.1 Armatimonadota bacterium
CTTTGCGTAGCCCGTCAGGAAATCGCGCACATCCCCAGCCGCCGGAGCAACCTTGCACGTCGGCGACGGCAGCCCCGCCACGGGCGCGAAGTCCAGAATCTGCACCTTCGACACCACGAAACGCCACCGCTGACCCGGCCCCATCGTCAACGCGCACAACGTCGCCGGCCCCGGCTCGAACCCCACCGCCAGCGACAACTGACCCGCCAGCGTCCGCGTAATCGGGCCCGGCCGCGCCGACAGCCGCACCTTGCGGTCCCGCCGCGCCATCCCCACATTCGCCTCGCCCATATGACTCATCAGCACCGCATTCCCCGCGAAATCGATCGTGAAAACCTCCGTGAAACTCGCCGGCGGGCACAGCCAGTTCAGGAACGCCGACCCCGCCGCCGCAATCAAGTCACCCTCACCCCCGAACCCCATCCCCTCCGCCATCATCCGGCTCGCCGCCACGAAGGGCACCGTCGGCGTCCGCGCGTCATCCCCGAACGCCAGGAACTGATACGTCATCCCATCCAACCGGCGCGCCGCCGCCATCTGCCGCAGCGAAATTTCCACCCGCGCCGTCGCCTCCAGGTCCGCCTCCTTCACCTCCGGCATCACCTCATACAACCGGCGGTACTCCGCCACCAGCCCCGCCGTCTCCTCGCGCGACGCCGACGCCGCGCCGTGGATGTACTCCTCCACCGGCATCACCATCCACTCGCACCCCAGCGTCGCCGCCAGATGCGTCGTATCCAGCGCAAAATCCCCCATCCCCGGGAAGGGATACCCCAGCAACCCCAGCCGCGCCGACCGCAGCCGCCGCACCGCCGCCGCCGCGCGCACGAAATCCACCACCCCGCGCGTCGCGTCCCCGTCACTCAAATGCGACGTCACATACTCGAACCGCACCCCGCTGCGCAGCAGCACATTGCACAGGTCCTGCGTTCCATGCACCCCGTGATTCGCCGTCAGTTCCGCTCCCCCGAACTCCGGCGTCACACCCAGCAACTCCTGCGTATTCCACACCAGAATCGGCAACCGCGTCCGGCAGAGCGCCGGCAGCGCAATCTGACTCGGCGCATACGTCAGCAGCAGCACCACGATCCCGTCCACCCCCGCCGCCTCCATCCCCGCCACCGCCGCATCCACACCCTCCCGCGTATTCACCGCCCCCCCGAACACCACCTCCGCCGCCTTCCCCAGCGCCGGCGCCACCTCCCGCCGCACCCACTCCTCCCGTTCCCCCCGAACCTTCGGCGCCAGCGTCTCATAGAGTTCCAGCGTCAGCGCCAGCACACCCACCTTCGGCCTCAGCGTAGTGGTCATATCATCCCTTCCTTTGATCCGGAAAGCGTCTTCCATTCGCCCCAATACTCTACCCCGCCCCGCCCGACCTGTCCACCCCGCGCCCCCCGGAAACACCGCGAGCCGCGCGACCTCTCAGCCACGCGGCCCGCAGCCTTCCTCCACCACCCGACCGCACTAAGGCGCT